>CAIMEL010000001.1 GCA_903840015.1 uncultured bacterium
CAAGAATGGGTGACACTGTTATTACTGTGAATGTTAATAGCAAGCCATCTACAGGCGAGTTTGATTATTTCCCCCTATCCGTTGAATATATAGAGAAATTCTATGCATCTGGGAAGATAAGTGGATCTAGGTTTGTAAAGAGAGAGCGATTCCCAAGTGATGATGCTGTTTTGAAAGCTAGAATGATCGATAGGGCAATTAGACCTAGATTCCCACATGGGTATAGGGATGAAGTAAGTATAATTGTTACCGTAATGTCTTTCGATGGTGACAACGATCCGTTGATTCTCGCTATGAACGCAACATCTGTGGCCTTGATGAACTCTTTTGCTCCATTCGAGGGTCCTGTTGCAGGCGTGAGAGTTGGTTTAGAAGGTGACAAATTTACTAATGTTTTTAAGACATTAGATCTTACATCTGGAGAGGAAAAAATGAACTATGTTGTTGCAGGCGATGGGAAGGTATTTACTATGATAGATGCTGGTTGCTATGAAGTTGAAGAAGAGAAAGTTATAGAGGCAATGGAAGTGTCTTTAGGGTATATGAATCCTTGGTTAGAGGCTCAGAATAAATTTTTGGGTATGGTAGAGCCAAAAGATAAGACATATACAGTATATGAAACAGCACCTGAATTAGTTGATGCTGTTAAAGAATTTTTAGGTGAAGCTAAGATTCGTGAGAATTTAGAAGCGGGTGATTCAAAGAAACATAATGCAACAAAAGAAGAGCTATATGTAAAATTCGAAGGTAAATATTCGAAGGTAGCAATGAATGAAGCTTACGATCTCTTGCAAAAGAAAACACTAAGAAAGATAGTTTTAGGTGAGAATATTCGAGTTGATGGCAGAAAGATAGATGAAATTAGGGAGGTTGCAACTGAGGTTGATTTACTCCCAAGAGTTCATGGTTCTGCACTATTCACAAGAGGAGTGACTCAGACTTTAACTATTGCGACTTTAGGAAGTTTGAGAGATGTTAGATTAGTTGATGATATGGAAGGGGAGAGAGAGCAAAGATATATGCACTTCTACAATGATCTTCCATTTGCGTATGGAGATGCAGATAGGGTCAAACTTATGCCAAGTAGAAGGGCAATTGGTCACGGTATGTTAGCGGAGAAAGGGCTTTGGCCAGTAATCCCTTCCGAATCAGACTTCCCATATACCATACTTGTAATGAGCGAAATTCAGGGTGAGAATGGTTCAAGTTCAATGGCATCAGCTTGTGGTTCCACAATGGCATTGATGGCTGCAGGCGTCCCCATTAAGAAGATGGTTGGAGGTATTGCATGTGGATTAGTGATTGATGAGAATGGTGATTTCAAAGTACTGACTGACATGCAGGGTGTTGAAGATTTCTATGGAGATATGGACTTCAAGGTAACTGGAACAGATACTGGGGTAACAGCAGTTCAAATGGATACTAAAACTAAAGGTTTGAGTATGGATATTGTTAAACAAACATTTGCCCAATCAAAGGAAGCAAGATTAGTTATCCTCTCTAAGATGAAGGAAGCTATTGCCGAACCAAGGAGTGATATGTCCCAATATGCTCCTAGAGTGGTACAAATTAAGGTTCCTACAGACAAAATTGGTGAGATAATTGGCCCAGGTGGCAAAAACATTAGAGAGCTTTCTGAGAGAACTGGAGCTGAGATAGAGATAGAAGAGGATGGAACTGTAAATATATATAGCTCCTCCAAAGAATCCATAGATCAAGCAGCAAAAATGATCGGAGGATATAATTTTGTTCCAGTCGTAGGCGATATCTATGAAGGGAAAGTTGCTTCCATAATGCCTTACGGTGGTTTTGTTGATATAGCCCCTGGTGTATCAGGTTTACTACATGTCTCTGAGATAGCAGATGAATTCATAAAAGATGTTAGGAAATTCATCAACGAAGGAGACATTATCAAAGTAAAGATTGTTGGTATCGATAATCAAGGCAAGATCAAGCTAAGTATGAAAGCTTTGAATTCTGAGAAATCAGAGAAATAGTATTGCGTATAGAGTAGAAAGAAGTTATCCTTAGATAATCTAAGTTCTTAACTTCTTTCTATGTTTAAGAAATTACGAGAGTGTGCAGTAGGTAACAAAAAATTCTTAACCCCACTACTATTCTTTTTTGTTTCAATTCTCTTTGGTATCTTTTTGCTAGTACTTTCTGCTCAGTATCTAGGAACATATGCTCCTTTAGATCAAGAGTTGAATGAAGAAAATATTTCAGAAGAACAGGAAAAAGAAGAGGAAGAAACACCAACTGAGCCTGATAGTACAGTTGATTCTCAAGTAATTAAAGGTCTAACTGTTAGATTCCTTGGAACGCCAAAAGTGGTAGACAAAGAATTTAATCTAGAGAAACCAACCAAGTATGAGGATGGTACAACTACCGATATAGATGATGAGTTGAAGACTGTTTACAAAACGGCTGATGTTGTTGCAGGTACATATATGGATGAGAGTTTAGCAGGATGCGAAGTGTATGTACTGAAATATGAATCATATGGTGATGCAGCGAGAGTTATTTCATGTTCAACTAACTCTACAGTATATGTTTTACAATCATATGCCATAGAGAATGGGCCTTTCTTTGGTGAAGATGAGGCAAATGTTGTCCATGTGGCAGGTGATGATGCTTTGTACGATGCGTTTTCCAATCCATATCTAAAAAGAGCAAATACGAAAGTTACTAGTGATAAAGGGGTAGTTTTTGAAATTGGTAGTCATAGGTTGGAGTTATACAAATCCTCAGAGTTGGTCAAAGTAGATAGTATTAAGGAATGGGATGTATATGATTTAGTTACTGGTGGCAAAGGTGAGCTTTTAGTTAAAACACCAGAGGGATTCTATCAAATTCTAGTACTCGAACCAGGTATTGTATATTATGACAAGGATCAGGAGTATGATCCCAAAGTTAGTATTGCTTTGACTAAGGGGGGAAGCTTTAATGCTGTCTATGACTATGTGTCAATAGGGGGATGTTTCAACAATTACCTTGAGATAGAAGAGACATCTATGTCTACTCTTACTAAGATAGGGGTTGGTAAAAATGGTGATAATATATATCAAAAAAGCGATAGGAACGATGCATATCTAAAAAAGATATATGCCGAGGACTATGCACTTAAAGATGGTGGTGTGTATGAATGGAATTCCATAAAAGATGATGATGATGCTCCATATAGCTATGAGAAATTTGTTAATAGCTATCCTGTAATATATTGGCAAGATCCGTATGGCAGAATGGTCAAGTTTGCTAGAAGAGATTTTGTTATGACAGGAGGATGTGCAAAACCAATAATATATCTCTATCCTGAGAGTCCAACAGACCTCAATGTTCAGGTAATACCAAATGGTCATCTTACTTTCACATATCCTAAGTATCCAACCAATGGTTGGGATGTGAAGGCATATCCAGATGGATTGATAGTACATAAAGGTTTGAAATATGAGTATCTTTGGTGGGAATCTGTATCTAATGGTTTTGTAAAACCTGTGAATGGTTGGGTTGTTGAGAAAACTAAAGCTGAAGAAAAGATTGTTTCTGTTTTAGAAACATACGGTCTAAATCAGAAGGAAATAGCTGATTTTGTAGAATTCTGGATTCCTCAAATTACCAAAGAAGAGAGTAGGTATGTATATCTAACATTCCTGTTTGGCAAACAGGTTGATCAGATTGCAGAGGTTAAAGTAAGTAAGACGCCCGATACTTTGCTTAGAGTGTTCATGGTCTATGAACCTCTTGATTCTTACAAAGTGGTCAAACCTTTGAACGTAGAGAAAGTTATTAGAGAAGGATTTACAGTTGTAGAGTGGGGAGGAGCTAGATTTTAAATATCTTAGCGATGTAAAAACCCATCATCTTACTGTTTGGAATAATTCTTACACTGTTTTTTACTGAAGGGTGGTATATATTACCACTCCATTTCTTAATTCCTGGTTTTACAAATTCTCTAAAATCATCAAAAGAGTTTTGCTTAACGATTTCAATTGGTTCTACTCTTGCATTTGGGAAATTATTCAAAAGATGTGTCACAACTCCCTCATTCTCTTCTGGTTCTAATGTACATGTTGAATATACCATGAAGCTACCATGTTTCAATGTTTTAAAAGCTGAAACTATTAAATCTCTCTGGGTTGCTGCACATCTTCTGATCTTGTCTACATTCCAGTATCTCAATGGCTTAGGTCCTTGGAAATATATCATACCCTCTCCACTACAGGGAGCATCAAGTAAGACCTTGTCGAAGGTAACAGGATATTTCTTGCCGAAATCATTAGCATCACTAAATGTTGCTTTTACATTCTCTGCTCCGAATTGTTCCAGGACATTCTCCATTGCTGAAACTCTTGTAATATCTGAATCATTTGCTAATATTTGAGCTTTGTTATCTGTTATCTCTGCCATATGGGTGGTTTTACTACCAGGGGCAGCACACATATCGAGTATGCTTTCATTCTTCTTGGGATCTAGTACTAGTGTTGCTAAAATACTTGAAAGATTCTGTATGTAGTATCTTCCCTCCCTGTACTCCTCTGTTTGTGATACTTCAGCTTTGTCTCTGTTGGTTATGAAATATATATGTTGTACCCAAGGAATTTCTTCTAAGATATATCCTTTTTCTTTTAAAAGTTGTAGTGTCTCTTTTGGATTTCCTTTTAAGGAATTGATTCGTATTGTTGTTATTGCTCTTCTGGAGAATATTCCTTTTACTCTTCCTCGTGGTTCCATTAATATACTCGCCAATCTAGAAACAAATATGTCTTCTTTGGTATAGAATTTCTCAGGTATGTTTCTATTTGTAAATTTCTCTCTTTTCTGTTTGAAATTACTCCTTATTTTCTTCTTCATTATATTTCTCCTTTCAGGTATTTAATTATGCTTCCTATGACTAAACCTGTTGTTTCGGTTCTCAATATATTACCTTTTAATTTGATGAACTTGAAATCAAGATCTTTAAATATTTGAATATCTGTAGGATGCCAACCTTTCTCCGGACCAATAGCGATGTATACAGGTTTTCGAATATCTTCATCTTTTAAAATCTCTTCTAAAAATTTTGAATCTATTGCTTCGGTAGCAAGGCAGAGCTTTATACTCTCCTCAGAAAGATTCTTCTCAGGGAGCTCTTTAAGGTATATTGGTTTCTCGATAATGGTAGGGAATGTATTTCTTGACTGTTCAGTAGCATCACGTACTAGTTTGTTCCAAAAGCCGTAGTCCCTTATGGCCTTATTTTTTGATCTGAGTGAATATTTGGATTCTACAGGTATTATTTTCTCAACCCCTATCTCTACACTTTTTTCTACGAAGTAATTGAATTTTGAATCATTACTGAGAGATTGGATGATTGTAATACTGGGAATGTACTCTGTTTTTCTCTCTCCCAAATCTTCCATGATTTCGACCTCAATTGAATTATTCTCCATATCACTAATCTGTGCAAGAAAAATTCTTTCATATGTTTCAATTTGTACTAAATCTTCAAGGTTTAATTTCTTCTCCTGAAGGATTAGTTTGCTGTCTGAGTCTGAAAGGTGAGTGACATCACCTATTGTTAATTTGTGTCTTACAAAGAAATTTTGCATATTTGATTATATCATCATATTTGACATATTCCTCATTATTTTGTTTGATATATGTATATAACTTTGAGGTTTTTCTCTATGAGTTTGAAACTTACTAAGATCCTTAGAAATATTTCGAAGGGAATATTATTTTTAACAGGTTTAGGATTGTTAGGATATGTAGGGTATTTGACGTATCTTTCAGTTTCATATCGTCCATACAAAGTTAGAGTTACGAATCTTACAGATACTTCTTTTACAGTTTCTTGGGTTACAGATTCTCCAATGAAAGGTGTTGTGTATTTTAAAGATAGTGATAGTTTTCTTCCTGGTCCATTGTCATTCTTTGGGTCGAAGGTTGCAGTTGATGACAGAGATTTTGCAAAGGCACAGAGTAAATGTGTAGAGGATTTTAATCGTGATGTTGCTAAGGATGTGGGAGATGATTTTGTAGTTAGTGGAGATAATTTTGATTGTGAAGATATTAAGGTTGAGAAGTATGGTAAATACTATACACATCATGTGACTTTGAAGAACTTAGAGAGTGAGAAAGAATACTATTTTAGGGTTGGTGATGGGTATTTTAGTTGGAGAGGAGATACAGTTCAATCTAGAACTTTCTATACTCTAGATGAAGTAAAAGAACCAATTCCAATCTTTGGGAAAATAGTTGATGAGGGTGGTGTTGTAACTGAAGATTCTTTGGTGTATGTGCAATTTGTTAATGGCAGAGAGTCTAAGAAATCGACGATATATTCCAGTGTAACAAATGATCAGGGAGGGTGGTATGTTGATGGAAGTTATACTAGGACTGATGCTGGGAAGATAGTGAATATTGAATCAGGACAGGATTTTTTTGAAGCCTATGGTCAATATCAAAACTATGATTTGACAGAGAAATCTGAATGGGTATTTGGATATTTTCAAGGTGCTTACCCTGATATAGTTGTGAAGAATGTAAAATCTTCGTCAAAGGGACATCTTCTCTTTCAAAGTTTTGCGGAAGGACCAGCTAATTGCCCAAGCTGTCCAAGTTGGATGACTGCAGATCAGGTTACTGCAATTCAAAATGGAACAATGAGCAAGGAATCTATTGCAACGGGTGTTGGATATGGAAATGCTGCCAAAGCGATAGCCGCTGCTAACGGAGGGAATTTTTCTGCCGATGATCTTCCCAAAATAGGATTGAATATTAATGCTGGAAATTTGAATGCTATCTCAGGTGGTGGGCCTGGAGGAGGGGGAGCTATGACTCAAGATGAATTTGAGAAGAAGAGGGAGAACAAGGAGAATATCGTTATAAATAGATCTACGGGGACTTGGAGCGCACCTACGTCTGCGTCTTCGGTTACGGTTGATAAGAGTTTGTCTTTGCCGGTAACTTTTTCGAATGGAGAATATCAATTGGGCGGTGCGGATACACTGAATTTGGTAGGAAATGATTCGGCAAAGAATCAATACATTCAAGAAAAACTGAAAGAGGCTTATGATTCCTGTCAAAATAAAAACAGTTGTGTGATCTCTGTCGAAGCTATTGAGGTTGATTTGACACCAGAAGTTTTCTTAAATACTTTTTCTCAGCAAATCAAAGATTGTACAGGTGATTGCCAGTTGGGGCCTAAAGTTGAAACAATGAAAGCAATCGTTACTGGTTTGGTTTCTGATTTGGATAAACAAATTACAGAGGTGAAAGCGGTGGAGATGACACAGGCAGATTATATTATTGAGGGCTTGCCAGAGAAGAATGCTTTGTATTATGAGAGTCTAATAAATACGATTCCAAAATGGGTTGTTCTTGCAAATCCAGGTGGAACTTTTATAGGAAGTGGGGAAACCCCTATTGAAATGACATTAACTCAGAATTCTGACGGTACATTCTCTATGATACCCAAAGGAACCCCTATGCTACCTGGTGTCGAGCCATTAAAATTAACTGAAGAACAAGTGGCCGATTTGGTAGGAGGTCTTGTTGATAAATATAATTGTACTGATGCTTGCGCGGATTTACTTACTACGCAAATCTCAGGTTTCGAGAAAGTTCGAACACAGGAAGAGATTCTTTATGAACTGGAGACCAAAAGAGAAGAGTTGAATGATGTGTTAAGTAATGTCCAGTCGTTGTTGTTGGAGATAAAAGGGAGACAATTGATTACTGACCTTTTGGGGGTTGTAAAATCAGCTTATGCTGAGGAGGTTAAGACTAATGAGCTCTTCTTCCTCCCAGAATATGGTACATTTACTTTGGAGTATGGACCTTTTGAATATGAAAAAAAGGTTACAAATGGTCAAACTATTTACATCTTCTATTTCGAATTAAATGGTAAAAAGGGAATTCAATTGCCAAAAGGAGAACCTAAAGCAGGGGTGTTGTATGATCTTCTTCTTGAGAGTGTTCCTTCTCAAATTACCTATGAACAAACAGCATCTGCTAAAGAGGTCTCTCTGAAGAAAGGTATAAACATAATATCCTTTGATTGGTTGCCAGCATTTAGTTATGAAGATATATATACTGCAAAAGATTTCGCCAAAAAAGTTGGTGGTTCAACAATAGAATTCATTGCATATTTCGAAGGTGGAAGATGGAGTAAGGGTATTTCTTGTGACAAAGAGAATACCTGCTTTGGTGATGATTTCGCTTTAACTCCAGGTAGGGGATATCTAGTTAGATCCTCAGAAAACAAGGAAGTTATGTTACCTGGTTTTAAGATTACATCAGAAGTTCCAATTAATTTCTCTGCCGGTTGGAATTTAGTAGGTATTCACGGATATTCAAAAGCATTCACGGCGAAAACACTCATAGAGAGTGTGAACAATGTTGAGGGTTTAACTGCCGATAATGTGTCTTGGTGGCCTACTTCAAAAGGTAGGTATGAAGGATTACAAGTTAACGATGGTCAAGAGTATGGATTAGACTTCCCTATTAGTCCTCTGAATGGTTACTTCATAAGGATAAATGATTTCAAGCCAGAGGCCGAAGAGTGTAAATCGATAATATGGCAAGAAGGTGGAGATCTAAATGGTAAGTGTGGTAATAACAAGACTATTCTTAATTAAATTTAATTACTAAAACCAATGTCAGAGATATCACCAATATACTGGATGATTATAATCGGGGCTGTAACCTTCATGGTATGTTTTGTCCTTTACTATGTTGCTATGCTTCTTAAAGAATCTAAAGATGCAGTAGGAGATAGTAGGAAGATTATTCAAAATGCAGAACAAACAATGAAACAAGTTGACTTAATCCTTGCGGATGTACAAGGAACAGTAGCTATTGTTAAAAATACAATAGAGGAGGTAAATGAGGGTGTTATTAAACCAATCAAAAACATTGGTTCTGCAGTATCCGCAGTAAGTGGTTTTGTCTCTGGTTTAAGGAAAGAAAAATAGTAAAATCACACAAATACATAATTGTAAACTACCATATTAACAGGTATTATAGTTATTAATGGAAATAGCCCAGTTACCTAGTCAAAAGAGAAAAAACCTCATAATAATTGCCATACTAGTAATAGGTTTGCCTCTAATATTCTTTGCTGCATACCAAGTAGTTCAACTTCTAACTGGTGCAGGGGGCAGTAACAAACCTAAGAATGTTGTAATTAGTAATCTTACGACCAGTTCCATAACCATAAGCTGGACAACAGATACCCAATCAACTGGATCTGTAATACCAATTGAAAATGGAAATTCAAAAAGTCCTGTAATTGACAAGAGAGGTAATAGTAGAAGATATACCCACTATGTAGAATTAACAAGTTTAGAACCTAATACAAAATACAATTTTCAAATAGTTTCGGACAGTACCAAGTACTCTGCAGAGGGTGGTAAAGATTTCAGTTTCAAAACAGCACCCATAACTGCAGATACTCCAACTCCAAACCCAATATATGGAACTGTGAGTGGTGGGTCTGGAGATGATGTAATACTCTATGCTCTACCTAAAGACAAAAGTGCATATCCAGTATCAGCAACAATTCCAAGTGGTGGTAATTGGATTATGGATCTCTCTGCCCTAAGAGGTATTTCTGACAAGAAAATGGTTTCAACTTCAAACAGTAGTAATCTTGTTGTAATAGCAGTTGGAGGTAGTGGAAAAGGGGCTACTGTAGATGGTATATATTCTGATATTTTTGATAGTAATGGTAAATTGAAGGATACAAATCCTTTAGCAATATCTTCTAAAACAGATATGTACAAAGCTATACCATCTGAGGCTTTGTTAACAGCATATGCAACTAACAATACAACACCTACACCAACTCCAAGTAACCCAACTCCTACACCAACTCAGCCTGAAGAAGAAGAGGAAGAGGAGGAGGTTGTTTTTGACAGAAGATTCCGATTGGTACAGCAGTTACAATGGATTAATATGGTTGGTGGTACTGGTGCTTCAGTAACAGGAAAAACAGGAGCTGCGAGTATACAGGTTGCCAATCTTACAGACACGGGTTTCTCTGTTATTTGGGTCTCAAAAGAAAAGGAACAGGGAACTGTAAAGTATGGAACATCTAAAACTAGTCTAAGTAATACAGCTTCAGATCAGAGAGATGGTCTTACTACCAAGGGAAATTACTATGTACATCTGGTAGATATAACTAGGATACAACCAGAGACAACCTACTACTACGAAGTTGTTTCCGGAAGTAATACATATGACAATAATGATGCTAAATATACATTAAAGACATTTGCAACACTAAGTTCTCCTCCTCCTTTTGAATCCATAACTGGTCAAATTAGTAACTTGCCGGAGCATGGAGAGGTCGTTGTTCTTGCATACATCCAGGATGTAGATAGTAGCGGGAGTAGTGGTGATAGTACTAAGATGGCAACTCTCATTGATGATAATGGAAAATGGATTCTTTCAATAGGTGATAGCCGTATTCAAAATGGATCTGCATATTACGAATATACATCAGGCGATTCTATGAAGATAGACTTGGTGACTACATTTGATACAAGTTTGACAACGGAGAGAATGGAAGGAATAACTGAGAGAGATGTAGATATTGCTCTTGCAGAATCTAGTGAATCTTCAAGTGGTAGTACCACTGTATCTGCTTTGGATAACTACGGTATATTAGGAGCTAGTAATGGTACTTCACTTCCAGTTAATTCTACTCCAACAGGAAACAGTTATGTTGTGGATGGAACTGGTCAAACGCCTCAAACAGGAATTCTAGATAATATGTTATACTTGCTAGTATTTTCTGGCGGTTTGATAGGGGCTGGATATATAATTTACATTGTAAGTAAACCGAAGCCCAGTAGTAAATCTAAGATGAGTAAGCATTTATGAGAAGGAAAAATTCAAGTAAAAAGGCCCTATTATTCCTAGTTTTGTTAGGTGTGTTCGGTTTTGTATCAGTAACCTTTGTTAAGAATCTTAAAGCCGACGTGGAATCGTTAGCATATGCAGAATCAGCCTCCGAAACCTGCCAATCGTGCAATCAAAATATTCAGGAGGATGTTAAAACAGATAATAAGGGATATATGATATATGAATTCAGTGAAGATCAAGTAGTAGATGTTACAAAAGAATCAAAGGAAGTACTTGGTGCAGGAGCAGGAAGTATGTGTGATCCTGCCGTGAACAGGGTGGATTTAGTAAGGAGAATTTGTAGTACCAATAGCATTGGAGTATTACATGAAGTACCTAAAGAGGGAGAGAAGACATCAAGTGGTGGAGGGAGAGTGGATACAAAGAAAATTAATGGTTTTAGATTAACAAAAGTTACATATCCCTTGGCCTTTTGGTTAGGTAAATATTTTATGGCAAATAGCAACAGGCAGATTACTAAAGTTGATTCTGCGTATTCTTCGAATGGTCAACAAATCGATGCAAATTATCAACTTAAAACTTTGGCGCCATATCAATCGGAGGAACTTGAAGCAGCTTTGCCAACAACAGAGAGAAAGCCATTTGAAGTTACTGGTAAACTTAACCTTCCAGATGTTGATGAGGTTTCCGTGCCGGCAACAGATGGTAAGTATACAGTCGATAATCATCCAACTGATCCAAAATGTGGTTGCCCTCGAGATGTTAGCACGAGTGATTACAATGTTGGAGATTCAAATATGGTTAGTAGCTATCAAGGTACAGATGGTGATATTGGGGGATATCTTCGACAGCAGATCCCTGGTGGAGATAATTATGCATATGGTAACGGAGATACCTGTATTGCAGCTAGTGAATATGAAGATGTTTCTTTGGGATTGTGGACTGCTTGTTCTGCGAACCCAATAATGAGTTTTGTTAAGGGTATATTCAAGACTTTTGGTATGTTTAGTACTGATAAATGGGACTACTGTGATGAGGATGGGCATGAGGTTTGTACTACAAATGCAGATGGAGAACAGGAATGTACTACAGACAGAGATTCTTGTGTAGATCCAAGAAGTCTAGTAGTAATGATGACCCCTATCTTTGGTGAGGTTTATAACTGTACAAATGGTATATGTGCTAATTCTTTCCTGACGTATGCATATACTGGTACTCTCTCTCCTCAACAAGCAAGTACGAAAGTTGAAAGTTCGCCATCGCTAGAGCAAACCCTTATGTACTTCTTGGCGACACCTTGTGAGGCGGATATTGAATTTGATGATGGTCGAGTAGAGCGAGATGTCTCTGTTAAATGTATGTGGGATGCATCACCAACATTATTTAATTACAGATTGCAGGCGAAAGATAAAGCACCAAAACAGGAGGATTTTCCACAAACATATGAAGAATACTGGAAAGGGGTTGAAGTGGCGATTGCTGACTCTGCTATTAAATATGGTTTATAATAAAACCATATCTTAGTAAACATAATATTAATTAAAAAGGATATGAAAAAAAACATACTATTTATACCAGTACTTGCAAGCTTAATGCTGTTTGCATTCGTTAAACCAGCGCATGCCAATATCATTGACACTCTAGAAGGTTGGGCTAATACAGTCCAATTTGTAAAAGATGTAGTTGATACAGATGGTGAGAATATGGG
>CAIMEL010000002.1 GCA_903840015.1 uncultured bacterium
CATTAATGCTTGGCTTTCTACAAAAGATCTAAAACCTATTCCTAACACAATCGTTTATTTACGCTCGAAAGAAGGGAAAATGCTTTATGCAAACAAAACTGGTCCAAATGGATATTTCCTTACAAACAAAGTATGGGATCCAGGGATATATGTGCTAAACTTTCAACATCCGCAATACAAGTTCCCTGTTGTAGAGATAGTTTTAACAAACAAGGAGAACAAGCTACCAATTAAACTAACCGCGATATAGCTAAATGGATAAAAATGCTAGAGCAAGAACAATATCATCAACACAGGAGCATCTTGCCTTCAGAGATATTACCGATGACTTGATCGTTAACAAGAATGGTAGTGTCTCCATGGTAATTCAAACCTCTGCTATAAACTTCGATCTGCTTGCAGAGTACGAACAAGATAACAAGATCTATGCTTTTGCAGGATTACTCAATTCTCTAAACTTCAGAATTCAAATATTAATTAGGACGAAGAGAATAGATATAACCAACTATATTGATTATCTTAAAGAACAAAGAAATAAACCAATGAGTGAAGGTTTGAGTAAACAGCTTGAAATATATACCCTGTTTGTACAAAACCTGATCGTACAAAATGATGTCCTCGACAAAAGCTTCTTTATTGTAGTCCCATATAGTGCTGGAGTTCAATTACCAGGAACTGGTCTTTTTGGTTCGAAAAAAGACAAAGACGAACAAATGAAATATGAGAAGATGCAAACGGAACAACTCATTGAAAAAGCAAAGATATTTCTACACCCGAAACGAGATCATATACTTAAGCAATTGAGCAGAATGGGATTGTTTGGTCATCAACTTACAACAAAAGAGTTAATAACGGAGTTCTACACTATATATAATCCAGAGGAATAGACATGAACAATATCGGAGAGAATTACAACAGAACATTTGAGAACAAGACAAAGCAGGTATTGCAAGATACACAGAAAAATCTTCAAACCCCTGGAGAGAAGTATGCTCAATTTAGAGAGACTATACAAAAAGAAGTTGCATCCGTACAAAAAACAGACGAGTCGGATAATAGAAACAGATTCTATGACCCTCTGGTTGAGGATGAGAACTTGGAGAAGGAAAAGAAAACTCTCCCGGAAATGATTCTCAAGAACCTTAAGGAGATATTTGGAGCTTCTAAGAAGACAGAAACAGATATTAGTGAAAAGGAAGAGGATATTCAACTTACATATAACGAAGAAATAAATGCAGAGTTATCAGTACAAGATATTGTTGCCCCAATAGATCTAGAAGTTGATTTTAATCATTTACAGATGGGTGATTACTACTTCAAGACACTCTTTGTGAGTGGTTATCCAAGATTTGTGGGACCCAACTGGTTATCACCTATTATCAATTTTGAGCATTCTCTTAGAATTAGTACCTTCTACTATCCTGTTGACTCAAAAACAATACTGGAAAAACTTAAGAAGAAAATTGGAGAGATGGAGGCCTCACTATACGCACAAATGGAAGAAAGAAAGGTAGTTGATCCGTCTTTAAAAGTTGCACTCTCTGATGCACAACAGCTACAGGATTCCATAGCGGAAGGTACTGAGAAATTCTTCCACTTCTCAATGTACATCACCATCTATGCGGATGACAAAGAACTCTTAGAAAAATACACTCGTAATGTAATCTCCACCTTAGCTGCTATAAATGTAACCGCCAAACCTGCAACTCTTCAACAAGAGCAAGGTTTCATTAGTTCACAACCACTTGGTATAGACAACATCTATATAACAAGAAATATGGATACAACTTCTCTTGCTACGACTTTTCCTTTCGTGACATCAGAATTAACCATGGATCATGGAATTATGTATGGAATTAATATGCATAATAGAAGTTTGGTCATATTCGATAGGTTTGAACTTGAGAATGCAAATACAGTAGTCTTTGCAAAATCAGGTGCTGGTAAAAGCTACTTCGTTAAGCTCGAAGCAGTACGTAGTTTAATGCTTGGGACAGAAATAATAATCATAGACCCAGAAAGAGAATATGAAGATTTGGCTGCTGCTGTAAATGGCTCTTACATATCTTTCTCACAAGATAAAGGAAACAAGATGAATCCATTTGAACTCTCTGGAGTATCAGAGGAAGGAGATGATGAGCTGAGAATGAAAATGCTTGCTTTACAAGGCTTCTTCAGAGTCCTCTATGGGGATATCAACAGTATTGAGGGATCCATTCTTGACCGAGCTTTGATTTTAACATACCGAGAGAAAGGAATTACCTTTGATCCTACAAGTCAAACAAAACAACCTCCCCTACTGGAGGATCTTTACAAAGTGTTGAAAGGGATGGCAGAAACAGAAGCACATGGCCTAGCAAGAAGACTTGAGAAATATATAATTGGTAGTGGAGCTGGTGTTTTCAATGAAGCAAGTAACTTTGAAATCAACAATCCATTTACAGTATTTAGTGTACGAGACTTACAGGAAGAGTTAAAACCTTTGGCTATGTACTTAATGTTGGACTTCATCTGGACAAAGATTCGTAAAGACAAAAAGAGAAGACTCCTCATTGTAGATGAGGCTTGGTATATGATGCAATCAAAAGATTCTGCTAATTTCATGTACTCCATAGCGAAGAGAGCAAGAAAATACTATCTTGGACTCTCTACCATAACCCAAGATGTTGCAGATTTCTTAAACAATGACATGGGAAGGGCAATTATATCCAACTCCTCTCTGCAGATGCTTATGAAACAAAGTCCATCTTCCTTAGACAAATTACAAGAGGTATTCAATCTCTCCGATGGTGAAAAGAATTTCCTCCTTACTTGTGACAAAGGACAGGGACTGTTCTTTGCAGGAGCAAACCATGTCGGTATACAGGTTATATCAAGTCAGGCAGAGCACGAAATTATTACCTCTGATCCAAGAGATTTAGAGAAATTGAGAGAGAGAAAAGGTAGTACAGATACAAGAAGTATAGAGGAGTTAGCTCAGATTTTTGATCCACCCGCCCAACAACAACCTATGAGAGATGGAAAAACCTCCAGACAAGAACAGATTATTCAGGAAGCGATACAGAGGACCAAAACACAAGAAGAGAAACTAGAAGAAGAAAGAAGTCAGTATCAAAAAGACTTAGAAGAGAGATTAAGACAACAGGAATTAGAACTTAATCCACAAAAGTACAAGAGTCAAAAAACCTTCTTAGAGGAGCTGAAAGAAGGTACAGTGTCTGGTCAAGTTGTAAGCTCAAGAGAGAAAATACAAAAGGGGAAAATGCATTTGACTCCCCAAGGTGTGATTGAAAGTTATCCTGAAGATATCAATGGAAGAAAGCAATAACACAAACAATCAAGCAACAATAGATGAAAGTGCATATCTCGTTACCAAACCGATTGACACATCATCTATACCTGTTGAAACAACACAATCCGATTTAGCACTTTTAACTAAGGCTGAATCTAAAATACAACACAAGGCAGATATATCAAAAGGGATAAAGAACCCACAAGTACAAAGGGCTGTCTCATCCCTAAGATTAGTGAATCCATTTAAAGGCTATTAACTTAGAGGACCTTGGTCAGGTATTAGGAATTCATTTAGATTTGTAGAGGTTACAATTATGGGGAATGGTTTTCCTTCGATTATCATTCTTGCAGCACTTCTTACCAAAGTCGTTATATTTCTTTCCAATTGCCTTATACCAGCATCAAAACCTACAGGACGGATAATTAAAGACCAGACATCGTCATCTATACGTAAATGGTCACTACTTAGATGTAAGTTCTCCAAAACTTTTGGCAAGATATATTGCCTAGCTATTACTTCTTTCTCTTCGTCCGTGTAACTTGTAAAACGAATTACTTCTACACGATCTAAGAGTGCAGCAGAAAGTCCACCTAAGTTGTTTGCAGTACAAATGAAAAACACATTGGACAAATCAACAGGATAGTCAATATAGTGATCTACAAAGGTAGCATTTTGTTCTGGGTCTAGGATTTCGAGCAGTGTCGCCATAACATCATTAAGTAAACCTGCATTACCACTAGATTTTTCTATTTCATCCAGTAAAATGACAGGATTCATCGTACCACATCTGATTAGAGCTTTTATAATCTGTCCAGGCTCACCATCTATAGAATACCTAGGGGTGCCTCTAAGAGTTCTTACATCCCCAATAGCCCCTAAAGATACACGAACAAACTTTCTTCCCATGGAAGAAGCTATTGATTTAGCTATGGATGTTTTTCCAACACCCTGTAGTCCAACGAAAAGAAAGACGGGAGCATTTGCAGAAGAACCTTTCAAGGCAACCATATTGGGAGCTTTTTCTATCTGTTCAGTTCTAATCTGCGAAGGAATGGAACTAGCAAGCCCAGTATTCTGCAACTGCATAGTAGCTAAGTAATCAAGGATTAAATCTTTGATAGTATCCATACCGTAATGGGTACTATCCATTAGATGTTTAGCATTCGCTATATCAAAATTGTCTTGAGATATATTACCCCAAGGTATTCTTGTTATCCAATCTATATATTTATTTACATTCTCAAACTCTCCACTATACCCTCCCATTCGGAACATCCTTTTCAGACGTTGGACACTTCTCATAGCTTCTTCTTTTAACTCTGTTGGGATGTTTGAGGATACAAGTTTATTCTCTAGTTCTAAAACCTCACTTAGATTCTCATCTGTATGTGAGGTTAAAGTCGATTGTGTATTTGTATTGTTATAATTTGATGTGTAATCCATTTGGGCAGTTTTAAATATATACAAGTGTATCTTTAGGTACTGATTAAGTCAAATGTAATATTCTGTTAGAAAGGTTTAAACCCTGTTTCCTGTTTATACATAGGAGCCTCTGTGCTAAAAAATCTTTCCGCTATCTTAGAATATCTAGTATCATGACTAATCACTAATGTCGGGTTGATATAGTTGAAGAGCCTTAAATTCCTGTATATACTAATTGCCGATTCACCAGTTAATTCTCTCCCCAACGCTATTACCCCACCTTTGATTTCTAATCCATCACGTAGAGATACTGTACTGTCAGCAAGTTCTATGGTAATTCTGTTCTCGGCTATGAGATAACCTTCAATATAGTCGTAACCCACTCTGCTAGAGGAGCTTTTGTATGTACCACCTTTGATTGTAATATCTCCCATAGATAGGAAGATACAGCCGGATGTACCATCAGCATTTGTTAAATCAGGTTGGATTGTAATATTACCTTTTGAGACAACAAGTACATTTCCACTGCAAACAGAATTGCTTGGAATAGTTGTATTGTTTTCACTTTCCCATAGACATACTTCATTAGTAGCACAAGAAGCTAGAGATGTTATTTTCTTAATTTCTGCTTGTTGCCCTTCCAGTTTCCTAGTCAAATAATTAAACCAGAAGTTCTTCTTTTCACTGGAGTCATATACTCCAGAAGCTCGAACTGCTTTAAGATTTGTATGTATAAGATTTCGTAGAAATGCTTGCCTTGAAGTCATTAATTCAGTACCCAAATCGAGCTCATCCTTGGATACATTACGAATAGTACTTTGACCATCTATTTCGAAGTAGCTATCTGGGACTGAACCTAAATCTTTAGCCTCAAGACTGACAGACCCACTTGAATACATAACACCACCTTTTGTAGCTATCCAGGGATTAAGATTAACAATATGGCTATTTAAAACACTATTGCATCCCTGATCATATGCTGTGACATACATATCTATCAGACCCAGCTCGTTGTTACCAATATATATATCCGCATTATCCTCCAATGGAGTAGCTGACAGGTTGTTATACTCCCATTGATTCGGCCTACCTAGAAATCCTATTGTATTTTCATCTTCTACTTCACCCAAAGTTATTTCTCCCTTATCTGGGGAAACCATCGTCAGTGAATCTGTTATGGAGGCATCTCTTCTGTAACCATTCACAACTATATCCGTTATCTCAGAATCCGTCCCTAGTGCTTTCCAAGAGAGATTGAAATCCTGAGGGGAGAGAATCTCCTGATTAATATATTCGAACTGTGGAGCAAGTAGATCTACTCCCCAAATTCCCTTAGTAGTAATATGACTCTGATCAAGGATATTGCTGTTTAGCTGGTATGTATCTAGAATCATAGACTTGACGTTATACAAACCTTGAGCATGTTCCAAAGATGTTTGATTAACAAATTCCATTTTAAAGGTGAATACCACAGATGTTCCTTCTTGAATTAAGACATCACTGATCCTCACTATATCTTCACCTAAACTATTCTTTAGAATCATATCCGATTGTAGAAGTCCCCAATTAACAGTTGTGTCATCGACCTTAGATACTGCATACACCAACGGAGAATCCCAAGATCCTCCGCTTTTGACTAAAAGTAATCCAATGTCAGAGGTCGGTGTGAAAGAATATGTATCTGAGAGAGTTACAAGAGATGGGGTGGAAGTATCTGTACTTAGCCATACCAATGCCCCTGTTATCTCCGAGTTACCATCAGGATCACTCCCCTCTATCTTTACATTAACAGGATTGTTAATTTCTAACCCCGTATACTGGCCTGATGTACAACCACTAACTGCAGTTTCCGAAGTAAGATCAAAGACTTCTGGAATACCATCATCATCTCCATCGTCATCATCCTCCTCTGGGATGTTATCAACCACATAATAGCCAGATGTAGTAGCCGAATATTTCTTTGTTGTATTACAAAGATTCCTAGAATAATACTGTACAGCTATTTGACCTTCTGCGTTCTGTTTTAATGTGTCCAACGGTAATTTTGAAGAAGGAGAGAAATTTGGTTGAGAGGAGGTACCCTCATAACAAAAATCTTCGCCATCAACACCTACACATACAGTACCACCAGCCCACTCATCGTTAAGACCGTAGTTATCAACTGTAAACTTGTACCCCACACCTCCTGATGAGGATGGAGGGATCAAAGGAGGTACGGAAACTTTGATATTGTCACCACTAGAAGGATACTTAATACGTGTAGGATTGTTCGGATCAGTAGATAGCTGATAACTGACACCATCCACAATCATACTTGCATATGGAGGTGGACTTGGAGCAACATTTGGATCAATACGATAGAAGGTTTTACTGATTGTACAAGATGTACACCCATTACTCCCAGTACAGGTATTTGTTGTAGAAGAACAACCAGTATTAGTTGATGTATATCCGGAAGGAGTACTTGGAGTACAACCTGTACATGCTCCAGGTGTACAACAGCTACAATTTGTTGAAGAGTTATAGCAATATGA
>CAIMEL010000003.1 GCA_903840015.1 uncultured bacterium
AAGATTCTAACCTGGATTTTGTGTATTGCTTCTCTTAGTTATATTGTATATTTTTTTGTTGTACTTTCTGGTATTAAAGTCATAGATCCAATCTCTGAAAATTCCTCTAATCACTACCTCCTTTCTAAAAACAAAAGTGACCTAGAAAGAACCCTAATACTTTTTGAAGATGGTGTAGGGGAGAAAAGACGAATTTCTGATGTTTTTCTTCTCTTTTCAAATTCAGAAAAAGATATATCTCTAGTAACCTATGTCCCTGGAGATATATATTTCTCAGGATTAGAAGAAAATTTTGGTGCTCCTATACAAATATCATCACTACGATATGCAGGAGATTTTTTACAAGAAAATCGTGGTGTTGAGTACTCTGTGTGGCAAATGGGTCAGATATTAGGAGTCAAAGTTGATAACTATATCTGGCTGACAACGGAGAGTAGAAAAGTATTGGAAAGAACGATGGGAGGAAATATTGAGGTGCAGGAAAGTTTTAAGGAGTATTACAAAAATACAGAGGGAGCTACAATTGGAGAGAATTTTCTGTTGTTACATGGATTGTCAAACAGGTTCTCATATCTTAAGTTTTTTCTAAACGCATCAGATATTAAAGGCTTGGACAAAACAATATATACCAATCTTACTGTGCTGAAAGCTTTGTCTAAGATTGCAACGTTCAAGAATATTGTTAGAAATGGTGATACATACGCAATAGATCTTTCGTCTCCAACATATCTAGATGACAAACTCTCTGAGAGGGGAGGGCAGATAACTACAATAAATACAGAGAATTTTGATAAGGCTTTTAGAAGTTTCTACATAAAGGTTTTGGACAGGGGTTTGGAAGAGGAGAGAGTAAGGGTTGAAGTATACAATGGTAGTGGAATTCCTGGCTCTGCATATCAGTTAGGTCGTAAAATTGAAAATTCGGGATGTGATGTTGTAAGGTATGGGAATGCACCTAAAAATATCTCGAAAACAACTGTATATATTCCACAGCCAGAATCCTTTTCCAACTCTCTTTCAGTTGTGAAGGAGATCCTTTCTGGTATGTATGAAGAGGTTAATGGGAGGCCAGATTTTATGACTACTGGGGATATTGTTATTGTTTTAGGAGAGGACATTAAACTTATGTATAGTTTCTAGAGGATATTTGCTTAATAATCTTTTTTAATCTAAAATTCTTCCTATGGAAATCGTTATCTTACTATTAATAGTTCTTTCTCTCATCTTTGTGTTTTTGCTTTTTTTGTTTGGGAACAAAAAGAAACCAACAGCTGAGGTCTATGAAGATATCCGAAATCCTTTCGTAATGCAGATTTTGGTCCCTAGAGAAAATGATAAAGCAGCCTTGGCTGCAGAACAAATGTTTGCATCAATACATGGTATTTTGGCGGACGCCCAGAAATGTCCTGATATCATAAGCTTAGAGATAGTGTCGACAGATGAAGATGGTATAAGATTCTATGTCGTAGCTCCAAGGGAGATTTCTCGATTCATAGAGGGACAAATATATGCTCAGTATCCAAATGCTGATATCCGATATGTTCAGGATTACGCTCGCATAGAGAGTGTGTCTTCTGAGTCTTTCGTGACAATGGGAGAGGTTGAGATGGAGAAAGATTTTATTTTCCCGATTAAGACATTCCGTAGCTTTGAGGTTGATCCTTTGGCAGGAATTACAGGGGCCATGTCAGAATTAAATAAGGAGGAAAAGGTTTGGTTGCAAATATTAATCAGGCCTGTTGCTAATTATTGGCAGGCTAAGTCGAAGAGTTACATTACAGCAATACGAGAGGGTAAAGATCCAAATGGTGGTGGAATAATTGCTGCTTTGTCGAAACTTCTACTGAATATGGGTAAGGCTCTTACGGAGAGTCCTGATGCTAAGCCTCAGAAGGAGGTAGTGAAATTGGAGCCTGGGCAGGAAGAAGAGCTTAGTGAGATAGAAAATAAAATGCTTAAACTTGGATTCGAATTTAAAATAAGGGTAGTGTCTAAGGCACCAACGCAATTAAGATCTGAACAAATGCTTAGAGATGTTGTTGCAAGTTTTAAACAGTTTACAACTGCACATCTTAATAACTTGATTCATGCAACCCCTGAGAAGAGTGGTAAAGAACTCTATGATGACTACATTAACAGATTTATGGCAAGTGATGAGCCAGATATTCTCAATATTGAGGAGCTTGCATCTTTGTACCATTTACCAAACATATCTGTTGAGACACCAAATATCGCGTGGAGTAGATCTCGAAAGCTTGAACCACCTATGAATCTCCCAAGAGCTACAGAGGATGATGTCACCATCTTTGGGGAGACAGATTACAGAGATACTAAGGTTGAATTTGGTCTGAAGAGGGGAGATAGGGTTCGACATTTCTATCTACTTGGTAAAACAGGTACAGGTAAGTCAACTTTGTTTAAGAATATGTTTATATCAGATGTTTTAGCTGGGGATGGAGCATGTTTTGTAGATCCGCACGGTGATACTGTTGAACAACTTTTAGACTATATACCCCCTAACAGAATTGAAGATGTTGTATATTTTAACCCAACTGATGTTGCTCATCCAATAGGGTTTAACTTACTTGAGTTGAAAGATAAATCTCAAAGAGACTTGATAGCAGATGGAGTTGTTGAGGTGTTTAAGAAACAATTCGGTGATTCTTGGGGACCAAGATTGCAATATATTCTCACGAATACAATAGCCACCGCATTGGAGGCTCAGGGAACTACATTGTTAGCCGTTATACGATTATTAATGGATCAGAATTACAGAAAGTTCATCTTGAAGCAGGTTGATGATCCAATCTTGTACAAGTTCTGGACTGAGGAATTTGCTCAGATGGCACAAAACAGTAAACTGCTATCTGAATCAGTATCTCCAATCCAAAACAAGGTTGGTAGATTCATTTCTTCTGCAGTGACAAGAAATATCATAGGGCAAGTTAAATCCACAATAGACTTGAGAGAGATTATGGATAATCAAAAAATTCTTCTTGTAAATCTGGCACAAGGTAGGTTGGGAGAAGAAACAGCATCCCTTTTGGGAGGTATGATCATAACAAGATTGCAAGCCACAGCGATGGAGAGGGTAGATGTTCCAGAGGAAGAGAGAAAAGATTTCTTTCTGTATGTTGATGAATTCCAGAATTTTGCAACAGAGTCTTTTGCAAAAATTCTTTCTGAAGCGAGAAAATACAAATTAAATCTTACAATGACTAATCAATATATTGATCAGTTACCACTGACTGTTAGACAGGCTATTTTTGGAAATGTTGGTACATTAGGGTCATTTGTTGTAAGCCAAGGTGATGCAAGCATTCTTGAAAAAGAGTTTGCTCCTGTAGTTGCTTCTGATGATTTAGTTTCTTTAGATGCTTATGCTTTGTATATTAAACTCTGTATTGATGGAATGACTTCGATACCATTTAGTGCAAAATCTTTACCAGTGAGATACCATAAGTTTGGGCTTAAAGATGAAATCATTGCAAGATCAAGAGAGAAGTATGGTACCACAAAAGAGGAGATAGAGGAGAAGATAGTAAAATGGAGTAATCAAAATTACAGTGAGAAGGGAAATAGGTCTTTGAATCTCAAGAGGGAACCTAAGCAATCAGATTTAAAAGAGGATAGTACAAAGGAATAATTTGTATATACTAATAAATATATGTCAGGTCATTCAAAATGGTCAACAATTAAACATAAGAAAGCTCTTAATGATGCTAAAAAAGGTAAGGTTTTTTCGAAGGTTTCAGTACAGATAACCCATGCAGCACGACAAGGAGGTGGAGATCCTGATATGAATCCTAACCTCCGTTTGTATATAGATAAGGCGAAGGAGGTAGGTTTTCCACTAGACAAGATAGAGAAAGCAATTCAGAAAGGGACAGGGGAGGGGAGTGATGGTGTCATATTTGAGGAAATATCATATGAGGGTTTTGGACCATTTGGCGTTCAAATTATAGTAGATACTTTGACGGATAATAAAAACAGAACGGTTTCTGACATTCGAAAGATATTTGAAGAGATAGGGGGACATATGGGAGATACAGGATCGGTATCTTGGAACTTTGAAACTAAGGGATATCTAGCACTTTTGCCAGGTCATATGGCCAAATCTGAAAAGTATGGAGAAGAGGATAAGTATGTAGAGGAAGATAGAGAAAGTGTCTTACTTCACCTAATGGAATTGGATGGAGTTCTTGATATCCAAGATGGAGAAGAAGGTCTCATAGAGATATATACAGAGTATAGCAAATTGGCAAGCGTGAGAGATGCTATACAGCTTCTAGGCTATGTCTTAAAGGAAGTGGAGTTGATAAAAGAACCCAAGCTATATAAAGAATTAAATCCTGAGAATTTGGATAGAGTAAGAGAAGCTCTCGAGCGTTTCGAAGATAATGATGATGTGCAAAATGTTTGGAGTGATGTACAGCTATGAGAATATTAGGAATAGATCCAGGTTTAGCTACTACCGGTTGGGCTATAGTGGATTTTGATAGAGATGGTAAACCTTCTCCCGTAGATTATGGAGCAATTTTAACAAAGAAAGATCTTTCTGTATCTGCTAGGCTTCTAGAAATATATACGGATATGAAGGAATTAGTGGAGACTTTCAAGCCAGATTACGCAGGTGTAGAGACATTGCTTTTTTGCAACAATGCAAAAACTGCCATCTCAGTTGGTGAAGCGAGAGGGGTTGTTCTTCTTGTATTACAAGAGAAAGATATACCTCTAAAAGAATTTACTCCATTACAGGTAAAAAACTCAATTACGGGATATGGCAAAGCGAGCAAAAAGCAAGTTCAAGAAAATGTCCGTAGAATATGTGAAATGGAAGATATCCCCAAGCCTGATGATGCAGCAGATGCAATAGCATTAGCAATAGCTACTGAGTCTATCATCTAGTAATAACCATACATCTTTAAATCCTGTATAATGAGATATATGATCTCATACATTACAGGTAAAATACTCAAGATAAATATCGCCAAGGATTCATATGTTGATATATTGACAGAGTCGGGTATAGGGTATCGTATATATATACCGAATTCATATATTTGTCCTGGAAAGGGAGAGCAGTATTCACTCTTTACACATTTACAAATACGTGATGACGCACACACGCTCTATGGCTTTGAGAAAGAAGATGAGCGAGATCTCTTTGAGAAATTAATATCTGTTTCCGGGGTTGGTCCGAAGATTGGGATGGCGATTCTTTCAACATTTTCAAGAACAGATTTAGAAACAGTTATGTCTGAAGGAGATGCTAGAGGATTGAGTAGGGTTCCTGGTTTAGGATTGAAAGGTGCTCAGAAAATAATTCTTGAGTTAAGAGGAAAGATAGATTTTGAGGTTAAGGATGGAAAAGATGATGGAGTTATTAAAGAGTTGAAGAGTGCTTTAAGATCTCTTGGGTTCTCTGGAGATTCCCTTCAGGACAAGGTTGATATTGCAGAGAAACTGATTAAAGAAAAACAAGATATTGAGATAGAAGAATTAATTAAAGCTGTTCTGAGTCAATAATGATAGAATCCTCAAAGACAAAGAAAAAGCGCAAGGAGGAAAACGAGTATGTTCTTACACCTTCCACCGAAGTAGCAACAGCATATGAGCAAAAGATTCGTCCAAGTAAATTAGATGAGATAGTAGGTAGAGATTTGGAAAAACAGACTCTTCGTATGATGATTGATTCTGCAAAAAGGAGGAAGGAAGTTGTAGATCATATACTCTTCTATGGACCTCCAGGATTGGGAAAAACGACATTCGCAATGGCCATAGCAAATGAGATAGGGGCATCCATTAAAATTACTTCGGGTCCTGCAATTGAAAGGCAGGGTGATCTAGCTGCAATACTTACTGGTTTGAAAGCAAACGATGTTTTGTTCATTGATGAAATACATAGGCTATCGAAAGTGGTTGAGGAAATTCTTTACCCAGCTATGGAAGATAGAGTATTAGATATCATTATGGGTAAAGGTCCTTCTGCAAAGACTCTTCGTTTAAGTTTAGAGCCATTTACTCTAGTTGGTGCTACTACTCAGATAGGGAAGATTAGCTCTCCGATGAGAGAGAGGTTTGGTTTAGTTCAGAGATTAGATTTCTTTTCAGAAGGAGATATAGTTGAAATTCTTCAAAGGGCAAGTAGATTGTGGGATGTAAAGATAGAGGAGGGTGCTTTGAAACTTCTCGCAGGTTGTTCGAGAGGAACCGCTCGTATTGGGCTTAGACTTTTAAGAAGATGTCGAGACTATGCAGAAAATTCTAATAGAGGTGTAGATGAAGATGTTGTATTGAAGACGATCAAGATGCTGGGAGTTGATAGGGAGGGTTTAGAGGACATTGACAGAACGATATTGCGAACTATGCTGAATAACTTTGCAGGGGGACCGATAGGTCTCTCAACCCTCGCAGCATCAATCTCTGAAGATGAGGTTACTGTGATGGATGTTCACGAACCGTATTTGATGAAATGTGGTTATATCAAAAGGACATCTCGAGGTAGAGTATTAACTCAAAAAGGTTTAAAATATCTAGAATCACTTGATGAACAGAGTAGATAACAATACAGATAGAGAAAAACGAACTAAATTACTGCTTCTTGCAGCCTTTATTGCTTTAGCTATCTTTATTAACAAGATCCTACAATCACAGTCACAGGTTATTCTTTGGAGTGTATATGTTAATGCTGGAATCTATTTCTGTATTACTTTTGTTGGTTTGTTGTGGGCATTTGACTTCCAGATTAAGAAGAAATCATTGATATTTCTCTTTCAATCAGCCCTGTTTGTCTTTTCAGAAGCTATTTTTATTGAATTATTTTTCTTCCAGAAATTTAATCGTATCTACGAATTCTTTATACTCGTTCTCCTGATGTTCCTTGTCTTTGTAGGTAACTATATATCTTTCCTCATGGCGAATGTTTTCAATGTAGATCTTTTTAAAAAGATCCCTCTTGTACATGTAGGGAGAACCTCGTCATACCTGCTATCTCTTTTCATGATGTATTTCTTTACCTTCAGTCTACTAGTTACTGGTTTGCCAATATATTTTCTTTTACCATTAATACTACTCTCATACACATTGACGATATATATGCACTATATGAATATTGGAATAGAGGGGGTTGAAATATTCAGAAAAACATTACTAACTCTTTTAATTTCCTTCTCTTTGTTCCTTGGTGTGTTCCTTAGTGGTGATGTCCATGAGTTGATCGCTGTTGTGCCGGTAGTAGGGTACTATCTTGCAGTGAGCCTTGTTTCGAGGGAGAGACTTTTTAATAGCAGTAGGATTTTAGATTTTGTTTTTGGAATAATTGTATTTTTGGTTTCTTTTGTTAGTTTGTTGTTGAATATAATATCTTAATTTCGATAGTGTTTCATAGAGAGTAGGGGTAGAGTGGCTTGAAGCCTGTAGTATTGCACATCCTATAGTTTTCGCAGTGTGGATAACCCATTGCTAAGTTATAGCCTATTAATGCATTTGTATGAGGTTGAAAGTAGAATGAGATAAAAGTTTAAATCTAATATTTTTCGAATATCAAGATCTTTACTCAACGACTACTCCCCTTGACAATATATATGTTATGATTTTAAAATATAGCACCGAGTATAATCACCCTTATATGCGGTCTGGGTGGTTGGAATTCTGGAGAGACTAGAATTTTAACTTTTTTTATATACAAACTAATGTTCGGTATTCCCTTACTTAAAAGCTTTATTATCATCTTATATCTCACCTCTTTTCTCCCTTTTTTCTCATCTTCCTGCTCTCTGATTTTTACTTCCCCTACCCCTATTTTCGTAAAATTTCTTTTTGTAGTAATATAAATACATATGAATATAAAAGGAATTCCCAAACTCAATGACCAAGATACATATCTTATCTCTTTGCAAAACAATAATTACAGTCCACAGACAATCTTAAACTATGCTCGAGACCTATCAATTTTTGCAGTGTTTTTGCATTTCAGGAATGTTGATTTTATGAAAGTATCTAAATTAGATATAGATACCTTTAAAGGATATCTAAGAGCCGGTGAACACCTTAAAGATTTGGATAAAATAAGGCATGAATATGCGATTAAGGTTGATATAACAAGTCAAAGTGGCAACAAGGCTCCTAGGGGCGATTTAAGGCCTGCGAAATCTAAAGGCGGTGTGTTTACACCTACAACAGAGTTCGAAAACAACAAGGGTAATGAGAAACTCTTCGAGGATGACTTCCTGTCTGATCTGTATCGTAAAGTATATGGTGGTTTGGGTGTGTATGATCGTCCTGTAAATATTTCATCTAGAGATGGAAAAGGTTTGGATGCAAGAAGTATTAATAGAATGCTTTCAGCGTTTAGATCTTTCTTGAAATTTAGAATTAGTTATGATTTAGATATTCCTTTACCACCAGATGCTGTAAGCATGATGAAAGCGGATAAGAGAATGAAAAAGGTTGCATCTTTTGATGATTTAAAGAAATTGATAGCGAGTCCATTAGAGTTTGAAAAGGATGAGAAAGTCGGATTGAGGAATAGATGTATGTTGGAGCTTTTGTTTGCAAGTGGTATGCGTATTTCCGAGCTTATAAATCTGAATCTTGATCAAATTAATTCTGAAGGTAAGATATATATTTTAGGTAAAGGTAAGAAAGAAAGATTGGTATATTTGACGAGGAGAAGTCTTGGTTGGTTGAATAATTATTTGAAGATAAGATTGAAATACGCTTTTACGAATGAAGATGAAAATGCACAGGTTAAAATTGTTGAGAACTTAGATACCGAGCGTGAAACATCTAGGGGTGAGGGTGAAAATAAAGAGTCTGAACTGAATCTTGATATCTTTGATGAGGGGAATAGAAAATATATTAAGATGGTTGAGGATTTTAGGGAGAGTGGATATTTGAATAAGTTTGACTCCCCTGCTCTCTTTATACCTTTCTCCGGTTCTAGAGCTGGCAAACCTAATGCAAGAATATCAACTAATTATTTTCAAGAGAGGATAGTTGTTTACAGAAAGAAGTTGGGGATACAAATACCTACTTCTGCACATAGTTTGAGACATGGATTTGCAACATATTTAGCTGAAGGTGGTGCTAATCCAGCAGCCTTGCAGATATTGTTAGGCCACGAAAGTTTAAATACTACTACAAAGTATGTACATGCGAGCGAGAAATTCGCTGAAGAAACTGTAAGAAAAAATCATCCTTTACAGTAGATTACTCTTGTCCCATTATGTTCTGATATGTTTCTGTTTGTTTTGCAGCTTCGAGTACTTTTTGGGCTTCGACATCACCATTGTTTGCTCTTTCAATTAATGCTTTGGCATCTTCAATGTTTTGTTTGAAAGAATCCAAGAGATCAAGGTATATATTTTTTATTTCTGATTGAGCCTCTGCACCATATACTGTTACAGCAATTTCATTTATTATTGTTTCAAAATGTTCGGTTGATTTTGCTTCCTTTATTCTAGATTCAATAACGGTTAGTTCTTCATCAGTAGATTTTTCTGCAAGATCTTTGAAGAGAATATTTAGAGTTTCTCCAGCAATTACATGGAAGAGTTCTTCTGCCTCAGCATCTGACATACCTAGCTCTTTTATTTTCGCAATTAATTCTTCTTTCATATTTCTTTTTATTTAATTAATCTAATTGCCACCAAGCAGAACTTTTGCAGCCTGTTGTGCTGCTTCTACTGGGTTTGCTCCACGATATGCATTACCCAAGAATTGGTTCACAATTTCACCACTTTGTTGCCCCATAAGAGTTTCCTTTGGAACTAATTTTGACAGCTCTGTAAAATATTCTCCTTGCATTGCCCCATGGATTCCGCCCATTTCGCCATTCAAAAATACACGATCTCCTAACCAACCAAACTTATCATATTGCCAACCAAAGTCTGAGGCATTAAAGGAGTCCCCAGTCATCCAACTTTCTGCTCCACCGGCTCCTTCAACTGGAGGTATTATCTCGCCCGTGGGCGGTAATTCCGCGCCTCCTGTGCCATCAGGCGGTATTATCTCCCCTGTTGGTGGAGTGATTTCCCCTGTTGGTGGAACCTCTGGTGCTGGAGGTGTCGGTGCTCCTGCTCCAAAACCAACTCCAAATACGTTCTGAATGATTGAACCAAAGCCATATCCACTAGCTCCACCAATTAATAGTGCGGATGCTTCTCCTAATCTGTTTGCCCACCATTCACTTCTCTTCTGTTTTTTGTCCATTTCTACCAATTCAGCTAAACTTTTACCAGTTCTACTTTCGTATTTCATAGCTGAGGATTTTGCTCTTACACGACCTTCCAATTTCTTCAATCCTCTACCGATTACATTACCACCGAGTGTTACAGCTAAAATAGCTGCTACTCCAACGGCAGGGGTTGCTAAAGCTACTCCAATGCCTGCAACAAATCCAGCCCTCTTAATCCATTTCTCTTTGTTCTCTCTACGAGCTTGCATCTCTCCTTCTACTGATGCTATTCCTCTGTCAATTTGGGATTTCTCTCTTGTAAGATTAAAGAAAAGTATTTTTTCAGCATCAGTTAATTCTCTTTCCTGTTGTATTTGTTCCAATTGAGCCAATTGTGCTCCAAGAGCTGCAGATCTTTGTTCGGGAGTATTTTCTCCACGTAGATCTGCTAATTGTCTTCTTAATTCTAGTATGTCAGCATTTGCTGCTGCTTGCATTTCAGGAGTTACCGGTGGTACTTGTGGTTGTATGGGAGGTTCGATTCTAGTTACCCCTGGGGCTACAGGTGTTACCTCAGGAGTTACAGGTGTTACTTCAGGAGTTACAGGTGTTACTTCAGGGGTTACAGGTGTTACCTCAGGAGTTACAGGTGTTACATCGGGAGTTACAGGTGTTACATCGGGAGTTACAGGTGTTACATCGGGAGTTACAGGTGTTACATCGGGAGTTACAGGTGTTACCTCAGGAGT
>CAIMEL010000004.1 GCA_903840015.1 uncultured bacterium
GGATTTGAATAATCTGTTAAGTATGGGATTCAGAGGAGAAGCTCTCTCTACCATTACATCGATTGCGAAAGTTAAACTCTTGTCCAAATTTAAAAACGAGGAGATTGCAAATCAGATTTCTTACTCAGAGGGGGTGCATTCACCTGTTTCTAGTGTTGCGAAAGAGAAAGGAACAACTGTTTCTGTTGAAGAGTTGTTTTACAATATCCCTGTAAGAAAAAAATATCTTAAATCTGCGACAACCGAGTTTAGGAAAATATATGATATTTTAACAAGATACTTCTTGATATATCCCAACATTCACTTTGTTCTGGAGAAAGACTCTAAGAAAGTAGACGATTTGCCTGTAATTAATGGAAAGGTGAAAGGTGAGATTACAATTGAAAGGACAAAAGCTGTTTTGGGAGAAGCCTTTGCAGAGAGTTCTCTACCATTGAAATATGAAGGATCGGGGATAAAGATTTCTGGATATATTGCTCACCCATCTTCACACCGATCGAAGGGGGGATCGACATACATATTTGTTAATAATCGAGGGATTTCAGATAGAGGGATAACAAGAGCTGTTTACGAAGGATATTCTCGATATCTTCCGTTTGGTGAGAAAATATCATTTGTCTTGAATATCATCATCGAGCCACAGTTTGTTGATGTTAATGTTCATCCTCGAAAAGAAGAGGTTCGTTTTGAGAATCCATTTAGATTGTATTCTGCAATTGAGGAGGCAGTCAGGCATACCTTGGAAAAAGAACTCTCATACAAAAATGTTGGCCAAGCTCCTACCGAAATTGCTATGCTAAGGGAGAGATACAATAACAAGAGTGGTTCCACTACTTTGAATTCTGGGAGTGGTAAGATTTACACTAAACCAACCTCAAAATCAATAGAAGACAGTTTGCTTTTTTCAAAAGAAGCTTTGAGTTCTCTACCGTTCGAGGAGCATAATTTTGATTCAATACAATCAACTAGTGTAATTAATACAGCAGGGATATCTAGTATATTTCAAATTTTTAATAAATATATAGTTGTGGAATTCCAGGATGAAAAACTTTGGATAATTGATCAACATGCTGCTGCCGAGCGAATTAATTTCGAAAAACTATCTGATAGAGAGAAAAGCAATCAAAACTTACAAAACCTCTTAGTCCCCAACGAAATATCCTTTGGGAAACAAGAGATACTGTTTCTAGAAGAAAGTAAAGAATTCTTCCATGAACTTGGATTCATATATTCTGTTAAAAGCAACTCAATATATATATCAACAGTACCAGCAGAGTTTGCAGAGTCAGATTTTGAGAAGATATTTAGTGAGATTTTTGATCTAGAGGAGAATCTTGAAGTATTAGGCAAGAACCTTAAAAAGAAAAAAGATGATATATTGGCTACCATTGCCTGCCATGGGAGTGTTCGATCTGGTCAGAAACTTTCACACGATGAGATGTTAAATCTTTTCAATGAACTTAAAGAGTGCAATAATCCATATAGCTGTCCACATGGAAGGCCTGCTATTTGGAAATTGACAATAGAGGAGATCGATCATAATTTTGAAAGAACATATTAATGAATAAAGGTAGACTTTTCTTAATACCAACTCCAATCTCTTTCTTTTCTATGAGAGAAATCCTTCTAGAGAAAGATATTGAGAATGTTTCTTGTTTGAAATTCTTTGTCACAGAAACCCCAAAAGTCGCAAGAAGTTTTCTTAAAGATTTACCATTAAAAAACAAAATACAGGACATCACCATATATCAATTTGATGAACATAGTGATACTGACGAGACACAAGATTTTCTTAAGCCTTTGTTGGTTGGGGAGGATATGGGACTAATATCCGATGCAGGTATTCCATCTGTTGCTGATCCTGGCTTTCATATTGTTCGAGAAGCCCAGAAATTGGGAGTCAAGGTAATACCTCTTGTTGGTCCTTCCTCCATAATACTTGCCTTAATGTCTTCTGGATTGAATGGACAAAATTTTACATTTAATGGCTATCTTCCAAAAGAACAACAAAAAAAACGAAAGAGAATTAAAACACTTGAAAGGTTAGCTTTGGAAACAAATCAAACTCAGATATTTATGGAACCACCATATCGAAATCAAAGCATATATGAAGATATTCTAGATGTTTGTGAGGATACCACATATCTTTGTGTGGCTTTTGATATTATGGGCCCAGATGAAAAAATTTTGACAAAAAGAGTAGGGGAGTGGAAGCAGGAAACCTTATCGTTGGAGAAAAAACCATGTCTATTTTTAATAGGGAAATAACTATGAATATCCTTAAATTTCGAATAGAAGAAGACAATTTAAAGTGGGATAATTTTGTTAAAAGTTTTGATAATTATTCTTTTTTAAATAGTAGCTTTAGGTATGAGCACGAAAAATGTTCATCTACTTTTGTCGAGAGGTATATCATTTCTAATGATGATACTGATATTGGTTTCCTAATTGTGTCTATTGGTAAGACAAAGCTCTTTGGGAATTATTTAGAATGTAAGCATTCTCCATCATTACAATTAATCTCAGAGAAGGCTTGGGAAGATGTATTTGATTTCTGTTTGAATCTTGCAAATGAGAAAAACTGCTTTATGTATCGTGTATCTCCATTGAAGGTTGAGGATGATGTGTTATTAAATGTCTACAAAAAGAAAGGCTTCTTTGAAGCGCCCATACAGAGTATTGATGCTTTGATTTCGCAATATTTTGATCTTAAACTTTCCGAAGAGGATCTTAGGCATGGTATGAGCGATTCTACAAGGAATAATTTGAATAAATTGATGAAGAATCCTGATGTTTCTGTTAAGGTGTTTAATGATGGATCTCAGCTTGAACTTTTTACTAATTTCTACAAGCAGACTGAGTTAAAAAAAGGTTTCCAAGGTAAATCTGTAGAAGCTCTTACCGATGAATTGAAAAGACAGATAGCTGTAAATGCTTGCTATATGATAGTTGGATATTTTAAGGAAGTACCTGTGAGTATCTGGCAATGTACGGTATATGGGAAGTATTTGCATGTGTATCAAGCAGGAAGTGATACGGAGTTTAGAGAGAAGAATGTTCGTATGCCATATCTTCTGTATTGGGAAGCAGTGAAATTAGGAAAGAGTTTGAATTGTGAAATTCTTGATCTTTTTGGAGGTATGACTCCAGAAGGTTATACTGGTAAAAGACATCCTTGGATAGGGGTTAATAATTTTAAAATGAGTTTTGGTGGAACGAAAGTAACATATCTTCACACGCGAGATTATCCGATTAAAAAGAGTTTATATATGCTCTATTACATCTATGCATACATTCGTACTCAGTTGAAGGGATATACTACAAAGTGGTAGTTACCAGCTGCTTGTTCCTCCTCCACCAAATCCTCCTCCACTACTACCGCCACTAAATCCTGAACCTCCTGAACCGCCATGGCTTGAAGAGAACCCTCCAGAGCTGTTTGTAGGAGCTATTGATTTAGATTGTACATTACTTCCAATTCTAGATATTGAGTTCGTAAGCATATATGTATTAAATGTTTGGAAGTTTCCTTCATACCAAGCAGGTGGTTGGTTGTATAGATCTTCGAATTCTTTTGCCCATTTCTTTTCTAATCCAAAGATAATGGCATATGGCAAAAGTTTTTCAAACACACCTTTAAATTTTTTCGGATCGTTATGGAACTCTATTCTGTGTTTCTCCGCTGTATTGATATACATCTTGAGTCCCAGGATATCATAGTATGTTTTGTTCCCTAAGTCTGACTTCAAGTCTACTGTTGTTCCTAATATTATCGTTATTAAAGCAGATATTCCCAAACCGATACTCCAAGCACTTGCTGCTATGTATGCAAGAGGCGTAATACTAACAAATGTCAGAAACAGTGCAACGATACCGATTCCAATTAGAGATCCCTTGAACCTTTGTCTTTGCTTGTTAAAGAAAGTCTTTTCATATACTTCTTTATTTACAATGGACTTTATATTATTAACAGTTACATAGAAAGTTGAATCAATATCCTTAGTAGCTATCTCGTCTTTGGCTTTGAAAATACCGGCATAAAGAGCTCTTGGTGCTTCCTCTAAAATCTCTTTTGAAATATTATCTTTTGCAAGTATAAATTTGTTTTTTCCATCTTCTTTGATCTTAATGTGTCCATCTATCGCTAGTTTAATGATTTCTGCAGTGATATGTTTGTTGTTTACTGTATTATTGAAAATCTGCCCAGCAAGCAGAGGATAGATATCTTTAGGTGCATCGTAATTGGGAATGATTGTAAGTTTCTTGTTCTTACCTTTAGACTTGACTAGATAGAGAATTAGGAAGAAGATTGGTACAGGAAGAAGTATTCCTATATTGGCAAGAAATATCTCTATCAATTGTGTCTTACTAGTATCATTTAAACTGCCTTTTGGCATTTTCAAAGCTACAGTTAGACCTTCATATGGTTCTAAAGATCCCTTCATATTTACTCGAGTTTCATTTGATGAAATTTCTTCAAAATCACAGTTCTTTTCCTCTGATCCAACCATACCAGTAAAACAGATTTTTTCTGTAATTTCCCCAGGTAGCTTTATCTCTGCATATGATTTGTTGATGGGTACATCAGTTCCATTTCCAGTAATATTCAGATATATTTCGTCATGATCATCGAAAAAATTAACCGCATTGCGTAGAGTGTAATCGATTACAAATGTATACTCACCTGTTATTGTTGTCTCGGGATCACCTATCTTAAAAATGGAATATCCCATCTTAGAGCTTCTCTCATACATTGTGTTGCTCAGTGTGGTTTGCCCTTTTGGATAGTAGTAGAGATCGTTTAGAGTTAATGTTGTTGGTCGTTTAAATCCTCCTCCTGTTTTGTAGTCAGTTGGAATCTCTCGGATAATGCCATGATTATATCCAGGGAAATAATAAGTAATTTCCTCTCGTATATTTATCTCTGTATTTTTTCCTACTGTAATAGTAGATTTGAATAGTGTAATCTGTCTCTGATCTGAGAAAGGATCTTGTGCACTGACTAAAGTCCAAGGCAACAAGAACAAAGAAACAAAAATACTTAGAAGAAATTTTTTCATCTATATATCTTTAGAATTTGATTTCGACATTCTTCTTCTCTTCTTCACCGGCTTCAAAGAAAGATACTTTCTTAAAACCAAATATGCCAGCTAGAAGATTCTGAGGAAAGACAACTATCATACTGTTGTAGTCTCGAGCTGTACCATTGTAGAATCTTCTTGATTTTTGAAGATTATCTTCTAATTCCTTTAGACTATTTTGCAAATCTTGAAAGTTTGTATTAGCTTTTAATTCTGGATAATTCTCTGCAATAGCAATAATTTTAGAAAGTGCCTGTGTAATCTGATTCTCTGTTTCCATTTTCTCATCTAAAGAACCGGCTGACATAGCTTTAGCCCTCATCTCAGTTACCTGCTTGAAGGTTTCACCTTCATGTTTAGCATATCCTTTAACTATCTCTACCAAATTGGGGATCATATCGTATCTTTGCTTCAAGAAGGTCTCAATATCTCCTGTAGCTTCCTCTACGACTAACTTCTGCTTTACAATTTTGTTGTAAACAGAAACGACGAAAATAGCTAAAACGGCTATTACACCTAATACTGCATATTCCATAATATTATATATTCAAATTAATAGTATATTTTAGATCTTTCAAATTTTCTTTTCAAGTAAATCAATATGTTGATATAATTGAGAATATAATTTGTTAAAGATTACTAATGGATACATTCACATTAATAGTACTCATTTCTATAGCAGTAATATTGTTTTTCGGAAGTTTGTTTACCGTTGAACAACAAGAAGTCGCTGTAATAGAGAGATTTGGTAAGTTTGTTAGAACTTGTCAATCTGGTTTGAATATTAAGATACCTTTTTTTGAGAAGGTTGCAGGAAAAGCATCTCTAAGAATACAGCAGCTTGATGTTAAAGCTGAGACAAAGACAAAGGATGATGTGTTTGTGAATGTTTTGGTTTCTGTTCAGTATGCAGTTTTACCAGAAAAAGTGTATGAGGCATTTTACAAATTGAATAACCCTCTTGTGCAGATTAATTCTTATGTATTCGATGTTGTAAGAGCTAGAGTTCCAAGAATCACCCTTGATGAACTTTTTGAAAAGAAAGATGAGATTGCAATAGCAGTGAAAGATGAATTGAATGAAACTATGGTTGATTTTGGTTTTAACATTATTAACTCATTAGTTACGGATATAGAGCCAGATGGGAAAGTTAAAGATGCCATGAATGAGATCAATGCCGCACAGAGAATGAGAGTGGCTGCAAATGAGAAGGGAGAAGCAGAGAAGATTCTTAAGGTCAAAGCTGCTGAGGCTGAGGCAGAATCTAAGGCTTTACAAGGTAAAGGTGTTGCGGATCAGAGAAAAGCAATTATTGAAGGTCTGAGAGAATCTGTTGAAACATTTAAAGATAGTGTGCAGGGGACTTCTGCAGCAGATGTTATGAACTTAGTATTGTTAACTCAGTACTTTGACACAATTAAAGATATAGGGGCTAATTCAAAGTCTAATACAATTCTAATGCCACATAGTCCAGGAGGAATGACAGATCTGTCCGCCCAGCTTCGAGAGGCTATGATAGTTGCCAACAAGATTAGTAAAGAGTAGGGAATTTGTATAAATCGGGGAGACAGGACTTGAACCTGCGACCTCTGCGTCCCAAACGCAGCGTTCTAGCCAACTGAACTACTCCCCGAATAACAAGAAGAATTCTATCATAATATATAAAAAAAGGGGAGAACAAATCTCCCCTCTTAATTCATAAACAAGATTCTTATATTGCTGCCATTAATTTCAATCCTAGTCCAGAAAGAACAGGGATATCAAATCTTTCACCTTTTGAGCACTTAATCATACCAACAACAATCAATACTAAGCTTAAAGGTGCCATTAACCAACCAATAATTGGAACCCATGCTAAGAATTGTAATACTCCTACTAATGTAAACTGTGCTCCATGGTACTTAACAAAAAGGTCATCCTTTTCGACAAACATTAATATCAATCCAACTAAAGGTATACAGGAAACTATGGTCATTACTTTGTTAGCCTCTGTAAATTTGATTTCCTCTAAAGTATATACTTTCTTGGCTTTTTTCTCTTCTGCCATTTTTAAAGTAGATAAAATTATTTATGTTTAAAGTATAGTATTATCATCTGACTTGCGCAAGAGCTTTGGCTATAGGGTGTTGCAAAAACTTCCCTAGGGGGTATACTGGGTATATATAACTTCTTAACACTTTTCATATGGATGGTATACTAACAGCTAAACAGGAAATGGTGCTTAGGGCTATTAAAAGTTGTTATCTGAAAAATGGCTATGCTCCATCATTATCTGAATTACAAAAGAAATTAGGTATCAATACAAAAAGAGGTGTTGTAAATCATTTGATTGCTTTAGAAAAGAAAGGTTTTATTCTGAGAACTGGTGAACCTAGAGGAATTCATATGGTCGAAGAGGATGATCAGATAGTGTACGATTATTTAATAGGTGTCCCTATATTTGGTTATGCGAATGCTGGTATACCTCTTGTCACAGCGGAGGAAGATAATTTGGGAGTGTTGAAGATAGACGAGAAATTATTGAGTAAGAAAGATGGATTATTCTCCCTTATAGTTAAAGGTGATTCTATGGATTTGGCAACTCTGGAGGGTAACTACCTAAAAGATGGTTCCTATCTCGTTGTTCAAAAGGATGCGACTATTGAGAACGGAGATATTGTTGTTGCGATAATAGATGGTTGCGCAACTGTTAAGAGAATAAAAGAGAATCATGATATGGTAGTTTTGTATCCTGAATCGAGCAATCCTAACAATATGCCAATATATCTAGATCGAAACAGTGAAAGCATAATAAATGGGAAAGTAATTAAAGTTTTAGAGAATCCAATTATCTAATCTGAGTATTTTTGACGTATTTCTTTGCTATCTTCTTTATCTGTTTGAGTTCTTTATCAGAGAAGGAATTCTCCTGTGTTAGTCCTGGATTTATTGTCTTCCCTGGTCTAAAGTTCTGTATGTAATATTTTTTGGCACCTTCAATCATTTTAGTAATTCCTTCTACAGATTCCATATCATGAATACCTTTTACATATGTTGTTCTGAATTCATAGTCTATGCCTGATTCCATTATTAATTTAATGGATTTTGGAATCTTTGAAGTAGCATTTCTTCCTTTTGATATCTTGATATACTGGCTTTTAGGAAATTTTACATCCATAGCTATGTAGTCGAGAAGGTTTGTTTTAATAATCTTCTCAAGACGATCTGGAAGAAATCCGTTTGTATCAAGTTTAACGAGATATCCAAGCTCTTTAATTTTCTCTATCAACTTATCCAAATCATCATAAATCAATGGCTCACCACCTGTTATTACAACTGCATCCAGTTTCCCTACACGAGCTTTAAGAAAAGAGAGAAGGTACTTCTCTGTGACTTCTCTTCTCTCATCAAAAGCTTCAATAACCAATTCTGGATTATGACAGTAGGGGCACCTAAGGTTACAGCCATAGGTAAAGATTATCGCTGAAACCTTGTTAGGATAATCAAGGAGAGATGATTTCTCTAAACCACCAATTTGAATCATACTCTTAAACTAATGCGTCTACCTTATACATTTTTCTATCTTCCCACTCAGATTGTTTTCCAATATTCCACTGAGATATGGGACGGATATATCCTACGACTCTAGAATATACTTCGCATCTCTGTCTTTTAACTTTCTTCATTAATGTATAAATAATAATTTAGATATCTATTCCTCTGAAAAAGGCATACCATCTTTGTATCCTCTTTCTGAATCACAGACAGGACAGTATTTGTGTTCCCCAGATATATACCCGTGTCTTGGACAAACACTAAAAGTAGGGGTAATGGAAAAATAGGGGAGTTTGTAATTCAAAGCTATCTTCTTAACCAAATTCTTTGTTGCTTCTCCTGACTTAACCTTCTCTCCTAGATATATGTGTAGTACAGTTCCTCCTGTATATTTACATTGGAAATCATCTTGCAAGTCCAACGCCTCAAATACATCTTCAGTCAATCCAACGGGTAACTGTGTACTGTTAGTATAGTATGGAGGACAGCCTTGATGGGTTCCAATATCGGCAGCAGTTACAACCGTATCTCCAAATTTCTTCTTGTCAGCCTTCGCAAATTTGTAGGTTGCTCCCTCTCCTGGTGTCGCTTCTAGGTTAAACAGTTGATTTGTTTCTTCTTGATAGTTCATCAATCTTTCTCTCATGTGATCCATTATCTCCAATGCGAAGGTTCTTCCCTCCTCAGAGGTAATACCACGGCCTTTATCCTTAAAGAAATTAATCATAGATTCATTCATACCTAAAATTCCAATAGTATTGAAATGATTCTTGTAATACTCTCCAAATCTTTTCTTTATATCTGCAAGGTAAAAACGAGAGTAAGGATAGAGGCCTACATCCATGTACTTCTCCAAGAATTTTCTCTTTATCATGAGACTCTTCTTCGCAAGATCCATAACCTTATTAAGTCTTGTAAAGTAATCTCTCTTGTTCTTCGCTTCGTAACCGATACGCACCAAATTAATAGTTACAACACCAATACTTCCTGTTAAAGGATTAGCACCGAACAGACCACCACCTCTCTTTCTAAGCTCTCTATTATCTAATCTCAATCTACAACACATACTTCTCGCGTCATCCGGACTCATATCTGAATTAATGAAGTTTGAGAAGTAAGGAATACCATACTTTGCTGTCATATCCCATATTGGTTTGTACTCTTTCTTGTCCCAATCAAAATCTTTCGTTAGATTGTATGTAGGAATCGGGTATGAGAAAAGTCGACCCTGAGAATCTCCTTCCATCATTATTTCGCAGAAAGCCTTGTTTATCATATCCATTTCTTTTTGGAAATCTTTGTACTTCTCTTTCTGAACTTTACCACCAATAATGACACCCTGGTTTGCCAAGATACCAGAAGGAATAAGGTCTAGAGTTATATTTGTAAATGGAGTCTGGCATCCAACTCTAGTAGGTACATTCATATTGTAAATAAACTCCTGCATCTTCTGCTTAACTTCTTTGTATGACAAATTGTCATACCTTATGAACGGTGCAAGGAAAGTATCAAAACTTGAAAATGCCTGAGCTCCTGCAGCTTCATGTTGTAGTGTATAGAAGAAGTTTACACACTGCCCGAGTGCAGCACTAAAATGCTTTGCAGGTGCAGAAGAAATCTTACCCTTAACACCAGTGAAGCCCTTCAAAAGTAAATCTTCTAAACTCCAACCACAACAGTAGGTTGCGAGCATCCCAAGATCATGGATATGGAAATCTTTATTTATATTTGCATTTGAAATTTCTTTTGGATAGATACTGTGTAACCAGTAATTTGCCTGAACTGTTGAAGAAATATAGTTATTGAGACCCTGCCAAGAATATGCCATATTACTGTTCTCATTAACCTGCCAATCCAGTTTGTCTATATAGTCCTTAACTAGGGTATTAGCGTCAATGAGAGACTTAATATTTCTAACTTGATTCTTTAGATCTACGAAAAGGCCGAAAGCTATTGATGTTTTCCCATGTCCCATATCTAAGAGGGTTTGAGAAACTGTATCTGCGATATCCTTACTCTTAACATACTCTTTACCTGAATACTTCTTTCCCAATCTCACAATCACTTCGTCTGCAATCTCTTCAGCTCTCTTTCGATCTTTACCTCCAACACTCTCTGCAGCCTTAAATATACCTGTTACTATCCTTTCTTTTTCAAATTTTACTAATCTTCCATCCCTTTTCTTTACTTTGAGAATTTTTGCAGGTTTCTGGGCAGCCATTGTGTGTTGAATAATAAATTATATGTTTTCTAAATTTTTAATTTCATCTTTAATCTCATCAAGACCTTTAAATCCTTTATACACAGATGCAAAACGAATATATGCTAATTTGTCTTTGCTTTTTAACCATTCAAGTGTTTTCAAACCTATCTCTCTTGAAGATATCGGTTCTTCGCTACTAATTACCAAACGTTCCATTTCTTCTGCAAACGCTTCTATATCTTCAGTAGGTATCTTATGTTCATCTACAGCTTTCTTAATACCTTTGATTATCTTCTGTGGATCGAATTTTTCTAAAGAGCCATCTTTTTTTATTATGCTTACATCAAGGCTTTCCACCCTTTCATATGTGGTGAATCTCTTCCCACACCGTAAGCACTGTCTTCTTCTTCTTGTAGAACTGTCGTCTCTGTTGTCTCTTTTATCAACTACTTTCGTAGCCTCACAATCGCAAAATGGACACTTCATAAGTATATATACAATATGTTGTATGTTGTGCTCTAACATATCGCAAGGGGTAGTGTGTGGTCAACACCCTATAGAAATGAAAATTTGGATTATTACTGTTAAATAAAGGTATTTGAAAAATAGAGAAATACTAGAGGACTAGTTACAAATATTACAGGTATCGTTACGAAAACTATTAGCAACGAGATTGTTTCAAATGGCAGTAAATTGAATTTGCAGCAACTGCACCTTCAGAAACTGCAGTTACAACCTGCTTAAATTTGTTTGAATTCGTAGTACAATCTCCAGCAGCCCACACACCATCGATACTTGTTGCTTGTCTTTGATCGACTTCAATGTAATTCTGTTTATCAAGAGCCAAGCTTAATTTTACAGGTAGGGTAATATTTGGTTCGGAGCCAATTTCTACAAACAAACCATCCAAGTCTAAATAATCTGAATCATTATATGCTTTAGAAAGTTTTACCCTTTGTAAACGTGGTTCACCTTCAAGATCTGTTACTAAAGTTTGGAAAATAGTTTTGACATTCTCTTTTTGTAAAACTTGCTCAATCCAAGCTGGTTCACCTTTTAATTCTGTCCCTCTGTAAATTATATATACTTCTGATGCTATGTCTGCGAGCATTGTAGCTGCCATTGTCGCAGCATTACTGCCTCCAACAACACCAACTTTTTTGTTTTTGTAAAACATTGCATCACAAGTAGCACAGTATGATAGTCCTTTCCCAACATACTGATCTTCTTTAGGTATTGCTAATTTGTTTCTGTCTGTCCCAGTTGCCAATATTACGGTTTTTGCGAGGTAGTTATTTCCTTTGTCAGTAATTAAGTTGAAGAGATCATTTTCTTTCTTAATATCTGTAACACTTTCGATAGCGATTTGGGCTCCTTGATCAGTAGCTTGCTTTTGAAATTTCATACCTAATTCAAGACCAGATACATCACAAACACCTGGATAATTACATACCTTGTGTGCTTCTGATATCGTTCCACCTATCATTTTCCCGAAAATAATGTTTGAGAGTTTGTAACGACTTAAATATATACTTGCTGAGTATCCTGCTGGACCAGAACCTACTATTGCTACATCATATATTGTTTCCATGATTTTTAAAGACTAGATATTAGTAAGATATTTTAACACATATTATTGGGTATATTGAAAAGGGGTTGTTGAAGGGGTATCAAAGGTACATAGCGTGAGCTAAGACACAGGGATACCCCTTCTTGACCTATGGTTCATAAGTAAGTTTGTCGTAACCGTGTGTTACATAGACTGGAAATTCAACTCCATTCGTTGCTACGGCTACGGCTTTACTGGTATCCCAGATAATTCCAAAATCTTCATCTTGGAAACCGCAATTCTCTGGGGTGAAGTACAGGGTTGGTGCTTGTGCGGATGGCCAATTGGCTATATTCCAGGTGCAGATATCATTATTATCCAATTTGACTCGGACAATGATTTCTTGGCAACCTAGGCAGCCAGTGGCGTACACGTGGATCATGATTTCAGCATTGCTTGGTTCGACCTCTGAAGGTTGCTCTGTTTGTACAGTAGCATTTACAGTAGGGATCGTCGAAGCCTCAACTTGTTCCGATGCTGAACAACCCGCCAACAAGACCACCAATAGTAGTAATACTAACTTTTTGAACATTTTTCTATCTCCTCTTTTTTTTATTCCCTTTCGGGTTAATACGAACATAGAAATATCCAAGGATGAATATCACAATGTTCGTATTAATAAGTTGGAGAAAAGACAAATAGGTCTTTTTAATGAGCAGTTACTCTTTTGTATAAAAACAGGAAAGAGTATATAGGTATAAACCTATAGTACATTATACCATATTTCTGATGAAAAAACAGGGAGAGTATTCCACACCAAAGTGTAAAACGGAATACTCTCCTTTTGTCCTACGGTCCCGGGCATCTGAATGCAGTACCATTCATCATTACCGAAACCTTTTTGAGAGGTATGTTATCCAAGGAGAGAACTGCGAAATCGCCTTCAGGTAGACGTACATAGGTCAAGCCCCAACGGCCTCCGAGGATGTTGTTTGGATCGAGATTAGTTGCCATGCTTTCGCACGGATTGACTGTTATTTCCATAGCCTTGACTTGAAAGAGGTAAACAAAAGTTCTACCCTCTTCAGCTTTGACTTGGAAATCCTCCTGTTCTCCGGAGCAACCAGAGAGGAGTAGGGCAAGTAGTACTACTATTCCAAACAGCAGCTTTTTCATCGAGCATCTCCTTTTGTGCTCTACATAAAGAACAAAAACCCCAGCGGGGTTTTTAAGGATAGGACAGGAGAATTATACTATATAACGGTATCCCAAGCAAAAGTATCTGTTAAAATCTCGGGTTTCTCTTTTCTCACGATTACCATATACTCAAACATTACACTATCTTTTCCATTAACAGTTTTAGCGGACCAACCATCCTCATCTATTACAATATCATCTATATCGTCAACAACCTGACATTCCACACATATGACCATACCGTCTGCTAACAGTTTTCCTGTATTAGGTTCACCATATGCAGGAATTTCTGGCTCATCATGAAGTGTTTTGCCAATACCATGCCCAACAAAAATCGAAAGAGTATTAAAGCCATTTCTTTTTGCTTCTTTCTGCATTTCAAAACCCAAATCTCCTGTCTTGTTTCCAACAATTGCTTGTAAAAGTGCATTCTCGACTGCCTTCCTTCCACTATGAAGAAGTTTTTTTGTATGTTTATCTGGTTCACCTATGGACCATGTCCAGCAGTGATCTGTGTAAATATCTTTATATATAATTCCGAAATCAATAGAAACTAAATCGCCTTTTTTTAGCGGGATATCTTTTGGAATTCCATGCACAGCAACATCATTCACAGAAATACATGTATTATAGTTGTATCCCTCAACTCGTTTAAATGCAGGTTGGACCTTATACTTTTTACAAAGGAACCCAGCTTCATAGTCTATGTTCATTGGCGTATTCCCAATTCGAATATGTTCTTTAAGCTGTTCTAAAATCTCTACGGAAATTCTCGCCGCTTCTCTAATGCTTTTTTCATCCTTTGGATTTGTAATTATCATATCTAATTATATCCCAAATGCTTACCCAATAATATATAGTTCTTCTTCAGCTCTGGTTACTGCTGTATAAAGCCATCGTCTCCATAATTCGTCTGTCATTTTAGGGAATCTTTCTTCAAAAAGAACAACTCGCTTGGCTTGGCTTCCTTGTGCTTTATGAACTGTTAGGGCATAACCAAAGTCAAAAAGTGATATTCCGTTATTTTGGCTCTGAGTTTCCTGTTTCCCAAATTGTTCTATGCTCATATTCCCAAAGAAAATATCATTTTCTCCATCGAATTCAATTTCAGTTTCGTAAACTTTAAAATCATCTAATTTTATTTCCTTTATACTAAGAATTGTTCCTGTCATTCCATTAAAGATTCCATCAGCATGGTTGTTTTTTAGGCAGATTACTCTATCATTAATCTCTGGAAGCTCTGACTCAAACTCAAGTAGTTGTCGTATTCCTCGATTTAATTTTAATCGAGTAGAATTATATCCAGTTAGAACAAGCATATCTTTGTTGTATGTACTAAATATGTTTGTTAAAAAGTCTTGAGTGTCTTCCTTTTGTTTAGAAATCTTTTTCACCTTATCCCCAAAATCTATGGTTGGAATATTTCCATATTTTCTTGCTATTTCGGAGAGTTTTATAATTGGGTTGCTCTTCTCCTGTCTATATATCTCTTCTAATTTTAATTGAGGTTTTTCCATTAAATTAAATGTGCCTTCGATTGGTGGTAATTGACCATGATCTCCGACTGCCAATATTGGCTTTTGGAATGAGAGAAGATCTTGCCATATGTTTTCATTAACCATTGAAGCTTCATCTATGACGATTAGATCGTAGTCCAATTCTTCTAAAGGTTTTTTCTCCCACCCAATAATGTTGTCATCATCATCTACAATTGCTTTGTATATTAAACTGTGAATTGTTCCTACAAGATCTTTTGGCTTAAGCGCCTTAACCTCTTGAAGTTTTCTTTTAAGTATAACGGCAGCTTTACCAGTGTATGCACAGTAAGCTATGGATATTTGAGAGTCTTCTTTTTTCAGTTTATTTGCCAGATACCCCAATAGGGTAGTCTTACCTGTGCCTGCATATCCGCCAAGAGTTAAAAACTGTTGCTTGGGTGATTTATACCAATCAAGTATTTGATCAAGGATGTTTAATTGAAGTTTTGATAATTCGGATAACATAGGAGAAGTATATTATATATATTCTTGGTTTCAAAGTTAGATACTGCTATACTGAAATATATATAATCTGCTCAACAATATTATGCCAGGAAACTTTATCTACTTTGATACTGAAACAACAGATGTCCAATCTAAAGACATTATTCAGTTGGCATTAGTTTCTGACGACGGTATTTCATTAAATATGTATTTCAAACCTATTCAGGATATCTCGATAGCTGCAATGGCTGTTCATCATATAACGCCAGAATTTCTTGAAGACAAACCAACTTTCGAGCAAGCTGTTTATGATGGCAAACCATTGAAAGAATATCTAGAATCATTAGGCGAAAAGTACATCTGGGTAGCACACAATGCTGAGTTTGATTTAGAGGTTTTGTACAGAAAAGGCATAAAGATACCGAAAAGTATTTGCACCTTTAAGTTAGCTAGAAATATGTTTGCAGAAGACGAAGGTAAAAGAGATCTAGAGAGTTACTCTCTTCAGTATCTTCGTTACTATCTTGGATTGTACAGAGATGAAAACATAGAGCATAACACAGCGCACGATGCCTTGAGTGATGTATATTTTGTCAGAGATCTTTTTAAATATATACAGGATAAAGGGAAATTTAGAACTGAGGATATGATAACAATTTCTAAAGAACCACAGTATATTCGTAGTGTAAATTTTGGGAAATATGCTGGTAGGACACTAGAGGACATTGCGAAGATAGATAGAGAATATCTACAATGGTTAAGAGAAACTGTCTCAGACAAACCTGATTTAGTTTGGAATATTGAGAGGGTTTTGGGTGTTAATAATATGAGATTGTTTTAGTAGGATAAACAATTGCAAGCTTAATTTTTAAAATTGTTGTATTTGAGATTTACACTTTCTAGATCAAAAACTTTAACAATTCTAATAATCCTGTTTGTTCTTTTTTTGAGTTTTGCGATTTTCCTCATTTGGGAAGATCAATATCGTGAAACAGATGACTATTGGGGTCAATATGCAAAGCTTTATAAGCAAAGCTCTGCAAAATCAGGGTTCTTCTTCGAGAGAAAATTTGAAGTGAAAGTAGTTGTAAGGAATGTAAAGGCAGATGATGGAACAAGTGAAGTTTCAATTATTGCCTATAACCCTGTAGGTGCAGATGAAAACATTAAGATTGAGGAAAATCTTCAGGACAGAATTAAGAATTTTTCTTCGTCTGAAACATACCAAAAATTGATTGTTAGTAGAAATTTGCTTGGCAAATTTACAATAAGCGCAGAGCCCGATACGACAATACCTGAATATAGTGAATTCTTGTGGTTTCTGTTTGAAGATATGATCGACGATATGGGTGTTACATACTACGAACCTGGGGAAGAGTATATTGAGTCTCTGGAAAGTCCAATCATCTTACCCCCTGCGCTAAGTTTGGAAGATTCAGCTGGAGCTGATCCTTTAAAAATAATTGCTTCTCAAGAACTTCTTCGCACTGGTTTGTTTCAAGGGGAGCGATTGAGCAAAATCCAAAGATACATAGACGAAAATCTGTCAAAAATAAATTATGAGAAGACTCTCTTGCCTTGCTTTGTGAATCAAAGGTTAGGTCGAAAGTATCGACCAGTGAGGAATAATGAAGCTAATGTAGCGAAGGTTAGTATTGAAAGAATTCCCAAGATGCTCTCCTCATTTTATTACGAGGGTGCAAATCTTGATCTTGTAGAGGATAAGCTTGTGATGCTGGTAGACAAATTGTATTTTTGCCCGCAAGAAAAGATATCTGTATATGTAAATGATCTCGAATATATATTGGGAACTATAGATTCTCAGAAGAGTATTGGTTCCAGCGATCTCTATCTTTTATATCTTATCTTCGAGCGAATGGAGCACTATGGGTACAAAGATTTTGATCTAAAAAACCTAGATGATTATATAAACACCAAACTTGTAGAGGACCCCACTATAACCCCGTATTATGTAAACTGTTTGATTAAAGATTGTTCAAAGGATTTACTATTACACAACTTGCAAGCTAATTTAAAGACAGAAGGGCAAATCTACCACTTATATGGTACAAGTGTGGATCCAGCTCTAGTACTCTTAGTCTTATTATCAAGATGATAAACATTAAAATAAAATCTGTGCTTTTTCTACTTGGCTTTTTTTTAGCTTTGATTTTATTTACACCACAACAGAAAGTAGATGCAGGAGCTTGTTGTGATGGACCATGGAACGGTTGTACTGCAAATGCTGCAGGTACAGCATGTGTTGGCTACGAATATTGCTTGGGTTGTTCGCCTACGTGTGGTGTCGGGTGTCATTATGTAACAATTAAATCAGGGTGGAGTTGCAGTGGCTGCACATTACCATGCCATCCAGGTGATTGTACTGGGTGTACACCCTCAACACCAGCCGGTTACACTAAAACAAATAATGGGTGCTCCATAACGACTACAAGATCTTGCACAGGGAGCAATGGTTGTTCCTCATGTAGTATCTCAAAGACGTTTTGGTTTATTGAAACAAACAACCCTGCATTCCCTCCTGCTACTCCTCCGAGTATCTCTATCCTTATTAAGGGAAAAGAATACCTCCTTTCCACCGATCCTGCGAATCCAACCAACATAGACATATCCTCTTTGGGTGATGTGGATGCCCTCTTAGCAAATGACAACAAAACAACCAAACTAAACAATGCTGTCGCTCCTGTGGCAGATGGATACCCTGTATCTCAAACAGACAGCCGCCTACCTTTGGGAGCTGCAGGAAGAGGAGATGATACCCATGTAATTGGAGGAGCAGTCATAGAACAGGACGGAGTGTACAAAATGTGGTACTCAGCCTCTGATGGTAGTAACTACAGAATATACTACGCAACCTCAACCAACGGAATTCGATGGACTAAGTACGATAATACTGCACCAGCTGCATCCGATACTACTTCAACAAATGGAAGACTGCCCATCGGAACAGGTGGCAAGGGAGACGATGTCCATGTTCGAAACCCTTGGGTCATAGATGACAATGGAACCTTGAAAATGTGGTACTCGGGGTATGATAGCGCTAACTGGAGAATCTTCTACGCAACTTCAAACGATGGCGGCCTAACATGGAGCAAAAGAAACAATGTGAACCCAACCAACTCCGACACAACCTCAACCGATGGAAGAATCCCTAGAGGTACAAGTGGTAAAGGAGATAGTACACATCTTCTTGGAGTATCAGTAATCAAAGATGGAGATACCTACAAGATGTGGTATTCTGCTTCCAATGGTAGTAACTACCGAATCTACTACGCAACCTCTCCTGATGGATTAACTTGGACAAAGTACAACAATACAACAGCATCTGTAAGATCTGACACAACCTCCACTAATGGAACCATACCTCTGGGAAATAGTGGTAAAGGAGACGACGCTCATGTTCAAGGTCTCTCTGTTGTTAAGGTAGGCGGAGTTTACAAGATGTGGTACTCAGCCTCAGATGGCTCATACTACCGAACGTTCTTTGCAACATCAAACAATGGAATAGACTGGACTAAAAGAAACAATATAATCCCTGTAGATTCAAATGGAGCATCCAGTGATGGTCAAATTGCTCAGGGAATTAGTGGAACCGGAGACGATGATCATGTCTACTTTCCATATGTAATCTATGCAGATGGTCAATACAAGATCTGGTATGCAGGTGAAGATGGATCAACCAACAGGATTTACTATGCATCCTCGTCGGACGGCCTTAGTATTGCTAAGTACAACAATACCATTCCAGGGAAGCTGGATTCTGTAAGTACCTCTGGAAGACTTCCTTTGGGATCTAGTGGCAGAGGAGATGATGGTGGTATCCAAGGAGTATCAATAGTAAAAGATGGTACCTACAAGATGTGGTACTCAGGTTACGATGGCTCTACTTGGAGAATCTACCATGCAACTTCGACTGATGGCTTTAGATGGAACAAGTATGACAATGCTGCTGATGTAAGAAGTGATACAGTCTCAAGCAATGGAAGACTTGGACTAGGTAACAGTGGCAAGGGAGATGATGTTCATGTTAGAAACCCTTGGGTAATCAAAGATGGTGGAACCTACAAGATGTGGTATGCAGGTTATGATGGAACAAACTGGAGAATCTTCATGGCAACCTCCGGAGATGGAGGCCTTACATGGAACAAAATGAATAACATCAATCCTGCAAACTCAGATACAACTTCTGACAACGGAAGGATTCCAAGAGGTACTAATGGTAAAGGAGATGATTCACATATCCTCTCAGCATCTGTTGTTAAAGACGGGAGTAGTTACAAGATGTGGTATACAGGCTATGATGGTGCAAACTATCGAATCTACTATGCAACCTCGTCTAACGGAACAGACTGGAACAAGTACAACAATACAACTCCAGCCAACTCGGATATAACCTCGACGAACGGAACAATCCCACGGGGTACAGGAGGCAGTGGTGATGATGTTCATACTCAATCACCAACAGTAACCAAAGAGGACACTCTTTACAAGATGTGGTACTCAGGCTACGATGGAGCAAATTGGAGAATATATTACGCTTACTCTTTGGATGGCATTAATTGGCAAAAGGTTAACAATGCAATACCAGCAAACTCAAATACAACCTCCACAGAAGGAAGAATCCCAAGAGGAACCTCTAATGGTGATACCACTCATGCCTCAGATCCGTTTGTATTGATAGATGGGGGGGAGTACAGAATGTGGTATTCAGGAAGTAATGGTACTTACAGAGAATTCTATGCTAAGGTCGACGAAGATTATATGGTCAGCGTAAAGCTACCTGCAGCAACAGCACCTTTAACCGCCAGTGCTTTAGGGTATGAAATCAGAGCAGACAATTACGGTACAAAGGAATCTTGGATAAACAACCTAAATTGTAGCTCTATCTCTCCCGAAGATTTTTGTGTAAGAAGTACTACGACAAACTCTCAAAGTTTTCTACCTTCTTCTGCTCCACTATCCGAGGTTCTTGTTGGTGGGGGCGCTGGTAAAATGGCCGGTTTGTACTACCATGTAGATAAGTGTGATAGTGACAGGGTATACTCCCTGCCAATAGAAGGTTATTATCAAATTAACTCCTCTCCAGTGATAGTGGATCCATGTGATACCAATCCAGCTATAGCTGCAGATGATCCAAGTTGTCCGGAATCAGAAGCCTGTGATATGGAACCCGACAAGAAATGTACAATAGATGAGATAATCCCGGAGAAGAGTCTTTGTAACGAAAGAGCCTCTGATACTTGGTATACAGGGAAAACTTTGAACAATCCTTTGAAAGTTAGAGTAGCTGGGAATGATGACGAGGGGCCGGGTGATGTTAAAGGCTTTGTGGTTTGGTTTGATAAAAGCAGCACTATAACAAATACATCCCTCCTTTCAGATTCCTACGATGGTACACCCACTGATGATTTTGCTATTTTGGTAAAGAAAGAAGGAACCGATTGGAGTAATCCATCAGTATATAGTTTTACAGGAGATTCTTGGGGGAAATTGCATGAGGAAGATTCCCTGATGAAAATTTATAATAAATCGAATCAAGATATCGGTGGGTTAATCAAGAATGATGATGGAGGATTTGTGAAAGTTTACATTGATAAAATTATAACGTTTGAAATAGAAATTCTATTCAAAGATTCCCCAAGCTTAGAACATCCAGGAGGGGAGTATGAATTTAATGTCGGAGTATTAGACTCCGCGTCTCTTCGGGAGCCAAATGTGTATTTATCTTCTATCAAGCACCTCTTTGACTGGGGTATTGATCTCCAGGACCCTAACATATCGAGCTTTAAAGAAAAAATTATCGATCCAACAAATTTGAATCTCGAATGGGAAGTTGATGGAACCTACTCCGGGATAATTGATTTTGTGATTAACGCATATAGAATTGAGTCTAACGAGAACACAAAGATAACTGATATCTCGATGGTATCAAAGAATACGATTACATTTACAGAACCATATGAGATACCAGAAGAACAACAAATAGGATTAATAGGCGATTTAAACAGTTGGCAATTCAATGCTCTCTCACCATCGAGTAATATATATACTGATGAAGGGACCGTGAATATAGGTATAAACGAATTGGGTGCGATTGCTGTTTATGGAACAGCATACGACCAAGCATGTAATATTGGTAGAGGAGTTTTAAATATCAATTTAGACCCTTGGTTTGCAACTAAAGGCGGTACTGTGTATTCGAAAGGGTATGCAGGCACTGCTGCTAAAGATATGCCTTCTGGTCTCCCTGCAGACACTTTACGAAGTCTCTTAACGACAGAAGTTGATAAAGCTTCGGAATTGATTATGTCAAGACATCAGCTGATAGAATCATTCTTAAAGCCAAATGCAGCTGTAAGAGTTGTTAGTACAAACGACTATAATGACAAGAAAAATTTCTGGTATACATATCTAACAAGAAAACTAGAACAAAATACAGATACCATATTCAAGGAAATTAGTAACATTAGTGAATGTTCTGTTGGTGAGAATTGTATTTTACAAAGTACAAGTTTTGACATGGGATCAAGCCCTGTAACGTGCAATGGAAAAATATTAGTTATAGCTGAAGACACGATTCGTTTACGCCCAGATATCCTCAAAGGAGATGCTATGTCTGGCTGCATATTCTTCTCAAAAAATAATATTGAGATTTTAGGAGGGTCATATAAAAGTACAGGCACAACAGTTCAATACGATTATATAGATGCATTTCTCGTAGCTGAGAACAAAATATCTCTTGAGTATGCTGATATTGATAAGGATATTCGTGATGGATTGGAAATTAAAGGAGGTGTAGTGGCACTTGGGCGCGATTTGTCTAATACTCCTGCAGTTGAAATTAAGAGAAACTTGAGACTATACAACTACTCCTATCCAACCTTAGTCATAACGGTAGATCCAAAATATGCAGATATATCAAAAACATTTTTTGGAACTGAAGCTCCAATGTACAAGCAAGAGGTAGGTTTTAAAGGATTGTAAAAACAATAAATAACATTTAATATATTACGAATATGAGAAACGGGAAATATAGTGCACAAGCTTTGGCGATTGCGATGGTAGTCCTTGTAATCTCTTCCATAATTGCCATCTCGGTATATTCAAGAATTCTCAAAGATAAAGGGCTGTCACTTGAAGAAAGAGCTTCTGCTGAAGCTTTAGAGATTTCAGATTTGATTTTAAACAAACTTACACTCTACCCAATAAATGATGTCATTACTGCTTTAGAAGCGGATCCATTTGATTATGCTGTTGGATCGCAAGTGAAAGAAAGTAAAGATGGTAAGAACATCACAGCTCTTTTCTCAAGATTAGAGATAAACTACAATCTTGATGATGCTGGCTTCTGTAAAACAGAGGATGGAAATGAATATATCCTGACAGTCAAGGAAGCAGATGCCAATACACCATATGAAATTAGAGCAGGTCAAGTTTGGGCTTTGCCTGTAGATGGTAAAAATTTTGATAGCGAATGTAGATTGTCACTTCGAGTACTTAAAGGTGATACAAATGCTGGTTTCCTCATAACTCGAAGTTATGCTAAATACTCCGCCGGCAAAGTTACAGAATACAAGGAGTATGACTATGACGATGCAGAGGCTTACTGTTTTGCAGACAATTCAGCTTGTAACAATACGGATCTCTTCAAAGATCAGGACTCTTGGGTTAAATATGTAAGCGGATCAGTTCTTACAACGGTCTTAGATCCTGCTACTCCAGTGTATACAGGTTACAGACTGTCTGAAATAAGGGTAAAAGCTATCGGTGGCAACATTGGTATTGCATACACCATGGGAACTGACTCAAACAACAACGCGTGTATTGATGGGTACAGAATGATACAGCTTAGGGCTGCAGCTTACTGCAACAATGTATACAGAGGCAAAGAGATATTAGTCCCTGAAAAGAAATGGTCAAACGCACTCTTCGATTATGTCTTACTAAACGGAGAGGGTTCCCTCTAATTTACTTGAGCACAATCTTGAAGTATAGTATTGGATAATATGTCTTTACAACGAATCTCATTAAAATTTGTTGGTCCATCTGGTCAGGGTATCAATACTGTAGGAAAGATATTTAGCAAAACATTAAAATCATCAGGTTTCCATATTTTTGCCACAAGAGAATACCCATCGTTGATAAAGGGCGGTGTAGCATCATACCAGATAGATTTTGCATATTCTCCAATTAATTCCTCTTCAAAATTGGTAGATCTTGTATGTTCTTTAGACAAGGATTCTTTACTTAACAATATTGACTCAACAAAAGAGAACTCCATTGTAATTCTTAACTCAGAAAATACAGAGGAAGATCATTTCTCTGAGTATAGTAAAAAGAAAAACTTAACACTTCTAACGCTTAATGCTCAGAAAATAGCCTCTGAAAACGGTGGTATTGAGATAATGGGCAATACTGTTCTGCTAGGACTCCTAGCAAGAATTTTAAGTCTGAAATCAAATGTTGTATACGAACAACTATTAGAAAATTTCAAATCAAAAAAAATTGATACAGAAGCAGAAAAGAAATGTCTAGAAGCTGGATATAACTCGCCTTTGTTTAGGCCTGAATATACAAATCTTTTGAAAGTAGAGAAAGGATTAAATATCTTAAATAAAAGTCCGAAATTCCTCACAACAGGAAATGATGCACTCGCATTAGGTGCAATAGGATGTGGTGTAAGAGCTTTCTACGGCTATCCCATGACCCCTGCAACCTCCATATTTAAATATCTAGGAGAAACATCTAAAGAGACGGGCATTCTGGTAAAGCAAGCAGAAAATGAGATAACTGCAGTACAAATGACAATGGGATCTATGGCAATGGGAGCAAGATCTTTCACTGCGACATCAGGAGGGGGATTCGACCTCATGGTAGAAACAATTTCTTGCTCTGGGATATCCGAAAATCCTTTAGTCATAGTATTAGCACAAAGAGCGGGAGCAGGTACAGGACTCCCGACCTGGAGTGGTGCCGGGGACTTAACTTCTGCAGTTAAAGCAGGACATGGGGAATTCCCAAGAGCTGTTCTTGCTGTTAGCGATATTAATTCCTGCTATACTCTCATTCAAAAAGCTTTCAACATCGCAGAAAAATACCAGATCCCTGTGGTTCTTTTAACTGAGAAAGTAATAGCAGAATCTCTTTTTTCAACTGATTCCCTTCCTAAGAACATAGCGCTAGAACGTGGTTTGACTCAAGGAACCTCAAGGTATGGCATTACAGACAACGGTGTCTCTAATCGATGGCTCCCAGAGAGTAACAAGAAAACATTTCTAATGAATAGTGATGAACACATGGAATCAGGTTGGAGCACGGAAAATGCGGAAGAAGCAACTAGAATGGTTTCTAAGAGAATGAATAAGATAATGGCTCTAAAAAAGGAAATTCCTGAACCTCAATATTTTGGAAATATCAATGCTAAAACAATAGTAATTGGTTGGGGTAGTACGAAAAATACGATGATTGACCTCTTGAAATACAATAAAGAAATTGGCTATCTGCACTACGAATACATGTTCCCTTTGAAAACAGATTTCTTGAAGAACCTCCTAAGAAAAAATGATAAAGAAGTAGTTTTAGTTGAAAATAATTTTGAAGGACAATTAGGCAAACTGATAACCGAAGAAACAGGGATTAATTTCTCCAAAAAGCTACTAAAATATGACGGTAGAACTCTAACTGTTGATGATATTACTGAATTTTTAAATAACTAATGGAAAACAATACCAATATATACAATACAGAATTAATTCCTACCTGGTGTCCAGGGTGTGGGAACTTTGCAATACACGCCTCACTTAAAAGTGCCCTCTCGGAGCTCAAAATTGATCCTTCTAGCACATATATCTCTTTCGATATTGGGTGTAATGGAAATGGTGCAGGAAGTATCAACGCATTTGGTTTTAAAGGTTTACATGGCAGGTCAATTCCTTTGGCAATAGGTGCCCATTTGGCAAACAGGAAATTTACAGTAATAGCCGATATCGGTGATGGTGGATGCTTCCATGAAGGTCTAGACCATATAGTTCATGCAATACGTTCTAATTACGATATTACAATACTAATTCACAATAATATGAACTTTGCCCTAACAACGGGACAGGCTACTGCAACTACACAACAAAAGAAAGCTATGTATGGATTACCAGATGGCAAACCAGAAAGAGATTTGGACATTATAAACTTCCTTCTCTCTCTTTCTCCGACATTCTATGCACGAGGATACTCTGGAGATCTGAAAACTCTTGTAGTATTGATGAAGGAAGGGATAAAACATAAAGGATGTAGTGTCATAGAAATTATTCAACTCTGCCCAACATATAACAAAGAACTTACACCTATGTGGTTTGCAGAATATTCTGCAGATGTTGCTACCATAAAAGAATATGATAATTCAGATATTAAGAAAGTTAAAAACTTCTTCAACAATGATGCCAAAGATATAATATATACAGGACTTCTTTCCAAACAAGATGGTATTCCAACCTTTTACGACAGATTGCCATCCAGAGAAGGTATAAAAACAGACTTAGTTGAAGAGGTAAAGCAGTATAATGTAAAGAATTTACTTAAAGATTTCGAATAATGGATATATCAATATTAAACCCTAAATCAATCGCGATTGTAGGAGCATCAGAACAAACAGAAAAAATAGGCTCCGTACTTCTCAGAAATCTAATAGATGGAGGATACAATGGAAAGATATACCCAATTAATCCTAAATATAATGAATTACAAGGAAGAAAAACCTATGCAGATATACTTTCGGTAGAAGATCCCATCGATATGGTCTGTATAGCCATTCCTCATCAATTCGTAGAGGATATAATAGACCAATGTGTAACAAAAGCGGTTAAATCAGTCGTCATCATATCTGCAGGATTTAAAGAAACTGGAGAAAAAGGCAAGGAAGTAGAAGAAAGAATAAAGAATAAGCTTAAAAGTGCAAATATTCGATTGCTAGGACCTAACTGTCTCGGATATATTAATAACAAAGCTAAAATTAACCTAACATTTGCCAGAGAAAATCCTGGAAATGGTAATATTGCATTCATATCTCAATCAGGAGCATTCTGTACATCCATTTTAGATATGGCTACAGAGAAAAAGCTTGGCTTTTCTCATGTTATATCTCTTGGTAACAAGGCAGATATATTTGAGAATGAATTACTTACAATCTTCCTGAATGACACAGATATTCACGCTATTGCAATATACCTAGAGGAATTCTCTGACGGAAAGGAATTTGTTACCTTGTGTCAAAAATCCAAGAAACCAATATTAATAATAGTTCCAGGAAGCTCTGAGAAGTCACAGAAGGCTATATCCTCCCATACTGGGTCATTAGCCTCCTCTCATGACACAATTGTTGCTGCTATAAAGAAATCAAATATGATACTAGCAGAAAATTCGGAAGAGCTCTTTAAGCTCATAGAACTGGTACATATGGAGGCTATACCTAAGGGTAAGAGAATAGGGATTGTAACCAATGCTGGAGGACCAGGAATAATAGCAGTAGATAAAGCTGAAAAAGAGGGTTTAGAAGTGGTAGATATTGGTGAGAAAACAAAAGAGAAATTACTCAAAGACCTTCCAGAAGAAGCCAATATAACCAATCCTGTCGATATTTTAGGTGATGCTAAAAAAGAACGTTATGAAATTGCTATTGAAACACTTCTTGATGATATTAATATAGATTCTGTTGTAGTAATACTAACACCTCAATTGATAACAGAAATAGAGGAAACAGCAGAAACAATAGCAAGACTCTCCTTGACAGCGTCTAAGCCAATATATAGCTGTTTTTTGGGAGGCAAAGCTATTAAGGCAGGAGTTAGAATCCTTGGTAACAATGAAAATCCATACTTTAACGACATACAGGAAGCCATGCATCTAATTTCTAAGCTTGCCGATTACGAAACAAAGAAATTAACAGCTAAGATTGAATATGCTGAAAGCTATCTCAAGAAACCTAAATACCTAAGAGAAGTATTGGAATATATTAACTCGGACAGAGTAGAGGTCCTCCCTGATACATTGAGTATCGCCATTCTAAACGAATTCAAAATAGATACTCCAAAACAACTAGTTACAACAAGCCTAGAAGAAGGTCGTGACTTTGCAGCCCTTCTTTTCCCAGTTGCCATAAAAGCTACAGCGGAAGATCTTGCTCACAAGAGTGATTTCAAAGGATTGTATTTAGATATCCGTACAATCACAGAATTTGAAGAGAAATTTGAGGAGCTTAAAGAAAATATAACGAAGAAAACAGGAAATCCAGCCCCTAAGATACTAATACAAGAAATGATAGATGCAAACCTCGAATTCTTTGTAGGAGCTAATAGAGAAGGGGGAATAGACATATATGAGAAAGAGGGATTAGGGTTTGGTCACCTCATAGCATTTGGAAAAGGTGGAATATTTACTGAGGTTTACAGAGATATTAAGCACATCCTAGTACCCGAAAACAGAGAAAGGATAGAATCTATTCTTTCAGAAACGAAGGTGTCAAAGATCATTGAGGGATATAGAGGAAAACCTAAACTTGCAAGGGAGAAATTGATAGACTTGATAGTGAAATTTCAGAGCTTACTAATCACATACCCCCAGATCATATCTATGGATATTAATCCTGTGATGTTAACTGAAGATAAGGCTACTGTTGTAGATATTAAACTCTATGTTTCTAAATAACGATGCCGAATGATCCGAAAGAATACACAGAAAGTAGTATTTCAAATCAAGTTGATCTTGCGAAGACAGAGTATTATGCAACTTTTCAGGACCCTACAGTACCTGGCACTATCGACAAATTCCAAAACGGAGAGATACCATATCTTACGATTCCTCCTCGCTACCAAAACAGCCAACAACTCTGGGATATCGTTTTAACAAGGTATACAACAGATACATCTCTACTTAGTAGACATGCAGAAATGGGCCATCCAGCAGATTCAATCTTGGCTGTTAAACTCCTTCTACAAGAAGTTCGAAATAGTAACGTAACAATGAATATCAGACCCTCTGGAGAAATCCGTGAAGGGAAAGAAGCCGAATTAAGCAGGCTTGTACTCCAGACTCCAGAACCAATAGAAAGAGATGTTACTAGATATTTGCATTTAGAAATGGCTCTGGAGCTCGCAACTCAAGTTTCAACAGGTAAGGCTCCTGCAGAAGCAGTTAAGAAACATTTACGGAAATTTGCTCAAAGTAACCCGGGATTTGCAGTACTTGTTGCCTCAGAGTTGGTAGCACTAGCTCCAATCACGAGAGATTTTTCATTTGATGTTGATGATATATTTGATGTAATGCCAAATATGACATTTAACAGAGAGTCTGATAGACGATTTCTCTCAGATATGTATTATGCATTAGCGGGGAAGAAGGTATTCACAAAAGATGAACTAGAGAAAGCGATGCAATTGGTTGCAAGAAAACATCCCGAAGAAGCCCTGGATTTAAAGAAGAGTGGTACATTTAAAGAAAAGGTTAAACCTATCGCAGTTTTTGAATCTTCCTTCAATATTCTCGTTCGTGATCTTTTCCCACGTAAAGGTATACGAGTTGAACCATTTGTTATGAGTAGAATAGGGGAATTGGCAGATTCTGTTACAAGTTCAATTGTCACAGCGTATGTACAACACACACCAACTCGATCGCTGGGACAATCAAGTATCATGCTCTCTCCTGAGACCCTCAAAAAGTTTAATTAGACTTTTTTCTTTCTAAACAAGCATTAACAAAACCCAGAAAAAGTGGGTGAGGTTCAAGGAATCTACTTTTTAATTCTGGATGATACTGTGTTGCAATGAAGAAAGGATGAACCTTCTCAGACAGTTCTACGGCTTCCACCAGGGTGTCATCTGGGCTTCTTCCGACTAATTTCATGTCAGATTTTGAGAATAATTCTCTGAATTGATTGTTAAACTCATATCTATGACGATGTCTTTCATCGATATTCGGCAATTTCGCAAACATACCATTACCATATTTTTTGTATGTCTTGAACAATTTCGACTGTTTTTCAACAACACAAGGGTAAGACCCCAATCTTATTGTCCCTCCATATTTCTTTGCTTTCATTAGATCCTTTTGTTCTTCCATAAGATGAATGACTAAATTCTTTCCCTTGGGATTTATCTCTTCAGAAGTAGCATCAACAATTTTAAGAACATTCCTCGCATATTCAATTACTGCCATTTGCATTCCGTAGCATAATCCTAAGTATGGTATCTTGTTCTCCCTCACATACTTTATAGCACTAATCTTTCCTTCACATCCTCGACATCCCCATCCCTGCGGAACAATGATACCATCCATTTCTTTTAATTTCTGAAGATCTTTTGGATTTGCTTCCAAATCTTCTGCAACTATCCAATGAATGTTTGCTTTTACCCCAAATTCCCAAGAGGAATGGTTAATAGCTTCTAAGACTGAAACGTAGGAATCTTTTAAATCAAAATCACCACTTTTGTAATACTTTCCGACAATGCCAATATCGATCTCTTTTTTTAAAGACTGAATCTTGGATACCTTCTTCTTCCATTTAAGGTAGAGAGGACTATCCTTCTCTCTCAAGGAAAGAGCTTTTAATACCTTTTTCCCAAAATCAAACTTTTCAAAATTAATAGGTATTTCATATATACATTCAACATCTGGTGCAGGAATGACATTCGCAGATGGGATAAAACAGTAACGGCTTAACTTATCTATTCTAACAGTATCTAAGGTTTGTTCCGATCTAGCAACTATGAAGTCAGGATGGATAGCATGTTTGTTTAATTCTTCCACTGACATTTGTGCAGGTTTGGTCTTCATCTCACCCAATTTAGGAGGTACTGGAAGATATGCAACATGAACATGAATTACATCTTTGGGATTCTTTAATTTCATCATCTTATTTGCTTGCAAAATCAAGCCGTTTCCTATTTCCCCAACAGTACCACCAACTTCAATAATCGTTATATCCGAACCTTCTGCTTTGCTTACATCCTCAAACCACTCTACAACAGCACCAGGAATATGATGATCAATACTTACCCATTTCCCCTGATACTCTAAAGCTCTTTCTTTTGAGATAACTGATTGAAAAACAGCACCACAGGTCATAGAGTTAGGTCGAGAGAAAGATTGATTAGTAAATCGTTCATATGTTCCGATATCCATATCTGTTTCAAATCCATCATCAAGAACAAAGGTTTCTCCATGTTCTAAGGGATTCATAGTTCCTGCATCAACATTGAGATATGGATCTGCCTTAATCATAGTTATTTTCTTACCATATGACTTAAGAATGAAGCCCAGAGAGGCAGCTGTGATACCTTTTCCAATTCCAGAAATGACGCCTCCCGAGATGAATATGTATTTGGACATGTAATTATTTATTAGAGGTTATTCGATAATCTATAGGAACTAAACAGTACTGTCAACCTTAATATATTTTTCCTTTTTTAATAGTAAATTCAGTATACAACTCTTTGCAACTTTTTCTTTCTATTTGTTTCTCAGTATAATTTTTACTGTTACCACTCATCTCATCAAACCCTATGCTCTTAGCATCAGCATAAGTGCAGCCGTAATATACTTTTGATATTTTCGCCCATTTCAAAGCTGCTTTACACATAGGGCAGGGACGCCCTGTTGTATAGAGTATACAACCATTTAGGTTAAAGCTTCTTAAAGTCTTACTTGCATCTCTGATTGCCTGAATCTCTGCATGACATGTAGCATCATTCTCCTTAACTACAGTATTATGTCCCCTACCGACTATTCGGCCTTTTTTAACAATTACTGCCCCAAATGGACCTCCATGTGCATTCTTGATACCCATCTCAGCCTCTTTGATAGCTTCCTGCATAAATTTGTTCATTAGAATTTCCTATTGAAATTAATACCCTCTGCATCTATCTTCTTTCCACTTCTACCAAGATCCTTTTCATATCTCCTTGCAAATTCTCTGTACTCGAGAACCTTCTTTCTTCTCTCAGAAACAGATGTAGTAGCAAGCATTCCAGGTCCATTGATACAGCCACCTTTACAATTTAAAACATCTAGGAATTTGTAATGCTTGTAAACACCATCCTTAAACCCTTCAAAAACCTTCATCAAGTCATTCAGGCCCTCCATTACAAGTATTTCGCTTTCTTTAAAAAGATTTGAATAGTTTAAAGTTGCAGACAATCCTCCTGATATGGGGTATATCTTAGTGTAGTCATTGTAAAACTTGTCAAAGGAAATCCAGTATTTACTTTCTTCTACCTTGTCCGGAATGTTTCTCTCTTTGAATAGGGTTTCTAACTCTTTGAAAGTTAAAACCTCATCTATTGTACCTACCTCTTTTGCTTCGAGTTTCTTTGTCATACAAGGTCCAACAAATACTACCTTGTATTCAGGATACAGTTTCCTGCAAATCAATCCCATACAACCCATAGGCGAGTGCACAGGGACTAAATTAGGTATTAATTCTGGATACTTTACTTTAATATAGTTGACTATTGTTGGGCAGGGAGACGCTATCCATGTCTTCTTTTCACCCTTATCTATACTATCTTTTAATACAGAGTAGTAAGTCATATTGGTCATTTTTGCACCAAAGGTCACTTCCATGACCTTGTCAAAACCCAACATTCTTAAACGGTATACTATCTCAGGATATTCGAATTCAGTAACAAATGATGGTGCTAACAGACAGATATACTTTTCCCCATTTTTGAATTCCATATTTCAATATACCGTAATTGAGAAATTTTAGAAATATATGTAAGATATATTATGCAATTAGAAGAGAAAACAGAAGTAAAAGCTTTTTCAATATTAACAAACAGATACATTCAACTTTCACTCCTGTATCTTTTGCTTTTCTCTATGCCTTTCATACTCAAGTCACCTCAATTGTTAATTGGCTCTGTAATCAATTTCCTTTTAATAGTGGGGATTACCCAATTTAAAGCCAAAGAGATTTTACCAGCACTGTTTCTTCCATCGATATCAACATATATATATGGAACTCTCTTTGGAGGCGCAACTACCTTTCTAATATATCTAGTTCCACTAATTGGTCTCGCTAATATGCTCTTTGTCTTGTCATACAGGTATTTGAAGATTGAGCATTTGAATATCGTTGTCGCAGCAATTCTTAAAACTGTTTTCCTCTTTACAATTACCTACATACTTTTCAAAGCCTCTGTACTTCCTCAAATTTTTCTAACAACAATGGGTATTTCTCAACTGTTTACTGCAATTATTGGTGGTGTTTCAGCACATCTTTTCGTAAAGTCTTTAAAGAAAATATAATTTCATACTACTGATATATGTATATAGATCCTTTTTATTGGTATTTTGCTCTTCCAGGAATTATTTTGACTATTTTGGCGCAAATCTATGTCAAAATTGTTTTCTCAAAATATTCGAAGAAAGATTCAGGACGAGGAATTACAGGATTGGAAACTGCTCAGCTACTGGCTGAAAGAGAAGATTTCCCAGTTACAATAACTACAAACCAAGGTGACTTGAATGATCATTTTGACCCCATTAGAGATATTGTTGGTATATCCAGAAGTAATACTACAAGTAACTCTATCTCAAATATAGCTGTAGTTGCTCACGAGTTTGGTCATGTTGAACAAAAGTTCTCAGATTCCCTAATATACAAAATTAGGAGAGTAATTGTTCCTGTCACAGAATTTGGAACAAAGATAGGGTATGTTCTTTTTGTCATAGGAATCATAATATCAGCTCTAAGACTCTCTGAGATTGGATTAATATTCTTCTCCACTAGTGTGCTTTTTTCTTTGATAACACTACCATTAGAATTTGATGCAAGCAAAAGAGCGGTGATCTTCATAGAGAAGTATGATTTAATTGCACCACAAGAAAGAGGGGGAGCTAAGAGCGTACTAAATGCTGCTGCCCTTACATATGTAGCAGGTCTGCTAACCTCCATCTTAAACCTGATGTACTACATCAGTATTCTAAACAGGAGAAGATAGTTTAATCGACAGGTTCAAAAGTAATCTCTTCCTCTGTTAAGGAAATTCTTGTCATAACAGGTTGCCCATTTTCATCTTCCTGAAGTAGGTAGGGAACTCCATCTCGTCTAAAGTAGACATTTGAAGGATCTATCTCATCTGTACCGTTTAAATATCTAGTTTCTTTGAATTCGTTTACCATAGTGAATGATTCAATTTAAGATTTCAACATATACTTTAATCTTTCCTCTTTGTCAAACTTCTCAATTGCATATCTAAGCATAGTTCTGGGCATAACTTTACAGTTTTCATTTAAAAAAGCTCTTAATGTTGGAATATCTCGCTTCCCAACCTCTCGTAACATCCATCCTACAGCTTTGTGAATCAAATCGTGGTTATGACTTAACAGGAGCTTGCTAATTTCTAATATATCAACAAAATCGCCCTCTCTTATGAATGTAAATGTTGCCAAGACAGCTATTCTTACCTCCCAAATTGATTTACTTTTAACCAGTTTGTATAAAATCGTACGATCATTATTCAGAAGAAATCTCCCAACAATATTTGGTGCTGTGAGATCAACTAGATCCCAGTTGTTAATATATTTTGTGTTTTTTAAATAATATTTGTAGATATTCAATCTCTCAGTATCGTTACCTTTCTCGAATTGTTTTACCAATACAAGCAAAGCGAAAAGCCTGTATTCGTGAATTTCAGAATGAAGAAAATATTCAATATCAGTCAAAGAAATTTCTTTGTAGTATTCTTCACAAATCTTTCTAATATTTGGAACAACAACACCCAAGAAAACATCACCTTCACCATACTGTCCTTTACCTGTTTTGAAAAATCTTTGTAGTATTCCTGCCTTTTCTTGAGATGCGTACGATTTAAAAGCTTCGACTATTTCTTCTCTCATCTACTGCCTTACAGCCATCTTATTATATTCAGCCACATACACACCTAGTTTCATTTTGTCTTTCAGATTCTCTACTGTTACTTCCACATCACTAGTTAGAGGTAGAAGAGTAGGAGTATCTGCTGTTCTTACAAGGATATGTAATTTGTCAGTAACCAAACCTGTCATAATTGCTCCAGATCCAATCAATGACTTAATATCTTGAAGTGAGAAATAGCTAAAACTTGTTAAACCACTACTATCTACATACTTTGGGTGAGTATGCATATTGAAAAGATATTCTACCGATATACTCTTAGGAGCATTCTTGTAATATATGTCGACCTGCTTGATGGTCTTACCACTTAAAATTACCTCTTTGCGGTAGTAACCCTGTTTGACAGGGTGTGGAATATATCTAACAGAAATATTTTCATTTGTTGTTACAGATGATTCATCTCCTTTTACAACAGAAGTTACTATCAATTCACCATCAGCCCAGAATACTGAAATGGCTCTTTCTTTTCCATCACCCAATGTCAATTTGTGAATATTAATAACATCTTTCCAAAAATCAGAGGGAAAAGATATTGCTTCTGGGAGATTGGAAGGATATGGATACAATTTAGATGATTTCCATTGAACCATCTTGTGATGGAAATCAAAGAAAGAGACTGAGTAGATTTTGTTACTAGAGAAGAATTCAGATAGCCAAGAAAACATATTTTTAAAAATCAAATTTACTACTAATACTATACAGTAGCATTGACCTTTCTTCAAAACCTAGTAACATATATTAGGGTATTTAACATTAAAGCGTATGGGCAATTAAGGAAATTGCAACGAGGTGAGAGTTATCGAAATATCAGCGGGTGCTCTCAGGCTATATTGTTAGCCTAAAGATTAATACAAATCTACAAAGATTAATCATCAATCCCTAACAATCTAAATTCATGCTACACAACTATGTGCGGTATTTTTGGATACATTGGGAAAAGAGATGCGAAAAGAATAATTGTAGAAGGTCTTAAGAGATTAGAGTACAGAGGATATGATTCTTGGGGTATTGCACTTTTAGAAAAAGGGAAAATACATCAATACAGAGATATTAGCGAAATTAGTACAAACAAGAGGATACTAGATTTGCCTTGCTCGAATATTGGGATTGGACATACTCGATGGGCAACACATGGAGGAGTTTCAAAGAAGAATGCACATCCACACATATCCCTAACAAAGGATTTTACTCTAGTACAGAATGGTATTGTTGAGAACTTTGAAGATCTAAAAAAAGATTTAATAGCTAAACACGTCACTATTAAATCTGAAACGGATACGGAAATCATAGTCAGATTAATTGAAGAAGCAAGAAACAAAGAGAAGAATCTCAAAGAAAGTATCATATCTGTTTTTGAGAGATTAAAAGGGAGAAATACAATTGCAGTCTTAGATTCAAAAAATGGGAAAATATATGCCATTAGAAATGGCTCTCCTTTGATACTCGGAATAGGGAAAGAAGAGATTTTCCTTGCGTCAGATACACTTTCCTTCTCTCCATACTGTAAGAATATTGTTGTGGTAGATAACTTAGAGATGGTCGAGATTGAACATAATAGTTTTAAAGTCACGGATTTAACCAATTCAAAAGTCAAAAATGTTACTGTTACAAAATTAAAGTACCTGTACGAAGATATCGATAAAGGGGAGTATAAACACTATATGTTGAAGGAAATAGTCGAGCAATCAAACACCTTTATTAACGCCATAGCATACTCAGAAAAAGATCTTCAATCATTAAGTAAATCCATTAAACAGAGTAGTCGAGTATATATCATAGGCGCTGGTACAGCAGGGTTTGCTGCTGGTCAAATAGCATATTTCCTTCGAAATATAGGAGGGATAGATGCTCAAGATCTGAGAAGTTATGAATTTGCTAGCTATCTACCAATCGTAAAACCAACAGACCTAATCGTAGCTTTATCTCAAAGTGGTGAGACGGCAGACACCATAGAGGCTTTGGAAGAGCTTAAGAAAAAAGGATGTAAGATTGCAAGCCTTGTTAATATGTTGGGAACTACAATCAGTAGACTCTCTGACTATCAATTCTTCTCAAATGCAGGACCAGAGATATGTGTAGCTTCTACTAAGGTTTTCACTTCACAATGTGTATGGGGATATATATTAGCTAAGAACATTGTAGGAGATTTAAAAGGAGGTAAGCGGGAGATTCTCACACTTGCAAAAGAATTAAAAACTTTCTTCTCTTCTAAAAATCTTAGCAGTATCGACGAGATATCTAAGAAGCTTGTAAAGCAGGAACATATGTTCATTTTAGGAAAAGGACAAAATTTCAATATCGCACTAGAAGGTTCTTTGAAGATAAAAGAGATTTCCTACAAACATGTAGAAGGATTTGCTGCAGGGGAGTTAAAACATGGTGTAATAGCTTTAATTGAGAAAGGTACTGTTGTATTTGGAATTCTTTCGAATGATAGAGATAGTAAAGATATATTAAGTGCAATGGAGCAAGTAAAAGCCAGGGGAGCGTTTACTATCGGAATAGGGGACAAAAAATTCAAGAAAAAGGATGTATTTGATAGATATATTGTTACCCCAGGAAGAGACATAGCTAGTAGTATTACAAATGTAATACCATTTCAATTAATCTCCTACTATCTTTCTGTTAGGTTGGGAAATAATATAGATAAACCTAGGAATCTAGCAAAATCTGTTACTGTTAAATAGTACGATTTTTGTTTACAATATATATATCTAAATTCATATCTGCCATTATGGATACAGGAAGAGGTAAATCAATAGTACTTTTTGTGCTTTTAGGAGTGTTTTTTGTTGGAGGTATAGTATTTGCTTTCTTAATTTTACCTAATATGAATAGGACATTAGGAAACACTGATCTTAAAGTTGGATTTCCACTAGATATGACAGATTTAAGAGTATTGGATGATGGAGTAGGACTGTTTTGTAAAAACAAAGCTAAAACAATGACATTTGAAGTTAGGGAAGGTTCAAGGGTAATGGCAGTTAAAGATGGAACAGTATCATTTGTGGGAGATGGTACTGTGAAGATTGAATTAGATACAAATATGGAGGTTGAGTACTCGTCACTTTCAAGAATATCTGTTCAAGAGAGTGAGTATGTACTCCTAGGAGATACTATTGGTTATGCGGATAGTGGAGAGGTTTCTTTTGGAATTACCGATACAAAGGAGAGAGTGTATTTGTGTCCATATGTTTACTTTAATGATGAAGGTAAGGAGATAGTGAATAGGGAATTGGATAAGATTGATTATTTTGACTCTATTTGTTTGTGTGATAATTTAAATTTTTAAAAACTATATATTATGCCTGAGTATGCATACAGCATCATATTAGTTGTTTTGATTGTAACCATAATGGTTTGGTGGGTAGCAAAGAAAAAGAAAGAGGTATGGAAAGGAGAATTGATTAAGAAGAGTTGGAATCCAGGAGATATGGATAATACTCCTAGCTATACAATGATTTTTAAGACAGAGGAGGGTAAGAAGAAGAGATTTAATACTCCTGATCAGAGATATTATGATCAGTGGGAGGTAGGGGATAGGGCAGAGAAGGTTAAGGGTGATTTCTTTCCTAAGAAGGTGTAAGTATAGTATAATCGTATTCTGATAGTTATGGTGGATGTAGCTCAATTGGTTAGAGCATCGGTTTGTGGAACCGAGGGTTGTGGGTTCAAATCCCATCTTCCACCCCAGGAAATTTCTATTTGCTGCTAAATATTAAAAATACTTTTTAATTAACACCATTGGTCTTCTTTTATATTAATGGTATCCTTTTGGTATGAAAAGGAATATTTTGATAACCATATTATTAATTATAATTGCTATTTTTGTTTATTATCTTGTCCGCCAATACATTCCATCTATTCAACCAATCGGTATACTATCAACTCAAACAGAATTGGATTTAAGTGGTCAAGGATTAACAAAAGTTCCTGATTATGTATTTGAGCAAGTCAATTTAAAAGTATTAAATTTATCTAATAATAATCTCACAGGTGCTATACCTGGAGAAATCAGATTTTTAACTAAACTTACGTCTTTAGACCTAAGCAATAATAAAATGACTGGGATTCCAGCTGAAATTGGTCAATTGAACAATCTAATTGTATTGAATCTTTCAAATAATGAATTAACTGGATTACCAAATGAACTTAGGAATCTAAAAAAACTCGAAACCTTTAACATCTCAGGGAATAACTATTCACAACATGATTTAGAAATTATTATTGGTGAATTAGATCCAGAAGTGTTAATTATTAAGTAAATCTGAAGATATTCACATACAATATTATTGTATTTTTTATAACCCAAGAATTTAACCATTCCCCAAAATATGTGACATAATCTGATATATATGTATAAACATATTAGATTCTATTTCTTAATCTACTTTTCATCAGATGGAAGAGCTCGTTAATAAATATATTAAGGAAAGAAAAAAAGAAGATTTTGCATTAATCTACAGACTCTCTTTTGACAACCTCTACAGATTCATACTATCCAAAACAAACAGTAAAGAGATTACAGATGAAGTTGTAAGTGATACATATTTCCTTCTAATTGATTTAATTGATCATTATGATTCTACAAAATCTAAATTCTCTACATTTCTTTTCGGTATAGCATTAAACAAACTAAGACAAAAATGGAGTAATCAAAAAGCTAACAAGACATTCTCTTTAAATGAAGATATCTACATTGATCAAAATAACTACAAACCATCTTCAAGAAGAAAAGAGTTAATCAAGAAAATAGAGGATGCTTTACCACAACTATCTACTAAATACAGAAAAATATTAGAAAAAAGATTCTTTGAATCTAAAACCATTAAAACAGTATCTGAAGAATTAAATCTATCGATATCTAATGTAACAACAATACAGAATAGGGCACTGAATAAATTAAGAGCAATTATTAATGAGAAAATATGATTTAGTTGAAACAATAATTTTAGAGAAGAGTAAGATAGACAGTAATTTTAAAAACTCTCTTGAGTTAAAACTAACTGAAAAGTTAGAAAACAAAAATAAATTTATTCTATTTAATACAATGAGAAAGATATTAATAATATCTCTTGTACTATTCCTGGTCGTATGTGGAGGATACATAGGTTATGGATTACTCCAAGAGAAGAATACTCCAGAACCAATAGAGAGTGATCATCAAGAGGAGGAAACAAATAATATTGGTATAGCAAATCCCGCATCAACTAACTGTATTGAAAAGGGAGGAAAAGTAATAATCGAAGAGGAGAGTGAGGGACAGGTTGGATACTGTGTTTTTGATGATAGCAGCAAATGTGAAGAATGGTCATTTTACAGAGGAGAGTGTAAAAAGGGTGATATGAAGTAGCTAATTACTGGCGGCCCATAGTATTTGCACCTCTTTTTTGATATAATATTGTATATAAATATAACTGCTCTTTATATATTAAAACATTTGAAACAATTTAATTCGTTTCAAATATTTTCGAGTAAAGCTATAAGGGTTCAACATAATAGAAAACAATCTATTGCTTTTTACTAAGTTGGACTCTTACCAAAGAGATAACACAGACCCCACAAGGAGTACATCATGACCCCAGCTTTACTCGAACTCGTTTGCTATGTTGTTATAGGCATCATTGCCTTAATTCTCCTCGGAGGAATAGCTGTCTTCATTGCAGCAAACATACCAGGAAAAAAAGAATAACAGCAGGCACCCGAAGGGATGTAATATATTTGGACTTCATAGTCTACAATATCTCTTTCATCCCTTCGGTAAATCTCTAAACAAACGTTAAAGCAAAACCTTTCTTTCCAGCTCTTCCTGTTCTACCTATACGGTGAATATAATCATCATAAGTCTGAGGCATATCATAATTGATAACATGTGAGATATTATTTACATCTAAGCCTCTAGAAGCTACATCAGTAGCTATTAGGACATCAATAAAACCCTTCTTAAACTTATCAATAATCTTTGTTCTCTGATTCTGCCTCTTGTCACCATGTAATGCTTCTACATAAATATGTTTCTCTAATAATCTCTTACAAAGCCTATCTGCCTCTCTCTTAGTAGATGTAAATATCAAAACCTTCTTTAATTCCTCATGTGTAAGTAATTCTAACAAAACATCCCCTTTGTTCTGATCTTTTTCTAATCTAACAACATCTTGATCAACATTCTTACCAGGACCTTGAACTTCAACTTCGACTTTAATAGGGTTGAGGAGTAATGTATTAGCTATCTCTTCAGACTTTCTATCCATAGTTGCAGAAAAAAACAGAGATTGTCTATTTTTATTTAACTTCTGAATAATGAATCTAATATCAGCGATAAAGCCCATATCTAACATTCTATCTACCTCATCCAATACAACATTATTTATGTATGAAAGATCTAGATACCCTCTCTCTGTTAAATCCTTAAGTCTTCCAGGAGTACATATGACGAACTCTGGATCAGTTCTCAAAACATTTATTTGAGTCTTCATACTATTTCCACCCATAATTAGAACACTCTTCAGACCTGTGTTCCTAGACAAACTTCTAAATTCGTCTTGAATCTGTATTGCAAGCTCTCTAGTAGGCTCTACAATAAGGCACTTGTCATATCTATTCTTCATGATCTTGTTAATCATTGGAATTAAGAAAGCAGCTGTCTTCCCAGAGCCGGTACTTGCAATTCCTAATATATCTTTACCTTTCAAAATCTCAGGAATAGCCTGATACTGTATCTTAGTAGGGTTACTATACCCTTTAGAATATATATTGTTCTTAAGTATCGTATGTATATCAAATTGAGAGTAGTTATAGTCATCTACGAACATATTAACTGGTTCGGTATCTACAGCTTTTGCTATCAATTTATCAATACTAATTGTACTTGATCTTTGAGAAAATCTAGACCCTCTATTCCTGGATCCCGAATATCCTCTATGTGAGCGGTATCCGCTCTTGTTTGTGTGATTGTATCTCACGGTTGTATTTATTTATTTTATTTTCTGTTCGTATAGAAACCGAAAATAAAATTTAAACCGTTAGGTGCTTATCTCGAAGAATCTACATTAAACGAAGACAGAGTATACCATGATATGTAAAATTAGTATATACAAGATAAAAAAAACATTTGACATCTATTTCTAAAGGTAGTAACATGTCGATTACCCAATCACTACGGTGGTGATTGACAGAATTAGGAAGCAGAAACCTAACCAGTTTCAACTATTCAATTAGTAAGTGCTTCCTTTTTCGCTTTTTCAGACGATACCAACAATTCGCTTTCCCATACACTTTCAAGTATAATGTAAATATAGAAGAGCAAATTCCTCATCTCAATTTCTTTTTCTAGATCGATATATTATCAACCTTACTATGAAGAAGAATTCAAAAGAAATGGAGATATTAGTCTTACCTCCCACAGAAAACATACAGGCCATAATAAAGAATTTGCCTGTTAAGTTAACTACAGCGTACTACTACTCTTTGCAATTTCAATTAAAAAACAACAATACACAAATCCTTCTAAATGGAAGAGATATTAAAGAATTCTCTTTTGTATGGCTTTCTTCCTCGTGGAATACAAGAGATTTAGCTACTGCAGTAAAAATATACTTAGAGGAGTCCTCAACCCCTCATAGCTTTGTAGAGCAGAATACTTCAAAGATAACGGACAGTATGACATTTGTATTAAACGATATTCCATATCCCAATACATACTTTGTTGAAAGTATGAAGACTATGGATCATCTAAAACAGATAGAGAAAACCTGTGGGTATCCTTTGATTATGAAGGATTCAAAAGGTTTCGGAGGAAATGATATGTCATATATCTCCTGTGAAGAAGAGTTAAAGAAAGTAATATCAAAAAATCATCAAAACAAAAAATATATATTCCAACAATATATTCCAAACAACTATGATTGGGGAGTGTTAGTTTCGAACAACAGAATAGTCTCTGCGGAAAGAAGCTACCCAAAACCCGGTGAATTTAGAAACAACTGCTCAGCAGGTGCCACAGAGATCTTTGATGATATTAAGAACATACCAGCAGGAGTAAAAGCAATAGCATTAAAAGCTAGTACACTTCTCGGCCTACAATGGTCAAGATCAGACATTATCATAGACAAAATATCAAACAAACCATATTTACTAGAAGTAAACAGATTCCCAGGAATCACTCTTGATAGTACAGAGGTAGTAGGGGCAAACAGTTTTCTCAGAAGTTGTCTTGCAGAGATAGGGTAAATAAAAAAGAGAAGATACAAGTACCTTCTCTTTGATATAACACAAGTAGTAAATTACTCTACTAATTTAATGTTAACAGCATTCAATCCTTTTGGTGTCTCTTCAACTTCATAAGTGACAACATCACCTACTTTTAGCTTTCGAGTTGCTAATTCACCCTCTAAAGAGTTCTCATGAAAGAAAATGTCTCTCTCTGATCCTTCCTTACTGATGAAACCAAAACCTTTGTCAGTAACTGTTTTTACTGTACCTTGTTCCATAATATTGTGGAATAAAATTAAAGCTTTGGATCTCTTTTGAAAATTTCTTTAAAATCGTCTTAATACTTCCTCTACTGTATAGACATCATAACACGAAACAGTACAGATGTCTTAACATTCAGAAAATCAAAATAGCAATACTTTCTTGATATAATAGCCTCATGATTGTTGGACATAACATAACAAAAGCTTTTGATTCCAGAATTCTGTTTACAAATGTAAGCTTCAAGATCACTGGTAGAAAGAAAATAGGGTTAGTAGGTAAAAATGGATGTGGTAAATCTACTCTGTTTAAAATAATAAATGGAGAGGAAGAAAGTACAGATGGAAGTATAGATATTGTAAATGAAAAGATTGGATATATACCTCAGGAGTTTTCATTCCCAGATGAGTTAGTCGGAATATATTTAGAAGAACAGTTAGAAAGTACTTGGGACTATTACAAGATTGAGAAATTAGCTTCCCAATTAAATTTCGTAAACTTCGACCCATATCAAAGTCTTTCAACCTTAAGTGAGGGGCAAAAAATGAAAGTTAAACTGATAGAGATGATGCTCCATGAACCTACAACACTCTTCATCGATGAACCTACAAATCACCTAGATATGGAAGGTATAGAATGGTTTGAAAAATACATTAAAAGCTTGAATATCTCAGTCATTATGATCTCACATGACAGAACATTTTTGAATAATGTTGTAGATGAGATTTGGGAGATTGAACGTAAGGGTATAATTCGTTATGTAGGTAACTATGATAACTACAAAGAGGAGAAGCTCAATTTGATAGATAAATGGAATGATGAATTTAAGGCTCAAGAAAGAAAACGTGCACAACTTGAAAAACTACTTGAGAATGTGAAGAAGATAGGAGATGGGAAGAAGCGTAGTAGGGCAGTTAGTGCAGCAAAGACAAGAATCAGTAGGTTAGATAAAGACAAGAAATATAGCTATGTTTCTGAAACTGTTAAGAGTATAAAGATAGATACAGAAGTACATAAATCAAAGTTAATGCTACGATTCTCCGATGTGTCTAAGAGTTATGACAAAAATACTGTTTTCCAGAATCTAAATCTTGAACTTAGAGGAGGAGAGAAAGTTTGGTTATTTGGACCTAATGGAGCAGGCAAATCAACTATCGTTAAAATAATTACTGGATTGGAAAGTATTGATTCAGGAGATGTTAAGTTAGGAGAGAATATACGTTTAGGATATTTCTCACAAATTCAGAAGAAGATAGATAGCAAGAATAGTATTCTTGATGAATTTACTAAGAGAACTGGTTGCTACTTTGCTCATGCATACGGATATTTAGACAAATTTCTTTTTAAAAAGGAGGATGTAACTAAGAGTATCTCCTTGTTAAGTCCTGGAGAAAGAGCTAGATTTGAATTCGCAATATTTAGTTACTATGACTATGATATGTTGATACTGGATGAGCCAGATAACCACTTGGATATTGAGACTAAAGAGGTGTTAGAAGAGAGTCTTCGTGCATACAAAGGAACTATGCTGCTAGTATCACATGATAGATATTTTGTTGGAAATAGTGGTATTACAAAAGTTTTGAATTTAAAGAATGGGATTCTTAAAGATATACTCTAATCATCTCTATTTACTTCTTTCTTTGGAATGATATATAATTCCAAATTATGGAAATAGTAAACCATTTTAATACAATTAAGTCATATTCACTTATCCCATCTATGTGTTGGGCTACACTTGTTGAGCCTACACACTGTACTGGAGGTTTTCTATATCATTAATCAAAGCAAATTGTTAGTGAAAAACCTCCAAATACGGAGGTTTTTTTATTTTCCACGACTAAAGTATTTGGAAGTTTAACACCCTCAAGTTGAGAGATTTGAGAGGTGCTCATTAACAAATACTAAATAAAAAGGAGAATAGAAATGAAAAACACTTTTAAATGGCCTAAAGAGATTTATGTGTATTGGCTTGTAGAATTCATCCATGGTATTGAGCTCATAGGGGCCGTCCTTTTAATCTTTTTCAAAGATTGGGGAGGTCTAAATCAGGCTCATACCCAAATGCTTCAGAGTTGGTTTACCCTATGGATATTTATCTTAGAGATTCCTACTGGAGTATATGGAGATGTCTACGGAAAAAAGAAGTCTGTAATAACGGGATTGATATTCCACACGCTGGGAATTGTAGTGTATACAATTGCCCCCAATATATGGCTATTTCTACTTGGTGAATTCATATTCGCACTAGGAGTAGCATTCATATCAGGAGCTCAGGAGGCTTGGATATATGATACAACGAAAAAACTCGGAATTGAGAAGAGGTACAGAGATGTTTCCATAACTGGTAGTAATTTGCATATGATAGGGATGATTGTAGCATCTTTAATATATATACCTTTAAGTAGGTACTTTTCCGTGGATAATCTGTTTCGTTTGGGTATAGTTCCAAACGTACTATCAATAATTCTCTTTACATTGTTCATAAAGGGGACTGATAGTCAGAACGGATTGAAACCTGATTACATCGGGATAGTAAAAAAAGGTATGGCAGCAATTACGAAAAATGCTAATCTTAAGAGATTAACTGTGTTTGTCTCTGTAGTTGCAACCGCCAGCTATTTCGTCATATGGCTTTACCAAGAGTCTCTTAGAGTCTCAAATACACCAGAACCTGAATGGGGTGTATACCGAACAGTACTGTTGATTTCACAGATAATTCTTGTTCGGATATTAGGAAAGGTATTCAAGAAGTCAAAGCGATTTGCATATTTCGTGATAACACTTCTGGTATCTGCTGGGTTCCTAATTGGAGGGATATCGCAAAGTAACATCGGGCTGATTGTCTTACTTGTTCTATCAGGAGGTATAGGCTTGCAAGTAAATACAATTCTCTCAAAGGAGATAAATGAGGAGATCGACTCTGAACAAAGAGCCACAGTACTCTCATTTATCGGAATGCTGAAGAGATTAATGCTCACAGTATTTAATCCGGTGATAGGATATCTTGTAGATTTGAAAGGGGTATATGTCGCTTTCATAATCTTGGGATTATTTACTCTGCTCGCACTGTGGTTTAAGCCCAAAATTAAATTAAAATAGTATTTGTGAAATGAGTTTGGGTGTCTGAACATATATCAATTATTGATATACTAGTAGGACACCCTAAATTCTGCTGATATCCCTACCTTTTCCAACTCTTCCTAATTATTCTGAAAAGAAAGATATCGAGCAAAGCTATCCAAATGAATGTTGCAGAAATACGTAAACTGTTATTTATAAGGAATGGTATTCCAAAGACTTTCCCGGCATAAAGATAGTTACCAAATTTCTTCGCTGCGATATCATCTTTTGATACTACAATAATCTTCTCACAATCTATCTTCTCCTTCATAGTACATTTCAAATATCCAACTTCACTTCCCGAATCAACAGAACCACCTAACGCACCACTTGAAATATAATTCGTGCCACCTATCAGATACTCACCCATGACATGGGAATGACCCGATATGAAAGCAGATACATTATGTTTCTTCATCAACTCCATTAGATACTCACTCTCTGCCTTGCTATACATAGTATGCCTTAACTCTTCATCTATTTGATTGGACTCATCAAAAAGTCCTGTCACAGTATTAACAGGAGACATATGTGAGAAAACAATGATGTTTTTCTGAATGGCTTCTTCTAAAAGTCTCTCCAACCAGTCCATTTGAACAGTACCAATTACAGAGCCGGAAGTATCTAAGAAAACATATAGCGTATCTCTTAGAACAAAAGAGTAATACCTTGGTCCAAAATATTTATCATACATTTTTCCTCCATCATTCCAGACATCATGATTACCAATGGTAGTATATATACCAACGGGAAGAGACTTGGCTATGGAAGATGCAATCATATATTCAGTAGGATATCCCCAGTTAACAATATCACCATTCCATATAATGAAATCTGGTTTTTCCTTCAGAGTCTTCTTTACCTCCGGTATATATGTTGAGTAACCCGAATGAAGATCAGACATCACATAGAAGGTTGTTTCATCTCTCTCTGAGAACTCGCGTGCAGTAGAAATGGTATATTTCTTACCTTTCTCTACCTTAATATCTCTCCAATACCCTTTGTCAGTAAAAAAATATGAACTACTTTGAACAGAGGTTATCAAATTCTCATTATCAATACTTTCCTTCTCCCAATATTCAGCTACAGGACTCTTTTTAAACTCACTCTCTCTACCATTGATATAGAAGAAGGAGTTACTTAGTGAATTTAGAATTCTTACCCTTACAGTTTGTGTAGAACTACTTTCAATCGACACCTTGAGTTGAGGATCATTCATTGCTATCACTATCTCTCCATCTAAGCCAATCCTTGGATCTAACATTTCAATTTCCCAAGGAAGATTTTCTGTAAAATCATAATCTATCAACTTGTAATCAGTATAGTCATAAATATACCCACCCTCTACGAGTACTTGTATTTTTGGAAAAGAATTATTTTCTGAATAGAAAGGAAGTCCCTCACCCCTTGGAGTATTGAATAATCCAAGGTACTCTTCCCATTTAAAGGACCATATCAAAGTAAAGAACAGTAGAAAAACAAGGAAGAATATCTTAGTTACCCAATCAAATTTAATATATTTACCATCTAACCAACTCACATTATCTTTAATCATACTTTTAATGATGTCGAGCCTACTTAAGAAAAAGAGGAAGGAAAATATGACGAGAAGAAAAAGAGCAGGAGAAATGAGTTGATTATTTATCAAACCATAGTAGAAAACATAAAGGAGAGCAGAGTAATACTGATACTTTAACAAAATACGACCTTCTTCTTTGAAAAAGAAGAGTAGAGCGCCTCCTGCAATTCCACAGAGTCCATTTATGATTCCAATTGAAACTAAAAGAAAATGAACTTCACCTCTTGAATATGAATCTGTTACTGTTAGAAGTAAAAGTAATCCTAATACAGAAGCCAAAACTGCAACTGTTCTAGTTAACACAAAACTTGTTTTAAGAGTTTTCATATTATTCAGTATATATATATTGAGAAAGAAATTCACTATAATAGGTGTAATAAAATTATTACAAGTAAGCTATGCTTCTCAATCTACTTTATGTTTTCCTCTTTATCCTACTTTTACAAGTACTGTTCTTCATATATGCAGTTATTAATAAAACAGATAAAGTAACAGACCTCTCATACGGTCTTACCTTCGTATTTGGAGGTGCTTTTGCTCTCTTGCTTAATTGGGGAAATATATCTCTATTCAAAATCCTACTGTTTTCACTCATAGCTATATGGGGATTGAGATTAGCCATATATCTGTTCATCAGAATACTAAGAACTGGTAAAGACAAACGTTTTGATGGAATTAGAGAAGAGTGGAAGAGATTTGGATCTTTTTGGCTCTTACAAGCAGTATCTGTATTCATAATTTTACTTCCAGCCACATATATATTTCTTTATCCCTACGAGACTTCATTGAATACCATTTCGGTTTTGGGCTTCATTGTTGCCTTCATTGGGATATTAATAGAAGGTATTGCAGATTATCAGAAATTTGTTTTTAAAAATAAAACAGAAAACAAAAACAAATGGATAGCAACAGGACTATGGAAATATTCTAGACACCCTAATTACTTGGGAGAAATAATGATGTGGAAAGGTGTTTTTGTATATGCCCTTGTTTACTTGAACGATCCAGCTCTTCTTACAATAATTTCTCCATTATTCATAACATATCTTCTAACAAAGGTAAGTGGTATTCCTACTTTAGAAAAAGAGTATGAGAAGAGATATGCAGATGATCGTACATATCAAGAGTACAAAGAGAAAACAGGAATACTATTTCCTAAGATAATTTAACAAATTGACCCTAATACTGAAATGATCTACACTATACTGTATGGTGTAATCTTTTATTCATGGTGATTTGAGAAAATTTAAAACATTAAAACCATTACTACTTTTTTCTCTTGGAGCTTTGTTAACTGGAATTGTTTTAACTTTTGTCTATGACTCCATCATTATAGATTCACCAATGGTTATGGGGGAGTTTGATGAAGATGCCACTCCACCAGTACTAACAGAATTTCAATACAATTCTTCAACAATTAATACTGAAACTACAGCAGACACAGTATATCTAACAATGAGAATTACTGATGATCTCTCTGGAGTTGGACAAGTTTATGTAAGAATCGCTCCTCTTAATCTGAATGCTCCTATGTATTATCTAGATTTTGAATTAATTTCAGGCGATGAATTTGATGGAGTATATCAAGGTACAAAGCTATTACCGAAAGGTACAAAGAAAGGCTTGTGGAGAACAGAATCAGTAGTAATATATGATGGGATTGGAAATATTGTAGAGATGAATGAAGATGTTTTGGAAGGTATGTTTGGTACAGATTCTGGGAATTTTACAAATCTAGCAACTGTTGATGATTCTACAGCCCCCACACTTACATCTTTCACTATTCCTAGTGAATATCAAAATATCAATACAGAGAATGATGAGGCTGAAGTCATAGTAAATTTCTCAGTTACGGATAATATGTCTGGAGTAAATGAAGTCTACTTGATAACTGTAACGAACCCATATATTGGTCAGCGCCACTATATGAATATCACAGAAGAATCTCGAGATGGTATGCAGGTAAACTATCAAGGCTCTGTGATCTTGCCCAGAGGAAGTAGGAATGGATACTGGGAAATAGAGGCATTGACTTTAATAGATAGTGTTGGGAATCAAAGGGAGTATGATAATCAAGGGATCATAAATATAGCAGGACTTAATAACTCAAGATACTATAACTCTGCAACAGTATATGATATTACACATCCTCAGATAACATCATTTACAATAACTCCAACAGAATTTAACACTAGCCTCGGACCAATTCTGCTAACTCTTGATATGACCGTAACAGATGATCTTTCAGGCTTTAGTGATGAACATGAACCTACTGTTCGAATAGCTCCAATCATAGGGTCACAAATTAGAGATTTTGTATATGATGATGTTCAAATTATTAGTGATTTAGAGAGAAGATATATTGGGACAGTCACAATCCCTCAGTTTAGTAAAGTAGGTATTTGGCAGCCATATATCGGTGTACAGGACAAGGTTGGTAACATAACTCTCCAAGCTCTTTCTTCCAATTATCTTAATCAAAATGTCCCAGATGCTTCCGGAGCAACTCTTGTAAACACTGCACTTGAGAATCAGGTTGTGATTGAACGTTCTTGGACTTTAGCTTCTGAAAATATCACAATAACTTTTCCAATTAATACTACTGTAACAAAACAATCAGGAGGAAGTTTTGCTTTCTATCGCATGCTTAGTACAGCATACGATTTAACAGAATTTGAAAATATTCAAGCTATGGTTCAGACAGTAAATACAGCCGAACCAACAATTTTAGAAGAATGTACTGAAGAAGAGGAGTGTGCACTTTCACAGATTGTTACAAGTGGTTTGGTAGGGGAACCACAAGGTTTTGTCAGAGCAGGAATACCTGGCCTTAATCTTCTTTTTAACAAACCTGTTCAGGTATCACTTAAAGTAAATAGTGCATATAACGGGTGGAGATTTACAATTCAATCTTTCCAAGAGGGAGGGACTAGTTGGGCAACCGATACTACGTGTGTTGTCACAAATGGGTACTGTACATTTAACACAACTCACGCTTCATTCTTCTCTGCGAACAAAGTAAATGACAATGCACTACCAAGAGGATCAATTAAGATTAACAGTAATGCAAATGTCACAACTTCTAATATAGTGAATTTAACACTTGCAGCGACGGATGATATATCAGGAGTTAGATATATGAGATTCTCGAATGATGGGAAGAAATGGACCGGATGGAAGACATTTGCAACAACTTACAACGGATGGAATATTAAAAGTACAACATATGGAGGAAATAGTAATGAAGGGACAAGATATGTCTATGTTCAATACAAGGATAGGGCAGGTAGAATTTCTACGATTTACAGCAACAGAATAATATACAATCCTAGAAAAGTTACACCAATAACTTTCTACAGAGGGAAGAAGTCAGGTACTGGGAATAGTGAATATGTAATAATTAGAAATAATTTAAGAGGAAGTATAAATCTGCGTAATTGGACAGTAAGGAATGCAAAAGGTACCTCATATACAATTCCCAATGTTAGTATCGGAGCATACAGATACAAAACAATATATACAGGAAAAGGAACAAACAGTTTGTATAGAATATACCTAGGAAAAACATCTAAGACTAATCTCTGGAACAGTACAAAAGATACTTTCAACCTATATACAGATAAAGCACTAAGACTGTATAGGAAAAGTTTCTAGGTAAAGAGCTATAGTGTTAAAGCCAACCGCACGATTTTGCTGTAGAAGCAAACCCTCTTGTGATTTTTGGAGTTACAATAATATCCGATAATATACAGATAAGCTAAAGCTATTGACAAACGTATCTCCTATTTCTAGGATGTATTATTAGGATCTTAAAGTCCTAGCAAGTTGGTACCAGGCTTGTTATAGAACCAGTTTTTCTATAGCATCGCTCTTGCGGATTTTAAGGATATGTTGATGATTCGAACATTAACAGCTGACGGCTATAGTTTAGACAAAATCTATTCTTTAGTTGCTCAGTTCCAACATGTGTGTAGAAATACATACTCTCCTAGCGTTGGGCGGGCACATGCTGGTGTACCCGTTCTTTTTTTTATGACACTCCCTTACTATTTTCTATTATATAATCAAGAAGATTACTGTAAGTCACACCAATATATTCACACTCCTTTGGTAATAACGAAGTAGCTGTTAATCCTGGTAAAGTGTTTGTCTCTAAATAGTATATCTTTCCGTCTTTATACAAAAAATCCGATCTTGAATATACTTTACAACCCAATTTCCTATGTATATCTCTTGCCAATCTAGAGATATCTGAAGATATCTCTTCTGGAATAGAAATTGGTGGTACAATTTCATTCGCTCCATCTTCAGTATACTTCGAATCATAATCAAAAAAATCAGATTTCTTTGGTTTAATCTCAATTGGTGGTAAAAGTGTAAACTCTTCATCCACTGATTCCAAAACTCCACAACTTAATTCAACATTATCTTGGATAGCCTTCTGCACAATGAATTCTGTGTTGAGAGAAAATTCCTTAGAAATAGTCCGCCGTGCAGTTTCAAATTCTTCATGATTTTTAACAAAGTACAATCCAACACTAGAACCTAATCTATTTGGCTTCAAAACACAAGGGAATTCGACATCATCCATACTCAAATCTTTTGCAAGAACTAATTTCATTTCGGGAACAACAAGGGAGTCAAATCCAGCAACTATTTTTGAAGACTCATACTTGTTCATACACAATCTACTAGCACCAGAACCAGAACCTGTAAATCTAACATTATGTTCTTCCAATATCTCTTGCAATTCACCATCCTCCCCAAATTCCCCATGCATAGCTATGAATATCAATGATTCTGCACCAAGCGAATTAAAAACTTCAGAGAATGGATTTGTACATATTGGACAGAACCTGTAGCTATCCGTCAACGGATCGATAGAATAGTACATTTCCTTGTTGAGATAGAGCATATAGATATCATATTTTTCTCTATCTAGATTTTTTACAACATTTCGTGCAGTATTAACTGAAACATCATGCTCAGAAGATGGACCTCCATACATTATGTAAACTTTTTGCATAAATAGTAACCAAAGTAGCTGAATTTAGAGTCCCTTTGTTAATGCCTTCTTAAATCTCTCCATATCACTATATACATGAACCCTAGAGAGATAGAATCTTCTCGAATATCGATGAGTTATTGTCCTACCACATGAGAAACCAAGTAAATAATCATTCTTTTTAATCATTTCAAAAGATCTCTTGTCTGCAACACATCCAGGATAAGCAATTGAAACTATTTTCTGACCTGTTGTCTTTTCTAATTTCTCTTTGCTATCTACTAATTGAAATTTAAAATTCTTTGTTCCCTGTAATTTCTTTAAGTCCCTATGTGTACTAGTATGCGAATCAACTATCATTCCATTCTTTACCATCTCTTTTAATTCTGATTTCTTAATTGGAGATCTATCAGCAATAATGTAAAAAGTAGCAGTCATTTTGTACTTCTTCAAAACCGGATATGCATATTTGTACTGACCTCTACTTCCATCATCAAAAGTTATAAGGACAGATTTTTTATGAGGGTTCTTACCACTCTTTAATATGTCATAAAATTCTTGTGGTGTTAAAGTCTTGTATCCATTCTCTTTCAAATACTTCATTTGCTTTTCGAACATACTTGGAGAAACAAAAAGTCCCCTGTAATTAACAGAACCAGTACGAGGAACTGGAGCAATATTATGATACATAAGGACAGGAATCTTTACTGTAGGTTCTGTATTCTCACCTAAAACATCAGGCTCATTAACTTCCAAATATTCATATGGGGTTGGTGTAAAATGATCTCTAGTTGAGGACCAGAAAAGGAATCCAAGGTACAGAGGGGTTAGGATAAAGAAAATGGATAATAGAACTTGATATGATTTTCTCACATATTCACACTACCAAATACCACCTACCATTTCAAGGTCAAATTTTCTTTCGAAACAAATGATATAATATATTGTTTACACAAATAAATTGTAAATTAACTGCCATGAAAGATTTCCGGTATCAAATTTCTCCTTTACCATATGATTACTCTGCACTGGAGCCAATCATTTCCAAAGAGATTTTAGAACTACATCATGACAAACATCATCAAGCATATGTCGATGGTGCAAACAAAGCATTAGAACTTCTGGAAAAGAGTAGAGAAGGGTTAGAAATTAATTACAAGGCTGTAATGCGTGATTTAAGCTTTAATCTTAATGGACATCTTTTACATGAACTTTACTGGCAAAATATGCAACCTAAACAGGAATCTAATAAGCCAAGTGAGAAAGTTATTAAGATATTAAATGACAACTTTGGTAGTTACGAAGCATTTAAGAAGGAATTTACTGAAGCTGGGAAAAGTGTAGAAGGAGCAGGTTGGGTAGCTTTGATGAAAGATACTTCAGGGAAATTAATCATCACACAGATACAAAACCATAACCTTCTTGGAATAAATGGTTTTATTCCGATATTAGTAAACGATGTGTGGGAACATTCCTATTATCTAGATTACAAGAATGATCGAGCAACATACTTAACAAATTGGTGGGACATTGTAAATTGGAATGATATAGAGAAAAGAATTTAATTTTATTCCTTAATATATGAGAAAGCTTCTTCTTGCTGAGTTCATAGTATTACTTGGTGGTACAGTATTTGCTTGGTATAACTTTACTCTCGAATTTATCAATTGGACAAATGGCAAAGTATGTACAACTGGTTGTTCTGTAGATATAACAAATCCCTTTTTAAGCAAATGTTTCATTGGCGCAATATTCTTTACAATTGCTTTGATAATTAGTGCTATCACATTGAGAAGAAAAACAGATTAAGAATTACTCCTTAATCTGTAAGGAAGACACTATAGAATCAACAGTACCTACATAGTCAATAATTTGTTCTTTCCCTCCTGAATATTTTGCATTCACTTCAGCTATCCAGACTGTATGAGGAATTCCTTGGTCAGCGAAAGATCTATTAAAGACAATAAAATCATCAACTATATGTGATTTTTCCGTGTTATCAATTGGATTAGCAACTTCCTGTACATATTTAAAATTCTTGTCATCCTCTGTTTCTCGATATATTGATACTAGTTGCTCTCCATTTTGAGAATCTATGGAATAGCTATCTAGACACTTCTTAGTTATCTCTTGTTTGAAAATTGTTTCTACAGCAAGAACACTCGAGACATTACTCACAGTAGATGGTTTTATAGTTAGAACCATTTTATTATCAGGACTTGTAATTTCATATATCTTATTAGAGAGGATTTGTGAATCTTTCTGATTCTTGTCCTCTATAATATGGAAATACCAAGAATGAGGGTAAGTAATACTGTTCTGCACAACAATTTCTTGCCCTTTGGAATCTAAATAATTAATTAGAAACTTTCTTTCTATAGTTTCCATGGAAACATCATGGTCATACAAATACTCATTAACATTTAAGAACTCTCGCAAAGTATTGCTAGCAATCCCTGAATCTTCATTCACAGCAACATTGAATCCCCATACAAAGGTTAATATTGGAATACAAAGATATATGAAGATAGCGAAAAGAATGTATGTTAATCTTTTGCCATTCGATATGATTTTACCTTGATCCAGATGATTAGACATTACAATCAAGAAATTTAATTAAAGTTCCTAATTAAGACTACTCTGCATGCTCTGCTTCCTCTGCAAGCATAGCCTCTTCCTTCGTAGCATGAGTTGTGCCCTCTGGATGGTTAGCAGGAGAATAGATGGTATATAGCTTCAGATCCTCAGTAGAAGAATTGTTAATTACATTGTGTAAAGAACCTGCTGGAACAATAGCAACCATATCCTCTTTTACTAGACTCTCAACTCCATCAATAACGAATTTGGCTTCTCCTTTCTCAATTCTAAAGAATTGATCAACTGTATCATGAACCTCTTCTCCAATATCTTCCCCTGGTTTCAATGACATCACAACCAACTGCATATGTTTACCGGTATAGAGAACCTTTCTGAAATTACTGTTTCCTAATGTTTTCTCCTCAATATTATCTATATATCCCATATTCATTGTTGATTAATTTAGCTATATATCTCATTGTAACATATTAAAATATTTTGAAAAGTATATACTTCCATAACCAAGATATAGTAAGATAATAGAATAAACTAATACATTTTAAACATATGTTTCTTTCAAACGAGGCGATTAGAAAACACATTGAAGATGGTAAGATCAAAATTACAGGAGATCTAACGATAGAAAGTATGGGAATAGGAATAAATCTTGGGAAAGAATTACTCATACCCGTAGAAAACCAAACAGTTGGTTTATCACTCCCTTCACAACCTCAATACACCTCTCACAACCTCCTAGAGGCCCCATATACGCTCAAACCAAACGAATTTGTGCTTGGAGCCACAGAGCAGTTAATCTACACATCCAAGGACATAGCAACAATGCTGGATGGAAGAAGTACACTTGCAAGACTCGGCCTCACGATCCACCTCTCTGCAATGGTTCTAGATGGCGTGCCCTTTAGCAATGAAAGTTCAGTACTTGAGATAAAGAATTTGGGAAATTTCAATATAGTTTTAAACTACAAGGATAGAGTAGGGACATATATCTTCGCCCAACTTACAGACCCAATTACCGGAGAAAAAGATACAGTATATGCGAATCAAAACGGAGTTACTCCTCCAATTATTTAAATTAAATATATATTAGTTATGGAAGAATTAGACTTATTAACCCAGTATGTACCTTGGATACTTCTACTATCTGTTTGGGAAAGTGTTTGGAAAGCCATCGCACTATGGAAAGCAGCTAGAAATAATCAACTTACATGGTATGTATGTATCCTAGTATTCAATACCGTTGGTATCTTACCTATTCTTTACATCAAATTCTTTCAGAATAAAAAGGTAGCATTCTAAATGCACAAAAAGGTTGTTGTAAATGACAAAATGCAGAGTGGGTATATATACTATCTTGTCGAAGCTGTTGGGAAGAATTTTGACCCTGAATTCAAACCAGAGTTAACACCAAGAGAAATGTTGGAATTAGGTGTTTTTGGAGGTAAATACCTTACTGATTGTCAAAACGAATTCCCTTCCAAATGGTTTCTTTATGCTAAACTCTCCCCTGAGAAGAAAGACATTTCTTTAAATTATTTCAAAGTAGACGCAAGTCTACCTTTAAATACCTGGAAAGCAAAAGGGTGGATATACAAAGATGATCCAAGAGGATGGTTTCAGTGGTACTGCAGATACTATATGGGAAGAAGAATACCTCCAGAAGATGAAAGACAGATTAAAAGATGGAAAGGTATCAAAAGACACTATATGGCAGTCCTAAAGAACTGTACCCCTGGTGATTACAGCTGCAGACCTAAACAGAGACAAGCTTTACTTCATTGGGCATACGACAGTAGAGCTATATAGCCTATTCAGCTGTATAGTCGTCAAAATAGCCCTGGATTAAGACAACAGGCGTCCCTTTATCTCCACTTCCACTTGTTAAGTCACATAAACTTCCAAGTAAATCAGTTAACTGTCTTGGAGTAGTACCAAAAGATTTCTCAACCTCATAATCCTCATGACCCTTCTCCTTAATCATTCCCTTAACATATTCATTCAAATCTCCCTCTTTGTTCCAATTCTCTGATACATACTTCAATTTAATCTCCTTCGGTCTTCCACGCAAACCTTCTGTAAAACCAGGAGAGACTACAGGATCAGCAAGTTCCCAAATTTTACCAACAGGATCTTTAAAAGCACCATCACCATATATCAACACTTCAATATTTTTACCTGTGCTCTTTTTAAGCTTCTTCTGCAATTTTTCTACGAACTCATTTCCATCTCTAGGAAATAGCTTCAAACGATCTTCTCCTATTTTGTTCGATCCCAACAAACCATACTCCTCATTGTATCCATGCTCCTTAGATTCCTCATTACAGATATCATCTAAACCAAGAACTTTCTCAGCTCCAGCGTTTGTTAACAATTTCTTTGTTCTAAAACGAGTATGGATATCTGAAACTAAGAAATTCTTAGTAAATTTTAGTAGATATGTAGGATCATTTGAAAAATGTATCGTTATATTTCCCTTCCCTAAACTCTTGTAATACTCAACATAGTCAACACCGGTAAAGGGATGGACAAAATCATACCCGAAAGTTTCCCTGTACTCTTTCTCCTCAAATGAATCCGAATATGGATTTACACCTAATTCATACATTTTCTCTTGATCCACTAAGTGATTTCCTACTTCATCCGCAGGAAAACTTAGAAGCAGATGTACATGCTTAAATGCTTTTGCTATACATTCCAGAATCAAAGAGTATCTATTTCTACTAAGGATAGGGAATACAACACCAATATCATCTGACTTAAATTTATTCTTCAAATCATTTACAACCTCATCCACTGTTACAAAATTATTCTGACATATTGCGACTACTGCTTCAGTAATACCAACAACATCTTTTTCTCTGAATTCAAATTTTTCTTCTTTAGAAGCATTTAACAGAGAGTCCTCCACCAAGTTAACTAAATCATCTCCCTGTTTGATTATTGGAGTCCTGATACCCCTTACTACTGTTCCAACTCTTCTCATACTTTTTTTCCTAACAAATTATCTACAAATGCTAACATACTTTACAAACTATTTTCCGTAGGTGATAATAGTAAAATTGGTGTGAAGCCAACCCCAAAGATATCTTCTTCCAAAAGAATTTGTTAATACTACAGACAAAGATTTTCTCAGTTACTCACTCCAGAGTTATTAGAGTGTTTGAAGATCAAATGTGATTGAATATTCTTTTGTTAATCCCTCTGTATCAAGATTCCCAACAAATCGCTTACTGTAGCTCTTTCCATTTTCAAACTCAACAACAATATCGAACTGGAAAGAAGTCTCTAAATCAGAAGGTGTTAAACCAAGATATTGGAGATATTTACTACCATCAAATACAGAATCTCTTTCCAAAATACTCTCAACATCAACAGTTCCGAGATTTCGAATTAAGATAGAGAAGTTCGGCATTAAATAGCTATCTTTACGTACCTCATTGTACTTCCCAGGTTCAGATACTACATTGTAGGATATTGTATTACCTCCACTTTTGTAATTTAGGACGTCATCATTCTTCAACTCAGTAGTCATATCTGTATACAAAAAACTCCTCCCAGCAGTATTAATTGTATAATCAGTAGGATGAACCAATATCAAATCTCCAGCTTTACTACTACCTTTGAAGTTAGTTAGCTTAAAAGATTTAACCTCTAACTCTGGATCTAAGATTGTCATATTAAGATATGACTGTATTATGATATGTACAACATTCTCGCTCTCTGTCTTCTTGGTACCGAAAACCAATGCAGACATCTGCTTCTGTGATATCTCTACTGATTTCTCCATCTCTTCTGTATTTGAAGGAGCTTTCTTCCCAAAAAAAGAAATTGCTGAATCACCTCTAAAAACCAAGAATACAACTATTCCTATTAAAATTATGATTGGAATCACTATATATATTTTAGGAAACTTCATATTTTCTACTCTTAAATTATATTAAACATATTACCAAAAATTCCTTTACAATATTAATTTCTGTAGTATAATCGCTTCCTATTAACATTTTAATACTCTGTATGTCTATTTTAACCGATTTAAAAGATATTTTAACTCCTGATTGTGAAAAGAAACTTCTTGGATATCTTGAAGGTAAAGACTTTTCTCCAATTGAGAAAAGAAAAATACCCGAAAAACAGCGAAGAAGATATTTAGATGCCTTCCGAGTCATAGATTTACATCTCTGTGATGGAGAGTATGATGAAGCCCAAGGATTGCCATTCCATGATATTTCAATATCCAGCGATCTGAGTAGGCTAGCTTGTATCTTAGCTACATACAGAGGATATATACCAATGGTGTTAGATTTTGAACCAGAGTTACAAGCTGTCGATACTCGAAAGATTGAATTTCATTGCCAAGAAAGAGAAGCAGATATAGTTGCATACAACCCAGGAACTTCCACATATCTTGCATATATATCAGAGGAAACAGAAACTGGAACTATGACACAGATTCCTTTTACCGTTACCAGACTTTAGCTATTCCATTTTTATACTAATTACGATAGTATTTAGTATAAATTGTATATATGCATAATTGGTTAGTAGAAGATCAAGAATAATAACTATCATTATCCTCTCAATATCTTTTCTTTCCATCGTCTCGTATTTCCTCTTCACATATAATGCTAAGAACAAGGCGAATATTGATACTTTAAATCAAAATTCTGTAGTACAAGATTCTAAGGAAGATTTTTTAGATATTACACTTGAAGAAAAAGTTGGTCAGTTATTCATCTTCGGCTTTTGGGGTACGGAACCCGACTACTATATCACCAAAATGATTAGTGAAAGGTATATAGGTGGAGTAATACTCTTAGGATACAATCTTGAGAGTCCAAAACAGATTAGAAAACTTACATCTGATTTACAATCTTTAAGTAAAACACCTCTTTTCATATCAATAGACCAAGAGGGAGGTACAGTGTCTCGTCTTAAGCCTCCAATTGTTTCTGATGATACAGCACAGAAGGATATTAAAGATGAGGCGGAGGCATATAATGTGGCATATACTCGTGGGACAGAGTTAAAAGTTCTTGGTATCAATATGAATTTCTCCCCTGTAGTTGAGAGTATTAATAACGAAAATTCATTTCTCTATGACAGAGTGTTTAGAGATTATATTACTCTGTTAGCGAATGGTATGGTTAATGGATATGCTGATGCAAAGGTAATACCCGTAATTAAACATTTCCCTGGACATGGCAATGAATCTAAAGATCCACACGATGTACTTTCTGTCGTTAATCTGGAGAGAAAAGATTTGGAATCATATCTTAAAGATTTTAAAGTAGTCTTTGAAAACAGAAATTCCCATGCTGTAATGATTGGACATATTTTAGCCCCCAAAATATCTTCAGATCCTGCTTCTCTTTCGAAGATTTTTGTTACTGATATCCTAAGAAATAACCTGAAATTTAAAGGCATATCAATTACAGATGATATACAGATGAAAGCTTTAACGAAATCATACAGCATTAAAGAAGCTACTTTAAAAGCGATACTGGCTGGGAATGATATTCTGATGTTTACGGGAGTTCCAAAACAACAGGCTGAAGCATATGAGGCAGTATTGAATGGAGTGAGGGATGGAAGTATTTCAGAAGAGTTCATAGATGAGAAAGTTCGAAGAATTCTGGAATTGAAATCTCTATTTGAGCTTTAATATTTCCTGTATATTTTTTACAACTACTATTTCTACATCAGAAGGAATTTCTACGCCTTTTGGTATACCAGTACCATAGTAATCAATCCATACCAAATGTTTACAACCAGCATGAATTGCTGGGAGGATATCTGAGGTAAAACTATCTCCAATGACTAGAGTTTTACTAATATCACGATCAATTAACTGAAGAGCTCGCAACCAACTTGAAGAATCTTTTTCTTCTGTTATATCTGTTGCTAAATATGGAAGAGTAAATCCTACTGCAAAGCTTAGATCTTCAGCTTTTATTCTTGTCCATTCTTCTTGAGCATGAGAATGAAGAACTATCTCTGCTCCCAAACTTTTTATGACTTGAAGCACATGAGGAGTAGCTTCATATCTTTGAGGAGATGTTGTGTAGAAATCTTCTAGAAGATCATTAACAATTTGTAAAAGATTTGGATCTAATGAATCACCAAAATGTCTTCTTAAAGCTGATTCACACTGCTCCTCCATTAATATTGGTCTGTAATTTCCTCGTTTGTATTCATCAAGAACTATTTGAATAAATTCGGTGGCAATATCTTCTGCTCGCCTAGAAGTAGTATTTCGTTCAGCTACATCCATACCAATTTCATAGAGAGCTTGTCTGTAATATTCATGGGTAGCTAAGAGTGTATTATCAATATCAAAGGCTACTGTATCTATATCTCTTTCTTTAAGAAAATTTTCTAAAGATGGGGCAGAGTCCTTTTCAAACTCTGTATACATAATCACGCATTATATCACACCTTTATTTACCTTTAACTATATCCCATCCACTTACTAAACGTCTGTCTCCATATCTTTCTAAACATGTTGAGATTACAAGATCAGAGTAGGGGACTGTTGAATTTTTAAGAACTTCTGTATCTCTCTCCCATACTGCCTCTAATGTGACATCTCCAACAAGGATTTGCGTACCCACCAAATTATCTTCAGAATGGTATCTGTCTAGTAGGTCACCCAGAAGAAAAAATCTATTAGCTTTTGTAAAACTGTTATGTGTATGTAATTGGTATGTGCCATCTTTTGCAAGAATGATACCTCCCATTACAATGTTACCTTCTGGATCTAGTTGTTTTTGCCATTTGTATTCACCTACTAGAAGATTATCAAGTTTTTTAGCTGTATTGTCATCATATTCTCCAATGTATGTATATTTGAAATATATTTTTTTGTCTAACCATTTCTTTGGTAAATCTCTGTTCAAAACGGATGCCTCTAGTACAACAACTTTCTCCTTTTTCATACCAAGGAGTTGTTCTAGAGTTTTTTCTTCTTTAACTTCTACTGGTTTCTCTTCTTGCTGTATTTCTATGTTTACAACTTCATATGGTTTTATGGTAGGAATGAATACATATATTGTGAAGAGGATTGTAGTAAGTAAGAAGGTTAATGGGATTATGAGGAAGATTTGTTTTTTCATCCCTTGATTATATCTTTTAGAAAAGAAAAAAGCAGTACTCTTTCGAATACTGCTTCTTCTTAACTAATATCGAATATATTAATTAAAGCATATACTTTTTAACAAATATTGCAGAGGATACTAAGGTACCCAATACTAATATCATTTGTACAAAGTATACTAAGGTTGTATCTGATGCTCCTGTTTCAGCTAAGACTACATCTGTAGTACCTTTAACTTCACCTTTGTCTTCATCTGTAATACCATCAACCTCACCATCATCATCTTCTTCCTCCTCTTCATCATCGTCAGGACATGCTGCGGTTGCAGGACATACTTTATATCCACCTTCACCATCTGCTACCTCTCCTCCAAGGTATCCACATGCGGTTGGACAATCCTGCTCACATGCAATCATATCTGTACTACAAGCTACTTCTCTTGTAGTGGAAGATGCTTCGAATCTACAGTTAGTTTTAACAGCATCTCGAATATGCTCTGGTAAATTAGGATCTGTATTGAAATCACTCATAGCCCATGAAGGAATGCCTAAACTCACACCAGTAGGCCTATGACACTTATTTGGGTCAGATGATTTAAGACCATATACAACATCGACAGGACCAAACGTTTCTATTTTGTAACAGTCATCAGGTCCACTTTTCTCTTCATATGTATACCCAGCAGGACAAGCATGTGCGTTGATAACTGATCTTGTCTGCTTTTTATAGTTGTTTCCACTACATTTTTCATCTTGACAGAGACCTGCATTTTCATCCTGTTGATTGCATTTGTTACTATTACTGCATGAACTCCAAGTACTCCAAGAGCTATATACAACAAAATCTTCTGCATAGATCTTATGATCTGCTGTGAAGGATTTTGTTGGGCAACCCTCATCACAAACTTCTACAAAGAGAGTTTGAATTTTTGTTCCCTCTGTTGTTCCACACTGAGCAACACATTCAGAAGAATCTCTCCAATCTTCGGAAGGTATTAAAGAAACTCCTTAGACACCTAATGGACTTCCTAGGAGGAACAAGAAAAGGAATAAAGGCAGAATTAGAAAGGCTAATAACTTTCCTTTCATATATATTAAAATAATAATTTAAATTATTATTCCTACGACAAAAATATTAAAAGTTCATTGTCATAGATAACTATGCAAATTATACTCCTTTTCATCATTCATAGTCAACTACTATGAGTCCAATTATTCCTTTGTACAAAAGCACATCCAAAGGGTAAGATATAGAAATTAATTAAACCCAATTATCAATGATTTCAAAAAACTCCATCTCCATACTTGCCTGTCAATCTGGTAAACCACTTGCAAAGAAAATTGTAAAAAAACTCTCTCCTAAAACAAAAAACGGTATCAATCTCATAGATTCAACACAGACAATATTTGCTAACACTGAAATAAAGAATGTTGTAAATGAAAGCATTAGAGGAAGAGACGTATACATCATTCAAGATGTAGAAAATCACAGTGATGGCCTATCCGTTGATGAAAACCTTCGTTCACTTTACACAACCATAGATGCCTGTAGAAGATGTGATGCTGGAAGAATAACTATTGTAATACCATCATACCCATATGCAAGACAAGACAAACAAGATGGAAGAGACGGAATAACTGCAGCAAGAGTTGCTTGGGAGTTAGAGGGAGAGATGGGTGCTGATCATATCATTACAATGGATTTACACAACTCCGCTATTCAAGGATTTTTCAGAAGAGCAAAGATAGATAATATTAGAGGAGGGTTTGTATTAATTCCTCATCTAAGAAAACTCATTACAAATCCTGCAGAAACAGTCATTATGCCTACTGACTTGGGAGGAGCAAAAAGAGCTAACTATTTTGCCCAATCACTCTGTACAGGTATAGCATTTGCTTACAAAGAGAGAAATTACAGTAAAGCCAATTGTGTAGAAAGTATTCAGATACTTGGTGATATTAAAGACAAAGATGTATTCATCATAGATGACATGATTGATACAGGTGGAACTCTAATGCGAGCTGTTTTACGAGCTAAAGAAATGGGTGCTAAGAATATATATGCAGTATGTACTCTAGCTCTTCTGAATGGTAATGCCATACAAGATTTCTCAAAGCTATACAATGACAAAATCATAGATACAGTCATTGGTACTGATGCAACATATCACTCCAAAGAGTTTCTGAAAGAAAACAAATGGTTTAAAGAGCTTTCAATTGCTGAATATATTGCAGAGATAATATTTCGTATTCACAAGGGCAAATCAATTGGTGATTTGTTAAAATAGATCATAGGGATATGAAAATAGAGGAGAATTACTCATTAAAAAATCACAACACCTTCAATGTAGATGTTAAAGCAAAGCTGTATACAGAAGTAAGCTCGGTCATAGATTGTTTGAATATATTAAAAACATATCCCAAAGAGAAGATATTAGTACTTGGAGATGGAAGTAATACTCTTCTCATAAAGGATTGGGAGGGGATAGTAATAAGACCAATTATAAAAACGATTCGTAAAGTAAAAGAAGACGAACAATTCATATACATTGAAAGTGGAAGTGGAACAAATTGGGATCATTTTGTTAGATACTGTGTAGCAAAAAACTATGCAGGTATTGAAAACCTCGTAATGATTCCAGGAACAGTAGGGGGAGCTGTCGCACAAAACATAGCCGCATATGGTCAGAATATAACGGATACACTTGTTTCCGTTCGAGCCGTAGATATTAAAAGTAAGAAAAAGGTAATGTTACTACCAGAAGAGTGTGGATATGAATATCGTAGGAGTAATTTTAAAAACAAATGGAGATACAGATATATAATAACTTCTGCTGTTTTCAAATTAAGGAAAAATACCAAAGAGTTTGAATTAAGTTACCATGAAAGGGCAGGGCGATATGGATCAATACTAGAAGAACTAAACTCTTTTGCGAAAGAACCATACACCATACAAGATGTTATGCAAGCTGTAATAAATCAAAGGGCCAAAAGATTACCATCAGTAGATGAGTATGGTACCTGTGGCAGTTTTTTTGAGAATCCTGTCGTACCAATAAAGAAATATGAAGAGTTAAGTAAGATGATATCTGAATTACAATGCTATCCTGTTGAAGATCTTCGGTACCATATAAAAGATTGGGCGGAATATCGCAAAGAAGATTTTGTAAAAATTCCTGCTGGAAGAATACTTGATGAATTGGGATGGAGAGGGAGATGGATTGGTAATGTTGGAGTAAGCGAGAAGCACGCACTTTGTGTAGTATCGAACAAAGAAGCTACAGGAAAAGAGATTTTGGATTTTGTACATGAAATGCAAAAAGATGTTAAACTAAAATACGATATAGATTTAATATCCGAAGTTAATATCATTGAGTAATTGAATGGAAAAGATACTTTGCTTTGATCTTGATGACACATTGATAGATGATAATTACAAATTTGAAATCACTTTCTGTGAATGTATTAAGGCAATAATCAACTCATTGGAGACAAGATCTCCACAGATTGATGATATTCTTAAAAGAGCAAGAGAGATAGAGAACAGGACATGGGATACATGGCCAAAGGAGAGATTGTACAAACCGGAGAGGATTGCAAATGCATGGGTAAAGACATACGAGAGTTATGCAAAGGAATTAAAACTTCCAATTAGAAAACATACAAAGAATCTAATTGAATCTTTGGTTCTTTCAAACTACGATCCACCTTACTTCATAATACCAGGTGTGATTGAAACAATATCGTATTTGAAACAGAAAGGATACAGAACATATGTTGTTACACTTGGGCAATCAAAAATACAGAGGAGGAAATTAACTGTAACAAAATTGATAAAGTATTTTGATGATGCATTTTACGCAACACATGACAAAAGGATTCCTTTAGCAGAGATTAAGAAAAGACATCCCTCTGATGATATATATATGATTGGGAATTCAATTAGAACAGATATAAATCCAGCACTGGATCTTAATTTAAAGGCAATCTACATAGAGAGAGGTAACTGGCATAGGTTCAAGGCAACACCAAGAAACAATGACTTCACAACTTTAGAAAATATCACAGAATTAGCAACACTCTTTTAAGCTGTTTCCTGCCTGACTTGTTTCAAAAGGACCTTACGAATATCTCTAACTTTAGAAACAGAGAGTTCGATAATTGATATAGCATCGACAAAAATATTACCATCATACTTAGCATCTATTTCCAATCTGTGAACATGAATATCATACTCATTTCGAATCAAAGCATATATCTCTTCCTCAAGAGGTTTTACAGCTAGCAATCCTTTCTCATTCGGTTCCTTTATCATCTCCTCTATACTTCTAAATAGCTCAATCAATTTGTTATGTATTGTTGTAAGCTTCTCAATATCGACCTCCTCCTTATTAACCCCAAGCGAATGTATTTTAGAAAACACTTTTGAGAAATCATCACCTAAATCTCCAAGTTGCTCTATAGTATTGGAGACCTTAACCAGAGTCACAGTCTGTCCTGCAACATCTTTAGAAAGTATCGATTTGGAAAGCTCCAAGATGCTTGAAGAGATCTCATCATCCAAATAGTCGTTTAGTGTTTCTAATTTTTGAATTTCCATCGGTATTACACCGGAATCATTGTAAAAGATACTAATCGATTTTTGAAATATCTTAATCATATTTTCAACTGAGTATGCCAACTCATTTCTAATATCCTCCATCCTCTCTGCAACCTTCTTTTCTACTGTCATATCAATATGTTTTGTTTTGAAAAGAATCTCTTCTTCATCTCCCTTAATTAAACTTTTAACCAATTTTTCAAATGGTGTGAGCAGTATTAAGAAGACAACTGTATTAACAAGATTGAAAAGCAGGTGAGCAAATGCCACTTGGAAAGCAGGATCATCTACAAGAAACACCATTACCCTGATGAAGACATTCAGGAAAATCATAAAGAAGACAGAACCAAGAAGATTGAAGAGGAAGTTTGCAAATCCTGCTCTTCTGGCATACAAGGATAGTCTGGCAGAAGCTAGTAATGCAGTAATGCTCGAACCGATGTTTGCACCTAAAATCATAGCGATACCAACCTCAACAGGAATTAATCCTCCCTGTGCTAATATTACAGTAATACCGGAAGTTATTGAGCTCGAGTGTATTAGCATTGTGAAAAGCATAGCGACTAAGTATGCGACAAAGGGATTGGACAAATGAGAGAAGAAATTCATAATATTTGGATCTCCTCTCAATGGCTCAATACTAGAAGAGAGAATGTTCAAGGCAAAAAGAATTAAACCAAGAAAGAAGATTGGTTTACTGACAATCTTTATCTTCTTACCTAAAAAGCGGGAGACAAAACCAAGAATGATGAGGATTGGAGCTATTGCATCGGATTGTATTAAGGCAAGCTGTGCTGTAATTGTAGTACCTATATTACTACCGAAAATTACTCCTAGACTATTACGGAAGGAAATAATCCCAGTATTCACTAGTACTACCGTTAATACTGTGATTGCAGAGCTAGACTGTATCGCTGCAGTTGAAAATGCACCAACTAATGTCCCTACGAATCTGTTCTTAACTAGTTTTGCGATAATACTTCTGAACCTCTCAGCAGCTAACTCTTGAATTTCATTACTAAGGTTTTCTATTGCAAAGAGGAAAAGAATAAGTGCAGAGATTAAGAAAAGAATAATTTGAAAGAAACTGTAATCACCTAAATCCATATCACCAATTTAACATATTGATAATTGAATTCCAATATAGTAACGTTAGAAGATGGTTAACAAATATCTTAAGAAGTTAAACAAGGTCGTAATTCTTCTTACTCTTTCCGATATTTTTGCTTGGGGACCATTCTTAATAATAACTGCAATATCTGCCGTATATCTTTCACATAGACTAGGAGAAGATATCGTGCAATTTGTTGGAATAGGAACAGCAATATATTTTCTCACACGATCGATATTACAAATGCCAATTGGCCTACTTACTGACAAAATCAAGAGAGACAGAGATGAGATCTTAATCCTCTCGATAGGTGTTATTCTAATGGGGTTGCCATATGTTTTCTATCCTCAAATCACAGAACCTTGGCATTATTACGTATTGCAGTTTATTTTTGGTATGGGTGTGTCATTAAACTTAACAAGCTGGAGGAAGCTTTTTGCAACAAATGTAGACAAAGGACGAGAAGGTTTTCAATATGCCGCATACGAAACTGCTATCAGTATAGCGACAGCTTTGTTAAGTACTTTGATTGGTAGTATTGCAAGCCTAGGAGATGTATATTTCGATCTAGTTATGATTAGTGCAGGAGTAGTTATGATGTTTGGTAGTATTTGGATAATCCTCATATACAAAGTAGAGAAAAGGAAAACACAGTAATTAAATTTTAAACATATCAAGATGGAAAGAAAAGGAATCATAGGTCTAGCTGTTTTACTCTTACTTCTAGTTGTAATCGGTGCTGTTGTGTATCAAGTTGTTCTTGGCGATAATACAAAAAAAGATGACGACACATCTCTAGGAGAACCACATACACTTACTGAAGAAAACTTTGTGTTTGAATATACATATAAAGGGGATAATTTATGGTCATATACAGTAAAAGGTAATTTGCCAACTCCCTGTTACTCCATCAATACAGATGCTGTCGTTATGGAGAGCTTCCCTGAGCAAGTTATTGTAACATCACGGATTACTCCCCCTGCAAAGGATGTTATGTGTGCCCAAGTTATACAAGAAGTTAACGAGGTTGGAGAATTTAATGCGAGTGAGAAAGCAACTGTTAGCTTTAATGTTGAATAAATCCTTGACATTCTTTTTGTAAATGCTACCATATACCCACACCTGAGGTAGGGGTATATGAAAAACAAACTTCTAACAATTGGAGCTATCGTAGTAAGCATCTTACTCATTGTTGCGGTGATAATACTTAAGCAGCAATCTTCGGAAGAAGATGCATCTGGTTTAAAAATATCTCAGAATGTGAGTATCGTAGACGGTACTCAAATCATCGATATTGATGTCCGAAGTGGTTACTACGCTCCTAGACTCACATATGCAAACAAAGATTTGCCAACAAAACTTAGGATGAACTCTGTTGATTCATACGGATGTGAAAGAGCATTCAGAATTCCAAGCTTAAATATTTCTTCAGAATTACCCCCAGATGGTTTAACAGAATTTGAACTTGGCACTCCTACAAAATCCATACTTGGGACATGCAGTATGGGAATGTATACCTTTTTAATCAAATTCATATGAGCACAATTAAATACGAAGCAAAAATAGGCGGAATGCATTGTACTGCTTGCGCACTTAATATAGAGGATCAATTACAAGCGTTGGAAGGGATACAAAAGGTATCTGTAAATTACGCCTCAAGCAAACTGCATTTAGAATATGATGATAGCTTAGTAAATCTCTCAGATATCAAAAAGAGAGTAGAGCAAACTGGGTATTCCATAGTAGATAAAGATTCTGAAGAAAACAAATCGGAGAAATCAAAGTTAATATTTATACTCCCCATTTCTTTCGGGCTCTTCTTCCTGATGCTACTAGAACTTCTTTTGGGTCATATTGAAATTATGTATATGGAAGGATTGTTATTCATCTTTTCTACGATTACCATGTTTTGGATTGGACAACCCTTTCTAAAAGGCATTTGGCGATTCTTAACAGGGAAAGGTGCAGATATGGACACATTAGTTGGGATTGGGACATTAACAGCATATCTTTACAGTACAGTTATACTTTTAATCGAAACTTTACAAATAGAACTACCTCTTGAAAGTGCACTTTACTACGAAGCCCTAATTGTAGTTATTGGCTTTGTAATCCTTGGGAAGCATCTTGAAAGTAATTCCCGAAAGAACACAGGCGATGCTATTCAAAGTCTCATAAAATTACAAGCCAAAAGTGCAATAGTGGAGAGAGACGGGCAAGAGATAGAGATAGCAACAGAAGATATTGCACTGGGGGATATTCTAATCATAAAACCTGGTTCACAGATTCCAACAGATGGAATCATTACAGAAGGGGAGGCAGTGATAGATGAATCTATGATTACAGGAGAGTATCTACCTGTGCCTAAGAGCGTAAGTGAAGAAGTCATTGGAGGCACTATCAATCAACAAGGATATCTTAAAATACAAGCAACAAAGGTTGGCAGAGAAACAATGCTATATCGGATCATACAACTTGTTGAGGAAGCTCAAAGTTCCAAAGCTCCAATCCAGAAACTGGTTGACAAAATCTCCCGAGTATTTGTTCCTACAGTTCTGTCACTAGCCGTCCTATCTTTCTTAATATGGGCAATAAGTGGAAACATACCATATGGCATTTCATCCTTTGTTGCTACACTCGTTATAGCATGCCCCTGCGCATTAGGATTAGCTACCCCCACAGCAATAATTGTTGGTGTTGGCAAGGCAGCGAAGTTGGGAATTTTGATAAAAGATGCAGAGAAATTACAGAAACTAAGTTCGGTTTCTTGTGTCGTTTTTGATAAGACAGGAACTCTAACTTTAGGGAAACCGACAATTTCAGATATCTCCTCGAAAGGAGATGAAAACAAAATGTTACAAATAGCCTATTCATTAGCAAGCAAATCACAACATCCATTAAGCCTCGCAATTGCAAATGAAGCTGAGCAGAAAAAGCTAACCAAGCTCATGGTACAAGACTTTGTTAATGTTGATGGGAAAGGGCTTACAGGGAAGATTAACAAGAAGAGATATTACCTCGGGAGTGAAAACTATATGAAAGACTTGAATATCAAATCGTCTTTTCAGATAAAAAGCAGCAATAGCTCTACAGTAATGTTAAGTGATGAGCAGGAGGTTCTAGGAGTAATGTATATATCAGATGAATTGAAGAGTGAAGCTCTCATCACAATTAAGAAATTGCAAGATCTTAATATACAGACAGTATTACTTTCTGGAGATACGAAGAGAAATGTCGAAGATATTGCTAAGAGATTAAATATTAAGAAAATATATTCAGGGATACTACCAACAGACAAAGCTAAAATAATCGGAGATCTCAAGAAAACACATAAAGTAGCAATGGTCGGAGATGGAATCAATGATGCCCCTGCATTAGCATTGGCAGATGTAGGGATAGCGATGGCAACAGGTACAGAAATTGCAATTAAAACATCAGATATTACACTTCTTGGCGGGAATATCTCCAAGATTCCTTCTGCAATAATACTCTCAAAACAAATTATCAAAACAATAAGGGAGAATCTTTTCTGGGCATTCATATACAATACTCTCGGCATTCCAATCGCAATGGGAGTTCTTTTTCCAATATGGGGCATTTTGTTAAATCCAGCCTTTGCTGGTATTGCAATGTCGTTGAGCAGTATATCTGTGGTGCTTAACTCTCTAAGACTTAAGATTAGTAGAATCTCAGATGAAATCTAAAAAAATATATATAAAAGGAATGCATTGTCCATCATGCGAAATATATATTGAGAAAGAATTAAAAAATATTCCAGAAATTAAAGCTATTAAAAGTAACCACATTGAACAAAGTGTTACTTTCGAATCTGAAATAGCAGAGCATACAGTAATTGACCGAATCAATCCAATGATAAAGGGAAATGGGTATTTTGCTCAAACTGATGCTCCAAAGAAAAGTGTAAACATAAGAGAGTTGGCATTTTCTTTTTTAATAGCATTGGGAATTTTCTTACTCTTCATTCTTCTACAAAAAGCACGAATCCTTCCTGAAGTCACAATGAAACAAAATACACTAGGAATGGCATTTACACTAGGTCTTACTGCTTCGATATCATCATGTATGGTAGTAGTAGGAGGATTGATACTTTCGCTTTCAGCCACTTACAAAAAAGTTTCTTCCCTCGCATATTTTCATTTTGCCAGAATCATATCGTTCTTCCTCCTTGGAGGAGTGTTAGGACTTGTAGGACAAATATTCACATTTGGGAAAAGTTTTAACTTCATCACTGGCATAATACTCTTTGTAGTTATGACACTAATGGGAATGAATCTATTGGAAATATTTCCCATATTCAAGAAGATACAGATAAAGCTTCCGAAGACACTTGTCGGAGAGAAAATGACAAATGTTTCCTCACCAATATTACTTGGGATTTTGACTTTCTTTCTACCTTGCGGGTTCACCCAATCAATGCAAATAGTTGCTATGAGTACTGCCAATTTTAAGGATGCTGCACTCATTATGTTGATATTCTCTCTTGGAACTTTCCCTGTACTGGCTCTTCTTTCATTTGGAGTAAAGTCTATTCGCAACAGGTTCAAATCTGCTCTTTTCCTTAAAACTGTCGGATTCTTGGTATTAATGTTTGCAGTATACAACCTAGTGTCATTATTGATTTCTGTTGGTATAATTACTTTTATATATTAACCCCTTTAAATATGGATAAAAGCACAGCTTTAACAAATTTTAAGAAAGTTCGAACTCTTCTCGACAAAGTAATCGACATGGTTGAGAAGGACGGATATTGTATTGATATAATGCAACAAAACTTAGCTGCAATAGGGATGTTGAAATCTGCTCATCAATCCTTGATGGAGGGCCATCTTCATCATTGCTTTACGAAAGCAATAACATCAAAACAAGAGAAAAGGAAGAAGGAGATGATCGAAGAGATTTTGAAGGTAACTAAACTAGCAAACAAGTAGAATGGAAAAGATTGTTTTCTTTGACAATTCAGCAACAACCCCAATATCAGAGAAGGTGCTAGAGGCTATGATGCCTTACCTTACATCTAGTTATGGGAATGCATCAAGTATCTACTCATTGGGAAGGGATAGTCGCAAAGCTATAGACAAGGCAAGAGACCAAGTTGCGAAAGCTCTTAATGGTGATTCAAAAGAAATATATTTTACGAATTCTGGTACAGAATCTGACAACTGGGCAATTAAAGGTGTGGCATATGCAAACAAAGACAAGGGAAAACATATAATAACCTCAAGTATTGAGCATCATGCAGTGTTGCATACCTGTAAACATCTTGAGAAGCAGGGTTTTGAGGTTACATATTTACCAGTTAACAAAAATGGACTGGTTGAAATAAAAGATTTAATTGAAGCTATTAGACCAGACACTATCTTAATTTCCATAATGTATGCAAATAATGAGATTGGTACAGTACAACCAATTGAAGAGATAGGTGAAATTGCAAAAGAAAAAAATATATATTTTCATACAGATGCTGTTCAGGCAATAGGTAATATCGATATTGATCTTCAGAAACTTAATATTGATCTGCTATCCCTCTCTGGCCACAAATTTAATGGACCAAAAGGAATAGGGGCTTTGTATATTAAGAATGGAACAAAGGTAGAAAATCTGCTACATGGTGGAAGTCAAGAGAAAGGTAAGAGACCTAGTACAGAAAATGTTGCTGGGATTGTTGGTCTTGGGAAAGCAATTGAGCTCGCAACTAAAGATATAGCAAAGAAAGAAAAGTATCTAAAGAATCTTAGGGAGTATGCAATTGAAAATCTCTTAAAGATTCCACATACTATTCTGAATGGTGACAGAGAAAGGCGATTACCTGGGAATGTAAATGTATGTTTCGAATACATTGAAGGAGAATCGATTCTTCTAATGTTAGATCAACACAATATTTGTGCTTCAAGTGGTTCTGCATGCACTTCAGGATCCTTAGATCCTTCTCATGTACTCTTAGCAATTGGCTTACCTCACGAGATAGCTCATGGGTCTTTAAGGCTTACTTTTTCAGAAAGAAACACAAAAGAAGAGATAGATTATCTCCTCAATCTTTTGCCAGCTATAATTCAAAGATTAAGAGATATGTCCCCTTTATATAACCAAGCAAAATAATTATGGAAGAATACAGTAAGAAAGTAATGGAGCATTTCATGAATCCTAAGAATGTTGGGATTTTAGAAGACGCTAATGGGGTAGGAGAAGTAGGGAATCCAAGATGTGGAGACATAATGAGGATGTATATAAAAGTTGAGGAGAATATAATTAAAGATATTCGATTTCAAACTTTCGGGTGTGGAGCAGCAGTGGCAACCAGCAGTATGGTGACAGAGATGGTTAAAGGAAAAACAATAGAAGAGGCATTAGAGATTACCAACAAACAGGTAGCGGAAGCCCTGGATGGTCTCCCTCCTCTAAAGATGCACTGTTCAAACTTGGCAGAATCTGGAATAAAAGCTGCTATTGAGGATTACAAAAAGAAAAATGGACAGTAACAAGAAAAAAAAAGTAATGATTGGAATGAGTGGTGGAGTAGATAGTTCTGTAGCAGCATATATATTGAAACAGAAAGGTTACGATGTAACTGGTGTGACTATGCAGATATGGCAGGAAGACAAAGAGCAAGAGGGTAGCTGTTGCTCACTGACGGCTGTAGAGGATGCTAGAAGAGTTGCTACTAAACTAGATATTCCTTACTATGTTATCAATTTCAAAAAAGTTTTTGACGAAAAAGTCATTCAATATTTCATCAAAGAGTATTTGGCAGGCAGGACACCAAACCCCTGTATAGCTTGTAACCGATATGTAAAATTTGAAGAGTTTTTAAACAAGGCAATATCAATGGATATGGATTATGTTGCAACTGGTCACTATGCGAAAGTAGATTACAAAGATGGAAGATATTTGTTAATGAAATCTGCGAGTAAAAAGAAAGATCAAACATATGTTCTCTACAATCTTACCCAGGAGCAACTCAGCAAAACTCTTTTTCCACTAGAAGACATAACGAAAGAAGAGGTTAGAGCAATAGCAAAAGAATTGAAATTAAATGTAGCTTCGAAACCCGATAGTCAAGAAATTTGTTTTGTAGAAGATAATAACTACGGGAAATTCTTAGAAGAGAACAGTACCCTTAAAACAAAACCAGGTGACATAATCGATACGAAAGGTAAGCTATTAGGTAGACACAATGGAATATATAACTATACGATTGGACAGAGAAAAGGCTTAAGTATATCTTCAAACAAACCTTTGTTCGTTATCGATATAGACCCGATTAACAATCAAATAGTCGTGGGTGATGATTCTGAAGGTTTTGGAAAAACTTTGATTGCAGAAGATATTAATTTAATTGCTATTGAAAAATTAACAGAGGAGAGAAGGGTATCTGCAAAGATAAGATATGCTGCACAAGAATCTCTAGCGTTAATTAAACCTCTCGAAGACGACAAGATTCTCGTAAAATTCGACACTCCTCAAAGAGCTATTACACCTGGACAAGCAGTAGTATTCTATGACGGAGATATTGTTCTCGGAGGAGGAACTATTGTGAAGAAGGATTGATGAAAATATTCTAGTTTGTATAATGAGATAGTGGCACCTTTGAAAGGAGGTGATTTCTTGCCTACCAAGAAAGAAAAAAAAGACAAGGAAAGGAGAACCCAAAAACCAACAAAAGGGAATTCTACAAACGGTAAGAATGGACATTAAGTAGGCAACCCACCAGTGGGCTTAATATGATTTTTATCACATATATTAAGCCCACTAACTCCCCCTTGAAAAGGTAGAGAAAGGGCTATACAATGTACAATCATATTTTACTTGCATAACAAAATGAAGAATAGAATTTTAAAAATAGTTATATTTATATCTGTATTGATTACCATCTTAGTAAATGCTTTAGCAAACATTTTACCTATTAATGGTTACAATACCGGAGAAATCTCTGATGATATCTCAATATATTTTGTTCCAGCAGGGTATGTTTTTGCAATATGGGGACTAATATATCTTGCATTAATGTTTTACGCTGTATATACATTTTTTGATTACGACAAGAAAGATAAGGAGATAGCTCCATATGTAATAGTTGCAGGGCTTGCTAATATTTCATGGATATTCCTTTGGCATTACAAACTAATAAGCTTCAGTGTAATACCAATGCTAATATTACTAGGTACACTCTTAATAATTTACCTCAAAACATCTAACAACCATTACTCTCCACTAAAAAGAATACCGTTTCAAATATATTTAGGCTGGATTTCGGTTGCCTCAATTGCGAATATTGCGGGAGCTCTTTATCTCTCAAATTGGACAGCTTTCAACTTAAAACCAGAGCTATGGTCAGCAATAATGATTGGAGTTGCCACAATTCTTGGTATATTGATGACGAATGGAAAGAAGGATTTCATCTATCCACTTGTTTTAATCTGGGCAGTAGTAGGTATCTTCGTAAGATTTTATGAGACTTCAGATCTCGTTGTCGGAGCTTCTACAGTATCAGTTTTGGCACTACTAGGAAACTATATCTCAAATATATATAATTGTAGGTATAGGAAAGAAGAAAAAGAAACAAAATAAATATCTTCTTGTATTGATATCATTTGTGATTCTTGGATATGCCATCTGCCTCTCTTTGGCCTTAAAAGAAATTGTTTCCTTTCCCGAGTATACCTTTACATTAAACGGAACAGAGCAAGAGATTACCCTCCCTCATGAGAAATATACCTCCAACGAATTAGAAAGATTTCCATCTAACTACGATGAAGTTATACAAATAAATAATCTCTCCGTAGATCAAAGAAATCGAATTGAGTTACTAAGATTTGGTAAAAGTGAGATAGATGAGAAAGGTTTGGACTATGCTTTCCTTTTAAAAAAATCCACACCTCTCTTACTAACCTCCCAAATGTTACAGCTATATGTAGAGTATGAAATGATACATAGCAAGGAAAGGATAATAGAAAGTAACCTAATTTCGCAGTTGGGAAGTACACTTACAAAGTTAAACATATACATTAATATTCTAGACAAATTACCACTATTCCCAAATCAAAAAATGAACGAAATCAAAAATACTTTGAAAGAATCCCTTCAGCTCCTGCAAAATAAAAAGTATGTTGATACTATTGCTTCACTTAACTCACTCCCAGATTCTATTACTAAGAATATTTCTAAATTTCTTTTCAAATTTAAACTCAATGATGAGATAGAAGAGATAAATCAGATACATGCTGTTCTTGGACTACCTCAATTATTTACAAAACAAGATCTTGTAGAATCTAATTCTGAATATATCTTTTCCTTAGAGGGAAATTCTTGGGAAGAGTTACCTACCATATATGTAGAGAATGATACAGAATTCTACAATAATGTAGTTCCATATCTAAAATACAAAACTGAGATACTCTCACAACTTAATATCTCAAATGAAGATACATATACAACCCTTAAAGATATCTTAACTATTGAAGAGAAATCTAGTGGCATAACTGTAGAGCCTAATAAATTGGAGCAGACATATCGACGGATTCTCACAGTACTAAGCAAATTAGACTATCCTAGTACTCAAAGATTAACAACCCTTATCAAGACAATAGAAAATAATGAGAAGAGGATTCTTACTGTTTCTCCATATATAAACAATTTAGAAGAGGAAATCGAAATAGAGGATGCAAATTTTGATCAAGATCTTGGTATTCAAGAAATTACACAACCAAAAGGTACTGTTCGTATACCCGTATTAATGTATCATCAAATTGCAGTAGCGCCAAAAGGGAGCAGTAAATTTGTTAAAGGGCTATATGTCTCTCCTGATGATTTTGAAGAACAGATAGCATATCTAACTAGAAACAATATAAAGACGCTGTCTTCCAAGGAATTCGCTGAGCTCCTAGCTACAGGAAAAAATCCCAAACAAAAAAGTGTCATGTTAACATTTGATGATGGACATCCGACCCATTATGCAGCAGCATACCCCATACTTAAGCGATATGGGCAAACAGGAGTATTTTTTGTGGTTTCTTCTAGAACTTCACTGTCATCTAATCAACTTAGAGAAATGGCACAGAACGGAATGAGTATTGATTCTCATTCTGCAACACATCCAAATTTGCAAAAAACAGATGAGTTAACGAAACTGTATTCAGAAATAGCAGGAAGTAAAGCTGCCTTACAAGCCAGAACAGGGAAAAGAGTCTATGCCATAGCTTACCCTGGTTGCGTCGCCGACACCGAGACCTATTCAGTAGTAGCCAACAGTGGATATAGTTTAGGATTCTCCTGTGGAAGAAAGATTGATCATTACCCTTCGAACTCTCTATCTATCTCACGTGTACATGTTTTCACTGAGATGGAAAGATTCCTCAAGGCATTAGCAGGAAAACTTTAAAAACATATTTACAAAAGCAATATTCTCGATATACAATACAGAAATAAAATAATATTACAAAAACATGCAAAAGAAACTATATAGATCCGAGAAAAACAAGATAATCGGTGGCGTATGTGGTGGTTTAGCTGAATATTTTGATATAGATCCTTCCATAGTGAGAATCGTTTTTGCTTTAGCTTTTTTTACAGAAGGATTTGGACTCTTACTTTACATAATACTTTGGATAATACTTCCTACCTCTTCTAGTATTGAAAAAGAATCAGGTGAGATCATAGAAGAAAACAAGGAAGAGATAAAGACAAAAGTAACAGAAGTAGCACGAAATATAAAAACAGAAGTGAAGACAGATACTAAGAGTAAGAAGAAATAAATTAATCTATATTAAAATGAAAAGTAATAAAGATTTCGGAGGAGCTGTTTTCCTAATATTTTTAGGAACTATCTTCCTTTTAAATACAACAGGAACAGTTGGATGGGGCATATGGGAGTATATCCTAGCCTTTTGGCCAATATTAATAGTTCTGATGGGATTGAAATTAATAATAGGGGAAAGTTTAATTGCAAGAATAATCCTAGGAATAATTTCTTTAATTGTATATACCTCTATTGGATTCATATCTTTCTATTCATATTCAAAAACAAACTCAGAGGTATTTCCATATGACATAATCAGAAATGTGGGAAAACACTATGACTTTAATGTTAATCGAGATTACAAAGAGGAAGAAACTATCATTAAAGAAGTTGACCACTTAGGAATTGAGAAAAGGAATCTCAATATAGATGTTGGTGCTTCCAAATTTACACTAGTGGAAGATAAAGAACTCTCTGACTATTTAAAACTGCAATCAAAATATGTACCTGGATACATTGAACCAAATTTGACAGCCAATGATTCTGAAAAAGAACTCACCATCTCTTTCAGAACTGAAACTCAAAGAAAAATGTTCCGATTTTGGAATGACATATCATCAACCTTTGATTTGACGATTGGGTTACCAAATATTTTAACATCTTTAGATATAGACCTTGGAGCTGGAGAGGGAGACATAACTTTGAACAGAACACTCTTAGATACTGTTACTGTAAAGGTAGGCGCTGGAGACTTAGATATCTCACTTTTAGATTTCTCTGTGCCAAAGACAATTGACTTAAGCATAGGAGCAGCAAGTGTAAATCTTACAATCCCCAAAGATATTGGATATGAGTTAACATACACCTTAGGAGTTGGTGATATTACAGAAAATGGGAAATCCATAGCTTCCTTTGTATCCAAAGAGGACACTTACAAATCTTCAAACTATGATTCTGCCAAAAAGAAACTTTCAATAACTACAGATGTAGGTGTTGGTTCTTTAAATATTGTAACTAAATAAATTTAATACAAATATTATGAAAGTATCAAATAAAATGATTTTTGGGGTAATACTAGTAGTCATTGGACTCTTACTCTTCATTGATCGAACCGGAGTATTGACCTTTAACTTTTGGTCCTCCATCTGGACCTTTTGGCCATTAATACTAGTATTCTTAGGTATAAAACTTTTCTTTGAGAACAAGATCCCAGGAGCAATTATCTTAACTACTTTAGGTACTGTTCTTTTCTTAACAAATGTCTTTGATTGGAATTTCTTTGCAATACTTTGGCCATTAGCCATTATTGCAATTGGTATATCAGTACTATTTAAAGAAGAAGACTTTAAGGTTAATAACTCTAGTACCAAAGGCAATGAAGAGAAGATTGACGATACAGCAATATTCTGGGGTGTAGAAAAGAAGAATATTTCCAAAGATTTCAAGGGAGGCGAAGTAAATGCAATTTTTGGTGGATATGAATTAGATCTACGAGAAAGCAAAGTAAGTAAAGAGGGAGCAAAATTATCAGTCAATGCGATATTTGGTGGAGTAGAGGTTTCTGTCCCAAAGGATTGCAGAGTTATTACAAACGGAACGGGAATTCTTGGAGGATGGAGTTCTACCGTAAAACCTAATGATTTAAAAACTCCCGTATTAGAGATAACTGGAAGTGCAATTTTTGGTGGAGTTGAGATAAAAGAATAGTAAAATCAAATATGATATATTGTATATAATTAACTTGTATACAATTTGTGATGCAAAAAGAATATCTTTTTCTTGGTGATGATAGTGTAAATAATGGCAGATATATGCTTGCGGTATATAGAATTATTCCTGCCGATGGATTGACCTTAGAAGATGTTGCAACTGAGGTTGCTGCAGAATCTTCTACAGGAACAAGTATAAAGGTTGGTTCTGCAACAGAGTTTTCTCTCAGTAATAATGCAAAGGTCTACAAGATAGATGAAGAAAAAAATCTCGTATGGATTGCTTACCCATGGGAGATTTTCGATACAGGAGGTAACATACAAAATATTCTAACCTATGTTGCAGGTAATATTTTAGGAGTAAGCGAAGTTAAAGCATGCAAACTACTTGATGTTCACTTTCCTCCAGAGATGCTAGTTAGATACGATGGACCAAGCTATACCATCGACGATATGAGAGCATACTTAAATGTTTGGGATTCTCCAATACTAGGTTCCATCATAAAACCAAAGATTGGTTTAACTCCTGCGCAGTATGCTGAACTAGCATACGATTTCTGGGTAGGTGGAGGACACTTTGTGAAGAATGATGAACCTCAATCCGATCAATCTTTCTGTAACTATGAATTAATGGTCAAATCAATTAGGATTGCTATGGACAGAGCAGAACAGGAAACAGGTCATACTAAAGTACATTCCTTTAACGTTTCAGCAGCTGATTTTGACACCATGCTCCACAGAGCAGACTTTGTAGCTGCAAATATGAAGCCTGGAAGCTATGCATATTTAATAGATGGTATAACTGCTGGTTGGATGGCGGTACAAACACTAAGAAGAAGATATCCAAATACATTCATACATTTCCACAGAGCAGGACACGGCGCATACACAAGAATGGAAAACCCAATAGGGTACACAGTTGAAACTCTTACAAAATTTGCCCGTCTAGCAGGTGCCTCTGGTATACATACAGGTACTGCAGGTGTTGGGAAAATGTCAGGAGACTCTAGGACAGATATAACGGCAGCTCATCATGGACTAAGATTAAAATCATCTGGAGAATTTTTCGATCAGGCTTGGAGTAAAATCTCTGAGAAAGATGCAGATATTGCCAGTATGATTCAGAAAGAGGAAGAGAAATGGGATGGAGATTGTAGAGGATTCTTGGAAGAGAGAGTAGCGAAGAAGGCTGAATTCACATACAAATCTGATACTTCAAGAGTCATACTAAAAACTGCACCAATTATTTCAGGTGGCCTAAACCCAACACTCTTAGACGACTTCCTCAATGTTATGGGCACAATTGATTTCATAACTACAATGGGAGCAGGAGTACACTCACATCCAATGGGAACCAAGGCAGGTGCGAAGGCAGTATTACAAGCATACGAAGCATGGAAGAAGGGTGTTACTATCCAAGAGTATTCGAAAGATTTCCAGGAATTAGCTATTGCTATAGATTTCTTTGAGAAAAACAAAACCAATACACACAAACTAAAAGGTTACGAACAGGTTTAGTAGAAAAAGAATCCTACTTTTATTACTTCTTTTGTGATAGAATGGTCCCCTGTATATGTCTAATTCCCAAGTAGAACAACAAAACTTAAGAAATATCGCCATTATTGCCCATGTTGACCACGGTAAAACAACCTTGGTTGATGCTTTCATGAAACAGACCAATCTTTTCAGAGAGAATCAAGATGAAATGAATCAAGAAAGAATTCTTGATGTTGGAGAATTAGAGAAAGAGAAAGGAATCACTATTAATGCGAAGAATATCTCCATAAGGTACAAGGGTGTAAAGATAAATATCATAGATACTCCCGGACACGCTGATTTTGGTGGAGAAGTTGAAAGAACTTTAAATATGGCGGATAGCTGTTTGCTTCTAGTGGATGCAAAAGAAGGAACAATGCCACAAACAAAGTTTGTTCTCAAAAAGGCTTTGGAGCTAGGCTTAAAACCAGTTGTAGTAGTAAACAAAATAGACAAAAAATTAGCAAATATTAAGAAAACCATATCAAAGATTCAAGATCTTTTCTTAGCACTTGCAACAGACACCTCTCAATTAGACTTCCCTATATTCTATGGAATCTCACGAGAAGGGAAAATATGGAAAGAAATACCACAAGGTGATCTAACTATACCTAACAGTACAGAGGGAGATCTTCTCCCAATACTTGATGAAATAGTAGAGAACTTGCCATCTCCGAAGGGAGATCCGAATGGACCATTCCAAATGCAAATAACATCGGTGGAATACAATGAACATCTTGGGAGATATCTCATCGGAAAAATCTCACGCGGAACTTTAAAAGTAGATGATCCAATCATCTTACTTTCAGAGAAAGAAGGATTTGAAAAGAAACAGGGTAGAGTAAGGGAAATTTTCTTGAAAGAAGGACTTCAGTGGGAGAAACAAAATTCAGCTAGTGTTGGTGAAATAATTGCTCTTACAGGTATAGATTCTACAGATATCGGAGCAACAATATGTGGATTAGAGAACCCTGAAGCATTACCTGAGATCAAAATTACACCTCCTTCAGTTAGAGTAAAGTTTTCTGCTAACACATCACCATTTGTTGGGAAGGAAGGTAAGTTAGTTACTGCAAAGCAATTACAACAAAGATTGGAACAAGAAAAAAATTTGAATATTAGTCTTAAAATTACAAATACAGGTAGTAACAATTATTATGTCTCAGGAAGGGGAGAGCTTCAACTTGCGATATTGATTGAGCAATTACGCAGAGAGGGATATGAGTTTGAACTTGGTAAACCAGAGGTTATTCTACAGGAAAGAGAAGGGAAAAGGTGTGAACCATTAGAAGAGCTTACTATTGATGCTCCAGATGAATATATGAGCACTATCACACAAGAAGTTAACGAAAGAAAAGGTAAACTGATTAATATTGAAACGGAGGAAGGACAAACAAGATTTACTTTCAATATACTTACCAGAAATCTCATAGGTCTTCATCGAGTATTAATGAATGCTACAAAAGGGACAGCAATTATAAATAGCTTCATTGTCGACTATATTCCTTACGAGAAAAGTGATGAGCTTTTCCGAAAAGGAGTAATAATATCATCTGAGACAGGTACTGCCCTAGCATACTCATTAATGAGCATACAAGACAGAGGAAGACTATTTATTGAAGGATCCACTGCTGTATATGAAGGAATGATAATTGGAATTAATAATCATGAGAGTGACTTAGAGGTTAATCCTTGTAAAGCAAGACACAAAACGAATGTGAGGATGTCACATGCCGAAGTAACTGAGATTGCCCTTAAGGCACCAATACAGCTAACCATAGAATATGCTCTTTCTTTCATCAGAAGTGATGAATTGATTGAGGTTACACCTAAGAATGTCAGACTAAGAAAGAAGCTTTTAACAGCAACACAGAGGACTTGGTCAAAGAGAAAAAATCTGACAGAGTACGCAAAGGAACACTTGGAGGGATAATCCTTAAGTCTATATAAAAAGAAAAGGGAGTACTTAGTACTCCCTTTTAATTAACAAAATACTATTGATTATCTATCAAAGCTTCTTCTGTTATCACCACCAAATGATCCTCGGTCTCGAGATTCCTCTCTTGCTTCGGAAACATTGATAGCTCTTCCATCGACTTCTTTGCCATTAAGCTCAGAAATTGCATTCTGTGCTTCCTCTTCTGTGGACATAGTAACAAAACCAAATCCTTTGGATCTGTTCTTGATTCTATCCATAATTACTACTGCTTCTTCAACAGTACCTACGGCACCAAAAATCTCCTTGAGTTGCTCGTCTCTGACATCCCAACTAAGGTTACCTATAAATAATTTTTTACCCATTATTTATAAAAAATAAAAAAATTAAATTCGCTACACCACAAAAATGGGAGATTTACACTCTAAGCAGTCTGTTTGAAGAAAGCTTCCATAGCTACCCATATTATATCATACTATTCATTTAAAAAGATAGAGACTAGACCATACCCTTTGCAGCCATAATACCTGTGACTGCAGCACCTGTTATAGAGCCTGATAAACCAGCACCATCCCCAGCTACATATAGGTTTTGAATACTAGTCTGCATACTTGTATCAGTAGATATTTTCGAAGATCGGAATTTTACCTCGGGTGCATAGAGTAGTGTAGATCCAGAATTAATACCAGGCATCACCTTATCTAATATCTCTAAGCCTTCAATGATATTAACCACTATTCGATATGGCAAAGCCATAGAAATATCACCTGGTGTAACATCAGTAAGAGATGGAGTAACAAAAGATTTTTCTAAACGACTCTCTGTACTTCTCCTACCGAATCTCAAATCCTCGAGACTTTGCAATATCGGCTTACCTCCACCTATTGTTGAAGCAACTTCGGCTATAGATTTGGCATAGGCTATTGAATTTTCAACCGGTTTTGTTAAGTTTACCTCACAAAGAAATGCAAAATTAGAGTTCCTAGAATCATGATCTGAGTTCGAATGACCATTTACACAAACATACCCATCATACTTCTCTGTGGCAACCAAACCTCTTGGGCAACTACAAAAAGTCCTAACAATATCATGATATGTTTTTGTTCTTACCCTATACACAGTCTCATACAGCACCTCTGCTTGGCGTTTCATAATGGAGTATGGAAACTCTACACGAACACCAACCTCAACCTTGTCATATACATATTCAATTCCGTACTGTCCTGCTAGATTCTGCATCCATTTGGCATTTACTCTCCCAGGTGCTAGAAGTACTTTCTTCCCAAGTATCTCCCCTTTATCTGTCATGACACCACAAACTTTGTTTTCCTTAATTATCAAATCAACAACCTTAGTCTCATCCAAAAATTCGACACCTTTTTCTAAGAGGTACTGTTGGAAATTCAACATAACACTTTTCAATTTATCAGTTCCAACGTGTCGTGCCTTTCTAACTACCAATTCAATATCGGATCTTTCAGCCTCAGATATTAATTCCTCCAATCTAGAATCTTCTTTAGGGAAATATTCAGAGTCAACACCAAAGTCAGTAAGAGTTTCATCAACGTAATCAAGAATTTTTTGATATTTACTCTTTGCCAAGAGATGAAATGCTTTCTCATGAGAAAGATTGGCAGTAAGTGTAAGTTTACCATCTGAAAAGGTTCCTGCTCCACCAAAACCTGACATTATCTCACTTTCCTTCCTCTTACCGAGTCTCTTACCCATATCAATTAACAAGATTTTTCTTTTCTTCTTACCTTTGAGAAGTTCATAACAAGCAAAAACACCAGCGGGTCCTGCACCAACTACAATAACATCGTATTTCATGAATTTAAGACTTATGTTAACAAATCATTTTAATATATTTTTTACTATTCTTACATACTTTAATATAATACGGTATGGGAAAGGATATATTAATACATACCTGTTGTGCAGATTGCTTTTTAAACGCTACTGCATATCTGTTAGAGAAGAATATTATAGATATAAATACAAATGTGGAGAGTTATTTTTTTAACCCTAATATACATCCCCGTTCTGAATATCAAGCCAGATTAGGTGCTTTGAAAAAAACTATCTCAACATTAGAGAAGATCTCCATAAAGCTTGTAGTACCTGATTACAAACCTGCTATATATATGGATCTAGTTAAGGAGAATTTGAATTCTCGTTGTAAAATCTGCTGGAGACTAAGATTAGAAGAATCTTTTAAATACGCAGCAGAGAACAACATTAAGGATATTACATCAACAATGCTAACGAGCAATTATCTCAATAGAGAAGCTATTTTAAAAATTGCAAATGAACTAAAAACTGAATACAAAATAAATTTCATAGCATTGGATAACCAGTGTAATTGTCTTCATCACGGATTCTACAAACAGAACTACTGCGGCTGTTGTTTCTCCTTAACAGAGAGAATGATATGTAAATAGTGCAAGATTGCTACAAGCCTTTTATTACTTTCCTTTTCTGAAACATATGTGATAGATTGGAACTTCCTTTTCAAAAAATACTTAAAATATCAGATCAACCATCATGTTAACAAAGATTCTTGAACTAGTTATGTACATCACTATAATTTCTTTGGTACTAGGAGTGATAGCAGTCATAAATACAATTATGGTATAAGTAGATATGAACTACCTAATTATTTTAATAGGTGTTTTTGTACTTACTCTTCTCATACTAATAGGATTAATATTTCTAATACCGGCATCAGATAACAACGGAAACGAGGAGGAAGAGGAGAGTGAAGAGTAGTTTACTCGTATCTCAAAGCATTCACAGGATCTAACTTTGAAGCCTTCCTAGCAGGATAGATTCCAGCCAAGACGCCAACTAAGATACTTCCAAGAGTAATATACAATGCATTAAGAGGTTGGAAATTGAAAAACTGCTCTATCCCTGAGAACCCTTGCTCATTTAGTACATCTACAATGAAGGGATCGGCAAGCTTCATCATCGCGAAAGTCACAATCAAACCTAATGCTCCTCCAATAAATCCAATCATTCCAGATTGTATTAGGAAGATAATTAAAACTTGAGCATTTGAAGCACCCATAGCTTTAATGATACCGATCTCCTTAGTTTGCTCATAAATACTCATGACCATTGTATTAATAATTCCAATAGATGCTACGAGAGCGGAAATCGACCCAAAGAGAACTAACGCTATTGTCAAACCAGAGGTCAGGGTATCAATGAAGCTAAGAATGGTGTCTGACGATATTACAAATAATTCCATATCTTCCGTTATGTACTTTTCAATATCTTTTGTCTTTCCCTCTTCTGTAAGAAGAAATAGCTGAAAATAACCAGCATTTGTCAAATAATCCTCATGATCTTCATATCCCCCTAAATCTACCAAGATATCTAAAGCAGAGTTTGTACTAATCCAAAATGCATCATTGCCTGTTTCCACAACCCCTACAACTACAAACTCATACTCTTTGTTAACCATGCTCTTGGATGTAAAGGAGAAAAACGAACCACTGGAGGAGCTCTTTGCTGTAATTGTTTTTCCAATTATTTCTTCCTTGGACATTTCAAAAAAGCTTGCAACAAAATCACTTACAAATATCTCTCCAGTATCAAGGTTCTCCTTCTCACCATAGAGACTTTTAAAGATCCTATGTGTTCCTGGTAGATCCGAACCTGCAATGAGCTTCAGAGGATAAGGTGTTTTGTCTCCTTCCAGGTACATATCTAGACCATTGATAGAGAGTAGGGGTTCGACTTCTACAACACCATCGATATCAGAGATTTGAGAAAGAATCTCTCCTGTTAGAATCTTTTCTTCTTTCGTATCGCTACTCTTGGTTGGTGCTTGTGCAAAACCACCGAAAGACATATTGTCCTTGCCTGAGACATACAGATCTAGAGGATTAAACCTTGTTGTAAATTCGCTCAAGATTGCGCTTTTCAAATCAGTCATACCGAAAAGAATAAAGGTCATTAACATTACAGCGATGGTAATTCCCAAACTTGTTAGAAATGTTCTTAGTTTTCTTCTAAATATTAAATCTAGTGCGTATTTAAACATTTTTACCATCCACTAAGGTTATCGTTTTCTCCGTCTCTTTTGAAATGGCTATATCGTGAGTAACAATTATCATTGTTGTACCTTCCGATTTATTTAAAGATTTCAATAGGTTTAGAATTGCCTTGCCTGTTTTACTATCCAAATTACCAGTCGGCTCATCAGCAAGTACAATTTCAGGAGAATCAATCAAAGCCCTTGCTATTGCAACTCTTTGAGCTTGACCACCAGAAAGTTCTTTCGGATAATGCTTTCTTCTGTTGGTAAGACCTGTTTCCTTCAACAAATATTCTAATCTTTCATTCAAATCTATTTCCTTAATATTTTTCTGAAATTTGGTTGGAAGAAGAATATTCTCCTCAACAGTAAGGGAAGGAATAAGGTAGAATTGTTGAAATATTGTTCCAACTATATGTCGTCTGTAATAGTTTTGATCATATTCCCGAATATCTTTCCCATTTATCAATATATGTCCCGAGTAATTCCAATCTAATCCACCCAAGATATTAAGAAAAGTAGATTTCCCTGAACCAGAGCTTCCAATTACAGAAACAAAGGATCCCTTTTCAAATGCAAAAGACAGCCCATCTAAAGCTCTAACTTCGACCAATTTACTTGGTTTGTATATTCGTTTGAGATTTTCTACTTTAATGTAATCTGTCATGACTGTAGATAATATCAGATAAAGAACAGGGTTTCTATATGATATACTAGAGAATATGAAACCATTAAGGATATTAACAATAGAAGATAAAAAAGAGGAAGCTATTTTGAGACAGAAGAGTTTAGCTGTAAAACCTGAGGAATTATCAAAAAAAGATCTTAAAGATTTTCTTGATGCCCTGTTACATAGTGCTAAAAATAGTGAAGAACCTGCAGGTGGAATTGCAGCTCCCCAAGTTGGGGTGCATAAGAGAATTTTCTACATACTAAACTATGATACAAATAAATGGGAGCTATTCATAAATCCAGAAATAGAGCCAATAGGATATACAAAGAAAGCAATCCCTGAAGCCTGTCTAAGTGTTCCAAATAGGGAAGAAAAAGTGCTAAGATATTACAAGATCAAAGTGAAATTTCTGGATAAAAATGGTAAGAGAAAAGTAAAGAAGTATGAGGATTTGAATTCGATAAGCATACAACACGAATATGATCATTTGGAAGGTGTTCTCTTTATAGACAAAATATTAAAAGAATAAATTAAGTAAAACTGTCCATCAATGAAATTAAAAAATATTCTTCTCTCAACTCTCTTCCTGCTATTTTCCTTCTCCATAGTCTATGGAGAAGAGACAAAACTTTCAGATGTACTGGGACAAAATGTCGAGGAAACTAGTACAGCAGAGCTAGAGGAGAAGGAGATTGAGAGAGAGGAGAATTTTCTCAATCAGCTATTACTTAAAATCCCACTACAAACAGATAATCCCAATCATACAATCACTTTCATAGATCCTTCTGAAGACAAAAAAGGTATACAGCTAGAAATCGATGGAAAAAGCTTTCAGAGTATAAAGAGTCCATACTCATTACCATCTTTGAGCATCGGCAAACATATTCTTCGATTTAAATTTGTGGATAAATATGGAGCTACACAAATCCTAGAGAGAGAGTTAATTGTGGTCCCACGTCCACCAATAGTAAATTCTCCAGCACAGAGTGAGAATGGTCTAAAAATATCTGGGACGGGATTAGCAAACTCAGAATTGATACTAATACTTTCTTCAAGTAGCAATATCTTAACAAAGACAACAACTATTTCAGCAGATGGGAATTGGGAGATTACGATAACAGATGAATTAGTTGCAGGGATATACACATTTACAGGCTACACAAGAAGATATGGATATGCAGGGGATCTTGCAGAACCTGTGACACTAGAGTACGGTGGATACTCTAATACGAAGAACGAGAATAATGGGAATAAGAAAGATATTCATTTCGCTTTCAAGGATATACCAGTTAATAGTATAGGGGAGGTTCTTGTTAACAACCCAGATCTCATTCTTCTCTTAATCACAACCTTTTTGGCAGGGGTTCTTACAGCTACTTTTGTAGGGAATCTACTAAAGAAAAAGAATGAAGAGGTTGTAATAAAAAGTTTTAAGAAACAGATAGATCCGAAGCCACAAGATTCTCTTACAATATTGGAGAAATTGAACGGAAAAGAAAAGAAGGTGGAGGCGAAAGAGGAAGCAAAGCCGGAGGAAAAGATTGTTACTAAAATAGATTTCTTAAAGGATTACAAGAAATTTGATCCAGATACAGAGGCAAAAGAGGAACCTGAGAACAAAACACCCAAGATAAAGGTCTCGCTAACATCTAAAGATTAGATTTTCGTGGTAAAATACTCATAATCAAATCCGCCAGGATGGTGAAATGGCAGACACGCTACGTTCAGAACGTAGTCCTAGCAATAGGGTGGGGGTTCAACTCCCCCTCTTGGCAATTATTTCCAATACCATTGATGAACATTGTGGAATCTCTCATAGGAGTACTTAATATTCTCGATATCAAGACCAACTAAATCTGATTTTACAAAGTACACGAAGGATGGATTGTACAAGAATATGGCAGGAGAGTCTGCTAAGAGATATTTTTGGAACAGCTCATACTTCTCCTTTCTTAACTCCTGTTTGAAACTCTTTCTACCATCTTCGAGTAATATATCAACCCTCTCGTAGGCATAACCAGACAGATTCAAATCAGGATAATTACTCTTTAAGGAATGCCATAGGTTATACTGATCTGGATCTACTGTAACTTCAACTTCATAGAGTAAAAGTTCAAAATCTCTTGTTGCAATAATTTCTTGGGTAATCTGATTGTAATTCAGCTTCTCTGTTTTTAATATAACTCCCTCTTTCTCAAACAAGTCAACTAACAATAAGACTAATCTTTCATTTGTACTACTTTCAAAATAGCTCAAAGTCAAGGTTAAGATCTCTTGGTTCTTAGATTCGTAGTATCCACTTTCTGGATTCTTAACATATCCTACCGATTTAAGTAAAGAGGCTGCCTTTGCTGGATCATATTGATATGTTGGATATTTTTCTGTAAAAGCCCAAGAATTTTCAGAGTAGGGACCTTGCAGTGAATATCCACCGACACCAGACTCAGTTAATAATTTCTCCTTATCTAGCAAATGGGTGACAGCTTCTCTAAGTTCTTTCCTTTTAAGAAACTCTTTTCTCATATTAAAAAATATATTTTTGACTCGAAAATCTTCCCTCTTTACATATTTAGTCACATTTGGGTATTCCCCTAAGAAAGTAAATAATTCTTGATCCCATCCTCCCAATCCATCCAATGCTCCAATCCTGAAAGCTGTTTCCAAGCTTTCTTTGTCTGGGTAGATCTTCAGAACAATCTCTTTAATCGCTGGGGAATATTTATCATATTCGTTATCTTGTAAGAAAACTGCATTCTGCTCCGTTCTAGTAACCTTGTACTTCCCGCTACCTATTGGATACTTAGCAAACATATCGAAGGGCATCTGTTCAAGATCTACAGCTTCCAATCTCATCTTCGGTACTATTGATATCGATATAGCCTCCCAGAAAGAGGGGGTAACTTCAGACAGAACAAATTTTAAATTATGCTCACCTGTTCGCTCTATCTTTAAGCCACTCAATGCAGCTCCTACCGAGTCATACCCATAATCTTTATGCAAAGATATTGCAGTTTCAAAAGTGAAAATCACATCATCTACAGTTAGTTTTTCACCCGTTTGCCAATATATATCTGAAGCTATTTCAAAATCATATGTCAATCTATCATTCGAGACATTCCATTTGACAGCAATTTCAGGTAAAGGATTACCTTTTTTATCTATATTTACAAATCTTTCAAATACTAATTCCTCAACAGCCCTGTCAACATAGTTATTCGAAAGAAAAAGAGGATTAAACGAACTTATAGCTCCAACACTACCTTCAGTATAAATATTCTTCTTGCTCTCTGTATCAAAAAGTTTTGCAACTATTTCGGACTGTAAAAAGAGTGATAATAAAACTCCACAGATTAAAAAAACTACTATATAGCTAAAGGGAACAAACAACTTGAAAAGCTTAGAAAAATACAACGGATAGTTCCAAACAACATCTCTCAAAGATAATCTCTCTCTCTTTTCTTGAACTTCCTCAATATCTACACCTATATCCTCAAGAACACTTCGCATTGTATTTATTGAGGTTGGTCTATCTTTGGAGGTTTCTTTATCTTTCATCCTTTGGGTTATCCCTTAAGAATATTTTAATATAATTAAGGACATCACAACTAACACAGCAATCAAAGCTATTGTGAAGTAATAGAGGAATTTCTCTAATCCTCTTTTTGTTCTAAATACCTCACCACCACCTCCAAACATTTTACCCAAACCTTCAGCTCTGTTCTGCAGCAGAACAGATACAGTCAACAAAACACATACGACAATTTGAGAAATCAGAAGAATTTGCATTATATTATTTTCCATATCGGTTATTATACTATGAATCTACTCAACATCCAATTCTCTATATATACCTGCTATCAAGGAGATTGAAACAGATGTTGCAATAATTGTAATCAAAGGGGTAACTACAAAGTCCTTTACAACCAATGTACCTATCTCCATTCCCTCAAACATAAATTCTTCGAGATAGAAATCTGTCATGAAGATTTTTAAGAGATAGAAGACACCGGTAAGAAGTAAAGAGCTCATTAAGAAGAATGTCGGGAATTTACATTTAATGGTTAAGAAGTTCAATACAGGGCAGGCTATCATTATAGTGAGAGCTAGTAAAAAGATCGTTGCTGCAAGATATAAACCTGAGCTTGGTAGTTTGATTCCTTCTCCGAAAATATTCAGAAACATAAATATTATCAATACATATACTAAGAGAGATTTAATACCTACTTTCATAGTTAAGAATTAACACTTTATATACTTATACAGAATACTATTTCCTAAAGAAAAATACAAAATACTTTGAATTTCTTGTATACTGTAGGATCAAGTACTGCCCATATGAATAACCTTGCAAAAACAAAGATTGTAGCAACAATAGGACCATCCTCTTGGGATGAAACTGTCCTAAGAAATATGCATCGTAATGGTATGCAACTAGCACGTATTAATGCTTCATTTGCAGATTTTGAAGAATTAGATAGAGTCGCATCCCTTATTCGAAAAATATCACCCCGTATATCTTTAATCCTAGACACACAAGGGACTAAGATACGAGTAAAAGCATTAGAGAAGGAGATTGAGGTAAAGGACAGCTTAGTTATATCTTCGAATGAGCAAAGCCAAGGTATCAAAATTACATACCCGAATCTACATAAACACCTTAATATTGGAAATCAAATTCTACTCGATGATGGCAATATAGAGCTTAAGGTTACCGCTATAGAAGGTGAGGATATAGTATGTGAAGTTATACAGGGAGGAATCCTAAAACCTAATAAAACAGTAAACATACCCTCAATGAATTTGGTTTTCCCAACTTTAACAGAGAAAGACAAAGAAGACATTGGCAATGCAATGAAACTAGGGTATGACTTTGTATGTCTTTCCTTTGTAAGAGATAAGAATGACGTCCTTGCAGTAAAGGAGCTTCTAGAGGATTCTTCCATAAAGATAATTTCTAAAATCGAGAATCAACTTGGATTAGATTCCTTTGATGAGATATTAAAGGTCAGTGATGCCATTATGATTGCACGAGGTGATCTTGGAGTAGAGACACCTTTAGAAGATGTACCCATACTACAAAAAAGAATGATCTATCAATGTCGTGCAGCAGGGAAACCAGTGATTGTTGCTACACAAATGTTAGAATCCATGAGAGAAACTATTCGACCCACAAGGGCAGAGGTTTCGGATGTTGCTAATGCAGTTATGGATGGTGCAGATGCATTAATGCTTTCAGCAGAAACATCTACAGGTAAAAACCCAGTACAAGCGGTAGAGTATATGAACAGAATTGCTTTAAAAGCTGAGAGTGTCATGCAATTATCACCAATATATGGAAATACTGAGGCCGGGATAGAAAGCGATGCTATTGCGAAAAATGCTTGCTTCCTTACACAAAATCTAGATATTAACAGCATCATTGTACTCTCTGAATCTAGTGCAACTGTAGGGAGTGTAACAAGACATAGACCAAACGTGCCTATATATTCTGTAAGTTCTTCAATCAAGAAAGTTAAACAACATAATCTTTACAAAGGCGTTAAGACTTTCTATATTGAACAATTAGCAGATGACAGAGATCAAGCAATAGCCCAAGCTGTTGAAACAATCTATACGCATGGGGAGTTGGATTTACGTGATAAAATTGCTATTATTACCGGTAGTTCAATCAAAGATTGTACCTCTGACAGTATACTAGAGATAGTAACAGTTAAAGACATTCTAGATTAAACCGGTGACGTAGCCAAGTTGGTTAAGGCCGTGGTCTGCAAAACCACTATCACGGGTTCGAATCCCGTCGTCACCTCCATTGAAAAAACTTAGAGTAAAGATTAAAATACTCAATTAACAAGCCGGGATGGCGGAACAGGCAGACGCGCGGGACTTAAAATCCCGTTCTAGAAATAGAGTGAGGGTTCGATTCCCTCTTCCGGCAAGTTATTCAGCATCATCAAATTTGTCCGGGTCCTCATTCCCACACTTTGGACAAACTCGTAGCTCTACAGATCCTTCATGTACATAACCACATACCAAACATTTCCACCTCAACCATTTGATATCCAAATCCTCTGGAACTTCTACAACCTGAGAATTTTGGATATCTTGCGCTAACTCGTTGGGGTCAGAAACAACATTCGGATTAGAACTATTAGAATTACTTTTATTGAGAGTATTCTCCATCATTCAAATCCTTATATAAATTTAAAGATATATATTCATAATTGTACATAAATACATAATCATAGTCCATACCAAATCGTAATCTTAGACTTTCTCTGTGTGAGTTAATACTGTATATTATTTCATAATGACAATCTCCAGAAAAACTAAAAGTGATACTAAGCTCAAACCAGACAAATTCATTCTCTTTTTTGCAATATTTATGTCTATATTTGGAGCCATCATGATCTATGATGCAAGTGTATTCAAAGCAAGCTCTATCTTTAATGATCAATTCTATTTCCTCAAATTCCAACTGCTCTGGATAGCCATAGGTATTGTTCCCACCATACTCATATATTATTGGGATTACAGAAAAATACTTAAGCTCTCTTTACCGTTACTTATTGGAATAATTGTCTTACTTGTATTAGTTCTCTTTCTTGGAGAGGAAATAAATGGTTCTCGCAGATGGTTTGCAATAGGCCCACTGCCTACTATTCAGCCAGCCGAATTTGCGAAACTATTTATCATCATTTATCTTGCAAGTTGGCTGTCTAAACAGGATTATCGCTACGAAAAGATATCATCACTTCTACAAAGTCAATTTGTAAAAAATCTGCTTGGTTTTGTATTCATACTTGGAATCGTTGCAATACTGATAGTTCTGGAACCAGACCTGGGAACAGCGATGATCATATGTATGACATCCTTTGCAATGTTCTTAATGGCAGGGGAAGACAAATTACACACATTTGGATCCCTTGCCGTACTGTTAATGTTTCTACCTGTAGCGGTACTTGCCGGAATTTTAGAACCATACAGGTTAGAAAGAATTAAAACTTTTCTTAACTTAATAATTACTGGAGAGGTTACAGATCCAAAAGGTTCTGGTTATCAAATTCAACAGATATTGATAGGGATCGGTTCAGGTAGCTTATTCGGAAAAGGCTTCGGCCAATCAAGACAAAGGTTTGGATATTTAGTAGAGAACACAGCATTTACAGATTCAATTTACGCTGTAATTCTTGAAGAATTAGGATTAGTTGGAGGAGCTGTTATTATAGTGGCATGGATTCTTTTCCTCTGGAGAGGACTTAAAATAGCACTGAATGCTCCAGACAAACAAGGTCAATTGCTTGCAGCAGGAATAACAGTATGGCTTGTGCTACAAGCATTAATCAATATGGCTGCAAATGTTGGGTTAATCCCTCTTACTGGAATACCATCACCATTTTTAACATATGGAGGATCTAACACTATTGTTACACTCTTTGGAATTGGTATACTACTTAATATAAGTAAGTACTCACAGAAAACTGATGCCCGATAAAAAAGAATTAAACAAAAGAATCATTGTTACAGGAGGGGGATCTGGGGGACATATATCTGCAGCTTCCTCCGTTATCAAATCGATAACATCTAAATACCATATATCTAAGGAGAATTTCTTGTACATCGGTGGAGACTTGGGTATGGTAGGTGAAGACAAGGGGAATTCTTTGGAAATGCGTCTGTTCAAAGAAGAAACATTTCCAAGAGCATATATACGAGCTGGAAAGTTACAAAGATCTTTTGATTTGGAAAGTTTAAAATTACTTCTAAGAACATTTCTAGGATTCATTGATTCATACAAAACTATCAAAACATTTAAACCAGATATCCTAATCTCTACTGGAGGATTCGTTTCTGTACCGGTCTGTATAGTTGGGAAGCTATTCAAAGCGAAGATATATCTACATGAGCAAACTGCTTCCGTAGGGTTAGCAAACAAAATTATAAGCAGTATCTCAGATCAAATCTTTGTTACTTACCCTTCCTCTGAAAGATATTTTCCTAAAGAAAAAGTTGTTCACACAGGGAACCTGGTGAGAGATGAGATATTTGAGAGAAATGCTAGAGGACAGCTAAAGGATATTTTGGCAGAAATGGTTTCTAGACAAGAACAGTATCCATTGGTATATATTTCTGGTGGAGGTCTTGGATCACATGTATTGAACACAACGGTACAGGAACATATGAAGTATCTTGTTGAACATTTTCAGATATTAATTCAAACTGGCGACAACAAAGTGTTCAATGACTATGAAAAACTGCTCTTGGAAAGGAAGAGATTAGATACGGATCAACAGAGTAGAGTAGAGATCGTAAAATATGTAGGAAATGAAGATATTGGATATCTTCTTAATAATATAGATGTGTTTGTTGGTAGATCAGGAGCAAATACTGTGTATGAGATGGGAATTTTGAAAATACCTTCAATTTTTATTCCAATACCCTGGGTTACCAATCATGAGCAAGAAAAGAATGCCGAGATTCTTGTAAATACAGGCCTTGCAAAAATTATACGAGAGGGAGAACTAACAGGTGAGAAGTTACTTCTGGAGCTTAAACATATGAAGGAAGAGGAGAGAGAAATTGATTACAAAGCACTTAAGGAAATTTTTATATTAGACGCAAACAAGAAAATCTTAAAAGCTATTGGAATTTAAAATTATTTTTAAACATAATGGCAGATTTAATAGTGACCGGAGGTAATAAATTATCTGGGGAAATTACACCAGCAGGGAACAAGAACTCAGCTTTACCAATACTTTGTGCAACACTTCTCTCTGATGAAGACATTACCATACGGAATTTCCCTGACTTAACGGATGTACATAAACTTGTAGACCTTATGACATCTCTTGGTTCTAAAATTGAATGGGACAAAGAGAAACAGGTTATCAAAATCAATAACTCTAAATTCAAAAGTTCTTTTGGCAAAGAGGGATTTCCACTCGGTATGCGAGGTGCGATTTTGCTTCTCGGACCATTGGTCTCTCGTATGAAGAATATTGAGGTCAAAGCAGAGGTTGGTGGTTGTACACTTGGTATAAGAGAGTTAGATCCTCATTTGGAAGTCTTAGAAAAATTAGGAGCAAATATCAGCTTTAATGAACATCTTAAAATTAAAGTTAAGAACAAATTGAAAGGTGGTTTCCTCTGGCAAGATTATATGAGTGTAACAACTACTGAGAATTTCATTATGGCAGCTGCAAAAGCTGAAGGTGAATCAATTATGATTAATGCAGCTTCAGAACCTCATGTTCAAGACCTCTGTCTCTTTCTTAATTCGATGGGGGCTAAAATTGAGGGGATTGGAGCATCAAAATTAATCGTTACAGGAGTAAATGATTTGCATGGAACAGATTTTACAATCTCTTCAGATCATCATGAGATAACAACATTACTAGCCCTTGGAGCTATGACCGGTGGAAATATACGAGTTAATAATGCAGAGCCAGAGTATTTTCCTTTAATCAATAAGTCATTTGAGAAATTTGGTATTAAGATAACATATGAAGATGAAGATGAAACTGCAATTGTAAACAGTATAACCTCGTTGAGAATACAAGAACCATATACAAAAAATATGCTCCAGAAAATAGAGGCAGCTCCTTGGCCATATTTCCCTACAGATTTACTACCATTAATGGTTGCACTAGGTGTTAAGTCTGAGGGTTCAATAATGTACTGGAACAAATTGTATGAAGGAGGGTTCTTCTGGATTCCAGAGATGATTAAATATGGAGCCCATATTGTTATGTGTGACCCATATCGCATTATTGTTTATGGAAACAAACCATTAAAGCCAGCAACCGTAGAAGCACCAAATATCATCAGGGCAACAGTTTCTTTGCTTATGGTTGCATTAACCATAGAAGGTGATAGTATTATAAAAAATAGTGACTCAATTAAGAGAGCTCATCCGAACTTTATCGAAAATCTTCAAAAACTTGGAGCAAATATAAGATGGATAGAATAGAAAGAGAAAAATCTATGTTAACACCAATTGAAATACCTCAAACACAATTTGACAAAGAATTGCCTGTAATGTTACAAAGGACATCTTGTGGCATAGCAAGTTTATATACGGGTTTGAGATATATGGGCTACAGGCTACCAGATTATTCAATCTTTGCACGCGATTACGTTTCATCTGCAAGATATAGCGTTCCGACATATTTTGCACGGACCCAAGTAAGAGGAACTCCATTAGACATCCCTATTGATTACTATCCAAGCGAAACAACTAATGATTTGGACAAAGCAAACAAGATTGCTTCTTCTCTCGGGAATGGAGATATCTTTCATATTTGGAAAAAAGAAGGTGATAGTTCAATCCAACCACAAATGGCATTCTCTCTATCCAGAGGGTTTGATCACAGAGGTGTTAATCCGTTTTTACATCAACTGGGATTACCACTGAAAGCAGAAATAATCGAGTCATCAAAGTTACCTGATTACCTGGACCCAAAGAGTTTCATATTAGCATCAATTCGCCAAAATGAATTAGGGTACCCAATATCAGCCAAGCTTCCTACACAACATATCTCAACTCATATTGTACCAATACTACAAATAGGAGAAATCGGAACAACTAAGTTGGCTCTCTTTGCCGATCCTGTATTTATTAATCCAGAGGATGCCTTGCAAGTTAGATCCGTTCAAAGCATCGAGGCATGTATGGAAAAGTACACAATCATCACTCCCGAGTAGGGTGTCTAAATAGCACCCAATTTGTTTAGGAAATCAGGTATCTGGTAGATACCCAAGCTATGACTCCCTTTTAACAGAATGGATACTTTCTTCTCTTTCAAATTTGTTAATCGATCATTTAAAAGTGCAGCCATCTCATCAGCCGAATCTATCTGCTCTCCTACACTGAAATATTTATACATATCTCCGATATAATAGACTTCATCAAAATTTTGACTCTGGATCAACTCTCCAAGTGATTTATGCTTTGCTTCAGAAACCTCTCCCAATTCTTTCATATCACCAAGAACAGCTATTCTATGATATTCGGGAGAACTAAACATCGAAGAGAAAGTTTTCACAGACATTTCCATAGAGGTAGGATTTGCATTATATGCATCATTAATAATCACCAAATCATTTTCATACCTTAAGACTTCAAATCTACCTTTAGTTCCAACATATTTCTCTACATATTCTACACAATCCTGAATACTAACATGTAAAATGTTCGCAGCTATTATTGCGGCCATAGCATTATATGCATATCCTTCACCAAAGACCTTTAATTTAACTTCAATATCATTATCATAGTAATGGAAATGGAATCTCGTACCTTCCGAATCAACAGATATGTCAGATATTCTGAAATCCGCAGATTCATCTTTACCAAAAGTGACAATTGGAGAATTTGCATTATACCTATTCTTTATTGTTACTAATCTTTCATCATCAATATTTAGAATCAAGGGTTTTCCTGTACGCTCCATATAGTCAGCAAGGTCTTTCTTCTCATTGAAAACCTCTTCTATACTTCCAAGCTTCTCAGCATGAACATGACCAATATTCAAAAGAATTCCAATATCTGGATCTACTGAATTAACATGCCATGCTATTTCACCCTTACTATCCATACCACACTCCAACACTACAGCCTTTTCATCAGAATACTTACTTAATATTCTAGCATTCCCCCAAACCGTATTAGAGTTATCACCACTTAATACTTTCATCTTGCTTTCAAGAATCTTAACTAACATCTCTTTTGTTGTTGTTTTACCAGTACTTCCAGTTATTGCTACAATTGGTGACGTAATAGAGGATATAGAATAATTAAGTATTTTCTCTAATCCTTCCCTTATCGAATCAACTAAGATGATTGGTTTCTCAAGATCTCCCAATTGCCCACACTTCCCATTCTCACAAAGACTTACAGATGCACCTTTTTGTAATGCTTCAGAGATATAGTCATGGCCATCGAATCTTTCACCTACAATTGGTATAAACAAGTCATTCTCTGATATCTCTCGCGAGTCATGATTAAAAGCTGTAAAGAAAACATTCTCATCATAGTTTCTTATTTCAAACTCTGGATATTTCTCTTTTATTTCTTTAAGGAAGATTTTCATTTGTAAATTGGACAAATTTATATACTTCAATATATTAGTTCTGAAAGTTTTTTTCAATAACAATATCTATCGGACAAAGAGAGGAATTTCCAACAAACAGAAATATGTACCACAGAAAAAACATTTTGTACTATCCTAGAGTGTCATATTCCAGCCTGTAGTTATTTTTTCTTGACTCTATATATACCCAATGGTAAATTGGTGGAAAGAAGTGGCAGAAAGTGGAAAAAGGTGATATATTTGAAATATGTTAATAGGAGAGTATAGAAGTAAAATTGGAGAGAAAAAGAGAGTGTCACTTCCGAAGCGCTTTTTGAAGGAATTGGGCGAAAACCTTATTCTAACAAGAGGATACGAAAAGGCATTAGTGCTGGTAAACAAGGAGATGTGGGAGAAAATAGCACAGAATGTCATAAATGGCTCTTTCACAAACAAAGATATCAGAGATACTAGCAGATTCTTGGTTGGAGGTGCAAAGGAAATCAATTTAGATTCTCAAGGGAGATTCATAATACCAGAAGCACTTTTTGAACATTCTTCTTTACAAAAAGACATTGTCTTTATTGGACTAGTTAACTGGATAGAGATATGGGATGAGTCACTCTGGAAAGAAAGAGTCGCATATTTACAAGAACATGGAGAAGAAATAGCGGAGGAGATAAATAAGATGACTACCAATTCTAATGCATAAGATTCATATTCCAGTTCTTCTAAGAGAGAGTATCGATTCCTTAGCAATCAAACCAAATGGTTTCTACATAGACTGTACACTTGGAGATGGAGGACATAGTATAGAGATACTACGAAAACTCTCACCAGAAGGTGTACTACTAAGTATAGACAGAGATCAGAATGCTATAGATTTTGTAAAATCATTTTACAATGAAGAATCAAAGCAAGATAACTGGAAAATTGTAAAAGCAAATTTCAAAGAGCTAGATTATTACGCTAAAGAGATTAGAAATTCTGCAGATGGAGTTTTAATGGACTTGGGCCTATCTTCAAGACAACTAGAGGAATCACACAACAGAGGATTTAGCTATTTAGAGGAGAAAGAACCTCTAGACATGAGAATGGATATGGAATTGGGAGTAACTGCTAAAGATTTGATAAATGTCCTTCCTGAAAAGGAACTTTACCAGATATTTAAAATATACGGCGAAGAGAAATACTCATATCAAATAGCTAAAGCAATTAAAAGAAATATTTCTGATATCAATACAGTTGGAGATCTTACAAGGCTTATCTACAAGGTAATGCCAGCAGTCAACTTACATAAGAACCCTTCACGCAGGGTCTTTCAGGCCCTGCGGATAGTGGTAAATGATGAGTTGAACAGCTTAAAGGAAGGTTTAGATAACTCTTTTAAGATCTTAAACAACGGAGGGAGACTATCCGTAATCTCCTTTCATTCTTTAGAAGATCGAATTGTAAAACAATTTTTTTTAGAAAAATCGAGAAGCGGAGAAGGGGAATTGCTTTTCAAAAATCATATAGCCCCAACCGATGAAGAAGAAAAGCAAAACCCTAGATCCGCTTCAGCTAAGTTAAGAACACTTACAAAACATGACAACCCGTAGACAAACAGAATCACAGAATCTACCAGCAACTATATTTCTCTTTACTGTTCTTGTATTTATACTTTCACAACTAGTCATTAACTCAATCCTCACACCTTTAGGTGTAGAGTTGCAGAACTTAAATAGTGAGAAAAATTACCTAGTTGAAGAAAACAGATCTATGGAAGAGCAAATAGCTAAAACAAATTCCATAACAGTTATTCAAAAATTAGCCAACAAATCGTTAAAGATATCATCATCTAACAAACGAACAGTTATATATATCGAGAATCCAACCATTATCGCAGACAAACAGTAATGGCAAGCCTCAACCATCTTCACTCTATTAACAAAAGAGGGAAATCAAAAAAGAATAAAAATTCAGAGGGTAAAAAATCAAACATTCTACTAATAGGATACGGTATTACTTTCCTTGCAGGCCTAATAATCTTCCAATGCTTCAGATGGCAAGTGATCTATGCAGATAAGTTCGTAGCTCTCTCGAGAGAGCAGTACAACACAAATATTACACAGAAAGCACAAAGAGGGACTATATATGCGAGTGATAATACTATCTTGGCAGTAGATCAACCTACATGGAATATATATGCAACATTAAGCAAAGATCCTGAAGAGAGAAAACTCTTTTTTGACAACAAGGATGCATTTGTTGCAGAAGTCTCAGGAATTTTGAATATGAACAAAAACGAGATTGAAAGTAAACTAACAGATGATTTCGTCTATACAGCATTAAAGAAGGGGGTCTCAACAGAGAAAAAGAAAGCACTAGCAAAAGCTAAAATCTTTGGTGAAAACACAGAAGGTTTTGGACTCTATTTTGAAAGTGAAGAGAAAAGAATCTATCCAAATGGGACATTAGCTTCCCACATACTTGGGTTCTTGGGACAGGATGAACAAGGTAAAACAGTAGGGCAGTATGGAATTCAGGGATACTATTTCGGTGATATAACAGGAAAGGAAGGCTATTCATATGAAGAGAAAGATTCTTCTGGGAATGTTATTCTCACTGCTGAATACCAACCTATACTCCCTAGAGAAGGAAAAGATTTCAAACTAACCATAATTCCAAATATCCAAAGCAAGGTAGAACAAAAACTGGAAGAAGGTGTAAAACATAGTAGGGCAAAGAGTGGAACTGCTATTGTCATGGATCCACATACTGGTGCAATTCTAGCAATGGCCAACTACCCAACATACGATCCAAATGAATACTGGAGGACTTCTGAGCCATGGATACTGAAGAACAGAGCAGTCTCGGATGTGTATGAATACGGATCAGTACAGAAACCGATCACACTGAGTATTGCATTAGAAACAGAAAAGATAGATGCTGATTTCATTTGTAATGATAGGACGGGATATATTGATCTCTACAAAGCAACAGGGTATGAGGATCTAAGAGGTAGAAAGGTATATACTTGGAATAGGAAGGCTAGCGGGAAACTTGATATAGCTGGGATATTCGGCAAATCCAACAATCCCTGTACAGCTACAGCTGCTTTGAAAGTAGATTCTCAGGAATTTTATTCCTCTCTTAGAGAGTTTGGTATTGGTGAATTCATAGGGATTGGGTTACAGGAAGAGAGTAATAGCTTCATAAAATCTTTCAATGATATGACAAAGCTGGACATCATTATGTACTCGTTCGGACAGGGTATCGTAGCGACACCATTACAAGTTATCTCCGCATTAAGTACCTTTGCAAACGAAGGTGAACGTATGAGACCATACATAATCTCTGAGATTAAAGATGAGAAGGAAACCATTCAGATACAGCCTCAAGTTCTCTCTACTCCCATCTCCAAGGAGACAGCAAATATAGTGAAGTACGCACTAAGAAAAGCTGTAGAGGAAGGTTCACTCGGAGTATTTGCAACAAAACTAAAGGATTATGATATCGGTGCTAAAACTGGTACTGCCCAAATTGCAAAAACTAACGAACTTGGATACAAAGAAGATTATACAAATGACACAGTTGTAGGATTTGCACCAGTAGATAATCCAAAGATTATAATGTTGGTTAAACTAGAAGAGCCTCAGATAGGGAAATACTCAACCCTGACAACATCACCAATTTGGCAAGACATATTTCTAGCAATAGCTGATGACCTAGAAATTGCGAAGAAGAACTGAGATAATTAGATATCTTTAAATTAATATCTTAAGATATGACTGATATCATAAAGACCAGCTTAGAGTTACTTTTCATTTCCATTATTGCATCCACGATCTTTGCCCCAATAATGATAAATATTCTGTATAAGTTTAATCAGGTTAGTGGAATCAAGAAAAGTAAAATAGGGGCTGCAGATGATGATAATTCTCTTTTTATGCGAATAATGAAATCAACAGCTACGAATGGAACTCCTAATATGGGTGGTATACTAATTTGGATCATAGTACCATTAATAACACTTCTGTTTGTACCTATGACCGAAACAATTAAGGTATTTCTTTTCGGTTTTCTTCTCTTTGGTCTCTGGGGATTCATTGATGTTGTTGTCTTTACTAACGGGTTTAAAAACAACGAGAAAATGAAGGCATTTCAAGAGACATTCGAATGGAGATTAGGAAAATTACTTTTCTCGATATTCTTGAATATCATTGTGATGTTTCTTTTATACAGAACAGGTGAAATGGCATCCTTATCTTTCTGGGATATCATTACGATAAACATCACACCAATAATGCTGATAATACTTGGAATCGTTGGACAGTTTGCAATATATGCAGCAGAATTAACAGATGGTGCAGATGGATTAATGATTGGGATATTTAGCATAATAAATGTTGCTTTAATTGTACTACTCCTCATTCAAGGTCAATTCCTCTTTATCCCAATACTCGCAATTATACTTGGAGCACAGATTATTGACCTTTACTTCAACATCCCACCAGCCCGTTTTTGGAATGGAGGACCCGGTGCAATGCCTTTAGGCTTTACAATGTTCTTCATAGCTATTGTAACGAACAATATTCTCCCATATCTTTTCATGTCTTCAATCACATGGGTGATTATGGCTTCTAGTGCAATACAGATACTTAGTATGAAGTTTTTCAAGAAAAGAGTATTCAAAATTGCACCTTTACATCACCATCTTCAAGCTAATGGATGGCCTCAGTACAAGGTCGTTATGAGATTCTGGCTAATCACTCTGTTAGGATGTGTTGTAGGCCTTTACTTTGGGGTAATATAGTTTACTTACAGATAACACTACCTTGTTCACAGGAACAGATTTTGTTCTGTGTAAGGTGTTTAAAAGAATCTCCAGTAGAGAAAAGCTTTTCGCCATAATAACAGACATTGAGATCAAAAAGCTGTCCTAATTCATTTTGGTACAGTACAGAGAAACCCTCTTGAATCTCAGGCATTTTGGAATATATCTTAAAAACATTAGAGATTAAACAGGTTCTATCATACAGTTTTACATCCCGATTCGTCATTGTTGTTAGAATAAGGGAATTTCCCCTAAATTCATAAAAACCCACTTGTGATGGGGCCAAATCGTTATCACCGCACAAAGCTTCTCGTTCAAGAATTATTTCAAGATATTCAGAAGTTTGATTTAAATCTACTGGCAAAACCCTTGTGTAATCTGGTTCTTCTTTTTCTAGATAATTTTGATATGTATATGAGAAGAGAAGGCTCTCTGTTGAAAAGGTTGAATAGGATATTGAGAAATCATTCTGATCGTCACACTTAATCTTGTTTGATCCTAAGCAATAACACTGTGTATTAGCTTTGTAGTTTTGAACAAAATCACCCTTACGATAATCTATACCTCCGAAGGAACATCTACCTAAATCTGTTTTTTCATCAACTGTTATCAAAAGAACTACTAACAGCGATATTACCAGCAAACCAGTTATGATTAATAACCAGTTCCTCTGAATTACTTTTGCCATGACAGAAGTATTCTACCATAGATTTCATCTTAGTGGTAAAATCAACCTATGCATGACTCACATATCCATCTTGCTTTGGAGCCATTAAAATCAAACATCTCAGATGTCGTAAACTCATTTATTAAGGACAATGGGATATACATTTTAACACAGGGAACAGACCTCCTTGACTTCAATGAGACTCTGGAGATTGGATTGAAATATAATCAGACAGTACAGGTAGCCTTAGGTTTACATCCTACATATTTTGAGGAAAGCACAATACAAAAAGGCTATTTCAAGAATCTCTATGAAAAAAGTCTAAAACATCTTGATGAATTTGAATCCTTAGTACGAACAAACCACAAACTAATCTCTGCTATAGGGGAAACAGGATTAGACTATCATCAACTTTCACTAAACAAGACAATTTCTGCAGATATTAAAGCTCAAATAATAGAGATACAGAAATTAGGATTTAGGAAACAATTAAATCTTGCAAAGGAATATAACCTTCCTCTCAGTATACATGCGAGAGATGAAAATGGCAGTAGCAGATGTGTCCAAGACGTTACACAAATAGTTGCAGAGGAGGGTAGAGGACTCTTGAGAGGAAGTTTCCATAGCTATACAGGTAATCTAAAGTCACTGACAGATATTTTAGACTTAGGCTTCCATATTGGATTTAATGCAATTATTACCTACAAAAGTGGAGAAGATGTTCGAGAGATATTGAGGAATACTCCTACAGATCGAATACTATTTGAAACAGATGGACCATTTCTTCCTCCACAATCAGTAAGAAAAAACAAAAAGATCAAAGAAAAATTCGCTCAACCTTCACATATTAGAGAAATTCTCAACACGGCTGCAGAGATTAAGAAGATAGATCCGAAAGATTTAGAGAAGATTACTGATGAAAATTACCAAAGTTTGTTTGCACCTACTCCGCAGAGTTAAAGATACACACCCACTCTCCGTGTGGAGAATCTTTCAAATTATCTTCAAGCAACTGATCTCTAACTCCGGATATACTACCAAAATAGTGCTTCTCTCTTAGCTTGGAAATATCTCTTGCTAAGAAACAAGTAACATCTGGTGAAATAGTTTCAACAAGTTCCAACAAATCAAATAATCTATTTGGTGATTCATACACAACCAATGTGCTACCTAAAGACAGATATTTTTCTAAAAGTTTAGTCTTTTTACTTGAGGTCTTAGGAAGAAATCCGAGAAAACAGAATTTGTCTGTAGGTAAACCGGAAACAGATAATGCAGCTACTATGGCAGAGGGGCCTGGAATTGGTATAACCTCATACTCTTGTGCTCTAAGTTCAGCGACCAACCTGTATCCAGGGTCAGATATCAGGGGAGTACCGCAATCTGAAATGAGAGCAAGATCCAAACCCATATTCAATTTCTCAAGTATTTTAGCCATCATCATACTATGATTCTGATCTCTGTAAGAAACTAATGTAGAGGGGATATCGTATCTATCCAATAGTTTTCGTGATTCTCTAGTATCTTCAGCAAGAATGAAAGGGACTTTCTTTAAAGTTTCAACAGCACGCATCGTAATATCTTCCAGATTACCGATTGGAGTAGCAACTACATAGAGTTTTCCTTTATTCATCTTTGATATCATCTAAATTTAAAACACATTCCATTAAATCTACTTTGTCTAGATCTTTTGAATTAACTGCTGAATTTACAGAAAACTTCCCAATCTGTTCCCTCCTCAGGGAAATTGCTGTTGCATAGCTATTTAGTTTCTTGCCTAAATCATCTATCAAAGTTCTAATGTAGGTACCTGTTGAACATCTAGCATGAAATGTAACTAAAGGCCAATCATATTTTAAGATTTGAAATTCACCGATATTGATATCCTTCTTTTCTAAAATGACTTCCTTTCCCTCTCTAGCAAGAGTATATGCTTTTTGGCCATTGATCTTCTTTGCAGAGTAACTCGGTGGGAGCTGTGAGATTTTCCCTTTGAAATAATTCTCTATGACAGCTTCTATTTCAGATTGTGGGATGGGAGTTGAGGTCTCTGCTTTGGAAATTTTTGTTCCTGTAGAATCCTGTGTATCTGTAGCATATCCGAATTCACCTGTCACTATATATACTTTTTCCTCTTGATGAAACTTTTCCATTAATTTAGTTCCTCTACCAAGTAAAACTATTAAGAGTCCAGTGGCAAAGGGATCTAGAGTACCTGCATGACCGATTTTTTGTCCTTTGGGTAATATCTTTTTCAGTTTTCTAATTACATCATATGATGTAATACCTTCCTCCTTGTCTATTAGCAAGATTCCATCTATCATATACTGTAAATTAATATTATCATTGATATGATACCACAATGTTAAACGGCATTACCTTAGCAATTGTTATGATATTGATTCTACTTACTGCAGGTTTTGTTCTAACCGTTCTCATTAGTGCATTTTTAGTACCTCTGTTTAAAACTCCAAGAGATGTGTTAGAGGAGATAGTTACGATAATGGATTTAACAAAAAATGATGTTTTGGTTGATCTTGGAAGTGGAGATGGTAGATTAATATTACAAGCATATGAACAATCTAGGTGTAAATGTTTCGGGTATGATATCTCTCCTATGATGATGATACATGCAAATACAAACAAGAATTTAACTTTTCCCTTTACTAAAGATATTGTATTCCAACCAGAAGATATCTTTAAAGTTAGTTTGAAAGATGCAACAAAGATCTATTGTTATCTTGAACCAAAGAGTTTAGATATATTGAAAACAAAACTAAAAGAATTTGTAGAGAAGAAAGGAGAGATATTTAGTTACAAATATCCTATCGAAGGATTAAAGAACGGTAAAGAAATTATTCTCAGTAATGATGTCCCACTATATATCTACAGAGGGTAGAAGAGGGGAATAAATGTAATACTGAGAAACAGTAAACAGAGATTCCCCTCTTGGGTTCTACCGGAATGGGTATTATTGCGCGAACAGGAAACTTGTTGACAGCCAAAAGGCTCCAAGCAGTGGTAGAAGAGTTAGTATAACAGCAACGATGCTGAGAAAATCTTTCTTCTCCTTCTTGGCAAGCTCCCAGAGCTCTATTGAGAAACTCAACAGAAAAACAAGGCATGTGGTGAACATAAAATTTGCATTCACGCCATCATTGACTCGTAGAACGAAATACACAACGAGAACGATAGTATAAATAGCAAATTGAACATAGTTCAACTTCCTTTTCTGCGATACTCCTTGCACAAGGTTTATGTTGGCAAGCAAAAGCATTGCCCCAAAGTACAGCAAATCTAATCCGTTCATGTTATCTCCTTTTTTTGAATTTGGTAGAACCCAATATACCCTCGATTAAGAGAACATATTGGGTTACCAAATTGAAAAGGAGTCCGGTAAAACTTTTAATGAGCAGTTTCCATATATCAATAGAAATTAATATACAGAGACACATATTATACTATAGGGCAAACAGAATCTCAACTCACTCTTAATACTGTATAATAACAATATGGCAATCTATGAACCCTTAGCATCAAAATACAGGCCCAAAACTTTGGATGACTTTGTTGGTCAAGAACACCTAATTGGTGAAAATGGTCCTCTTCGAAAATTCATTCAAAGTGGAAAAATTCCATCTATGATCTTCTGGGGTCCTCCGGGGACAGGAAAAACAACATTAGCATATATACTCTCTTTAAATCTGTATTACGATTTCCATAAACTTCAAGCAGTGACAAGTGGGAAAGACACTTTGAGGAAGATAATAAAGATAGCGCTTGGGAATCAACAGTATGGCAAAAAGACAATACTCTTTCTTGATGAGATACATAGGTGGAACAAAGCACAACAGGATGCTCTTTTACCATACGTAGAGAAAGGTATCATAATACTCATTGGGGCTACAACAGAAAACCCATCATTTACAGTTAATAGTGCTTTACTCTCAAGAACAAAAGTATTTGTGTTCAAACAACAGACAGAAGAAGATATATCCAAACTCTTAAAGAGAATAGCTAAGACAGAGTATCCTGACATTAAGATAGGGAAGAAGGGTTTTGAAATGATGGCAAATCTTTCCAATGGAGATATTCGTTCTGGATTAAATATATTGGAAATGGCTACAACCTTAGCAGAAACAACCAAATCTAAAACCCTAACAGAGGAAACCATAAAAGAAACTATCCAGAAACCTGTATACTACGACAAAACAGGAGAGGAGCATTACAATATAATCTCTGCAATACACAAATCTATGAGATCTTCAAACCCTGATGCCGCTAGTTATTGGGTCGGCAGAATGTTAAGTGGAGGGGAAGACCCACTTTACATAGCACGAAGATTGTTAAGATTTGCTAGCGAAGATATTGGGAACGCAGATCCACAGGCGGTAATACTAGCTAATTCTGTATATGAAGCGTGCCAGAAGATTGGTATGCCTGAGTGTGAAATATTTCTCATACAGCTAACCATATATCTAGCAAAAGCTCCAAAAGACAACACTGCATATGTAGTAGAGCGTTTAGTCAAAGAAGATATTGAGAAATTTGGAAATCTACCAGTACCTTTAAATATTCGAAATGCTGAAAGCGAATTAATGAGAGAAATAGGGTATGGTAAAGGATATGAGTACGATCATGATCTACCAAGCAAAAAATCTACCCAGCAATGTTTACCTGACAAATTGAAAAATCGTAAATATATTAATTAAATTTTATCCGATGGCTGGAAAGTTACAAACAATATATATATAATACAAGGAATGGAAATCAAAACAGATAAAGAAATAATTGAGAGGATACTAGAAAAAGGGGTAGAACAGATTCTCCCTTCAAAGGAGAATTTTAAAGAACTTCTTGAATCAGGTAAACAGATAAAAATGTACCAGGGTTTCGATCCTACAGCACCAACATTACATATAGGGCACACAGCGTTGCTACACAAGTTGGAAGATTTTAGAAAGCTTGGCCACAAGGTCTACATTGTCATCGGTGATTTCACTGCAAGAATAGGAGACCCAGATAAAAAATCAACAAGAAAACCTCTAACCAAAGAGGAAGTAGAGAGTAATATGAAGGTATATCGGGCACAAATAGGCAAGATACTTGATATAGACAATAAAGAGAATCCAGTGGAGTTTAGATACAATAGTGAATGGCTTGAGAAATTAAACTTTGCCGACATATTACATCTAACTTCCAAGTACACAGTACAACAGCTATTAAAAAGAGAGATGTTCCAGTTAAGACTTAAAGAAGACCGACCTATCTACCTACATGAGTTTATGTACCCAGTTATGCAGGGATATGATTGTGTCATGCTAGATGTAGATTTGGAATTAGGTGGTAATGATCAACTATTCAATATGCTTGCAGGTAGATACCTCATGAATGTTCTCAAAGGTAAAGAAAAATATGTTATGACAGGCAAACTCTTAGAAACTCAAGATGGCTCCAAAATGGGTAAAACAACAGGAAATATGATTAGAATGGATGACACACCAGAAGATATATATGGAAAAGTTATGGCTTTCTCTGATGATATGATATTAAAAGGATTTGAAATACTAACCTTTTCTACAATGCCAGAATTAGATGAATACAAAGAACGCCTTGAGTCTGGTGAGAACCCAATGATTCTTAAAAAAGAATTAGCCTTTATGATAACCTCCGAGATTACTACAAAAGCGGAGGCCCTAAAAGCCCAAAACTTTTTTGAATCTATCTTTCAGAACAAAGACCAAGAAACTGAAATTCCTGAGAATGTAATCTCAAAGAAAGAGATTCCGCTAAATGAATTGCTAGTAGAAATCAAATTCGCTTCAAGCAAAGCACAAGCGAAACGACTTGTGGAGCAAGGTGCTGTAAAAATAAATAGTGAGAAAGTATCTCAGTACAACCAAGTACTGAATATAGATAACGACCAATCACTCATATTGAAGGTTGGGAAGAATATTTGCAAGATTACATATAAATCTTAACTTCGGGGGATAATATATAAAATAATTAAACCCCCGAACAATGGGGTGTTTTAAATGAACCAGATAGAGAGATTAGAAAATAGAATAATAAAAATTGCTCCAAGGAGTTTCAAGTCAGATATTCAAAATGCCATTGCATATGGGAAAACTATCTACAAAAACAGAACCAGATACAATGGAGATCCGATGATTCTTCACACACTAAGTCTTGCAATTGAATTAGAGAAACTTCATTTAGATACAATCACCATTCTTGCAAGTATATTACATGAAGTAGAAATAGATGAAGAAACAGAGAAATATATAAAAGCTCACTTTGGGGATACTGTTCTCTACATCATCCGAGAAACTAAGAGGATTAAGGATATAACGAAAGCCCAGGATACAGATCCAGAGATAATAATAAAATACATATTAAACAGTTCTTCAGATTTGAGACCAATCATTCTTAAAATAGTAGATACCTTACAAGACATTCATACAATCAAAAACATTCCAGAAGAAGATAAAAAAGACACACTTAACAGGGCCCTCAACATATATTCTACCCTTGCTGAATATTTACATTTTACAGAGATAAAGAGAGAGATTGATGAATATGCTTTCAAAGAGCTTTTGCCTCTTGAATATCAGAGTATATCTCAGAAATTAGAAGAGATGGGAATCAATGAGAACTTGTATCGAAAATATGTTAACAAATTAAAGCAAAATACAGAGAGTATAACTCCGAAGCCAAGAATTGAAGGTAGGATAAAAAGTAAATACAGTATCTACAAGAAACTTAAGAAGTATGAGAAAGAATGGATTAACCCAAAACTGGATAGCCTAAATGACCTTTTAGCTTTTAGATTAATAGTGAAAAATGTAGAAAGCTGCTACAAAGCAGTCGAGAAACTGATGGACTCGTCAGATTTAAATTATGATAAATTTAGTGATTACATTTCAAACCCTAAAAAGAATGGCTATATGGCTATGCATTTCACACTAGTTTTTCCTGAAATAAACAATAGGGAGATAGAGATACAAGTCTTAACGGAAGAAATGCACCATACCAACACATACGGTTCAGCTTCACATATTGCGTACAAAGCAAGCCAATCAAGATATGCAAATCCTTCAAATGAATACAGTTGGGTAAAAGATATAAATGATCGACTTGAAGATTGTAAAAATCAATCAACAAGAGAAAAAGATATCCCTCTAAAAGTAGATATCTTTCAAGAAGATATCTTTGTTCTAACACCAAAGATGAAAATCATTCCTCTACAGAAGGGAGACACTGTGTTAGACTTCGCGTACAAACTACACACAGCAATAGGTAATAGTGCATCATCAGCTAAAGTAAATGGACAACCCAAAAGTCTAGCACATATATTGCAAACGGGGGATGTAGTAGAGATTAAAACAGATAAAAACAAACAGTGTCAGAAAGAAAAGGCACTCAATTTCTCTAACTCAGAAAGGACAAAATCAAAGATAAAGAAGTTTTTAACAAGAAGCTTAAAAAAATAATTCAAAAGAGATAGAATATACAGTATGAAAAAAGAGACAAAGAAAAAAATTAACAACATAATAAATATAGCTATTGCTGTAATACTGCTAGGAAGTATAGTATTACCAATCCTGCTATCACTGTTCGTCAGATAGACATGATTCCATACAAAAAAAAGGATATCAGAGAAATAAAAGGAATAGGTGATAAACAAGCACTTCTATTTTCTAAATTAAAAATTTTTACTCTGAAGGACTTACTGTACCATATTCCCTTTAGGTATCTTGATACCTCTTCAATATCAAGTATCACTGAGTTTAAAGAGAGAGGAGAAGGAACCTTCCTAGCAAAGATAATCGATATTAAAACAACATATTTTCGTAAGACAATAACTACAGTAAAGGTAGAGGACGAAACTGATTCCCTTCGGTTGACATTCTTTAATCAAGGATATCTACAAAAAACCTTGAAGAAAGAAGATCTCTATCTTTTCAATGCGAAGATAACTACTAAGGGAAACAGAAAAAATATCTACAATCCGAAGTTTGAAATATTTAAATATGATCCAAGTGAACAGTTGCATATTGGTAAGATGATAGGAGTATACCCCGAAACTAAGGGTTTAACATCACGAACAATAAGGTCACGAATTAAGCATTTAGAAAAAGATATCACTGATATCCTTATGGACCCTTTAGCAAAGAATGACTTAGAGGAACTCGCAATAATTCCACTTCCCGAAGCTATCAAAAAAATACATTTTCCCAACTCAGAAGATGATATTACTTCCGCGAGAGAAAGACTTGCTTTTGATGAGATGCTACAAATAGCGATCAGAATTGAGCAGAAACTATCGGAGAGACGCAAACAGAAAGCAAATCCTATACATATTGAAAGTAAATATTTAAACAAATACATTAAGGGATTACCCTTTAAGCTTACGGGTGATCAGAACCTTGCCATCGAAGAGATACTTGCAGATCTCTCCAGAGATATCCCTATGAATAGGCTTCTCAATGGAGATGTAGGTAGTGGTAAAACTGTAGTAGCTTCAATAGCCATATTGAATAGTATAAAAAATGGATATTCTTGCATACTTCTCGCCCCTACAACTGTCTTAGCAAAACAACATTACGATACATTCAAGAAACTTTTCCAAGGAGAAAGAATTTCAATTGAATTATGTATTTCCTCAGAAAAAACCATTAGTCAAGCGAATAACAAACTAATCATAGGCACACATGCGGTTTTAGAAGAAAAAATACTACCTAAAGACCTAAATCTTGTCATTATCGATGAACAACATAGATTTGGGGTAGAACAGAGAGAATATTTCAAAAAAGATACCATTACCTCCCCTCATTACCTAACAATGACAGCAACCCCAATACCAAGAACATTAACAGAGATATTCTTTGGGAGTATGGATGTATCTGAGATTAAAGAAAAACCAGCCGAGCGTAAAGTTGTTAAAACATTCTTTACTCCTCTAACAAAAAGAAACAGCTGTTTAGAATGGACACGAGAAAAAATTTTGGAAAGTCAAAAAAGTGAACAGGCGTTCATCATATACCCCTTGATTGAGGAATCTGAATTAAGTTCCTCCAAATCCATTTTGAATGAATTTGAGAAATTAAGAGAAATATTCAAAGGATTAAAGATAGAGTATTTACATGGGAGATTAAAACCAGAATTAAAAGATGATATTTTGAACAAATTTAGAAAGAAAGAAATTGATGTCTTAGTTTCGACAACAGTCATAGAGGTAGGTATAGATATTCCAGATGCTACCATTATGATAATTGAGGATGCCGAGAGGTTTGGATTGGCACAACTCCACCAGTTGAGAGGCAGAGTAGGGAGAAGTAACAAAGAATCGTTCTGCTTTGTCATAGCAGGAGAATCTGTAGAGAAGGATTCAGAGGCTGAGAAAAGATTAATTTACTTCTCAAAAAACAGTAGTGGCTTTGATGTTGCAGAGTATGATCTAAAACACCGAGGGCCAGGGGAGGTATATGGTACTGCACAATCAGGTATTCCAAACTTCAAAGTCGCAAATCTTTTTGATACAAAACTCCTGAAGAAAACGAGGCTGTTTGCAAAAAAGCTTCTTAAGGAAGATAATGATCCGAAAGATATATTAGAGAATCTCTTTAGATGAAGATACATATAGTGCTAGATAATATAAGATCAGTTTTTAATGTAGGCAGTATATTTAGATCTGCCGATGGTGCAGGTAGTGTAGAGAAAATATACCTGTGTGGAATAACATCTCCCATTGATAATCCCAAATTAGAAAAAACAGCATTGGGAGCGACAGAGATGGTTGATTCCGAACATTACGATACAACAGAGGAGGCAATAGAAGAGCTACGCTCAAGAAATATACCAATATACTCTGTGGAATTAACTGAGAAAGCTCAGAATTTCCAATCAATTAAATATCCCAATGAACTAGCTATTGTATTTGGTCATGAGAAGAAAGGTGTAGAAGAAGATATACTAAAGGAGAGTGATAATCATATTATGATTCCAATGAGAGGGAAGAAAGAATCTCTTAATGTCGCAAATTGTGCAAGTATAATTCTTTACGAATTAACAAGAGAGTAGAATCTGCTAGAATATATCATATGGAGATTTCAAGAAAGAGTGTAGTGATTGCATCTTCGATAATAGCTTTGGCAGGGTTAGGATTTGTAGCATATTCACTTCTAAATGAACAATCAGAAGAGGGTGGAGCTTGGTTCAATAGTAGCTGGATGTACAGAAGAAGTTTAACTGTTGAAAACACTGGCACGACATTAACGAATGAGGATGTGCTGGTAGAATTTGATACAGCGACTCTTGTAACGAACAGTAAATTACAAAGCGATTGTGATGATTTAAGATTTGTTGATAGTGATGACAGCACTCTCTTGAAATATTGGATAGAAGGAGAGTGTAACACAACAAATACCCAAATATGGGTACAGATACCAAGCTTACCGAATGGTGGCAAAACAATATATGTTTACTACGGTAACGATACAGCAACAAGTGCAGAGGAAACCTGGAGCGGAGATTTCATTTTACTCTCCGACACATCTTGTCCTACTGGATGGAGCCAAGATACAGCCTTTAACGACAGATTCATGTATGGAGCAACAACTGCAGGCACAGATTATACGCCGACACTTAGTACACATAACCACGGAGGTTCAAAAAGTATAACAACTGGGGGCCCTTCAACTACGGTTCCACCAAGAGATCCTGGAGCAGGAGGTTCTTCCGGTTCATCTTCAACACATACCCATACAGCAAGCATACCCATAGCAAACGCAACTGTGTTACCACCATATATGGATATGTACGTCTGCACAAATTCAAGATTAAACCTTGAAACAAATCTTGTAACACTATTTGATTCTGAGACATTGCCAACTGGATGGACACAGTTTTCAGGATTGACTAACAGATTTCCGAGAGGTGGCACATACAGTGGGACAGGAGCTGGTACAAGTACACATACTCATACAGTATCAAATGCCACCAGCTCAGGAGCCAGTGCGACACTTTCATTGAACACTGGTTTTGTAAACTACAATGTCCAAAATATTACACAAGCTCACACTCATACCATATACCCAACTTGTGGGTCTGCAAATCATATACCACCATATAGACAGATGGTTTACGCTGAAGTCACATCATCAACCTACGATTATGGAAACCTCGTCTCAATGTTTTCCGACGATCCACCATTAGGCTGGACCTATTTCTCAAGCTTAGAAGATAAATTCGGATATGGGGTGAGCACTTTTGGTACAAGAGATGGAGGGACAAGCACACATACACATAGCATAACCACAACAAGTAGTACCCCATCCTCGAATAGAGATATAGATGGAGGATCTTCAGCAGTAGCTCGAGGGAATCACACTCATACAGGAAGCGGTACAACATCTGCAGAATCCAATATACCTTCATATCGCACTGTGATTTTTTACCAAAGAAAATCATCTGTAAGTGTAACAGACACAAATACACCTCCTGTGGAAGAAATGTACAATCAAACACCAAACGCTCCTTCCTCTTTGCTAACAGAAGGCTCTACAAACCCGACAGGTATAACAGATTTAACTCCAGAGTTCAGTGCTGTATACACTGATCCAGATACTGGAGATACTGCTACACATTACCAAGTGCAAGTAAACACATCATCTGATTTTACTGGAACGTCTATGTGGGATTCAACAAAAACACTCTTTGGAACCGCATTGGATATAAATGATCGTTCGCCAGACATATCATACAATGGTTCAACATTACAATGGAGTAGTACATACTACTGGAGAATCAAATTTTGGGACAACAATGATTTCAACAATGAAGGACCTTGGTCTACTGGAGGTCAATTTACTACCAATTACAAGCCGAATCAACCATCCACACCATATACAAGTGGAAGTGCAAACCCAGTAAAAACAACACTCACTCCAACGTTCTCAGCAATTTTCTCAGATACAGACGCACCGGATACAGGGGATTCATACCAGATACAGGTAAACACATCCTCTGATTTCACTGGGACGTCTATGTGGGATTCCACAAAAACAGCTTTCTCTCCAGTAATAAATAACAATACAAGATCATCTAACATTACATACAATGGTTCTTCCTTAGTCGCTGGTACACAATACTTTTGGAGAATTATGTTTTGGGATAATAATGATTTGGAAAGTATATGGTCTACGACGTCCAATTTCATTACAGCTGGTCCACCACAAAACCCTTCAGCACTACTAACTGAGGGTAGGACAAATCCTGTTACAATTGTCGCAGGCTATCCCAATTTTTCAGCTTTCTACACAGACCCCAATGGTGATTCTGCAACATATTACGAAATCGAAATCAATTCCAGCGCTACATTTACAGGAACTGTAATGTGGGATACAGGTAAAACAGCCACATCCATAACTTCAAATACAAGATCTCCAGATTACACATATGATGGAGTCCCATTAACTGATACAAACAATGTTTACTACTGGAGAATCCGATTCTGGGATAGTGATGATACCGTCAGTGATTGGTCCTCAACAGCTCAATTTACTGACAAATTTACTCACCTCATAATCGATGGTCTTCAGTTAAAAGGTGTTAAAATCAATTAAATACGATATAATTGCCTTCTATGAGTTTAAAACATGATTCTTTCAAAAAATTAAGAAAAGAAAAAAGTAAATGGAAAGTAGATACACCTGAAGAATTTGAAATTCGGGAAGATGCTTTCTTAAAGGAAAGGTTGCAAAGTAAAGAACCTGATATCAAAGCAACCGTAAGAATAACTGCTGGCAAAGTTAAAAATTTCATCATAGAAATACCTCGTGCTACAAGACCAATGACAGACAGGATGAAGGTAAGAGTTTTTGATATTCTAAAAGAGGATATTGTTAAAAAAGATATTCTAGATCTCTATGCAGGAGCAGGCTCTTTTGGCTTGGAAGCACTATCACGAGGAGCAAGCACTGTAACATTCGTAGATGCCTCTAAGAATGCGGACTTTGTTATCAAGAAGAACGTTGCTCATACAGGATTTTTAACACAGAGTGAGATAGTGAAAGAAAAAGTAGAAGATTTTCTTTTCAAAGCAACAAATCAAGAAGAGAGAAAAACTTTCGACATCATATTCCTCGATCCACCTTACAAGCTATTCAATACGAAGAAAACTTTCAAAATGGAATCCATTATCAACCTATCAACTAAACTTCTTTCTGGAGTAGCAAATCCAAAGAAAAAAGGATTCAAGGGAGCAATCATTATAAAGCATCCGAAACGATATGATTTAGAGAAATTAAAGCTTGAGAATATTCAAAGAATTGAAGAGATATCCTTCGGATTAAATTCCATCTCTTTCTTCATTGTTAAAACCTAACCACATTGCAAATTTTTTCTTAAAAATATAAAATAGCTACTAATGTATAAACAGTTCGGTATTAACAAAATCAAAATCAGCAAGATAGTTTTCCCCACACACCTTTTTTAATGATACGATCCTTTTTCACAACACTTTAAATTTTTTTACTTTTAATCATGGATTCTGAAAATATATCTAAATTAGAAAAGATGAGACATTCTGCCTCTCATGTGTTAGCACATGCCATTTTGAAACTATACCCTGACACAAAATTGGGTATCGGCCCTGCTATAGACAATGGTTTTTACTACGATTTTGATTTTACAGAACCAATAGAGGAGGAAGACCTAAAAAAGATTGAGAAAGAGATGAGAAAGATAATTAAAGAAGGGCTGACTATCGAGCAAATCTTTATGTCACGAAAAAACGCCATAGATTACTATCAAAAAACAGATCAAACTTACAAATTAGAGTTACTTGAGGAGATTCCAGGAGAGGAACTCAGTTTCTTTGTAACTGGAGATAATGAGTTTGCAGACCTATGTAGAGGCCCTCATATCAGTAACACTAAAGAGATAGGGGCTATAAAATTGACGAAAACCGCAGGGGCATATTGGAGAGGAGATGAGACGAAGAAGATGTTAACCAGAATATATGGAACTGCGTTTGAAACAAAAGAGGAGCTTGAAAAATACCTTAAGGATCAGGAGGAGCTTGAGAAGAGAAATCATCGTAAACTTGGTAAACAGCTAGAGCTCTTTACCATTATTCCAGAAGTAGGACAAGGTTTGCCAATATGGCTACCTAGAGGATATGTCATGAGAAGAATACTAGAGGAATATATGTTAGAACTCGAAAGAGAAGCAGGATATGAACATATACTAACTCCACATATTAATAAGGAAATACTATTTCAAACTTCTGGACATTTACAATTCTACAAAGATTCTATGTATGCACCAATAACAGTTGAGGATGAAACCTACTACTTGAAACCTATGAACTGTCCAGCAGCAATGATGGTATACAAAATGACTCCAAAGAGTTACAGAGAGCTACCATACAAGCTTGGAGAGCTTGGAACTGTGTATAGATATGAGAAGAGTGGTGAGTTACATGGATTACAGAGAGTTAGAGGTTTTACACAGAATGATGCCCATCTGTTCTGTACTCCAGAGCAACTGGAAAGTGTTTTGAATGAAACTCTTGATTTGTTAGATATTTTCTACAAAGATGTGGGGTTCACCAATTACAAGTTTAGATTATCTCTATCAAGTAAAACAGAAAAGCAGGAGAAATATGCTGGAGATCCTGAGAAATGGGAATTTGCAGAGAATGCATTGAGAAAAGTATTAATAGATAGGGGATTAGAATTTGAAGAAATGCCTGGAGATGCAGCATTCTATGGACCTAAAATAGATATACAGGCAGTAAATGTTTTTGGGAAGGAAGACTCAGTATCAACTATGCAATTAGACTTCAATCTTCCTGAGAAATTCCAAATAACATATATAGATAGCGAGGGGAAAGAGAAACAGCCTTATGTAATTCACAGAGCATTAATAGGTTCCTTCGAGAGATTCTTCTCATTTCTGATAGAACATCATGGTGGAGATTTCCCACTTTGGTTTACACCTGAGCAGGTATGTATTATACCTATTTCAGAGAAACAGAATGAATATGCATCAGGAGTATTCAAAAAACTTAAAGATGCAAAATTAAGGGTCAAGTTAGATATTAGGAACAAGAGTATGCAGGCACGAATTCGTGATGCAGAGAAAATGAAAATCCCTTACATCATAGTAGTGGGAGACAAAGAGATAGATACAGAAACAATATCTGTCAGGGCTAGAAGTAACAAGGAAGAGGGTCTTATGAAAGTACAGGAATTCATAGACAATCTCAGAGAAGAGATTAGAACGAAAGAAACTTTCACTAATAATATATAAATTAATACCTATTACTTTATTAATGTACCAAGAGAAGAAGAAAGATTACGGTCCAAGAAGAAATGAATATATTCGAGTACCTAGAGTTCAATTGATAGGGGCTCAAGGGGAGAATTTGGGAGTTGTAGAAACAGGAAAAGCATTGATTTTGGCACAGGAAAGTGGACTGGATCTGGTAGAAGTAGGACCAAATGTAAGTCCACCGGTATGCAAAATTCTTGATTATTCAAAATATCTCTATCTGCAGAACAAGAAGACAAGACAGAATAAAAATGGAAAGATGAAAGAAACAAAAGAATTCAGATTTTCACCAGTCATAGAACGGGCAGATATAGATCACAGAATTAAAAGATCTAAGGAATTTTTGAAGAAGGGTCACAATGTAAAAATCGTTGTAGTCAAAAAAGGGAGACAAACAAGAGAACAAGCTATGGATGTTTTCAACGATATATTGACTAATTTCACCGATTATAGTAGTATCGAATCCGAATCTAAGTTCGAAGGAAATAGAATATCTTTGACTTTTAAACCAAATGGCAAGACAAAGAACTAACAAAACTGCAAGGAAAAGAATTTCAATCTCTAACCCTAGAGGTAATAAAAAGGCTAAAGTAATGTATAAGCAGAGCCATCAGGGGCATTTGAAGACTAAAAAATCATCTCGAGAGAAGAGAAGACAGAAATCAAATGCATTGGTAGAGAAAAACATAGCAAAGAAAATGATTGCCAAGATAGTTAACATCTAAAGAAAATATTATGAGAGTAAAAGGTGGAACAGTAAGACGAAGAAAACATAATAAAATCCTTTCAGCTACAAAAGGATACAGGATGACAAAAAACAACCTCTACAAGGTTGCTCATGAGGCATATCTACATGCTGGACAGTATGCATACGATCACAGACAGAAGAGGGCAGCTGTTGTGAGACGAATCTGGATTAACAAAATTAATGCAGCTTGTAAGAATAATAATATTCAATACAAAGATCTCATTAACAAATTAAAAACAAACAACATTGAGCTTAACAGAATGGTTTTGGCAGATATTGCATCAAATAATTCAGAAGTGTTTTCATTTTTGGTAAAATCTTTGTAGAGTTTTTTAAAGCTTTTTAAAGGACTCTGCAAAGAGTCCTTTTTTGTTTACAAATATAATAGTATACTTAAAACTATAATGAACCAAATAGAAGATATACAAAAAGAATTTCAAATTGACAAAGAGAAACTTGATTATGCAGATATAAAAGAGAAATATCTTGGGAAACAGGGTTTACTCACTATTGCATTACAAGAGATAAGGAATATACCAGATGAACAGAGAGCGGAATATGGTAAGAAGGTAAACGATCTTAAGAATGAGATACTAGAAACACAAAACGTAGAACAACAAAAAACATATTCAAACAAAGAACGCATAGATCCTACAGCTCCATTTGATATTAATACCAAGGGAGAGAAAAGGAACAGGATATCACTAATATCCAAAGGTGCAGTTCACCCAATAACCAAGGAGGTGGAAACTCTTGTCGAGATATTCAAAGGTATGGGGTTTGATGTATTGGAAAGTAGACAGATAGACGATGATTACCATATGTTCGAATCTGTAAACTTCCCCAAAGGTCACCCCGCCAGAGATATGTATGATACCTTTCTAACAGAAGATGGATATGTATTACCTGCACACACATCAACCATGCAAAACAGAGCACTCAAGCTATTTGGGCCTCCTCCAATAGCAGTTGTATTACCTGGCAGATGTTTTAGAAATGAGGCTACGGATGCTGGTCATGAACATACCTTTCATCAGATAGAAGGTGTATATGTAGACAAGGATATTTCACTTGGGAATATGTTAGCAACAATCAAGACGTATCTGGAAGCATATCTCGAAAAGGAGTTGGAGGTCAAAGTACAACCTGCATATTTCCCATTTACAGAGCCTGACTGTGAGTTTGTCATCAGCTGTCCTTTCTGTGACAAAGCAGGATGCAAAACATGTGGATATAGTGGTTGGATAGAAATAATGGGGTGTGGAATGATTCATCCAAATGTACTTCGAGAAGGTGGCATTGATCCTGATATTTACACAGGTTTTGCATGGGGTTTCGGTGTGGATAGGCTCACAATGATTAAAAAAGGCATTAAAGACATTCGACATCTGAGGGACTCTAACCTTAACTTCTTAGAACAGTTCTAATATGAAAACATCCATTAACCTCTTAAAACAATATGGTAATATCGATGCTTCAGACGAGAAAATTATCCAACTAGTAAAGGATCATATTGGAGAGGTCGAGAGTACACACGATATCGGAGAGGAATACAAAAATATCACAATTGCTCAAGTGGTAGAAAAAGAGATTCATCCAGATTCAGAGAAACTGGGTGTATACAAAATAGATATTGGTGGAGACAATCATATTCAAGTAGTAGCAGGTGATAGGGAGCTACCTATTGGTGCGAAAGTGGCATACCTCGCTCCTGGAGCGACAGTACCATCTAGCGTAAATAGCCAGGAAAAACCCTTCGTAATTAAAGCAATCAAATTAAGAGGTGTAGAATCCCATGGTATGTTGGGCTCAGCCAGAGAATTAAATATTGGGAATGACCACAACAGAGTATTGATTTTGGAAGATGATGCACCTGTAGGAGAACCATTTGCGGAATACTATGATTTGAATGATGTCACTTTAGAGATAGAAAATAAAGCGCTGACAAATAGGGGAGATCTCTTTGGTATTCTTGGACTTTCTAGAGAATTGACAGCAATTACTGGGAATCCTTTTACTAGCCCAACTTGGTACAACGGTCAGAACAATATCGAAGAACCTAATGGTAGAACATTACCCATAAAGGTTATTAACGATGCAGAGATAACTTGTCCAAGATACTGTGCCGTTGTTTTAGAAAATGTAACTATTAAAGAATCTCCTGTATGGTTAAAATCTGCACTGATAAAATCTGGTATCCGTCCGATAAACAATATGGTTGATATAACAAACTATATCTCCATACTCTTTGGTCAACCCTTACATGCTTTTGACTATGACAAGATCATCAACAACGATGAACACAGTAACGGAGAGGCCATTGTTAATATCCGTATGGCAAAGAATAACGAGAGTATGCTCGGGCTAGATGACAAAACATATACCCTTGATGACTCTGTAATGGTCATTGCTGACAGCCTACATCCAATCGCAATTGCAGGCATTATCGGAGGCCAGAATACTGAGGTAGATAGTAATACTACACGAGTGATTTTGGAAGCAGCAAATTTTGAGAAAACAAGTATACGAAGGACTTCAATGAAACTCGGGATTTTTACGGATGCAGCAACACGATTTAAGAGAGCCCTTGATTTAAATCACTGTATGTCTGCCCTAAGCAGAGCAATTGATTTGGGGAAAGAGCTTACAGGGTCAAGTATAGCTTCCCGAATTATTGATATAAAACAACCAATACCAGAAAATAAAAATATCTCATTAGATTTAAATCGTCTCAATACACACCTAGGTCTTTCACTTACCAAAGATACAGTGAAGAATATACTAACCAATTTGGAATACAAGATAATTGAGGAATCAGATACTTCCTTAATTGTTGAAGTACCTTCTTGGAGACCAGATGTATCAATTCGAGAAGATATTCATGAGGACATTGGTAGAGTATATGGTTTTAATAACATACCCTTAGTATTACCTGAGAAGCAAATAGATACGAAACGAAAGAACAAGATCTTTGAGATGAAAAAAAGTATTCGAAAAATACTTTCAGGCACAGGTGGATACGAAACCTTGAACTATAGTTTTGTTGATTCTAATCTTCTAAAGCGTTGTAATCTATCTCCTGATTCTGCTTTTAAATTAAAGAACCCGTTATCACCAGAACTCTCATTGATGAGGACATCGCTTTTGCCATCACTACTTTTAAAGGGACAAGAAAATATTCAAAGAGGTTTTGAGAATTTCATACTGTATGAATTAAACATCTTTCATAACCATAGTAGTTTTGATCAAGATAATTTACCTGAAGAGAACTGGTATCTATCAGCTATAATTACAGAGAGAAATAAAACAGAGTTAGATGGTTCACCATACTATACTGCCAAGTACTATCTAGAAAGGCTTCTAAATGCAATAGGGAGAGAAAATATTACATATGATCTTGTAGCAGATCATTTAGAAATGGAATTACCGACAGAAATAAGGAATGTTTTACCTATGTTTGATCCCAACACTTCAGCCATCGTTAGCTTTAATGAGGTTCATCTAGGTATAATCGGAGAATTGAAAGAGGAGATCAAAGGGAACTTCAAACTTCCTCCACATAGTGCTGGATGGGAGATTAATATCACAGAATTAAGTAACATAGTAGAAAAAGCGAAAACACACAAGGAAACACCTATTTACCCATTCATCAAAGAGGATATATGTTTTGAGATAGACAAGGGAGTTAAATACTCGGATATTGAGACTGATATAAAGAGGATTGTTAATAACAGTAAATTGATGGGTAGGGTGGAATGTTTAGATATTTACTCAAGTAAAGAATTGGTAGGGAAGAAAAGAATAACATACCGAATTGTAATATCTCATTATGAAAAAACTCTTGCAGAAAAAGATATACAAATAATAAAGAAACAAATAGAAGAAAATATCTCCGAGAAATATAACGCTATAATTATCTAATCAGGTAATATAACGCCCTCTTCAACCGTGATTACAACATCCTTGTTCGCTATTTTTCCCTTGTTATCCTTCGTATAAACAGTCACCGTATGATTACCTATAACCGTAGAATTAGGTACAAAATAATTAACTAAGAATGTCCCATCAGCATTCAATGTTGCACCTGGAATTACAGAACCATCAAAACTAACTTTAAATTCTGATATACTTTCCAGATATCTAACTACACCAGACACCTCCATATTACCATTTCTCTTCACCTTATCATTACCTTTTGGTTTTACAACATCTATAAGAGGCGCATTATCTGGTCCTAGAGGTAGAGTACATAACCCACTTTCAGGTTCTTTTAACAGGTATGTACTGTTTTTAATAGCAAGCAAATGTTTTTCATATGCTTCTCTTTGGAAAACATTTTCCAATTTTGTACTCAATATATATTTGTTCACCGTGAGCTTGTATGCCAAAGCCTGCTCCAAGTTAGCTGGAGCTAGGTTACTATCTTTACATACAACTATGGTCTTACGATTATCAATCTGTGGCGCTCTTCCAGCAATATATACAGAGGCCTCTTTCTTACAATCAACTCCATCTGCAGGAGTTGCCCCCGTATCGATACAAACCGTTGTTGTTAATATTCCAGCTGGCCTATTAAATGAAGTAGGGGAAAACCTATCTACAACTCTTTTCATGAAGGAATTTGCAACAGGCATAGAAACATTCTCACCCCATGCTCCTGCTCGAATTTTCTCATTATTATTATTCCCTCCCCATACACCTACAACTAAATTCTGATGATAGAGGAAAGCTGTGAGGTCTTTAGCGTCATCAGTCGTACCAGTCTTACCACAAAGCTTCTTTTTACCAATATAGTAGTAGGCATTACCCAATCTGTCACCAAAACCATTGAGATCACAAATCATCCAATTCACTAAATATACTTCTTTTTCATCAAAAACCCTCTTACCTTTTGTATCTTCTCTCTCCATTAGTACCTCTCCCTTAGAAGTTTCAACTTTAAGAATTGGGCTAGGATCATTACGCAAACCACCATTAGCAAGCACTCCATACGCTGCAGTATGTTCTAGCAATTTAACCTCACCGGAACCTAATCCAAGACTCAAACCGTAACTTTCTTTAGAAGCTAAGTCCTTAACTCCAAGTTTCTCCATCGTTTGAAGATAGTTATCAATTCCTGCCAATTGCAATGTATATACTGCTGGAACATTTCTAGATAGAACTAGAGCTTTTCTAGCAGTTAGAAAACCTTCATATTTCTTATTCCAGTTAGTAGGTTTGTAATTACCAAATTTAATCTCAGCAATATCCGGTGTAGCCAACCAAGGGCCATAACCTTGATTTATCGCAGTTAAATATACAAATGGCTTCACAGCAGAACCCATCTGCCTCTGACTTACAGTAATATTCACATTCCCATCAACCCTAGGGTCCTCAACATTCCAGTAATCAACAGATCCAACCATTGCAAGAACATCTCCATTCTTAGGATTTAAAACAACCATTGCACCGTTATTTACATTGAACCTTTTCGCATTATCGACTCCCTTCGCCACCTCTTCCTCAGCTATCTTCTGTAAAGAAGAGTCCAATGTTGTAGTTACTTTTAACCCACCTCTCTCAACACGATCTATACCGTATTCTTTCTCAAGAATCTGTTTTACATAGAAAACAAAATGCGGTGCTTTAATATCTATTCTCCTCGTCCTGTAAACAAGTACTTCATCCCTAGCTGCATCAATCTCCTCCTCTGTCACACCTGTAAGTTTTGAGTTTTTTAACATCTGATTAAGGACATATTCCTGTCTCACTTTTGCCAGATCAGGATTAGTCCCATACAAAGGAGAATAAACACCAGGACTCTGTATTAACCCGGCAATTAATGCACTTTCTGCAAGAGTTAGTTCACTAACATCTTTGCCAAAATATGAGTTTGCAGCAGCTTGGAAACCATAATTTACACCACCAAGAGGAATCTCATTCATATACATCTGCAATATTTCATCCTTAGAAAAAGATTGTTCCATCTGCATAGTAATCAACACTTCCTTTATTTTCCTGGAATATGTTTGCTCATATGCCTCATCGCCAAGGACATCGTACAGGATAGTATTCTTGACTAATTGCTGAGAGATAGTACTTGCACCTCTAACTACTGCTCCTTTCGTAATATTCTGAATAACAGCTTTTACAATTCCCAAATAATCCACCCCCTTGTGTTGATAGAATTCAATATCCTCTGCAGCTAAGAGTGCCCACTTGGTATGTTCTGGGATTTTATCTATGGAAACAAATTCTCTATTCTTATCACCATATACGGTATACAGAATCTCCCCATCCTTATCTAAAATCTGCGTACTTTGATCCGATGCTCTATCAACAAGTTCATTCGGTGAAGGTAGTGAGTTCTGAAGATTTTTAAGATATATTCCAACACCTATTAAAACAACACAACCAAGGAAAAACATCAAACCTATGAAAACATATAGTGCTTTCTTAGCCTTTTGTTTAAATATTCCCATCTTGGAATTATCTTTAGTAGCAGGACCTTTTCTTTCTGTCTTACGATTACTCACACCGTGATTACTGTATCTCTTAAAGTTTTTAAAACGAGAAAGATCAGTAGGAGTATATCCTCTAGAAAAAGCCGCCCTTTTTGGATTCTTCCTCCCTGAATTTGACATTCCAATACTATACTTCATTTCTATATATCCGTATTATATGATATCTTAATATATATTATACAACTCTTTAATTCAACCCAAAGGTATATACAAGCTCATGATATAATAGGAGTTATGAAAAATATTAAACCAAACACATTAAAAGGCTTTCGTGATTACTTCGCAGAGGAGATTGTCATTAGGGAGTACGTTGTAGAAACATTCAAGAGACTTGCAAAGAGATATGGGTTTGAAGGCTTAGAAACACCAGCCTTAGAGTACTCGGAGCTAATTCTCGGACAAAGTGGTGCAGAGGCTGAGAAATTGTATTACAGATTTGAAGATCAAGGTGGCAGAGATGTCATGTTGAAATATGAACTAATGATCTCGATGTGTAGAGCAGTAGCACAAAATATCAACAATATTATATTTCCTTACAAACGATATCAAATACAACCAGTATGGAGAGCTGAGAATGTACAGAAGGGCCGTTTAAGAGAATTTACACAGATGGATATCGATATCTTGGGAGTCGAATCTATGTATGCAGATGCAGAGATAATAGCATTTGGATCTGAATTCTTGAAAGAATTAGGTTTTAAGAAGTTTGTTGTAAGAATAAATAACCGAAAGATACTTGAAGGTATACTAGATGCACTGGACATCGATATTACGAAGTTTGAAGATTTTTACATAACAATAGATAAATTACAGAAAATAGGGAAAGAGGCTGTCTCTGAGATACTGGAGGAAAAGGGTTTTAAGAAAGAGGATATTACAAACATATTCCTTCTTCTTGATTCAAATGACTTAAATGAAATAGAGGCAAGAATAGGAAAAAGTCCAGTAGGGGAATCAGGAATTTCCGAAATCAAAGAGATTTTCTCAATACTCAATGGCTTAGGAATAGATCCTGCGAATTACAAATTAGATCTAACCTTAGCACGAGGCCTTGCCTCATATACAGGTCCCATATGGGAGTTTGAAATAATTGATGGGGATGTAGGTTCCGTCAGCGGTGGGGGTAGATATGACAATGCAGTTAGTAAATATGTAGGAAGGAAAGTTCCTGCTACTGGGACATCTTTTGGACTAGAGAGAGTTACTCAGGTTCTACAAGACTTAAAAATCACAAACTTCAATGGAACACCGACAAATATTCTACTTTTAGCAATGAATACAGAATATATTGAGCGTATTCAGGAACTTGCCAAATCGTTAAGAGAAAAAGGTAAAAATTGCATGATATATCCACCTACAAACAAATTAAATCTATGTTTAGGCTATGCAAACAGAAAAAATATTCCTTGGGTCATAGTAGTGGGAGAGGAAGAATACAACAAAAAGTCTGTTCTTGTAAAGGATATGGCGAAATCAGAGCAATATATAGTCGCTCCAGAAGAAGCACTTAAAAAAATATTAGAGTAAAGATTCTAGGCTAGATCATTTCTCAACGCTACTTGATGAAAGCAAGGCAAGATGCAATATTATTCCTTTCTCGCAACACTGCACTAAAAGAGCTCCTCCGGAAGAAGATTAACCACTTTAAAGATTCTGTACTTTTAAACAAAATATCTCTTGTAAATATAGCAGAATACAACATTCGAGTAATTATTCTTGATGAACAAACAGATTATAGCCATATAAAAGAGATAGATTGTAAAAACATAATAGTTGTAATTAATAATAAATCTCAAGAAACATACAATCGTATTTTTGAGAACGATATTTACCATATCTTAGAAGTTCCAATTAATGAGAATCTTTTATGCTCAATCCTGCTTAAAAGTTTTGAATTGCTCCAAGACAGATCTTCTAGAAAGATTAAGTATCATGGTTTAACACTTGATCTTGAATCAAACTTCGCTATATACAAAGATTGTAAAGTCAATTTAACACCAAAGGAAGCAGATGTTCTGCATCATCTAATTACAAAAGAAAAACAATTATCTCTCTCTGCCAGGTATTTACAAGTTGTAACATCCAGAATTAATCGTAAGTTTAAAACATGTACAGATACAAAGATAATTAGGAGTAGGTATGGGTATGGATACTATTTAGCAATTTAGATCTTTTTCTTCCACTGAACTATTTTGTTCAGAGCTTCAATCGGAGTGAGATTATCTACATCTATTTTCTGTATATCCATTTCTATCTCTGACTGCTTCGCAGTGAAGAGGGGATATTGATATACATTTGAGAAAGGTTTGTCATCTTTAGATGCTTTAGAGTATATATTGGTCTCTCGAATCTGATTCTTGCCTGTAAACATACTTTTTTGTTCAAAACTCTCCAGTATCTCATTTGCTCTCTTTATTACCTTAGATGGCAATCCAGCCATTTTTGCAACATATATTCCATAACTTCTATCAGTCCCTCCTTCGACAATTTTTCTTAGGAATATGACCTCTCCCTTCTCTAATTCTTCCTCAACGAGAACATTGTAATTTTTTACCGAGTTAGGATATTTTTCTGATAACTTCAGAAGTTCGTGATAATGGGTAGCAAAAAGAGTTCTCGCTTTTATATCCACTAGAAGATACTCTGCAAGAGCCCAAGCGATACTAACTCCATCATATGTACTAGTTCCTCTTCCAATTTCATCAAGAATTATCAGACTGTATTTCGAGGCGTTATTAATAATATTTGAAGCCTCCTCCATTTCAACCATAAAGGTACTACGTCCATGAGAGAGATCATCTGCGGCACCAACTCTGGTGAATATTCTATCAACTAAGGATATTCGTGCTGAAGACGCTGGAACAAACGAACCGATCTGAGCCATCAAAACAATTGTTGCTACCTGCCTTATGTATGTTGATTTACCAGACATATTGGGCCCTGTAAGAACACCCATATAACAATCTTTTCTATTTAGGTATGTATCGTTCGAAATGAATTCTTCATCTTGAATACTTTCGACAATTGGATGCCTACCTTTCTTTACTTCTATTACACCATCTCCATCACCCATCTCTAAAATATCTGGTTTTACATAGTTTTTTGTAATCGCAGTAAATGCAAAAGAGGCGAAGACATCAATTGTGCTAATAATGAAGGAGAGGTTCTGTATTTCCTGCAAATGTGTGAGAAGAGAATCACGAAATTCTAGAAACAATTTCAACTCTAAGTTACAAAGATTATCATGCGAATTCAATATAATACTTTCGCGTTCTTTTAATTCCTCTGTTATATATCTTTCACTGCTAACAAGCGTCTGTTTACGAATATACCTAGCTGGGACCTTTGCTTGATGTGTTTTAGTTACTTCTATGTAATATCCAAATACTTTATTGAAATTTACCTTAAGTGAAGTAATACCAGTTTTAATTCTTTCCTCCTCTTCGAAATTTTTTATCCAACTCTTGTTATCACCACTTAAGCTTCTCAATTCATCAACCTCTTTACTGAAACCAGTCTTAATGATATTTCCTTCTGAAATAGTAAGTGGTGGTTCATCTGCGATGGTATGGGATATTCTATCTATCACATCTTGGAGAACAGAAAGATTTATTTCTTCATACCTAATTTCCAGATTTTTTCTTAGTAAATCGACTATCTCTAAGGACGCTATTAAAGAATACTCTAATGCTTTCAAATCTCTCGCATTTACCCTGTTCAACCCAATCTTTCCAACTATCCTTTGTATATCATTTATCCCTTCTAACTTTTCTCGAATGGATGTTAATGATTCTCTGTTTTCCGTAAATGAAGAAACAAACTTCAATCTCTCATCTATGGATTTTTTCTCTATGAGGGGATTTAGCATCCAGGAGTAGAGAAGACGAGTTCCCATACGAGTCTCTGTTTCATTTAAGACTGAGAAGAGAGAGTTTGAGATGTCTCCAGTATATGAGTTGGAAACAAGCTCTAAGTTTCGTATAGTCGCTCGATCCAGTAGCATTGTGTTTCCAAGTCTTACTTTTCTTGGTTTCTGTATATGCAACGGATTCATCAACTGAGTATCCTCTATATGCTTGATCATCATAGCTACAGGTATTAGTTCTTCTGAATCTGATGGAATGTCTATAGATTCTGTAGATTTGATATCAAAAAACGTCTTTATGATTTCTGCAGAATATGGAAGATTCCTTGTAGCCTTCTCTATGAACTGTACTGGTAGAGAGGAGAGCGTTTCAAAAGATTCGCCCTCTAGTAACAATATTTCTACGGGAGAGAAAGAAGTTAGTACTTTGTCTACAATATTTTTAGAATCATCTGCAGTTACTACTAAGAATTTACCTGTAGAGATATCAGCAACAGATACATAGATATTTTTCTTACTAAAAAAGAATGCAACAATATTGCTGTCTTTTATGGAACTAGCCTGTTCACCATCTACCGTTCCTGGAGTAACAATTCTAGTTACTCCACGCTTGACTATACCCTTGGCGAATTTCGGATCTTCCAATTGATCAACTATTACAACAGAACATCCTGCTTCTATTAATTTGGGAAGATATTGATCTAATGCCTTGTGTGGAAATCCCGCGAGTGGGATAGCATTGGTGCTTTTATCTCTCTTGGTCAGTGTGATATTTAATATCTTAGAAGTAAGCTTGGCATCTTCTCCAAAGGTTTCGAAAAAATCACCCATACGAAAAAGGAGTATTTTGTCAGGATACTGTTTCTTAAAACTTGTATACTGTTTCATCATTGGAGTGCTATCCATAGTGAGAAAAGTATATCACGAAACAGTAAAATATAACTACAGGTTACTTTCCAAGTATAAGCTTACTCTCCTCTTCAGAGACAACTTTTCTTGCATCAATAATATCTTCTGCAGTCACAGATACACCATATATACCAACTTGAACACAGTAACGTAGTAGAGGTTTACAATTTTCAACTACAACAATTACTCTCTCTGCTTTTGGTTTTACAACTTCCAAAACATTATCTAAAACTTTAAACACACTGTGTCTGGTCATATCATATTTTGCATCAGTATCATCCATCTTGAAACCTTGCATCTGTCTAACAATCCTAGGCATATTAATAATTAGACCATCTATCTTAGTATTTATTATTTCATCTGCAAGGATAATCTCTGCAGGATTGTCCAGGATGGCATAGATTTTAAAGGTTGATGTTCTCCTTAATTTCTCCCCTAAAAGCTGTTTCTTGAACTCCTTCATCATCTCATCATTCATAGGAGAGTGTATTGAGATTGAAACATTTCTCTTGTTGTATACATTTCGAATACGCTTTACTATCTTAATAACTCTCTTCAAGAGATCCAGATTATTCAGATAGTGGGTTGCTCCATAGACTTCGTCCGGTAGACTCTGATTTTCATATATTTTACCCTTTTCTAAATCTCTAAATTCTTTAACTTTGGCGGAACCTATGGATATAATGACTTCGTCACCATGAACGAGGTTAACATACTCCAATATTTTTTCTGATATCTTTTTGGAATAATCTACATACTTCTTATCCTCGACATAGGCCATTAGATGTCTCTTCTCTTCTATGAGTATCTTATCCAGGTCTATATAAACCAAACCATGAGAATTACCGATATAGTCAAAAAGCTTCTCACTCTCTAGATTAGCCAAAGAAAACACCTTTGTGGCCACTGGGGGTAGAGTCATATCTCTTGGCGGAATTTTTTCTCCTTCCTTAGGTATAACTTCAGCGTCTAGCAAATCAACCCCAGAAATATCTCCTTGGCTATACGCCTCTACAACAGGATGGAGTGGAGTAGGCTCAGGCACAGCGACATCTTTGTAGATTGTCCCTGCATTTCCATCTATTTTAACCCAATTACCATTCTTTAATAGCTCAGATGCATTTCCAGTTCCAACAATTGCAGGAATCCCAACCTCACGACAAAGAATAGAAGTATCACTTGTTAAACCACCTGTGTCCATAATGACACCTCCACAAGAGAGAATCATTGATTCCATTTCAGATGAATACTTCTTTATTAACAAGATATCACTCTTACTAAACTGCTTGTCTACAGGTGAATCTACTACAGTTATCTTACCTATTGCGACACCAAAACTCGCACCAATACCAGAGATTATGAAATCATCCTGTTTGACACTTGGGCTTAGTTTTGTATCAGATTCCCGTTTCGCAGAGTATATTAACTTCTCTAATCGTTTCGTTATCTCATTGCTATTCTTGTTAACCAAACGCTTAGCATCAGACATCGCCTGATTAACAAGTATATTCTCTCCTCTGTACTTTTCTAGAATTCCAAGTAATAACTCCCTTACATTTTTTCTTGAAACAACATTCTCAAAAGTTACAACATTTGGAGAAAGTAATGTCTCGTACATTGATTTATTCTGTAAAACCCAAAAACGCCCACCACAAAGTACCCATTCTACATTTTGAACCATACGAGATTTATCTTCAATTATCAAAGCTATCTTGGAAATCTCCTGCATATCCTTATCATCTAATTTTTGTCTATGACTCCATGCCGCGGATATCTTTATCTTCTCAATATTTTCACCATCTTTTTTACCCTGCTTCATAGTTCTCACCTTCATCCATTCCTGAGGAGCGATATGTTTTTCTACCAGTGTAAGATTCTTCTTGTTTAAGAGATACGTATCAGGTGTTATCTCTCCCAAAGAAATAACATCTCCCAAACCGAATACAGCTTCTATACTCAATTTACTGTTATCCTGAGTAATAGGGTCTACTGTAAAAGCAACACCGGAAACCTCTGCTTGTACCATTCTCTGAACAACAACTGCAACCTTAACATCCAATAGATCTATTCCCATCTTAGAAGCATACATAACAACATCATCAGTAAAGAGAGAAGCATAGACCCTTTTAATTGAATCTTTTAATTCTTTAAACCCTCTGACATTCAGTTCCGTCGTTAAAATACCCGTAAAGGAAACTTTCTCATTTTCTGGAAAAACTACAGATGATCTTACTGATACCCAAGCATCAGTAAAACCAGACAGACGTGTATACCCACTCAGTATTTCTTCTTCAGCTTCTTTTGAAAACTCAGACTTAAGGAAGGCGGCTTCTACATCACTTCCCTCTGGATTTCGATTGTTTGATAAAAGTTTCTTCTCATTTTCCTCAAGGCAGGGAAAAACAAATTCTGGGAAAAGCTTACTTGAAACAACAAAAAATTCTGGAACAGGAACATCCATATCCTTAAGTTTGAAAAGACTAACACCTTTCCTGCCTACAAGATTCTCAGAGAGTTGGGTAGAGGAGTAATCCTCATAGAAGAAGACATTCTTTTTCTTTGCACTAACATTATCCATTTTGTGCAGGGCAGTACAAAATTTATCTCTTTAATATCTAAACAATACCTTTAGCTTTCAATTTTTGCAAGTCGATATAGAATTCGTAGAGAATCTGAAGAATAACCATCGAAGGAACGGCTAGAAGACCTCCAACTGGACCAAAGAAAATCAAAAATATTATAACTCCCAACATAACTAAGATAGGTTTTAAACCAACTGCATTAGACATAACCTTCGGGACTATCAAAGTATTCTCTAATTGTTGATAGAGAGTGAAGATTGAGAGAAATATTATGGAGCTCCAAATACCCGTCGTTATTAATGCCACCAAAGCAACAACCAATGCACCAAATGTTGCTCCGAACTGAGGAATTAAACAAGCTAAGCCAACAAAGAGTGCCAATGGAATAGCGAATGGAACATTTAGAATCGAAAGAAGAATTCCGGCAAAAAGTGTTACTAGGAAACTTACAGTAGCTTGACCAAGAACCCAACTACCAAGTTTCTTCTCTACATCTATTACTAATTTTTTTACTCTTTCTCTCTTAGGATCCGAAACAATTCTAATCAATAATATATCGAAGAAAGAATCGTGCTCTAGAACAAGGTAAACGGAGAAAATGATTGAAGTCAAAAGTAGTGCGAAAACGCTAAAGAAGCCAGAGAAAAATCCTGCAATATTCTTTACATTATCCATTGTAGGAAGAGCTTTCAAAGTATCATAGATATATGGAGATACAATATCAAAATTGAATTGATGGTTACCGAGTTTGAAGTTCTGCAAAAATTGGACAAGATTCTCAAGCCAGGTAGGTAACACTTTTAACAATTCAGAGAACTGTGTTACAAAAGGCACAAACACTAACGATATCAAGCCTAATATGATCAAAGTTAGTAAAAAGTATGCCGTAAAAACTGCAAATCCCTTACTAAACTTCTTCCCTTCCAACCAAAGTACAACAGGACGCATAGAGGACATAAAGACAAAGCCTAAGAAGAGAAACAATGCTATTGAAAGAATTTCTTTCCCAAGGAATGCAACAGCAAGAAGAAAAATAACAAACAAAATCGTCTTCATAGAGAAGTCTATCGTTATTGTAGAATTATTTTTCCCAACAGAAGAGAGAATTTCTCGAACCTCACGGCTCCTGCTAACATTCTCTTCCGTTACTTTTCCACTTTTTACAGAAAATATTTTTGCCATACCTTGATTATATCAGTTTAACCATTCAAACTAAAGATTTTTCATCTTTACAAGAACGATCGAGGATATATATGTAGTAACAGGAACTACAAGAATCAAACATATACTAGCAACTAATGTTCGAACTATTTCCTCAACTAAGAATTCTGTGTTTATGAGGATTCTAAAATTAGGATTATTTGCAGCAAGTAATATGACAAGAGTAAAGCTAGATCCAGCGTAGGCTATAAAAAGCGTATTAATCATTGAGGCGATGTGATCTTTCCCTATGTTCATTGCTTTTCGATACAGTACTTTTGAAGTTAAAGAGCTATCAGTTTGGTAAATTTCCATCATCGAAGAAACCTGACCAATAGTTACATCATCTAATACACCTAAAGCTCCAATTACAATTCCCAAGAGGTATATAGAGGAGAGGGAGAATGATTTTGAGATTGTGTCATAAAGCATTACGGCTGACTCTTCCCCAGTACCTGAAATATCTAAAGCTTTCACAACAACAAACCCAACACAGAAAATAAACATGACTCCTAATATTGACGAGATAAAGGCTATTAAGGATTTCCTGTTAAACCCATATGTAACAAAGGTAGAAGCAATAAGAAGTAGGAATACGGTTAAGATAGCTATGGGGAGGATGTTTCCATTAAGAGTACTGTTAATATTAGGAATTGCAACAAAATATATAACTATGAAGCTCAACACCAAACCTAGTACCGCTTTAATACCTCTGAAACCAGTCACAAGAAGTATCAGTACAACAAATATTAATAACAAGGATAATAACTGCCCCTCTCGAGAATAGCTCTCAATATTCCATTGATCACCCAATTCTTCAGAGGAATAGAGAGAAAGATACACAATTTTACCTTTCTTAAAGAAATCTGCTTCGCTATTAACAGCACTAATCAACGTTTCTACACTATCATTCTTTCTATCACCATCTAGAATCTCTACACTGTACTTAACACATATGAACTCTGATTCACCAGAGATATCGTCGCAATCAACTACAACGGACTCTAGAACCTTTCCTTTGTATGTCTCTAACTCCTCCAAGTGCTCCTGAGCAAATACAGAATTGCTAAATCCAAGGAAAGAAAAGAATACAAATATTCCAATAGCTATAACTTTCTTGAGATTATGAATTGTCATAATGGTATATATTAACAAAAATGGGGGAGATTTACTCCCCCATAATGAAACAACTTCAATTATCTTAAGCTATCTCTTTCCTTCTTAAAACGACCACAGCAGAACTTAGAAGGAATCCAAACAAAGCTACAATACCAAATCCCATCATCAGCTTGTTACCAAGAACAAAGTTCAGAGCATCCTCAAGTTCACCAGAAGCAACTGGTAAACCATTTTCATCATATACAGCATCTCCATTCACACTGCTTTCCTTTGAATATGTGACTTTGATTTTCTCTTCTGCTTTTGTAACATTACCAGCTTCATCTTGTATCTCTAATGTGTAAACATTTGGTCCCTCTTCTAAAACAATACCTATAACTTTGAATTCACCTTTCTCATCACACTTACCTGTATAGACATCAGTACCTCTCTTTATTGTTATCGAGCATCCTGTTTCAGCCTCTCCAACAAGTGTGAATTTCTCTGAACCAACTTCTCGAGGATATCCTAAACTCTTAACTTCAGGACCTGTTCTATCCACTGTAACAATTCTCATATCAGACTGAGAAGAAATATATCTTTTTGGAAACCCTTTTACTCCAGCAACTGAGACTGCATATTTACCCTCTTTCTCAGCTTTGTGAGAATATTCGAAATCACCTTCACTGCTTACCTTAACACGACCAACCTCTTCATTATCAACGTATACAAAAACTTCACTATATCCATCAGCAATACCTTTGATTGTAATATTCTCTTCTTTGGTAAGTATCTCAGTCCCAGAGAGGGAAGGAGCTTGAAGGGATTCATCGAATTCTGGATTTCTACTATATCTGACAAATGAAAAAATACCGTAACCGATTAAAAGTAGACCTAATGTGATGAATACTGTACCAACGATTTTAGATACTTTCTCTTGATCCTCAGGAGATTTTACTTCTATTTTAGAAAGCATTGAATCTTCGTTCTTCACTTCTTTCTTGGCAGTAAATTTGTCAACATTTCTGTTAACTTTATTATCTTTTTTCTTTGCCACCTTTAACCTATATTATAATTTATATGTTCACTGTTTTAGAATAATATAATTTGTCAAATAATGCAACTACGAGAAAAAACTAGTAAAATATAAATATGCAGGCAAAAACAATATCTAAAACAATCTTAACTCTTTTCTTAATACTATTTGTATTTGGTCCAATTATTGTTTTCCTCGCATATCCAACATACAACAATTTGCTTTTACTTAAAAAGGAGATATCAACATACAATATTGCCAAAGAGAAAACAGTTTCCTTACTTGCTCAAATTGCACCTCTGAAAGAAAAATTTAATGAGGAGATTCTTGGGGTAACAAGTATAGAAGAGTCTCTAAGTGCACATAACATTGTACTTGATCAGAAGATTCTTGAAGATCTGGACACAAGCCTAACAATAGAAGATATAAATATACATGGTTCAATATATCAAGGCGTCTCATCTAAAACTATGGATAAGGGCTTCTGGCATTTCCCTCTCTCTCAGTATCCTGGAGAGAAAGGCAATGTAGTAATAATAGGGCATCGATTCCTTAACATTCCTCCAGCTCGGGATACTTTTTACAATTTAGACAAAATTAAGATTGGTGATGAGATAAAAGTTAAACACATTGAAGGAGAATATACATATATCGTAGTGGAGAAAAAAATTGTTGCTCCGAACGACATGTCGACCATAGACAAGAGTGAAGATTACAGATTAACTTTAATAACTTGCACACCACTCTGGACCTCTGAAAAACGCCTTGTTGTGGTCGCTAAACTAGACAAATTATACAAAAAAGTGTAGACTTTGACCGCTATTTAAATCATTATACGAACTAGATGGAACAATTTTACGAAAGAAAAGATATCGACAATAGTACAGTCGAATTTAAGATAAAAATACCTCAAGATAGTTTCCAAGAGACATATAACAGGTTACTAAAAGAGAAGACAAAGGAAACAGATGTTAAAGGTTTTCGAAAGGGCAAAGTTCCTAAGGAATTAGTGGAATCAGAGATGAGTGAGACAATAAAGATCCAATCATTTGAAAAGCTAGTTCCACTTTACATAACCACAGCACTAGAGAAAGAGAATCTCAATCCTATTGCACCTCCAGCTTACAAAGAGTTACCTGATTTCAAGAAGAATGACGATTTAGAATTTGTCATAGATATAACGATAATGCCGGAGTTCCAATTAGGGAATTTGAAAAAGATCAAAATCGAAAAAGAGGATGTTAAGATATCTTCAAAAGATGTAACCGATGCACTCGAGAGTATTCAGAAGAATTCCCCAACAAAGGCAAAAGAGATGAATGATGCGTGGGCAAAAGAGATAGCGAAGAGTATGAAGATTGAAAAGATAGAGAAATTGGTGGATCTTAAAAAATATGTCAAAGATACCTTGAAGAAACAGAAAGAGCATATGATGAGACACAAATTAGAAGACAAAGCATTTGAACAAGCAATAGAATTAAGCAAAATTTCAATACCAGAACCCGCAGTAAAATATGAAGCAGAGGAAAGAGAAAGAGCTTTCCTTCATGACATGGAGCATAAGAATATAAATGCAGATGATTTTCTCAAGGCAAACAATATAACCCTTGAAAGAATGCGAGAGCTATGGTTGAAAGATGCAAAGCAAGCACTCGAGAGTGATGTCTTCCTAAAACTTTATGCAAAAGAAAAAGATATCAAGATATCTGATGAGGACTTGAAGGAAAAAATAGAATTAATTAAAAAGGGAGCTCCAAAAGATACAGATCCAAATATTTTTGAGAACGAACAGTGGATTGAATATATTAAAAGAATAGAAGAGAAAGAAACAGCATTTAACAAATTTGTTAAGGAAGTTCTAGGAGAATAATATTTTTAATAAATATATGAACTTAATACCTACAGTTATTGAGAAGGAAAGAGGAGGGGAGAGGGCATATGATATCTACTCCCGTTTACTGAAGGATAGGATCATATTTGTGAGTGGCCATATAGAAACAAATATGTCCAATACAGTAATCGCCCAACTTCTTTTTTTAGAGAAAGAGAATCCAGATGAAGATATACAGATGTTCATAAATTCTCAAGGCGGCCAGGTTACAGCAGGGATGGCAATACTTGATACCATGAACTATATAAAATGCGATGTTTCAACAATTGCAGTAGGACTTGCAGCATCAATGGGTACTGTATTACTCTCCTCAGGGACGAGAGGAAAGCGATTTGCACTGCCTAACAGTAAGATACATATTCATCAACCATTGGGAGGAGTAGAGGGCCAAGCAAGTGATATAGCTATAGAGGCAGAGGAGATATTGAAGACAAGAGAAACCCTTTACAAAATTCTTTCTGAGAACAGCAAGCAAGCCATTAAACAGATAGAGAAAGATGCAGATAGAGATAAATATTTTACTGCGAAAGAAGCAAAAGAGTATGGCTTGATAGATAAAGTAATTAGAAAAAGATAGCTATGAATCTAGACGATCCTACACAAACAGAACAAGATAACAAACAAGAGGCACTATCAACAATCTTATTCAATATCAACCAGATGTATGAGCACGCTACAGAGGATGATATTCTTTCAGACACAATTTACGATGTCTCACTTCCAGAGGTTTATGCCTACCTTCAACAGATAGAGCAGGACCAAGACTCTCCAATAAAACTTTTACGAATAAGATATGTTTCTGTGCAGGATTTCGATACCATTGCAACAATCTACGATTATACTCAAGTGTATCCTGAGACAGAGGCACCATACAATCAAAGAATCTACTTTATTGAAGGGGCCGATTTTGCATTAACCCTAATGCCAATAGAGGAGAAGAAAGGACAAATACAGATACATATGACAGCATTAGACGCCTCCCCAGATTTCATTACAGAGATGTTTGCAGAATTGGACAGGAAAAAATCTTTCGAAGATTTGGGATTGATTAAAGCCTCTCAATTGAAACCAACCACTAAGAAAAAAGCTAAGTCTTAACTATACTTTTTTCTAAGAAATTCTCTAATCTTTCTCTAACAATATTCATATCTTCTACCTTGCTAGAAGCAGTATACACAGTGATATCAAACAACTCCTCATTGCTTGTCTCAAGAGAATAGCCATTTTTTTCCAGAAATAACATTAGAGCAAATATTCCCATTCGCTTATTTCCATCTTCAAAAGGATGATTCTTTATACACAGATAGTAGAGAATAGCAGCTTTTGAGATTATAGTTGGATATAGTTCTTTTCCTGCTATTTGCTGGAAGGGCTGGGTTATTGAACTTTCTAGTTTCCCTCTGTTTACAACCCTATAACCAGGTCTATTACCAACTTCTCTCTCCATCTGTTCTGCAAAAATTAATGCTATATACTCTAATTCTTCAATGGTAATACTAGGTATCATAATTAGGCATTTTGAAGTTTAATTAATGCTTCTTTGTACCTATCCATAACCTTTGTATAAATTTGCTTAAGATACTTTTTCTCTTCTTCTGACAGTTGCTTCATATCTTTACAATTATACACAAATATATATCCAAGTTGAAAAAAAGGACGAGAAAATATAGAATAGGGGAAGATGGACGATTAGCTCAGCTGGTTAGAGCACTACATTGACATTGTAGGGGTCACTGGTTCGATTCCGGTATCGTCCACCATTTCATTTCCTCTTTGAAATTCCCCATGAACGATTCTTTTTTATGGTAAAATATACTTCGACTTGTTTTAATAAATAAAGGAACAAACTATATGACAAATACCATAAAATACCTTCTTGGAATCTTCTTAATCTCACTTGTATTCTTCCAATTAAACATAATCCCTGCGAAAGCGAATGAAAACCCAATACTCTTTTGGGGAGTAGGATGTACATACTGTGAAGAATTAAAGGATCAAGTTAAAGCAGAGAAATTGGAAGAGAATATAACGATAGAATATAAAGAGATTTACAACAACAAGGAGGATCTCACACTTTTCAAAGAAAAGATAAAAGAGTGCAATGTACCAAATGAACAAGCAGTCATCCCCATGGTCTACATAGATGGGATATGTACATTTGGTGTAGATGATTCTATGAAGATATTAAAGGCTAAGATTGCAGGGGAGAACCTTGATAATCTCTTCGAGAACACACCAACAGGACTATCAAAAGGCCAGAAGAATACTATCATAATGTTGGCGGGCGTCTTCGTAATGCTTGCCGGTTTATTCTCTTTCGGTCTTTTAATCCAGGGTAGAAAAAACAAGAAAATCCAAATTGCAACAATATTGGCATTGATATTGGTAACATTCTTCTCTTCGACAACTTCTGCACAGGCAATCTGCCCAATCTGTACTGTTGCTGTGGGTGCTGGCCTGGGACTTTCAAGATATTTAGCTATTGATGACTTAATAACAAGCATATGGATAGGGGGATTAATTGTATCTACAATATTCTGGATGATAGATTGGCTTGCAAAAAAGAACAGGAAAAGTGTCTTAACAAAGATTATTACAGTCGTTCTTACATATCTTCTTGTTTTGGTCCCACTGTATTGGAGTGGTATAATAGGACACTTATTTAACACTATGTGGGGAATAGATAAAATCTTACTTGGAATAATATTGGGAAGTTTAGGATTCTTCTTAGGAGCACAGTTACATTTTTACTTGAAGAGAAAGAATTCTGACAAAACATATATACCTTTTCAAAAAGTAATTTTCCCTGTAGGTACACTATGGCTCTTAACATTAATCTTCTATTTCATTGTTTACTAATTAAATTTTGTTAAATTAAAAATGGCTAAAACAAAATCAGATATAGACATGGAGAAAGTAGAACAGTTAGTTGACAAATATGATTCTTTGAAAAAAGAGCACAAATTAGATCTTTCTGCAGATGAAGATCTCTCTATCGCAATAATGAATCTCATAAGTATAGAGGAACACCTATTCTTCAGTGGTGCAAAGACAAAAGATAGTAAGTATTACATAGTTCTTAAGGAGATTCGAGAGATGAGAAAAGATCTTTTAAAAAGAATAATCAAAGATTACGAGGGAGAGGTTTGGTGTATAAGTAAGCACTTACTTGGAGCAAGTTATCGATTAATGGAGTATGGAACAAAATATTTGGGTAGGGGAGAGAATGAAGTAGCTCAGGAAATGTTTGAGAAAGCATATAACTTGTATTCACTTTTCTGGGGATTAGTAATGGGACTCATTAAACCTAAAGATATCAAGGAGGAATAATTATGGAAAAGAAGAAAGAAGAAGTAAAAAAAGAAACAAAAGAGAAGAAAGATTTCTGGGGAGACTTAGGTGATTTTGTAAAAAAGGCAGTTGATTGCTGTCTTGAGTAAAACTAACTTCTAATTACATAGTTTGTAATTTCAACATCAACGCCACTATCTCTTAATAGTCGCTTAGCTATATACTCAAGGAAGTGATTCCTATTTGGAGAGATGAAGCTATGATCCTCTACAGCAAGTAGTCTCAACCGATTTGATTCTCCAACACTAAGATGTATTTTAGAGAGTAAAGTATCACATCTCTTCCTTGAAAGTCCTGGTATTTGCCTGTTTAATGTTGTTACGAGTGAATCCTTCAGACCTGCTTTTTGCAGAAGGGAGGTAGAAGCAGCAAGTACTTCATCACTATTCCAGAGAAACTTTTCCCATTCATTCCTATTAGTAATCAGTGTTACATTACCCTCACCTAATAGAGAGACCAATTCAAGAAATGATGCTTCAACATCTTCCTCTATAGTCGGTTTTGTCAAATGAGAAAGGATAGGCAGTTTAACAAGAGGATTAACAATGAGAGTACCATCTATATCAACAAGACAAAAAACTGGGGAATCACCAAAATCCTCTCTTTTAATATGCTCCACAGATTCTGTAAAGGATGATACAGGAATCTCGGAATATGACAATCGCTCGCCGGGTTCACTATACTCTTCCTCAATAACCATTGTTTTACTTAAATACTAATTAAAGAATTGGTATGATATCATAAAGATAGAGATGTCTAAAGTAATTAAAATACGTCTCCTCTTCTCCAAGCACTTCCAAGGGCCTTCTGTTATTTAACTTAATCATATTTACAATATGGGACAATTTGATCAGTTTTGTCAGAGCTGTGGTATTCCTATGAATATGGATGAAAAGGGTGGGGGAACGAATAAAGATGGGAGTAAAAATACAGAGTATTGTAGCAATTGTTACAAATCAGGGAAATTTACAGACAATTTCACCACTGCAAAAGAAATGATTACGCATATTAAGGAGGAACTTAGAAAACAGGGATACGGGCCTGTAAAAAGATTTTGGTATACATCACACATTTCACAATTAGGTAGATGGAGAAACAAAGAGACTAAGTAGCACCAACCTGCTTGCTATACATCTGCGAATACAAACCATTTTGACCCATTAACTGTGGGTGACTTCCATCTTCTACTATTTTACCCTCATTCAAAACTAGGATTCTCCCTGCCTTTCTTACAGTTGCAAATCTGTGAGATACTATCAATGTAGTCTTCTCTTTCGAATTCTCTTTAATATTATCAAATATCTTCTCCTCTGAAATACTATCTACAGCACTCGTCGGTTCATCAAGAACCAACAATTTAGCATCCCTAAAAAAAGCTCGTGCAATTGCCAATTTTTGCCACTGTCCACCAGAAAGTTGAATACCATCCTTGATTTCTCTACTTAAGAAAGTCTTATACTTCAATGGCAATTCAGCAATAGTCGAATCTATATCTGCGGAGATAGCCGCATCTCTTACATTCTTTTCTTTCTTCTTTGTGATATCTCCGATATATATATTGTCCTCTACCGTAATCGCCAATTTATTAAATGACTGAGAAAGAATACCTATATGTTTGTAATATGAATCAAGATCAACATCTTTAAGATTCTTTCCATTAATATATATATCCCCTTTCTGTGGGTCATAGATTCTTAATAACAACTTAATAATGGTGCTTTTTCCTGCACCATTCTTACCAACCAAGGCGATATCTTCGTCCTTATCAACCTTAAAGGAAACATCCTGCAATATCCATTTTTCAGTATCCGGATATTTAAACCATACATTCCGGAATTCCAATTCCAATCCAGTAGAGACATTATCAAGTTGTTGATTGCCACTTTTTATCTTATTCTCCCAGTTAAGAACATTGTAAAATACATTTAAGGCATTTTTGTTACCTAATATCGTTGAAACCCTCTGCAAGCTTTGATCAATATCCATATAGAATTTCTGATAGGCAGATATAACAAAGGTCAGCATACCAATACTTAACTCTCCCTTGAAAACCATCTGCAGGGAGTAAACCATAACAAAAATATTCACTACATTAGAGAGAAACGATAATAATGTTGTCCAAGTGTATCTTTCAATGTGGTTTTTCTGTAGTTTCTTGTTAAAAGCAATATTATACTTTCTTGCCTTCTCTATGAGATATCTCCCATACTTAAAGATAAAAACTTCTTGCAATCTCTCAAAGTTGGTACCCCACAAAACCTCACGATAATTTGAATATATAATCTTCTCCTCTCCTTTGGCTGCCCATATATTCCAAAGTTTCTTCCCAAATCTCTTGGTAATTAAAGCTGCAGGAATTGATGCAAACAAAGCCAATACTGCAAGTAATGGCAACTGATTGAATATTGCTAGGAACGAAATTATCAAAACAGGAATAGCCGACAAACTATGTAAAGCTTCAAAAAAAGAATGTACTACAACCCAAGTATTCCAACCTAACATACTCTTACTATTTACAAACTTAGGATCTTCATATGCCTGAGGTTCTATCTCAGCATATTTATTTAAATACACATTGTCATCAAGATATGGAATCCATAGGTCTATTACAGAATCGATGTACTGATAGATATTGTTCACGACAAGCCAAATTACCGATACGACGAAGAATATAGTGAGAGTAGGTATGACTTCCTCAAAGCCTTTACCTAAATTAATTGCATTTATACTTATATCAATTACCCTTGCTAGGAAGTAACTAATTAAAAGAGGATACAGATTTACAAAAAATCTCAAGACAACATATACCCAGATATACTTGGCAAATCTAGTATGGTGATAATATCTCTTGTATACAAACCACAAAAGTTTCAATATGTTTTGTTCTTTTACCTCTTGCATAAGAAATAATTGTACTCGAACTTAAGAAGTGTTACAACAGCGACAGCAAGCCCTTAACATCTTTTGATCGCATAAGTTCCATTCTTAGATCTCCCGCACCTTCAAAATTATTTATATATGCCTTAATATATTTTTTCTGACTATCAAACAGGTTTTCTTCTTGATCATAACTTTTAAATATTTCCATATGTTTTCTTAAAATCATAATTCTCTCTTCTTTCGATATTTCCTCTCTACCAGAGAAAATCCAAGGATCATTCAAGATATATCTTCCAATCATAACTCCATCCACCTTATACAGCTTTACATAATCTTCCAACTGATTCATACTTTTGACATCCCCATTACCAAGAATTAAAGTATCAGGTGCAACAGTATTCCTAAGAGTTACACATTTCGCTATTTCATTCCATCGGGCAGGAGTGGAGTACCCTTCCTTTGCTAAACGACCGTGTACTGTTAACATTGATAATCCCTGCTCAAGGAGAGAACCAATCCAATTTTCTAAATCAATTTTTTCATAACCTATACGAGTCTTAACACTAACGGGCAAATCTCCACTACTTTCCTTAACAGCTGCTATTATTTCTTTTGCTAAAACCTTGTCGTTAATCAAAGCAGAACCTCTACCACTAGACAAAACATCTCGTACGGAACATCCCATATTAATATCTATACCTGCCGGATGAAGCCCTTTCACATACTCTATTGTCTTTGCATAATATTCAGGGACATTACCCCACAATTGAACTACAACCGGTTGCTCAGTAGGGGTAAAATCAAGTCGTTGAATAACCTTGTCTCTACCTTTTGAACAAAATCCCTCTACGTTTAAAAATTCAGTAAAGAAAAGATCTGGTTTACCAATCTCCGAAATCACAGAACGAAATACACTGTTTGTAACACCCTCCATAGGAGCAAGCGCAGTTATGAATCCCCTCTCTTTTAAAATCTCTTGGTAGATATTCATTCGCATATTCTACCACCTTACAAAAATACTTGCAGATATTTCCGTTTTGAAATAAACTTAATAGAAGATTTAACTGCCTAAATATGGAATCTAAAAACACAATCCTAGATAATTCAGGACAACAATCCCTTAGTGAGGTAAAAATTGATTCATATCAAATGATATTAATATATTCCTTCCAGAATTTTTTAAGATGGTGGTATATTAAAATGCCTCTATGGCATCTTAGAAGGTTAGCAAGATTAAGCACAGTTGTAGATGATCAATTCTCCATCTCCCTTCTTCTTAAGAACTTTTTCATCCCATGGCATCGTGATTACTCAGCTATCGGTATTTTGTTTGGAATTGTAATGAAACTTCTTTATTTACCAATAGCTATAACGATTTATTTGATCTCAGTCATATTCTATATTGCTATTACAATTGGATGGGTACTACTACCAATAGCGACTATTGTTTTCATATTAACCTCTATATTTAGATAAAGATGGCATTAGACTTAGGAAGCAGAAAAAAAACATTAATAGGCTATCATGAGAAGAATAAGAATAGCTTTGGATTAATAGAAAAAGACTTTCCAATTACCATAAATGAAAACGAATCACTCTTTACACTTACAAGAGACCATTTCTTTACTATCTCGTCACCACAGATAGAGTCTGTCCTAAAGAACTTCCTACGATACAAGAGGTTTAACGATATTAAAAGATTAATAGCAAATATTTTGGTATTTCCAGGATTGATAGTAGCCTTTGGGTATATTCTGAAATACTCCACATTACTAAACGATTATCCTCTTGTACTTAAGATATTAGAATACCCAATACTAAGTGTACTATTTGGAGTTTCGATATTAAGTGTAATAACTCTGTGGCATGATTTCTACGAGGACAAAAGTCACCCAGTACAACTCCCCAAAATAAAGAAAATCTCACAAAAGGATATTGACGAGATCAAGGCAACAGGCTTTAAATTTGGAAGATATGGGCATCTTGAAACTATCCATTTCGCAGGAGAAGAACTCTTAGAATACCTCTGTATATATACAATACATGGACAATTCAACACCTTAGCTCTTTACAGGGATCTTCTAGAAAACAATTTTGAGGTACAACAATTAATACGGAAATCAGGTATGGAATTTGATATAAATCTCTTTGAGCAGGAGGGTATTAATTCCGAGACCATTCCTAATTACCCACAAACAGCCATAAGAAGCTTTCTGACATATGCAATAGAGGAGGCACTCCTAACGGAGAGCAAAGATTTACAACCACAACATCTCTTCCTAGCTATAACAAAGATATTTCCTGCCATACAGAAACTCTTGAAAAAGAACAATATCTCTATAGATATCCTTAGAGAAATAGTTGTTTACAACAACAACGAAATTACCAGAAACTTAAGAACACAGTATCTCGATCCAAATATTCCTTACTACAAGAAGGGTGGAGTCGCAAAACAATGGATATATGGATATACATTCATTCTTAGCCATTTTAGTAAGGAAATTAATAAAATAGTGGCGCAATCTAGAGATATATTCGGAATAGGACATGACGAGGAGGTCGATGCATTAGTTGCAGCACTTGGCAAACTTACAAACAAGAATGCATTGCTCATAGGAGAGCCAGGTGTTGGTAAATCGAGCCTAATACTTGGACTTGCTCAAAGGATTAATTCTGCGGATGTTCCACCACAGCTTAAAGATAAAAGAATTATTGAGTTTGATTTGAATGGATTAATTGCAATATCCAAGAAGGATGGAAATACAGAGGAATTAATAATTAAGGCAATGCGCGAGCTAGAGAAAGCAGGTAATACGATTCTTTACATTGATGAAATACAGGAAATTATACCAAGGAAGGCAGAGGAATCCGGCCATTCAATAGCGGGCATACTTCTTCCTTTCATATTGAATAGTAAATTTCCAATTATCGGAAGTATTAACTATTCTGATTACAAAAAGTATTTCTACAGTAACGAATCACTAAGACAGAGTTTTACAAATATTGAGACAAAAGAGGTGAGTGGAGCTGATGCATTGAGAATATTGGAGAGCAAGGTGCACTCCTTAGAGAGAAATTTCAACTGCTATATTACCTTCCCAGCATTAGTGGCCTCTGTCGACTTAGCACAAAGATATATAAAGGAGAGGAAGTTACCAAGTAGTGCAGTGCAAACCATCGAAGCAACATGTGCATGGGCACAATCTAATGGAATACAAAAGATAACCGCAGAACATGTCTCTAAGGCTGTTTCCTTACAGAAAAATATCAACATAACAGCAATCGATCAGGAAGAAGGCAATCGATTGATGAAACTAGAGGAAAATATTAAGAGTAGAGTGGTAGGACAAGATGAAGCCATAGTCGCAGTTACAGAAGCCCTGAGGAGGGCCAGAACAGATATTAGAAATCCTAACAAACCAATAGGGACATTTCTCTTCATCGGACCGACTGGTGTTGGAAAAACACACCTGGCGAAGGTTGTTGGAGAAGAATTTTTTGGTATTGAGGAAAACATTATTAGGGTAGATATGTCAGAGTATCAGGATATACCAAGTATAAACAAATTCTTAGGTTCTGCAGGGGATGAGAATATAATGGGACAATCCTCCATCTCACTAATAGACAAGATTAAGAGTAATCCATATACAGTTGTTCTGTTTGACGAGATAGAGAAAGCACATCCTCAAATTCTGGATCTTTTCCTACAACTTTTTGATGAAGGCAGATTAACCAGCAATCAAGGAGAAACAGTAGATTTTACAAATTCCATTATGATATGTACAAGTAATATAGGGAGTAAAATACTTCTCGAAGCCTTAGAAAACGACCAATCCCTATGGGAAGAGGCAAAAGAGAGGGCTTTGCTTGAATTAAGGCAATCTATCAAACCGGAATTACTAAACCGATTTGATAAAGTTATTGTATTTTCTCCACACGACACAAGCAATTTAGCTCAAATAGCAACACTCTTACTCACAGATTTGGCAAAGCGACTATCAGAGAAGGGCATAACGATAACTTGGTCCTCACAAATACCTATGTTAATTGCAAACAAGTCAAATGAGCCCGGACTTGGAGCACGTCCAATGAAGAGATATATCCAAGATAGGATAGAAGGTCAAATTGCAAAAGGATTGATAGAAAACAGTATAGAATCAGGAACTGAGGTTGTAATTAAAGAAAGTTGGATAATTTAGTTGAAAAGACAACTGTTATTACATATAATCTCTGAGTTAATATATATTAATTATTGATATGGGTGCATTACCAAAAAGAAAAATTTCAAAAGCAAGAAAAGGAAAAAGACGATCTCAGAATGCTTTGAAGGTAGAAGGTATGACAAAATGTTCAAAATGCGGGAATGTAAAGAGAAGTCATTTTGAATGTGAGTATTGTGGTAACTATAAAACTAAATAGATTGTTTACTTTATGAAAAGATCATCAGATCCACGACATCTCGCAAGGATATTAGCTTTACAGCAGCTTTTTTCTGAAAAATTCTCAAATAATCAATTCTATACTGAGAGTATACCTTTAGAGGATTTACTAGAGTTAGATGAGATTGAGAGTTATGATGAATCTCTTTTTGAAAAGATTTCAACAGGTGTCAGGGAAAATGTAGAACAGATAGACAAAACTATTGTTGAATTTGCCCCACAGTGGCCAATTTCACAAATGAAGTTAGTTGATTTGCAAATACTACGGATTGCAATATATGAGGGATTCATAGGTAAGATAACTCCTCCGAAGGTTTCCATAGATGAGGCTATTGAGATTGCAAAAGATTTCGGTGGTGAAAGTAGTAGCAAGTTTGTTAATGGTGTACTTGGAGCAATATATGAATTGAATAAAGATAATAATGGAGAATCATAAAGAAGTGGAGGAAAAGCTTGGTGTGGTTTTTTCAGACAAGACATTACTAGAGAAATCATTTATACATCGTTCATACATCAATGAAAATAGAGATAGAGATGTTGAAAATAATGAGAGGCTAGAGTTTCTTGGAGATGCAGTACTTGAATTAATAGTTTCAGATCATTTGTATCAAGAATTTCCTGACAGAAGTGAGGGAGAATTGACTGCGATACGATCTGCAGCTGTTAGAACAGAGAGTTTAGCAGAACAAAGTAGAGATTTAGGAATTGGTATGTATCTACTTATGTCAAGAGGAGAAGAGGACTCAGGGGGTAAAGATAAAGATTTTCTTCTGGCAAATCTTTTCGAAGCAGTTTTGGGTGCCATCTATTTAGACAAGGGCTATGAAGAAGCGAAAACTTTCGTTTCAAGAACAGTTTTAAGTAAAATCCCTGTTATTATCAAGGAAGGATCTTTCGTAGATCCTAAGACAAAAGTACAAGAGATAATACAATCCAAGTTCAAAGAAACTCCTACTTACGAGGTCATAAAAGAGATAGGACCAGATCATGACAAACATTTTACGGTGACTTTGAAAACTGCTAGTAGAAAGTTCACAGACGGAGAAGGTCCTAGTAAGCAGAAAGCAGAGGAAGATGCTGCAAGAAAAGCTTTAGATATATTGAAATAGTGATATTGTTGAATAAAATGATATAAACTGATAAAATTCACAACTATGTTAAAAATAAGATTAAAAAGAATAGGAAGAAGGAAACAACCAAGTTACAGAGTTGTTGTAGTTGAATCCTCCAAGCCAAGAGATGGAAGAAGTATTGATGATTTAGGATCATACAGGCCAAGGAATAATCCTTCCATATTTGATATTGATTTGGACAAAGCCAAATCATGGATCAGTAATGGAGCTCAAGCTTCTGAAACAGTTGCTCAATTCTTTGTAAAACTTGGCATCATGGAACCCATAAAGAAGGGCTCTAAAAAGCCAAATACTACAAAGAAGACAAAAGAGAATAAAGAGTAGTATAATATATTATTAAGATATATTTTTTAAGCTATGAAAGAGTTACTAGAGCATATTGTGAAGTCGATTGTTAATAATCCCGATGATGTGAAGATAGAAGAAAGAGAAAGTGTAGATTTCCCTGGACTTACTATTTTGACAATAGAGGTTGCTGAGAATGATAAAGGTGTTGTCATTGGAAGAAAAGGTAGAACAATCAATGCTATTCGAGATTTAATCACCATAAATGCAATAAGGAACGAGAGAAGAGTCAAGGTTATGATCAAAGATGATAACAACAGGCATACAGAAGAGGCAGTTGAAAGCACGGAGGCAGAGAATGAATCTATATTTAATGACGAGATATAGTTACTTACTCTTTTAACTCTTCAGCCTTTTTAGAGAATATCCCAATTACATCAGCGTACTGAGTATACTCATTGAATGCTGCGTAGTAATCAACCTTGTAGGCTCTCTCAGGGACATAATATCCTATGACTCCCAAATCAACACGCCATAGCTCTCCCGTTTTCTTAAAAGAAATATTATCTGCAGAGATTATATAAGGGGATGCAGAATACAAGCTATCCAAGAAACTTAAGATATCTTGCAAAGTACCAGTATATGATAAAGGTCCACTCACTCCTAGGTAAGATTTTTTCTCATTATTTTTGTCCTTGTTCGTGAACGAAACAGTAACATCCCCAGCAGACAGAGATTTTGATGTAAGATTCTTCTCATTTGCCAAAGTATCTATGTAATATACAAACATAGACACCCTCAAAGTCTTTGGTATAACACTCTTGGCATTTAGCAAATCCACTTGCATAGTTGCATCATCTATTCCTTTTAATTTCGCCTCTAATTTAACCAAAGTATCTTCCTTTTGCTTTAGAGATTCATATTCCTGTTGAAAAGCTATTGTAGCCTTTATCATTGGTACAAACACAAAGATACTCAACATTAGTAATATAATGGTTGCTGCAGCAGGTATTAAAATATCCTCCACCTTTACTTTGGAGTCTTTTATTTTCTCGCTTATTGCTTCCAACTCCTTTTTTGTTTTATTACCCTCTGGTTGTTTGTTCGATAATGTTTGCATATTACTTACTATCTACTTTTAGGAAATTATCTAAAACAAAAGATCCGTAGAAAGAGAAAGTTACATCTTGAGAACTCTTCCCAACAGCCCTTAGAGATATCTTTTCTATTCTCGAATCATTACCCAAAAGATACCATAGTTTAGCAACATCCTCTAAACTCTGTGCTTTCCCAGTGAATTCAATCCCATTCAATCCTGTAAAGGCAAAGGCCGTTAATGTACAATTGGTTTTACTAGTAATACCATTAATATATTCAAGTACTGCCTTTGCAGAATATCTACCTTTTTCAATATCATTATACAAATATATTCTGTCTAAGATCTCATTGTTTCCAATAATCTTTTGAGATAACCCCTCAACCTGAGCTTCACTTTTTATTAATTTCTCCTTCTCAGCATTCAGCTGAAATTTAAAAACTATGTTCAAGCCGACAATGAGAATAGAGATAACAAAAAGAATAATGAGGCTTACTATTGCACTCATATTAATCTTTTTCTTTTTTTCTTCTGTCTGAACCTCTTCCTTACTAAGGATTGGGATGAGATTAATACCACCATCAGATGCAATCACAGTATCTGGCACCTCACTTTTGGGTTTCAATGGGTGAGCAAGAGGAGTGGTTGCATTCTTTCCAAGGGTATCAGTGGCTGCAACAGGTACTGGTTTTGCCTGAGGTTCTATCTGCTTATTGTTATCAACAGGTGGAGTATTATTCATCTTTCATTGCTAAACCAATAGCAACCGAATAGGAGGGTCCGCTCTTGGCTATTATGTCCTTAAATTTATTGTCAACTGCAATATTGTTCCATGGCATAGACATCGTAGCGTTTACACCAAGACTCTTAGATACATACTCCTTCAATCCAGGTAAAAGGGCTCCATCGCCATTAAGCATATAGTCAGTAGGAGCAACAGAGAGAGTTCGGTTTTTGTAAAATTCAACACCTCTTCTTACCTCAACCATAATGGATTCTACAATTGGACTCAAAACTGAATATATTTTGCCCTCCAAAACATTCTCAACAAGTCCATAATTTCGTTTAAATTCTTCAGCTCTCTGATACTCAAAATTGAATTTATTAATAACAGCCTGAGTTAATGAGTCCGAACCGATAGCTATACTCTGAGAGAAAACTAAATATCCATCGGAGAGAATACTCATATCAGTACTATTTGCACCAAAATCTAACATTATTAAGTCCTTCTTGCCACTTGATTTATACATAGCTCTTCCCATTGCAACAGATTCCGTCTCTATAGCTATTAAATCTAGGGAAGACAAAACAGCAATATTGATATATATATCGATAACTTTTCTTGGGGCGGCAACAACCAAAACTCTCGGAGCATTCTTCTCTGTATTAAAACCTATTGGTACATAACTAAGTTGAACTTCATTCAATGGCATAGGTATGTACTGTTTAGCTTCAAAGTACACCGCATCCTTTAATTCTTCTGCTTTCACACCAGGGAATTCTAAAAACCTAGTAAAGACTGAGAATTCAGGTAAAGCCATAACGACATTCTTATTCTTAATACGAGAAGAGTCATAGAGCTTTTTTAATACATCCGCAAGTTTACGTTGATCACTCTTATCTTCACTATTAATAACTCCCTTTGGAGTCAGTTGAGATCCAAGATTAACTAACAATGGATTTGCAGAGGATATACGACTAAGTTCAACAGCTTTAACTGAATGCGTTCCGAAGTCTATACCAACATGATCGGGCAGTTTGGCCATATACTAATAACACTAAATTATTAAGTTATACTATGATAGCAGAAACTAGAAAGGTTTCAAACCAATCTCGCTTTTGAAAACTAGTTTCTCACCACCAAAAAGAGCATTTATCAATTTACCATATTTGACATGATTTACAACATTTACAACAGGGTAGGGGTGCCTATCTTGTAAATGTAGTTCCCTAGCGATGTTTATACTAACACCAGTATCAGGATCTTTTCCAAAAGCTATTAAACCTCCTTCAACTATTAAAGCATCTTTCCTTGCATTCAGTGGTTTGTTCTCATTCAAAATATTTATGACACCACCACTCATCAGATAGGCTTCAATAACATCAAATCCTATTGAGGTAGAAGTTGTATGATCATCACCTTTTCCTATATTTATATTTCCATTAACAATGAAAACACATGCATCGGATTTTTTTACTCCCTTAAAATCAGGTTCAATATTTAAATCTCCCTCAATCAAAAATACTCCTCTTCCATCACAGAGGAAACCTTTACTGACAGCTAGATTCCCCTCTACATTAGCAACATAAACCTTGTCCGTACAGTATCCTTCCAAGCAGTAATCGGAAAGTTTACCATTTAACGATTTAATAGCAGGATCTATCTGTGTCATCACATCAGGAGAAACATTCTTTAATTTCTTAAAATAGGTATAGTAAATATCTTTAGTATAAGGATTTGTAATATTTGTAACTCTATACGAAGCATTTCTGTTAAGTAATATTCGAAGATTAAGAACTGAATCAACAGTACCGGTAAGAAGTTCAGTGGAAAGATCTGCTGTACTCTCTGTGAACCCATACTCAAAGAGATCACTCAGGAGCCATACATTACTTGATAGTTCACGAACATCAACACTAGTCCCTCCTTGTGAGAAGAAGAATCCACCTCGACTTTGAATCCATTCGCCTAATTTGAATCTTAATTGTTTAGTCGTTGAATTACATGCCAAATCAAATGTTGTAACGAAGAAATCAATATACCCACCTCGATTGAGACCCAATCCCATTTTTTCTTCTCGATTTGCAAGATTTAATACCTTCCACAAAATATTATCTCCAGTAAGTTTTCCTACCAAATCAGATTCTTTCTGGAAGTTCAACAGAAAGGTACTACCATCAGGATAAGGGTATGTTATTTCAGCATTCTTTATCATATCCTGTTTCAATCGGAAAGCATTTCCGACAGAGTTGGTAATCCTAGTTTCATTATCCTGAGAATTCCAGAACAAACTAACCTCAGTTGGTCCATTGATTGTCATAGACAAAGGATCAACAGTAGGGGGGGTTAAATCAACTGTCCATTGATCACCTTTTCTCCAATCCTTGTAGAATCTAATCTGATTAGCTTTGTAAGGAAGCTTATTCAGCTTATCTGGATTTGTATAATTGTCATACGGAGTGAACCCAAACGTATCATTGGCCATAGCATATACATCATATTTACCTTGATAGACCTGCTCATAGATATCAACTTTAGAGTCCTTGTTTAAGAACTCAATATTGAAATTGCTAACAACCTTATTAGTTTGCGAAAGAGTTAAGTTGGTAATTCTTACCATAGCTTTTCCAGTAGGTCCTTCAATCGTAAAATCAGAACCAACCTCAGCTACTTTTACCCAGTACATTTTGTCACCCAAATATGGAACGTAGATCTCTTTCCAGGAACCACTTACCTTTCGAACCATAAAACCAAAACTATAGTTATTTCTTGTCTTACCTGAAGATCTGCTTGCTCCTAGCCACTGTATCTCTGTAGGAGTTGTACCTGCCTTACTCATCCAGAAATACACAGCTTCAAGGGTCTTAACATCTACAGAGCTTGAATATTTAGCCTCGACAGCTACAGGGTTGTTAATACTCAACCCTGACGATATATTGCTCGTACAATCATAAATATTTGTATTGGACGGTTTGACGGGCTTGAATTCTACCTCGGCACCTGTCCAGTTTGGATATTCATCACAATCTTCTTTCGCAGGATCACAGTAAGGAGGTATTTCATAACACATTCCAGTTTTTGTTTCGCCACATCCCTTATCACACGATACACTCTTTGCTGGATATCCAGTATTGGTACTTGTAGTGCCTTCGGGACAAGCAGGTAGGGTACAGCTGTGAGGCGTACATGTGTCATCATCATCTCCATCATCACAACCTGGAGAATTACAGGGAATAAAAGTCCTAGGAGGGGTACTCCAGTATGCTTTACATGCAGCATCACAAGGAGTACAACCATCAGCAGAAACTTTGTCAACAAAGAAAAGACTTAGAGTGAAAAAGATTGAGATTAAAATAAAAAGTTTTTTCATATTATCTCAAGAGTAAATTAATCAATTCAACTTGATCTAAAACAAAGTATTCCAATTCAAAACCTTCTGGAACATATGAATACAAGACAGAATATTTCCTGTCTAAACTTCTCTCCAAGAGACTCTGTAGAGACTCATCGAATTCAATCATATTGTTCATATCTAAGAACCTAATCGCAGCGATATAGTTAATATTTTCTAAGAGCGCAAGATCTCTCGACATATTGTTTTCACCCACGTAATTAAGGATCCTATCTATATCACCCTTGTAGTATGAATCACCAGTTTCTCGATATAACTCTTCTGCAGCTAAACCTATGTAGTAAATTTCCTGAGATTGTTTTTTAGAAATTCCAAAGGTATATATTAAATTCTGATATCCCTTTTTTAACAGTGCCTTATCTTCCTTAGAAAGAGATCCATCTTCGGCAGAGAGCCATTCGATCATCCCAAGTAACAAATCGGTATTTAGTCTTACATAGTTCTCACCACCAACAAAACCCGATTGTTGCCTACTTGTAGTAAGTACTATCTCCTTCTCTAATATCGTAGAAAGACTTACCAATTTATTGTTATCGCTAAGCCAGTTTGACTCATACGATTTATACAAAGTCTCATCACACCAAGTCAGAGCATCTTCTTTCCAGTTAGTACTAAAAACATCTATACAATCTTTGCCACAACTCTCTATATTCCGAACAAAACTGTGCACATCATCACAGCTCGCCCCTCCATATTTCTTTATCTCAAACTGCCTCTTTGAATCCAATTCCGAACTTAAGAAATTCGCCAAATCTATTCTTTCCTCCTGCCCATATATATCAAAGGTATTACTTAATGTTACTAATATTTTAAAGAAATATCTTCCAACAAGATATTTTGGAACTACAACCTCATTATCAATATCGACAAAAACATTCCTGTTCGTCGCATCAGTATAGAACAGTAACGCCAAAGGATGTATATCTTCTTCCGTATTTAATTTACGAATCCAACTAACAAGATTCTTTACCAAATCTCTTCTATTCTCTGCTAGACTTAATTCCTGATTCGTAATATTCCAACTAACAATGGAAGCTACAGGATCTACATAATTAAATGAGAAAAATTTCCTAATTCCCAAGAGTAGAGAAGAGTAGAGATCCTCTTTTTCGAAAACTATACCAAGTTTGGTTGCCTTGCCTTTCTGGACACCGATTATTGAAGGATGATCGCTTAGGATTGTTGGCAATTCTATATTCCTTGCAGTTCCTTCAATATCAACATAATTGATCTTCACAAATTCTTCACCAATAACAATGTCTGTTAAAAGAAACTCCTGTGTTAAAGTTATACGAGAAGCACCTTCACAATTAACTTTAAAACCACTTTCTTGAAGACTTTTAACATTTTTGTAAACTGAACAATCCTTTTGATATGCCAGACCTAAATAGAACATTCCTGAGATAGTGAGTAGTACAACAGCAGCGACAAAAAGTAGAATATAGGTAATTATTTTTCTCTTAGGCTTTGGATCATACATAAAGGGAGGCAGTTATAACTTAATCCTATCCTAAATACTTAGAAAGCTCTCTAACAAGACCCTGATAATCCAAATCTGTTTTAACCAAGTACGAAGAAGATCCCAAATCAAAAGATTCCTTTATCACAGCTTCACTTGTCATATTCGTAAGGACTACAATAGGCATATCACCATATTTGTCTGGATTTGCTTTCACAGCCCTCAACACCTCCAAGCCATCAACACCTGGCATCATGAGATCAAGCAATACCAGATTTACACCTCCGATATTCTTCGACAACAAATCTAAACCTTGATACCCATCTAAAGCTGTCATTGCACTATATCCTGCAGATTCCACAAGCTCTTTATATGAATCTAAAAGTTCTTTTTCATCTTCTACGATTAATATTGTTTTTCCTTTGTCAGACATAATATATTATGTAAAAAATTAATATGGCTGTAATAGCCCACTTCCATTATACACAGTATAATCAAAAATTGTAGAATAACTCTGATTGTTTTCCCTCGGTATCAAGACATCTTTACCTCTTGAAGCATTAGCGCAGGTCACAGTAACAGAAACTTTGACTGTTTTAAGATCTAATTCACCAGCACATCCCTCATTATTTAATACCGATTTTACAGCCACAGTACCTGCAATAGGGGTAATTCTAATTTCATCAAGGCTATATCCACCTTTGACATCTTTCAAACCTATCTCAAGAGGCTCCAAGGTACTTTGTAGGGTCCAAGATGCTTTGTCCTGCAATCTGCTATTGGTACATTCAGTAGTACTTGAAATACAATAGGGGAGGATATCTTCCAAAGCGTACTCTTTGTATTCAATTAAATCAGAGACCTTTTTCCCATATACCTTATGCACTAGCAATCCAACAGAACTATATCCTCTTGGTTCTGTATAAAGCTGTAATTTACAACCATCTGCAACAGAAGAGTAGTTCGGTCCTACAATGTATCCCATTGTAGTAGAGTCTGTTAACTCAAGATATTCTTGAGAGGTAAGAGATAATTTAACTTTAATACTAGAAGTTCCCTCTTTACACGATGCAAAAACATCACTATCCAAATCATCCATCTCATAACTTGCCAAGAGATTCTTCAAATCTTTATACCCCTGGACCTCTACATCTCCCTGCTCAACAGATTGAAATAGGGTAGTGGTATTTATTGAAGCAAATAGATTGATATATGAGTCAGCTATTTCTAAGGCTTCGCTAGAGGCCTGTTCAAAGGCTACTAATCTCTGATCTCTTATCGTTCTCGAAAAGACAGCCAACCCAACTATTACAGAGATAATAACAACTATCATTGCCATAACTAATGCTTGTCCAGAGTAACTTTTCCTGTTAGCAGGAAGGCAGATTTTCATAGTAAAAGATATCACAAAAGAATTACCATATCAAACCTTCTGTAGATACAACAGTCTGCCTATACACCTCTCTTTTAACTGGGGCTCCCTGCCCCAAATACCAATCAACAGGCTCCGCTTTTATATCAAATCGTATCAAATAGTTTGTCTCATCGGAGATAGTATAGGCAATCTTAAAATCGTCGATATTTACATAGTCAGAATTTAAAACCATTATATAGTCCTGACTATTATTCCCATTTTCAAAGCAGGACTCATGCTTACCCCAGAGGTCCACTGCATTGTTCTTCAATATATATCCCTTTGCATCATCCAGTGAAGACTTGAAAAACCCTATACAAATCCAACTGTCATATCCGTAAGGTCTAAAATGTATTTCATTCCCAGAAGCATTTTCTTCCAGATTTGCAGCATATACCTCCGTGAGATTAACAAATTCAGAAGCTTTATTCACAGTTGAATCCTCCGGATTAAATTTTCTAGCCTCTAAGCTATTAAAAATATATACATCAGAGGGATTAGAGTTTCTTACTGTCCTCCTTACAAGTTCCAAAACAAATTCTGTTTCATTTCGCACTCTTGTTTTATTACTCGAAACTGTAGATATCTTAATTAAGGTTGTGAGAGTAACAGCCGAAATTATCATTACTACACCAATGATAGTTATAGTGATTAACATTTCAACCAGACTAAAGCCTTCATATTGTTTTCTTTTAGCGAACCTCATAATTTGATAACCGTAAAATAAGTGTAATCTTTTACTTGGTTTCCTCTTGTTATAGTACCATCCGAACTAATCTGACCAACTATGACTTTTCCAATAACATACTTAGGCTCAACCAGCTCTTCATATTGGAGACAGATGATACGAAACAAATCCTCATCTCCAGGAATCATTCCAGTAGTTTTGTATTCGTATGGTTCACCATATGCATAATTTAGAAAAGCAGATTCCGTATCCTTCATAAAATAGAACTTCCCTTTGCTATCATCCTCTGTTTCCTCTTCCATAAGGACAAAACACTCTTTGCCAACCCCTATATCAGCTGGGTCTGGGAATAGGTTCTCGCTTGGATCAAGATCTCTATTTGCGATATCCTGTGCCATTTCAGCTCCTTCTACAGCATACTGTGTCATTTTGTCGATCAAATCATTCTGAACCATACTCTGCATTGTCCCAACTGCAATCTGCATCAATACCACAGACGAGATACCAACAACCATAATAGCTATTAAAGCCTCTACAAAACCCAACGCCTCATATTTATTTCCTCCTATATTCATCATTGATACATATATGTAGTAATTTTACCTGAGAGATTGTTAATCGTAAGTCTGCGGGTCGAACCTTTACCAGTTGGAGAGATATGTAAATCAAAATTAACAGCTTGTGGAACTGGGGCACCGCTAGAATCATAGTTTAATATTTCACCAACAGAGTTATAAAAAAAAGTTCGTCCAGAAACTGATTCAAAGATAACATAGCGAACTCGTTTTTCTTCCTCACTTCCTGCAATAACTATCTGAGCTTTTGGTGGCTTAGCACTATTTTCGTAACCAGGAAGATTTTTTAATTCAGATTCAAACTCCGAGGAAAGACATGAACTCGAGTTGTAATCTAAGTCAAAAATTGGAAGCTTACCATTCTCGTTCGCCAATTGTAATGAGGGATCATAGCCAGGAATTTTTGATTTCGTTGTAATATGGCCGTAATCATCAAAAGGTGAACACCATTTGAACATTCGATACTCTCCATCAGCAGTGATTTCTGAGAAATCTATTCCTAGACCATAGAGCCATCTTTCTCCAGTATTTCTCTGCAAA
>CAIMEL010000005.1 GCA_903840015.1 uncultured bacterium
ATTTATACCAGTACTTGCAAGCTTAATGCTGTTTGCATTCGTTAAACCAGCGCATGCCAATATCATTGACACTCTAGAAGGTTGGGCTAATACAGTCCAATTTGTAAAAGATGTAGTTGATACAGATGGTGAGAATATGGGCCAACTAGTCAACAAGTTTGCATATGGTGCTGGGGAAGCAGCTTTAACTACAGTATGTTTGGAGTGTACAACTGCGGAAGAAAGGGTTCTAAATGATCCTACTCTTCCTGCACATATGAAGATTAGTCTAACTGGTATGGTAGACAAGCAAGTGACTGCAATGTTCAACAATCATCCAAGAGTTGATGTTGTTGCACATCTGGCGAACGAATGGGTCCCTGGTTACAAGGAGTCTAATGCTGTATATGCTGGTGGATATGATGATTTGAATGATGCAGGTCTCAGTGGGTTATGGTCAATCACAAGAAATATTGCATATATTGGTTTTGTTGTCATTATGATAGCAATTGGATTCATGATCATGTTTAGGAATAAGATAGGTGGTCAAGCTCTTGTTACCCTTGGGAATTCAATACCTCGTGTTGTTGTTGCTTTGGTATTAGTAACATTCAGTTTCGCAATAATGGGTTTGATCATAGACTTCGGTGGTGTTCTAATGCGTGTCTTCCATGGAATGATATACGATGATCCTGCAGCAGGAATTGCAATATACAATCCAATCGAACTCTTTATGGGCTTCATAGGACAGAACGCTACACAAGTCGCAGGAACAGGAAGTGCTTTGGGTATCGGCGTCATAGTAACAAGTCTTGTAGCCTTGATGGCAACAGGAGTCGGTTCTACAGTAGCAATTGGAGCTACAATAGGTATCTTAATAATTGCCTTAATTCTTGCTGGTATAATCCTCTGGGGTGCAATAAAGCTTTGGATTGTATTAATCAAAGCATATCTTGGTCTTTTAGTTAATCTTGTAGTTGCTCCTCTTGCAATACTTTTTGGAGCTCTTCCTGGAAACGAATCTACAACAACAAATATATTTAAGTCCGCATTGAGAAATGTTTTGGTTTTCCCATTGGCATATGCCATAGTCAATCTCCCTTACGCGATTGAAGAAAAAGGATTTTCTCTAGTATTTCCTGAATCATTAGCAACACAGGGAGTTGGTGGTATTGGAATGGATTTCTTCATTCAAATCGCTAAGATAGTTGCAATATATGCAGCATGTAGTGCTCCTGCAATCCTACAAGGTATTATTCCTTCTACTGCATCCAAATCTGGTGCAGATGCAGCAGCAGCAATTAAAGCTGGATTGAGTGGAGTACCTTTGATCGGAGGTATGTTTAAATAGTAGTAAGTAAAAATGCCGAAAAGTAAACAGTACGAAGATGCTATGTCGTCAGTCTTTGACTTCATCTTCGAGCAATCAAAGAAAAGTCCAACAAAAGTAAAGCCTGTGAAAGTAACAGGTGTTGATGGCACTTCTGAATATGTTGACGCAATAGCTGCTACTCTGGAGGCTCCTTTGCTTTTTGTAAATAATAATACTCTTGAAGCGTTCAAAGATGCTACTGACATAGATTTCGCAGCTTTCCAGGTTGGAGGTAGGAAATCAGATGGCATAAAACTCAATGTAAATGATCTTAAGGATATGCTTTCTGATCCAAGTGGTTTTGTGAACAAAAAGTTCTCAAAGATTGAGGGTGCAAGAAAGATGCAAAGATTAGCTTGGGCTGGTGAGGAGATGAAAGGAGTTCTAGGTGCTGTATGGGCTAGGCAACATAAGCTTGATTTCGATACACAGCAAGCTTTGATGTCTTCAGCTAAAAGTAGTGAAGGGAGAACTGATGTCTCCGCAACAGAAATGGCCAAGCGTACAGAGTTCCTAGCAGAGAAACATTTTGGATCTGGTGGAAGCGTTTTAGGTAAAACGGACTTTGAAAGAATGTATGGTAAAGGTCCTAAAGCAGACAAAGCATACAAAAAATACAGTGATGCATACGCTGCATTTTCTAAAACTCAGGATGTTACAAGTAAGGATTACAAAGATATTGTGTTTGACCGAGATCTTTATGCAGTTCTTGAGGGTGTAGAAATCAGAGGCAAAGCACAGAGTGCTTCTACTCGTGAGGAGAGGATGGGGTATATATCTGCTGCTAGTATGATTGAAAACAGTAGAGCCTTTGCGAATATGAAGGAGTATATCTCTCAACAGAAGGATGCTAGGAAATCTCACCAGCAAGAGATAGATAGGTTGAAGAAAGTCCCAGGTAGTCAATCTTTAATTGATGACCACAGAGCTAGAATTAGAGAAATTGATTCTAGTTTGGGTGCTGCAAGAAGTTTTCAATTGGGAGACAAACTTGGTGAATGGGAAGGAGCCTTCTATTCTTACAAAGATTATGTGTTTGATGGGAATCTTCTTCCAAATATCATAAATGGGAAATTCTTCACATCAAAATACAACAAAATAGCTTGGCTACAACCTTCTGAGACGAAAGCAGGACTCTTAGGTTTAGGTATGGGAGATTTAGAAGTTCATTACGGAAAAAGAACAGGTAACAAATTCAAAGATATAGCGTATGACAAGATGAATTCTCTTTACTACCTTTCTCCGGTAACTTGGGTGAAAACACTGTACAACGGAGAAGGATTCGCATATATGATGCTTAAGAGTAGAGAGAAATTTGAGAAATCTCTTGCCACAATGATGGGGCAGAAATTGGGGAAACTAACGAATGGAGATGATGTATTCAAACTACTTGCTGGAAACGATAAAGCTTTGTTAAATCTCTTGTCTGGGAAATTGACAGCTGCAGAGGAGAGTCTTCTTTTAAGCCAATTCTCCCCTGAGTTACAGGCTGTACTGAAGAACCCGCAAGCATCGAAAATCCTTTCTGGATTTCTCAAAAAAGATTCTCGTTTCAGGAAATTAGTAGATACATTCAGTTTTGCATCCAAGGTTAAGGCAAAGGTTGCCAAATGGTTTGAAGACAAAGTTGGAAAGAAAGTACGTCTTAAAATTGCAACAGCTTTGCTTAAGTCTAAACTAGTTAGGAAATATGCAGGAAAAATTCTTGGTCAGTGGATTGCAAAGGGAGGTCTTCAATTATTGATTAAAGGTTTGGTCACAACAATAACCTCTGCATTAGGTATTGTTGGAACTCCATTAGCCTCTGCAGTTGTTGGAGTATTGACTTGGATAGCAATGGATTTAGTATATGCCTTGTCCAAACCTTTAATCAAAGGTGTAATAGTTGTACTTAAGCTCATGCTGTTTGCTGGTTTAGGATTCATAGCTATTGGGGGTGCTTTCATTTTCTCTATATTAGGACAGCATTCTCATGTAGCTCCGACACAGATTGTGAGCTGTAGTGGTTTCTCTGGCACTAACCCAATTATAGATCCGGACAATCCAAACAATCTTCCACCTGGGGGACCATTGGAGCCTTTTGTTGCAGGATCTTTACCTTCTGGTGTTGAGTGTCTTTTGGGGGATAGTGCATACAATTGTAGCCAAGGAGTATATGGCACATATTCCCACAAAAATTCTCCAGCCGTTGACCTAACGAATGTTAATTATTTCCATGCTCCTTCATTCTGTGATGTTGCAGATTGTCAGGTTACATATTTCGGCCCTGTGAACTGTACGGCAGGATATGCAGGAGGCCTATTGAAATTTACTGCCACATACGAAGGGAATACATATGAATTTAAATTAATTCATGTAGATAGCTCCTTCTCTGTTGGAGATTCTCTCTCTGGTGGTGAGCGTGTTGCACGAGTCATGGAGCATAGTGAAACTGGTAGCGCATGTTCGTCAGGGAAGCACCTACACTTAGAAACAAAGTTTAATGGTGCTGTAGTGAATCCTTACGATATGATGACCTCCTCAACTGCCGAGGGTGGTTTCGGTTGTTCTGTATCTCTATGTCCTTAAAAATTATGAAAATACAAAGGAAATATTTAATAATTGGTGTCGCAGTGTTGGTAGTATTAGCACTACTTTTAATTATTTTTCTCCTGTTTCGTAATAATTTGAGATATCCTGAGGAACCTATTAATCAAACATCCCTGGCTGTAAATGAAAAAGAGATTGCACTAGGAAATACAACCCTTCAAGATGGTCTTGAATATCCGCTCTTCACTGTCTCTGATACTACAAAATATTCCTTTGTTAAATCATTTGCAGAAAAGCTCAATCTTAGTGTTGCGTCTTCTGAAGAAGGGGAGTATTACGAATGGAGATCAGAGGCGGGTATGTTACTGTATTCGTTGGATAGGAATACAGTAATATTTGAGCTTAAAGAAGGGCTTGAATGGAGTGAAGTTGAATTAACAAAGCATTCATTTAATCGTTTCTTAAAAACATATTTTGGAGAGGATTGGAACTATGTTCTTTTTGACAAAGAAAAGAGAGCAGGGGGTGAGATAGTGTATTATGCGAAAAGAACAATCAATGAAACGGATGTAATCGAGATGAGAGAACATAAAGGGCAAACAGATTATCTAGCTTTGAAAGATGGCAAGATCATATATGGTAAATTGATGCTTACGGTCTTCACACCTTCACGTTACAAAGTTCCTTTGGTTACTAAAGAGGAATTAAGTTCATACCTATTGCAAGCCAACTATCCTAAGGAAATATATCCAAGATTTGAAGCAGTAAGTAATTCGTTATTAGGCAAGGTAGATTATCTCTCTCCCGAATTTGTAAAGGTTGCTGAGAGTATAGATAATTGCTCGACAAAGGCCGCAACAGTAATTTACTACTACAAATCGTTTGATCAAAAATTACTCACACCTGTGTATAAATTGAATATGGATTGTGATGTATCATACAAAAAGGAGGTATATTCTATTCCAAGTACAGCCTATGTTAGTGCCATTGGTTTGGATTATTTAAATATCTCAGAGTAAACAGTACTGGAGAATATTTCTCAAAAGATGTTAGAATAGCATATTATGAATTTAAGACCTTATTTCAAAATTCTTTTTGTATTAACATTTCTTTTGTTACCTATTTCAAGTATTAATGCTTTCTCTTTTTTTTCTACAGAAACTCAGAAATTAGACAAGTCATTGGCAGAACAATCTAGTACCGTGTATTCTCAACCTACCAAGATATACATATCGCAGATTAGTACGGATTCCTCTTCTCTCTCTAGAAATCCATCTCAATGGGTAAAGTCACTCTACTATTACTGTATAACAAGACTTCACTTTGCAGATTTACCATACACATATCTTCTTGATGAAAATGGAATAATATATCAGGGACGATCCGGATATGTTGGTGCTAATCCAGAGTTGAAGAATATTGACGGAGCTATAGTAATAGGCTATCTCTCAAATAATCCATCCTTAACCTCTCGTGCTGTAAGTTCTTTGAACGCTATGGTAGAGGAACTCTCCTACAACTGGGGTATTTCTAAAATGCGAATAGTGAAATTAAAGATTGAACAGGAAGAAGGTAAATTAGCAACAGTAATTGCCAATGATACTACAGGAGAGTTTGCTGATTCAACAAGGGATGCACTTAAGTATTGGAAAGGATATTCAACGGAACGTATTAACTACAAAGCTAAAATTGAGCAGGTAGATGTTCCAGATCAGACAGAGATAGGTAAGAGAGTTGCTGTAAAGATTAAGATTAAGAATATGAATGATTTCCCTTGGTTTACAGATGTCGATCCAATATATATATCAACCAAAGGTAGTAAAGAAAGTGAGTTCGCGATTAACAAGCTTTGGGATAGTTTCAGTAAACCAGTTAGTATCTCAGACAAAGTTGTTCTTCCTTACGAATCTGTAGAAGTCTCCTTTGAGATGGAAGCAAGGATCCTTATAGGGGAGGCGCGTGAAAGATTTAATATCCTAAAATTCGAAAATGATCCTTTTGAGGATTCTGACTTCGAAGTAAAATTTAAAATTGTAAAGGGGAATAATCAATTAGTTCGTGTTGCCTCCTCTCAGTATGGATTTGCAAATATTCGTGAATGTAAGAGGTTTAGTTGTAAAGTTCTAGAAAGTGCAGACAATGGTGCTATCTTTATCCTTCTCGATGAGCAGGATGGTTGGTCAAAGGTTCGATATGGTTCTGAAACTGTTGGGTGGGTTATGTCCAGATATCTTAAAAAGATTTAGTTGTCTAATATACGATTTTTTGTCTTATGGATACCAGTTCAATATTACAGGGTCTAAATCCCCCTCAGCGAGAGGCTGTTTTGTATACAGAGGGACCTTTGTTAGTTTTTGCAGGGGCAGGATCTGGTAAAACCCGAGTGATAACGAACAGGATTGCATATCTAATAGCAGAGAAAAATGTAAGTCCATCAAAAATACTGGCTGTTACATTTACCAAGAAGGCTGCAACTGAAATGGTCGAAAGAATCTCAAGTATATTGAGAGATCTGGATCCCAACATTAAACAGATGCCTACCGTAGGCACATTCCACTCAGTTGGAGCAAATATTCTGAGAAAGCATGCTAAAGAGGTTGGTTTGACCAATAATTTCTCCATCTATGATTCCGATGATTCAGAAAACATAATTAAAGATCTGCTCTTGGAAAGGGATATCGATATTAAACAGATAAAACCTTCTGCAATATCATACTTCATTGGTGCTGCTAAGAATGAGATGATATCACCAGCTCAATTTCCTATGCATTACGGAGGATATATCGAAGATATCGTTGCTGATATATATCCTTTGTATCAAAAACAACTTCTTGCGCAGAATTCCGTTGATTTCGGTGACTTACTTTTTCTTCCAGTAAAAATTCTTGAAGAAAACAATGAAATCCGTAGACAGTATGAAGAAAATATTAAGTATCTATTGATTGATGAGTATCAAGATACTAATACCGCACAGTACCGATTTGCAAAGGTGTTGTCAGAAAAGAACAAAAATATCTGTGTTGTTGGTGACGATGATCAGGGTATATATGCTTGGAGAGGAGCTGATATAAAGAATATACAATCTTTCGAGAAGGATTTTGATAATGTGAAGGTTATAAAACTAGAGCAGAATTATCGATCTACAAAAAATGTTATCAAAGCTGCTGTTTGTGTCATAGAACAAAACAATTCTAGAGTTAACAAAGTTCTTTGGACAGATAACAATGAAGGGGAGAAGATCAGTATATATCAAGCAAGTGATCAAGAAGAGGAGGCTTCTTATGTAGTTGAGCAGATTAGAATGCTTGAACAGAAGAAAATCTTTTTGCGAAATATTGCTGTTCTTTACAGGACGAACTATCAATCCCGAGCTATTGAAGAAGCTTTGTTACGAACAGGTATGCCTTACAAATTAGTAGGAGGGTATAGATTCTATGATAGGAAGGAGATAAAGGATGTTATTAGTTATTTAAGATTTTGTTTTAACCTTAAAGATGAGCTCAGTATAAACAGGGTAATTAATGTGCCTACTAGAAAGGTAGGAACCAAATCGATTGCCGCCCTGTATGATATCGCGAGGGAATGTGATTGTACTCTGGGTGAGCTTATTGTCGCGGGGTACTATTCTATTAATCAACTTAGTAGGCCGAAATTAATATCCAACAATGTGTTTACACAGGTCGAGTTGGTTGCCGAGAAACTGCTTAAATATTCTAGTTTGATAAATATCTTTGGAAGTATCTATGAGTACTCCTTGACGAACAACCTTCTTCCTTTAATAGATTATATTTTGGAATCTACTAAGTATGTTCAATGGTTTGATGACAATACTGAGCAGGCACAGATGAAGAAAGAGAACTTAGTAGAACTTAAGAGTGTTGCATCATCATACACTGAGAAATTTGGAGAGAAAAGTCTGGAGGCATTTCTTAATGAGATAAACCTTATTGAGCAAGAGCAGGAGAAGAATCAAGATGGTACAGGTAATTATATTAACCTTATGACATTACATTCTTCAAAAGGATTGGAATTTGACTATGTCTTTATGGTTGGTATGGAAGAGGGTCTCTTGCCACACTCTAGATCCTTTCTTGAAGAAGATGATCTGGAGGAGGAAAGGAGGCTTTGTTATGTAGGTATTACAAGGGCGAAGCAGAAACTTTTTATGACTTTTGCAGAAAGAAGACAAACAAGGGAGGGTTACTCATCTCAAATACCATCTCGTTTCCTCGGTGAGATACCTCAAGATATCTGTGAATATTTTAGCTATTCTAACTAGCTATCTTAACCAACTCAATTCTCCATATTTTGCTACGTACTTCCTATGCACAGCAGGCCAAACATTGTTTGGGTCAGTTCCATTTCGAAGTTTCTCCAACGCTCTTTTTATCTGTAATCTTCCATCGAAGATATTGTCATATGGCCACTGTTTGTACCATATGCATGGGCTCCATTGAAACAGACCTTTGTAAAAGCCTTTGTTGTTCTCCGCATTGCATCCTGATTCCCACTTCATTACAAATTTTAACCACTGCTTCTCCTCTGCGGTAGCATTCAGACCATCAACATATGCATGCCAATATGTACAATTGTAACCAATTTGTGGAACTGAAGCTGGGGAATCATCTGGACCTTTAATCACTATGATTTCTGCTCTTGCCTCTTTTTGTACACTCTCTTCCAGAATCTCCTCGGCAATTAGCTCGTTGCCCCTATATATTCTTTTAACTCGTTTGAGCATTAACCCCAAGACCCCTTCCTGTTCTTTCACCTTCGGTGAGAGCTGTTGACATAGTGTGCTTCCTTTTATGATAGTTTTGTAGGGAATTTCATATACAATCTCGTCTATTGTAGAAGTATAGCTTTGAACTAATATGTAAGAATTGTTATGTAATTCTGAGATTGGGGAAATTGAAGTAATTCGATTCATATTGCTTACAGAGTAACCCAAATCTATTAATGCTGTTACAGGAGAGTAGGATCGTGTTAAATGTGATTGAATCTTACCATTGTAGTTTACTGTCACCAGTTTAATATTGAGTCCCTTCTTGACCTCTTCAGTATCAACATTGTAAACGATATCTGTAAAGCGTTTACTGTTTGTTTGTTCAGGGTAGGTATAGAAGATGACATTCAGAAGATCTACAATCAAGAAGAGGAAGAGAAGTGTGAGAAAAAGTAAAACATTATTTTTAATCATAGCTAGAGTATTTTAACATATATTTGACATCACTATTACTCTAAACTATATTCAAATAATGAAAAAGGTTTTCGGTAAAATATTACCTTGGATTATTCTGGTATTGGTCATTGGAGGTTTGGGAGCTTGGTACTTCCTAAGTCAAAGGGTAACCCAAGATGAGATTTCCCAGTATGACGGAATTGTAAAAGAAGCAGAAGCATTTTTTGAAGTCAAAGAGTATTCTCAGGCAATACGAAAATATCAAGATGCTTCTGAAATTATTCCGAGTAGACTTCGTGGATACGAAGGAATTGTAGATATACTTCTTCTCAAGAGTAGGGTAAACGATGCAACAGAAATAATTGGTAAATCAGCAAGGGCGTTGAGTTCAAATGATAGGTCAATACTTTTCGGTAAGGTAGGGAATTACTATTATTCTAGGGGAGATTATTCAAAAGCTAAAGATATATATCAAGACTCTCTTGGACTAGGTGTAAACAATATGTCCAGTGAGTTTATGTTGGCAAAAACACTGTTGAAACTCGGTAAAATTCAGGAAGCGAGAGCTGAGCTTAACAAGGGTGGGTATCCTGAGGAGCTTGTTTCTGAAGTAACTCTCCTTCTTGCATATATAGATTCTGTTACTGATACAGGTAAGGCAAAGTCTTTGCTCAGCTCTGTTACGCCATCGGAGGAATGGAAGCCGTATTTCGATGAATTCTCACAAGTCTTGAACACATTGGATGATAATGTGAAATACAATGCGACGAAACTAAGTCGCATATATCTAAATAATGGATTTCCATATTTGGCAATTTCTCTCTTGGAGCCTTTGGAGAAGGACATAGCTGAGTATCTCGATGCATTATATTTCTTGGGGAAAGCATATTATCAAGTTGGAGAATGGGATAAAAGTGTTGCTACATTGGAGAAAGCTTTGACTTTGGGTGGCTTAGAATCTGATATATTTTGGTTGAAGGGTCGAGTGTATCTCCATCTTACAGATTTGGATGGAAGCATCAGATCATATCAAAGAGCATTGGACTATGCCGGTGTGTCCGTCTCTCAAGATTTGGTTAATGAGTATGTTGATGTTTTACTAGATAATGAACAGACTTTAAAAGCACAGGATGTTGTTAGGAAGCTATTATTAGTAAAGGGCGATCCATATCTTTTACTCCTTGGATTGGAAATCGAGTATCTAATGAAAGACAATCAGAAGATAGATTACTATGTATCCCAGCTGGCAAAGAAAGATATGAGTGAAGTTGAGAAGATGGAGTATCTATATTGGAAAGCAACAGTTCTATTAGATAGGGAGGAATCAAATGGTGTTGATACAATCTTAGAAGAGCTTTTGGCTTTCTCAAAATACAACCCTAAATATTATCTTCTAAAGGGTAGGCTGGATATATTGAATGGAAAGAATGATGATGGTTTGAAAGCATTGGAAGTTGCATTGGAATACGATTTGGATAGTTCCATAACTCAGGAAGCATCTGCCCTGTTGTCTAATACCAAGTAGTTTTGTATAATCGCAACTGCGAGGATATTGATTCCTCCTCTTTTGTTAAATTTTACTAATAATATAATGGATAAGAGTTCGTATAATGTGAAGATGCCTTTGGATAAGGTTAGAAATATTGGAATCATTGCACATATTGATGCAGGAAAGACTACAACAACAGAAAGGTTATTGTATTTTACTGGGCAAGTTCACAAGATAGGAGAAGTTCATGAGGGTGCAGCAACAACTGACTTCATGGAGCAGGAGCAAGAGAGAGGAATTACAATCATGTCCGCTGCAGTTACCTGTTTCTGGGATTACAATGGCTCAAGACACAGAATCAATATCATAGATACTCCTGGGCATGTCGATTTCACAGCTGAGGTTGAAAGATCTTTAAGGGTGTTGGATGGTGCTGTTGTTATTTTTGATGGACGAAAAGGGGTAGAGCCACAATCTGAAACTGTTTGGAGACAGGCTAATAAGTATAAAGTTCCAAGAATCTGTTTTATGAACAAGATCAATTTAATAGGTGGTAGTTTTGAAAACAGTTTTAAAACAATCCAAGACAGGCTTAGCAATAGGGCAGTAGCAGTTACTTTCCCAATAGGAAAAGAGCAACAGTTACATGGTTATGTTGATTTGGTAAAGATGAAGGCCTATGAGTACAAGGGTGTAGATACTCCTGATTTAAATGAAGTAGAAATACCAGAAGATATTAAGGGTATAGTTGCTGAACATAGAGAGAGACTAGTCGAGATGTTAGCTGAGCAAGATGATGCTTTGATGGAAAAATATTTTGCAGGTGAAGAACTTACACTTGAAGAGCTATATGCTGCTTTGAGAAAAGGTACCTTGGCAGGTAATATCTATCCTGTCCTCGGAGGAGACTCTCGAACAGCAATGTCAAAAACTTTGCTTGACTACATCACTATATGTCTTCCAAGTCCTTTGGACAAAGAGGCAGTAAGAGGTGTACATCCTAAGAGTGGAGAAGAGATTACTAGAGAAGTCTCTGAAAAAGAGCCTTTCTCTTCTTTGGTGTTTAAGATAGTTAACGATCCCCATATAGGTAATCTTTCTTACTTTAGAATATATTCAGGAAAGATAGATGCAGGTTCCTATGTTCTTAACTCAACAAAAGGTATAAAGGAAAGAGTTAGTAGATTAATCCTTATGCATGCAGATGAAAGGGAAGAAGTTTCCTCTCTTAGCGTTGGAGATATTGGTGCAATAGTTGGTTTGAAAGATTCGATAACTGGTGATACTTTATGTGATGAGGCGAATCCAATAGTCTTGGAAACAATAGACTTCGCAGAACCAGTTGTCTCTCAAGCTATCGAGCCAGCAACAAAATCAGATGAAGAGAAAATGTCTGAGGCTTTGGGTCGATTGGTTAAAGAGGATCCTACATTTAGAGTTTCTTCTAATGTCGAAACAGGCCAAACCATCATTTCGGGAATGGGTGAGTTGCACTTGGAAATTATCGTAGATAGATTGAAGAGAGAATTTAATGTTTCTGCAAATGTTGGTAAACCACAGGTAGCATACAGAGAAACAATTAAAAATATCGTAGAACAGTCAGAAGGAAAATATATTAAACAATCTGGAGGTAAGGGTCAGTATGGTCACTGTTGGTTGAAGTTGGAACCAAATGAGAAAGGTAAGGGTTTTGAATTTATTAATGCAATTAAAGGTGGATCAGTTCCTAGAGAATATATACCTTCAATACAGAAAGGTGTTGAAGAAGCAATGAAGACTGGTGTTGTTGCAGGATATCCAGTGGTAGATATGAAAGTTACCCTTTATGATGGCTCATACCATGAGGTAGACTCTTCAGAGGCTGCTTTTAAAGTTGCTGGTTCTATGGCGTTTAAAGATGGTTGCCGAAGGGGCACCCCTATCCTATTGGAGCCTGTTATGAAGGTTGATGTTGAAACTCCAGATTCCCATATGGGTGATGTTACTGGATCTTTGAGTAGTAAGAGAGGGCAGATTCAAGGTACGGAGAGTCTTGGTAGCGGTGTAAGTAGAATCTCTGCTTTTGTGCCTCTATCCGAGCTTTTCGGCTATACAAGTGAGTTGAGATCCTTAACTAGTGGAAGAGGTAGTGCAAGTATGGAGCCATCGCATTATGCAGAGGTCCCAAGAAATATTGCAGAGGAAATAGCAGGTAAAAAGGTTTAAACACTTGCATCTGCTTAGACTTTTTGATAATATTCAACGCAGGTTCTTAAATTTCAGAGAACTATGTAGAATATAAAAATATATTTAATTTATTAACAATATATTCATGGCAGATTTTAATAGAACTAAGCCACACATGAATATCGGAACCTTGGGTCATATCGATCACGGTAAGACTACATTGGTAAGAGGTATTCTTAATGCTTTCTCTCCAGAGGCAGCAGTAATGATCGATAAGTTGGATAAAGATCCTGAATCAAGAGCAAAATCTATAACTGTAGCAGTTGCTCATGTTGAATTCGAAACAGATAGCAGACACTATGCATTAGTAGATTGCCCAGGTCACAAAGACTATATTAAGAATATGATCACGGGTGCTGCACAAATGGATGGTGCTATCTTAGTTATATCTTCTAGTGATGGTGCTATGCCTCAGACAAAAGAGCATCTTTTACTTGCAAAGCAAGTAGGTGTTCCTAAGGTTGTTGTTTTCATCAACAAATTTGGTGAAGCGGATGAGGAGATTTTGGAATTGATCAAAGCAGATGTCCAAGAGCTATTAGCTAAGTATGGATATGATGAGAATTCTCCAGTAGTAATTGGTGATGCTTTGAAGGCACAGAAGGGTGATGAGGAAGGATTGGCAGCTGCAAGAGAGCTTATGAAGACAGTTGATGAATATATTGAACTACCAGAGAGAGATATTGAAAAGCCATTCTTGATGCCTGTTGAGGATGTCTTCTCCATTGAGGGAAGAGGTACAGTTGTAACTGGAAGAATTGAAAGAGGAATAATAAAGGTTGGGACGGATGTCGAGGTACTTGGAATGGGCCGAAAACCACAGAAGACAGCTGTAACTGGTGTTGAAATGTTCAACAAGACTTTGAATGAAGGTCAAGCTGGAGATAATGTAGGTATTCTTTTAAGAGGATTGAAGAGAGAAGATGTTGAAAGAGGTCAGGTTTTGGCAATTCCTGGTTCAATAAATACTCATACTGAGTTCAAGACTGAAGTATATGTTTTGAGTAAAGAAGAGGGTGGACGACATACACCATTTGTAACAGGTTACAAACCTCAGTTCTATGTAAGAACTGCAGATGTTACAGGTGAGGTAGTTCTTCCTGAGGGAGTAGAAATGGTCGCTCCTGGCGATAATACTGAGTTTACTGTGAAGATGGTATCTCCTGTTGCTATTGAGAAAGGTGTCTCATTCGCAATCAGAGAAGGTGGTCAGACAGTAGGTCAAGGTATTGTTACCGAGATTATTAAGTAAGAATAGATACTAGGGGGTGGTTATACTACCCCCTAGATATTTAAATTAATTTAGCTCTTTTAAATATAATGGCAAATCAAACTGCAAGAATTAGGGTAAAGCTCAAGGGTTATGACTCTGTTGTTGTTGATAATTCAGCCAAAAGTATTATTGAGACCGCAATTAGTACTGGTGCGAAGGTTGCTGGTCCTATACCTCTTCCTACCAAGAGAAGGAAGGTTGCTGTTAATAGATCGCCATTTATTTACAAGAGCTCAATTGAGCATTTTGAGATAAATACTCATAAGAGGATAATTGATATTATAGATCCTACTCCGAAAACTATAGATGCTTTACAGCATTTACAGATGCCTGCTGGAGTTGATATCGGGATACAATAGTTATATATAAAAATATGAAAGCGTTAATAGGAATAAAAAAAGGAATGACAAGAGTTTTTCAGGGAGATAAAATCCTTCCTGTAACTATCGTAGATGTTACAGGTTGTGTTCTTTCATATTTGGAGAAAGAAGGGTTTGAATTGGGTATTGGAGAGATGAAGAGGCCTTCTAAGGCTCTTTCTGGGAAGTATCAAGCTTTAGGCAAGGTCCCTTCTCAGAGGGTATACTTTAAAGGTTCTGTAGTAGAAAAAAGTATTGGGGATGCAATGGAAGCTGAAACTTTTGCACAAGGAGAGAAAGTTGTTGTTACTGGCATATCAAAAGGTAAAGGTTTTGCTGGTGTTGTTAAGAGATGGGGCTTTCATGGTGGACCAAGAACACATGGACAATCAGATAGATTGAGAGCACCGGGATCTATTGGTGCTGGTACTGATCCTGGAAGAGTTGTAAAAGGTAAGAAAATGGCTGGTAGAATGGGACAGGATCTTGTAACTTTGAAGGGTCGTGAGATAGTCGATATCAAAGATAACCACTTAATGATATTGGGACCAATACCAGGAGCTAAGGGTGATTTAGTTAGAATATATTCTGAATAAAGATGGAAAAAACAGTAAAGAAAACAGTTAAAGAAGAGAAGAAAATGAAATTAAACCCAAAGGTTTGGGATATTCCATACAATGCTGATTTGGTTGCTCAGGTCATCTATGTATATAACAGTAACGAGAGAAAAGGTACAGCTACTGTTAAATCCAGAGGTGATGTGTCTGGTGGTGGTAAAAAACCATGGAAACAGAAGGGAACCGGTAGAGCTAGGCATGGTTCTTCCAGATCTCCAATCTGGGTTGGGGGTGGTGTTGCATTTGCAAGTAATGATAGGAATTACAGTAGAAAGATAAATAAGAAAGTCGCAAAGAAAGCCCTTTGTATAATGCTTTCTCAGAGATTAAGAGACAAAGAATTGGAGTTTTCATCATTTACAAAGGAGGTGGAAGGGAAGGCGATAAGAGAGAATGTTGGAAAGAAAATGGGGAAGAAAATGCTTTTGATATCAGAGAGTGAGAATTTAAAGAAATATTTGAATAACATGGTAGGGGTGGATGTTGTCAATCCATTGAAGCTAAATGCTAAGCATATTGCTGGATCAAAGAATATATTGATAGATGAAGATAGTGTTAAAGTTATTGAAGAAAGATTAACAGATGGAGAATAAAGTAATAAAAATACAACCTGTGATATCTGAGAAGACATATGGTCAGGCGAATGAATTGAATAAATACACATTCTTGGTTCCAATAGGTGTAAACAAGATTGAGGTAAGAAAGATGATTGAGAAAAATTACAAGGTTAAAGTTGTTGATTCTAATTCTGTAATAAAACCAGGAAAAGAAAAGAGAGATTGGAAAACAAATAAGAGAACTAGAAAATCAGATATGGTTAAGATGATATTTACCCTTAAAAAGGGAGATAAGATTGATGAATTTTTAAAGAACTAACATGGCAGTAAGAAAATTTAAACCTACAACTTCGACAAGGAGAAAAACACGATTAGAAGACAGATCCGCTCTTAGTAAGAGTCAGGGTCCAAAGAGTCTTACTATTCCTAAGAAGAAAATTTCAGGAAGGAACAATCAGGGTAAAATCACTGTCAGACATAGAGGTGGTGGTTTTAAGAGAAGATTAAGAAAAGTTGACTTCAAGAGAGAGAAGTATGGTATACCAGCTAAGGTAGTTGGTTTCTACTTTGATCCTAACAGAAATGCCCATCTTGCATTATTAAACTATGTGGATGGTGAGAAAAGGTATATTGTAGCACCTAGAGGATTGGAAGTAGGTACTGAAATTCTTTCAGGGGAGAAAGTTGATGTTGTTGTCGGTAATTCAATGCAGATAAAGAATATCCCTTCCGGAACAATAGTTCACTGTGTTGAGAATGCTCCTGGTAAGGGTGCTAAGTATGCTAGATCAGCTGGTCAAGGTATTGTCGTTCAGGGTGTAGATACAACAGGTAAGTATATTCAGTTGAAAATGCCTTCTGGAGAGATAAGACTTGTTTTTGGTGAATGTATGGCAACAGTTGGTCAGGTTGGAAACGAAGACAGATTGAATGTGAAATTAGGTAAAGCTGGTAGAAAGAGAAATCTTGGTTGGAGACCAGTAGTAAGAGGTATGGCTATGCATGCTGTTGAGCATCCTCATGGAGGTGGTGAAGGAAAAGGTGTTATTGGTGGACCAGCGAAGGATATCTGGGGTAACAGGGTTGGTACTAGAACAAGGAAGAATAGAAGAACAGAAGATTTGATTATAAAAAGGCGAAGAACTAAAAATAGGCCTTTTGCTAAGAAATAAATTATTGATTAATAAGTATGTCTAGATCATTGAAAAAAGGACCATATACAGATGCCAAATTGATGGAGAAGGTTCTTAAAGCTAGGAACGAAGGTAAGATGTCCCCTATTAAAACATGGGCAAGGGCATCCACTATAACTCCTGAAATGGTTGGAATGAAGTTTTTGGTACACAATGGAAAGAAGCACGAAGAGGTTCTTGTTATAGAATCAATGATAGGACACAGATTGGGAGAATTTTCCCTAACTAGAAAGTTTAAAGGCCATGCTAAGAAAGGAAAGTTGTCCAAAGTCTATGGTAGCAGTGGAAGGTTTGAGGAATAATAATTATTTAATAAAGCCATGGAAGAAAAAATAGTAAAAGTAAAAGTAAAAAATATACAACAATCACCTCTTAAATTAAGGCTTGTTGCTGATGTTGTCAGAGGTAAGGGAGTTGAGGATGCTTTGAATATGCTACAGCTTTTGAAAAAGAAAGGTTCTCTTTCTGTAAAAAAGGCTCTTCTTTCTGGTGTTGCAAACGGAAGAGATTTGTTTAATGTAGACAAAGGAGATTTGATAGTAAAAAGTATAACAGTTGATGAAGCTCCAACATTGAAAAGGACAAGATTTAATTCTAGAGGTAGAGTATCAAGAATAGATAAAAGGAGATCAAATATTAATTTAGAACTTAAAGTTAAGTAATTATGGGAAGAAAAGTAAATCCAAACGCAATTCGAATGGGAATAAACAAAACTTGGGATTCCGTATGGTACTCTAACAAGAAAGACTATCCTGCAACATATGCACAGGATCTTCTAATTGAGAAGAAAGTTATAGCTGCAATGAGAGATGCTGGTTTGGATAAGATTAAGATAAACAGAACAGTAAACAAGATAGAAGTTTTAGTATTTGTAGCTAGACCTGGTGTTGCAATTGGTCGAGGTGGTGAAGGTATTGATGTTTTACAGAAGGAATTAAAGAGAACATTGAAGAAAGATGTTGAATTAAAAGTAAGAGAGGTTAAGAAAGCTGATCTATCTGCAAGGATTGTTGCTAGAGCGATTGCTGATGGGATTGAGAGAAGACAACCTTCTAAATTACTAGTACAGAGTGCTAAGGAGAAGGTCATGATGTCTGGAGCAAAGGGATTGAGAATTTGGGTATCTGGAAGAATAAATAATGCAAGTCAGGCAAGAACTGTTAAGGCAACAGCGGGATCAGTTCCTGCTCAAACTTTGAGAGCAGATGTTGATTATGCAAATGAGATAGCTAAGACAATGGATGCTGGTTTAATGGGGGTTAAGGTATGGATATACAAAGGAGAAAAAAGTGATATAGATCGAGAAGAATAATATATTTAATTGGTAAATTACTATGTTACAGCCAAAGAAAAGAAAATATCAAAAAGAATTCAGAGGTAAGATGGGTGGAGTAGCTACCGCTAATAACAAGATTACCTTTGGTGAATATGGACTTAGAGCTATGGAAAATGGTTGGGTAAATGCTAGAGAGATAGAGGCTGCACGTAGGGCAATGACAGGTTTTACTAAGAGAAAAGGTAAGGTTTGGTTGAAGATTTTCCCACATAAGCCATATACACAGAAATCAACCAACAGTAAGATGTTGGGAGGTAAGGGTGCTGTTGAAGGCTATGTAGCAGTCGTAATACCTGGGACAATTATGGTTGAGATCGGTGGAGTAGATGAGAGTGTTGCAAAGGAAGCTTTGAGGCTTGCTGCACACAAATTTTCTCTGAAAACTAAATTTACTACTAGAAAAGATATATAGCTTGAGTATAGTCTCAATTATTGATAGAATACAAGCCGTTATTTAATTACACAGAATATGGAAAAAGAAACAAAGAAAGTAACAAAAAAGAGAGAAATACAAGGAGTTGTTACTAGTAACAAGATGGAGAAAACTGTGAAAGTTGAAGTTGGTACTTCTGAAAGGCATCCACAATATCAAAAGATAGTGAAAAGGAAAAAGGTCTTCTTGGCACATACAAATGAGGTTTTAGAAATAGGTGATGTTGTAACAATACGAGAGAGTAGACCTTTATCTAAAAAAGTTAAATGGATAGTTGTTAATAAAAAGTAAAAATATGGTACAAACAGAATCAACATTAACAGTAGCAGATAACAGTGGGGCAAAGATAGTAAAGCTTATCGGTATGCCTGGCTATTCTAAAAGAAGGTATGCAAAAGTTGGGGATATAGTGACAGTTGCAGTTCAGAAATCTATCCCTAATACAGCAATTAAAAGACATGAAGTATTGAAGTCTGTAATAGTAAGAACAAGTAAGGAGTACAAGAGGAAAGATGGTACATATATTCGATTTGATGATAATGCAGTAGTTATTATTGATCCTAAGAATAAAGCACCAAAGGGTACTAGAATATTTGGTCCTGTTGCTAGAGAGTTGAAAGAAAAGGGGTTTGATAAAATTTTATCTTTAGCTCCTGAAGTACTTTAGAAATATATACAATGAAGATTAAAAAAGGTGATACAGTAAAAATATTATACGGTAAAGACTCTGGAAAAAGAGGTACAGTTGTTGCTTTGGATGTAAAGAATGACAAAGTGGTAATTGAAGGAATGAATTTGTACAAGAGACATCTTAAGGGCGATGGTAGAACAAGAACATCTGAGATATTGATTGTTGAGAAGCCATATCCTGTCTCTAAGATTATGATGATTTGTCCAGTATGTGACAAGAGTACAAGGATTGGTATGAAAAAAGAAGGAGAAAAAACTGTAAGAATTTGTAAGAAGTGTGGTAAAGAATTAGTAAAAGAAGCTGTAAAGAAAACTGCAGTAAAGAAAGCAACAGTAAAAAAGGAGAATAATTCGAAAAAGAAAGAGAGTAAATAATGGTACGATTAGTAGAAGAATACAACAAAAGAATTAAGGGAGAGTTGATGACTGAATTGGGTCTAAAAAATCCTATGCAGGCCCCTACTCTCAAGAAGATCGTAGTAAATGTTGGAGCTGGTGAAGCTGTTGATAATAGCTCTGCTATGGAGGAAATTGTAAATATTCTTACTCAGATAACAGGGCAGAAACCAATAATCAACAAAGCGAGAAAAGCAGTTTCTGCATTTAAGATAAGAAAAGGTTTGGAAATAGGAACATCTGTAACACTACGAGGAGATAGAATGTGGCATTTCTTTGACAAGTTAGTAAACATTACTCTACCAAGAACAAAAGACTTCAGAGGATTAAGTCCTAAGTCTTTTGATGGATCTGGTAATTATTCTCTAGGTATAGAAGATCATACAGTGTTTGTTGAAATTGATTCTAACAATGTTACAAAGATAAGAAGTTTAGAAGTTACAATTGTTACAACTGCGAAAACTGATAAAGAAGGTAAATTACTTTTAGATAAATTTGGATTCCCATTTAAGAAAGATGTCAACAAGAGCTAAAGAATACAAAGCTAAAGAATTAAAGAAAAGCTCTAAATATAGCTCTAGAGTATATAATAGGTGCGAAATATGTGGCCGAGCTAGAGGATATATGAGACATTATGGACTTTGTAGAATATGTTTTAGGAAATTAGCAAGTGAGGGAAAGATTCCAGGAGTTAAAAAAGCTATATGGTAATTTAATAATAAACAAACATGAATGATTTAATAGCAGATATGCTTACAAGAATACAAAATGCAATTATGAGGAAGAAAGAATCTGTTGATGTTGTTAAAACAAATATTAATGGAGAGATTCTAAAGGTTTTGAAAGAGGAAAAAATGGTAGGAGAATATGTTGAGAATGGGAAATCTTTTGAAGTAACTCTCCTCTATGAAAAGAATGAGCCAGTTATAACTCATCTGGAGAGAGTAAGTAAACTAGGCCAGAGGATATATGTTTCTAAGAAAGAAATTAAACCAATTATGAATGGAAGAGGTATTTCGATAATCAGTACATCAAAGGGTGTTCTCTCGGGTGCAAAAGCTAAAAGTATGGATTTGGGTGGTGAATTAATATGTAAAGTTTGGTAAATATAATGTCTAGAATAGGTAAAGAAATAACAAAAATAGAAGATGGAATTGAAGTTTTAGTTTCAGGAAAAGAGGTTTTGATTAAAGGTCCTCTTGGAGAAATAAAAACTATTTTACCTGAGAATATAGATGCAAATCTTGAGAATGGAGAATTAAAAGTTGTTAGGACTTCCGAGTTGAAACAGACTAAATCAGATCATGGTACATACAGTAAAATCTTGGCCAATGCCGTATACGGTGTAAAGAATGGCTTTGCTAAGACATTGGAATTGGTAGGAGTTGGTTACAGAGCGAGAATGGAAGGCGATAAATTAGTTATGAGTCTTGGTTGGAATCATCCAATTACAGTAGAGCCTCAGGAAGGTATAAAGATAGAGGTCCCTGAGGAGACAAAAATAGTTGTAAAGGGTTTTGATAAGCAATTAGTTGGTGCTGTTGCAGCAAAGATCAGAGAGATTCGTAAACCTGAGCCTTACAAAGGCAAAGGTATTAGATATGAAGGTGAATATATTAAGAGAAAAAGTTCTAAATCTAGTGTAGCTTAAAAATATGGTACAGAAAGATAGAAAGCAAAAAAGAATAAGAAGAAAATTACATATTAGAAAAAATGTTAGAGGTAGTGCTTTAAAACCTAGAATATTTGTTTTTAAAAGTAACAGATATTTCTATGCAGGTCTTGCAGATGATGATTCAAGTAAAGTTATTAAATCCTTTATGTCAAAGAAGAACAGTAATGATATAATCACCATGGCAGGAGCTTTCGCTAAAGAAGCTGTGAAATTTGAGACTTTGGTTTTTGACAGAAGTGGGTACAGGTATCATGGTTTAGTTAAAACTTTTGCAGACGAATTAAGAAATAAAGGAGTTAAAATTTAGATAAAGAAAATGGAAGAAAGATATAATAAAAACAGAGGTGAAAGAAAAATGTATGACAAGAGAACTCTACCTGTAAGGAGAGTAGCTAAAGTAACCAAGGGTGGTAAGCGATTAAGGTTTAGTACTGTGGTTGTTGTTGGTGACAGAGCTGGTTCAGTTGGTGTTGCTCTAGGAAGAGGTGCAGATGTTAAAAGTGCAGTTGAGCAAGGAGAGAGGTTGGCAAGCAAATCAGTTAAGAAAATTGAATTGATTGGAGATACCATTCCTCACGAAATATTCCATAAGTATGGAGCAGCCCAGGTTATGTTAAGGCCAGCAAGACCAGGTACTGGTATTATCGCAGGTTCTTCTGTTCGATTAGTTTTGGAAATGGCTGGAATTGACAATGTATATGGTAAAATTCTTGGTAGTCCTGAACCTAATGCGAATGCATATTGTACTTTCCAAGCTCTGAAGCTTTTGCAAAAAGACAGAGTCTTAGAGAAGATGACAAAGATGAGAGACAGAATCAAGATGAAGGAAGATTCAGACAAAGAGAAGAAGGTGAAAGAAGAAAAGAGAAGGAAAGAATCAAAGAAAAAGAATGGTGATAGAAAAGACAAGTTCCAAAAGAGAGAAAGAAAACCAACTAAAGTTAATAGCAAAAAGTAATGTATTTAGAAAACATACCATTAAGGAAAAATAGAATAAAAAAAGGAAAGAGAATTGGTCGAGGTTATGGTTCAGGTGTTGGTGGACATACAGTAGGACGTGGTGCTAAAGGTCAGAAATCAAGATCTGGTCACAAATCTCTGAAATTCTTTGAAGGAGGTAATGTTCCTTTCTTCAGAAGAATGCCAAAGTACAAAGGATTTAATAGAAAGTTTAAGGAGGAAACTCAGGTTGTAAATGTTGATATCCTTTCTGAGAATTTCAAAGATGGAGATGTAATTACAATAGCAATCCTAAAAGAGAGAACTTTGATAAAGCAAAGTGCCCAGAATGTGAAGATTTTGGCAAAGGGTGAGATAAACAAGAAGCTAGTAATAGAAGGTATTAACATGTCCCCTTCTGCTAGGGAAAAGATTGAAAAAGCAGGTGGGACTATAAAATAGTCTCTAAACAAATGTTAAACATATTTGAGAAAATCAAATCCCTCTTTAAGACAAAAGAGATAAGAAAGAAAATACTTTTTTCTTTGCTTATTCTTGTTATATACAGAATTTTGTCCGCGGTACCAGTTTCCGGAATTCCAGCAGAGGCAATAGTGAAGTTGTTTGAAGGTACAGGTTTTGGAGAGATTCTTTCAACAGTATCTGGAGGTGTCTTAGAAACTGCTTCAATAGTGGCGATTGGGCTGACTCCATATATCAATGCTTCAATCATCTTTCAACTATTAGGTACTGTGATTCCTAAATTGGAAGAATTGAGGAAGGAGGGTCCTGAAGGTAGAAGAAAAATTTCTATGTACACTAGGTTGGTTACAGTTCCATTAGCAATTTTGCAATCATTCGTCATATATTCGACTCTTCTTGGTTTTGGTTTGATAACTCAACTAGAACCATTAGAACTTGTTGCTATGTCTGCTACTTTGACAGCTGGATCTATTGTGATGATGTGGTTTGGAGAGCTTATCTCTGAGGAAGGGTTAGGTGGTGGTACATCATATCTAATTATGTTGGGTATCCTTTCTGGTATTCCAGGTACTATAAATAGTAATTTTGTTACAATGGATGGTTTCCAAAAATTCATCTTTATACTATTTTCTTTGATATTAATAGTGGCAGTTGTTGTTGTGACTCAGGCTGAAAGAAGGGTTAAGATTCAGTATTCAAGGAGAGTTAGAACTGGAGGAGCATTAGAGAGCTATATCCCGATCAAACTTACACAATCTGGAGTTATGCCTGTTATCTTTGCTATGGCATTTCTTTCCTTTCCTCAATTGATTGGGAAGTTTTTAATAAGTAAAGATTTCAATCCGGTGGTAACTGATGTTTCCGAAAAGATTATTCTTTGGTTATCAAACCCATATATATACAATACTGTTACATTTGTTTTGGTTGTGGCATTCTCCTTCTTCTATCTGACCGTTGTCTTCAAGACAGATGAATTAGCTGAAAACCTACAGAAACAGGGTGCCTTCATACAGGGTATTCGTCCAGGAGATAACACTTCGGAATATTTGAGAAAAGTAAGTTTTAGACTAGCTGCTGTAGGTGCAATATTCCTAGGTCTTCTTTCAATCCTCCCTGACATATTTGTTAAAACGGGAATTGTTACTGCGGTTGTATTCTCAGGGACGGGTTTGTTGATTATGATAGGTGTTGTCTTGGAAATCAAAAGACAGGTAGAATCAATGATGACAGTTAGAAGTTACGACAAGTATCTTTAAATTAAATATCCAATTGTGTTTGTGGTAGAATAGCATATTAACTTGATGCCTTTTCATTCTATGACAATACTCTTTCATGGTCCCTCCGGCAGTGGTAAAGATACCCAAGTTGAGTTACTAGTTCAGAAATATTCTTTTGAAAATATCGGTACAGGGGAGATGTTTAGAAAGATGTATTCAGAAGGTGATCTCGATGCAATTAGAGCTTACGAATATTATTCAAAGGGAAAATTTGTTCCAAATGATATCGTCTACAAAATGTTCACTAAATGGTTGGAAAAGTTTGATATATCTAAAGATTGGGCCTTAGTCTCTGTTGTAAGGGATATAGGGCAAGTTCAAATGCTTGATGATCTACTCGCTGCAAAGGGAAGGAAATTAGACAAGTTTGTGCACTTCACTCTCTCTGAAGAAGTAGCTATAGAAAGAAGAGCATTGAGATGGATTTGTAGTAATTGTGGCAGTACATATCATGAGAAATACAAACAAGAGAAGATCAAGGGATATTGTGATAAATGTGGAACTATTCTCACTCAGAGGGTTGATGATACTCCTGAGAAGACCAAAAGTTTGTTGAGTGAATATAACAGGACAATAGCTCCGATACTCGAAGAATATCGTAACAGGGGCATTTTAGTCGAAGTGGATGCTAACCCAACTATAGAGGAGATACATACGAATGTAGTTAGGGTTTTGAACTTGTAAATATATCTTTTTTTTGTTATCCTTACTCTGTCCCTTTAGAAGTGATACACAGCCAAGAGTTTATATACTTTTTGTTGAATTAAAGGTATTCCTTTGATATAATTCTGAGGATTCCATTTATTGCAATCCATAGGGAATATATTATGAACGATAGCAAAAAAGTATTTGAATTTGAGGGTGTAGTTAAAGAGTGTCTTCCTAACACACAGTTTGTTGTGGAGATAGAAGCCGAGGGTGCAAAGCATGAGGTGATAGGCTATCTATCAGGTAAAATGAGGATGCACTACATTAGGATATTGGAAGGTGACAAGGTTCGTATTGAAATGACACCTTACGACAAAGAGAAGGGCCGTATAACATATAGATTTATGAATTAAAATGAAAGTAAGAGCTTCAGTAAAAAAGAGATGTCCAGATTGCTATGTTGTAAAGAGAAAAAGTAGAGTATATGTATACTGTAAAAAGAATCCTAAACATAAACAGAGACAAGGTTAATTTAATTAAAATATATTAAATGGCTAGAGTAGCAGGAATTGAAATATCAAACGAAAAGAGACTTTGGGTCTCATTGTTGGGTGTATATGGGGTTGGTGAGGTAAAAGCAAGAGAGATATGTGAGAAAACAAACTTAAGTCCTGACGCATTAGTAAAAAATCTTTCTGAAGCTGAACTAGATTTAGTAAGAAGATACATAGAGCAGAATATAAAGGTGGAGGGAGAATTGAGACAAGGGATCTTTAGAGATATCAAGAGGTTGAAAGATGTTAGATGTTACAGAGGTGTTAGACATAAATTGGGTTTACCTGTAAGAGGTCAGAGAACTAGACACAATGCAAGAACGAGAAAAGGTAAGAGTAGACCTGTTGGTGGTTTAAAACGTACTTTAGAAAAAACATAACATGGCAGAAATTAAAGCAAAAAGTAAAGCTAAAAAAAGTGTTCAAAGTGGTATTGCAACAATTCAATCTACTTTCAACAATACAATAATTAGTTTGACAGATGAAGAAGGTGAAGTTTTAGGTCAGGGTAGTCCTTCTAGAGTAGGATTTAAAGGTGCGAAAAGAAGTACAGCATATGCTGCTACAAGAGCTGCGACAGAAGTTGCAGAGAGAGTTATCAAAAAATATGGTTTGAGAGAAGTGAAGGTTTTCATTAAGGGACCTGGTGCAGGAAGAAATGCTGCAGTTAAAGGTTTGGACGCTGCTGGTTTGAAAGTTACTATGTTAACAGATAGGACCCCTATTCCTCATAACGGATGTAGGCCAAGAAAGGCTCCTAGGAAATAGATAATATAAATAGATGCAATATTAATGGGTAGATATACTGGACCAAAAGAAAAATTAAGTAGACGAGAGGGAGTAAACTTACATCTTAAGGGTGCAAGATCTTTCTCTTTGAAGAATGGTTTGGAAAGAAGACCATTTGCTCCTGGTCAACATGGTAACAAGAGGAGAGCAAGATTGTCTAACTACGGTATTCAGTTAAGAGAGAAGCAGAAGGTTAAGAGAATATATGGATTGAGAGAAAAGAAAATGAGATCTGTATATGATGAGTCAGATAGAAGGTCTAAGCTTAATAAGACAGATAAAGGATTGGAATTTTTGAGACTTTTGGAACTCAGACTTGATAATGTAATATATCTTGCGGGATTGGCACCTTCTAGGTCTGCTGCTAGACAGTATGTTACTCATGGTCATGTCAAATTAAATGGTGAGAAACTTACAATTCCATCACTTGAGTTAAAGGAGGGTGATTCTGTTGAAATTAAGAAGGCAAAATTAGTCCCATCAGAGAAACTTTTCGCTTCCCCAGGTTGGATAGAAACAAAAGATCTAACTTGCAAAGTTGCAAGATTGCCAATCAGAGATGATATTGATGAAGGATTGAAAGAGAATTTAATAATAGAGTTCTACTCTAGATAATTTTATATTAAATATAAATGGAAGCATTTAAAGATATTAAAGTCACTATTAAAGAAGAGAAAGATAATTATGGATTATTCGAGATATCTCCATTGCCAAGAGGTTATGGAAATACTTTGGGTAATGCTTTAAGAAGAATTCTCTACTCTAGCTTAAGAGGTTCTGGTATTACAGGAGTAAATATAAAGGGTGTTGATCATGAATATAGCACCATAGATGGTGTTAAAGAGAATGTTTTGGATATTATTTTAAATCTAAAGCAGGTTAAATTTCAGACGAAAATGGATGATGTCTTTACCTGTAAGCTTAATGTTAAGGGAAAGAAAACAGTTTGTGCTGGAGATATTGAAGTCACAGGTGATTTGGAAGTTGTAAACAAAGATTTACACATTCTTGAATTAACAGATGCTTCTTCCGAGATAAATATGACTTTGACTGTAGAGTCTGGAGTTGGATACAAGAAAATTAACTCTGCGGAGAGAAAAGAAGTTGGTCAAATTCCTTTGGATTGTGATTTTGCACCAATTGAAAGAGTAAGTATGAGTGTAGAACAGGCACGTAAAGGACAGGAGACTGACTTAGATGCAGTAATGATAGGTGTTACTACCGATGGTAGTATTACTCCAAAAGATTCTTTGTTAGAGTCTGCAAAGATACTACAAGAATTCTCAGGTAAGGTTATGGTTGCAATGGGAATGGCAGAGAAAGAGGTTTTGGAAATTGCAGAAGAGATTAATGCTGTAACAGAAGTAACTTCTGAAGGGGTAGCTGAAGGTGATGAAATAGGAGCATGGAAGATAGAGGATTTACCAATTTCTAAGAGATCAAAGACTGGTCTTCTAGCAGGTGGTTTCAAGAATGTTGCTGATTTAAGAAATACAACAGCTACAGAACTATTGAATCTTCCTGGATTTGGTAATAAATCTTTGAACGAGATTTTAGAATTACTTAATCAGTACGATATTAATATAAAAGGTGCCTAACACATGTATAAAAGGATAAAGAAAGCAAAACTTGGTAGAAAGAGTTCACACAGAAAAAGTCTAAAACACAATCTGCTTAGGTCGTTGTTTGACAAAAATTATGTTTTAACAACTTCACCTCGAGCTAAGGTTCTGAAGCAGGAAGCATCTTCTTTAATAGAGAAGGCTTTAATTAAGAAAGAGGAACTATCTTTCAGGAGAGATCTTCAAGTCATATTCGGTAATGATATCCTTGTAAAAAAGTTTGTGGAGTATGCAGGGAAAGATAAGGTTGGTGTAAGGATAGTCAAAGTTGGTTTTAGAGCTGGTGATAATGCAGAAAAAAGTAGAGTTTCCTTAATAGGTATGGAGAAGAAGAGAAAGATAGAGAAGAAAGATGAAGAAAAGGAAGTAATCAAAAAAGATCGTGTTGAGAAGAAGATTGTAGGTAGAGCTCAAGAGAAGAAAGTAGATACCACAGCTGTAGTTCACAGAACCGAGAGGGCAAAATCTAGATCAGGATTATAATATTAGGTAAATAAATGATGAAATATAAAACAACTTGGACAAAAGAATCAGATATAGATAGAAAGTGGTATCTTGTTGATGTTAAAGATCAAATACTTGGTAGAGTTGCAACAAAGATAGCCTCCCTTTTGATTGGTAAAGAAAAGACAGAGATAGTACCAAATGTCGATTGTGGTGATTATGTTGTTGTCATCAATAGTGACAATGTAAAGTTAACAAGAGGTAAGGAATTGAAAAAGATGTATTATAGACATTCTGGATATCCTGGAGGATTCAAGGAAACAAGATTTGACCAGCAATTAGAGAAAGATTCTACAAAGATTATTACTGATGCTGTCAAAAATATGTTACCTCAGAACAAATTGAAAGATGTGAGAATAGCAAGATTGATTGTTTACAAAGGATCGGAGCATAAACATTCTGCACAGAACCCAGTTACTATTAAATTATAATATTTTAAACAGTGGAGAAGAAATATTTTGAAGGAATAGGAAGAAGAAAAAGATCTACATCTAGAGTTCGTATATACGAGGGTGATAGTGCTTCATCTGTAAATGGTAAAGCTTTGAATCTGTATTTCAGTGGTGTGAAAGATATTGAGAAAATTCTATGTAGGCCATTGATAGTAGTTGGATTGGAGAAAAAATATTATTTTACAGCAACAGTTAATGGTGGTGGTTCTACGGGTCAGGTAGAGGCAATTAGATTGGGGTTGGCAAGAGCAATCTATACAATGAATGCTGAATTGAAGAGTGTTCTTCGAAAAGAGAAATTAGTATCTAGAGATCCTCGAGAAGTGGAGAGAAAGAAATACAACCATCTCAAATCAAGAAAGAAACCTCAGTTCTCTAAGAGATAGTTTCTCCCATTGCATATATTTCTATTATTCCATATTATTTAAATAGATAACTTTATCTATTTTTCTATGGAAAGCAAAAAGATATTAAAGATTGTTACTATTACAGTCCTCTCACTATTTTCCTTGTTTGTAATAATTGTTGCGGGACTTTGGGTATATCAGGGGAGATCTGAATCAATGATTGGATCAGAAGAGGGCTCAGGCGTTGTTGGAGCACCAGATATTCAGAATGGTATTTTCCCAGGGAGGACCGGAAGCGATGGTATTTCGTATGACGAGTATGTAAAGCAGAATGTTGTTACAGAAAGTTCAGGTAGTGAAGATCCAAGCATAATCAAGACAGGGTATGTGAATGTTGCAGTGGATGATATTGATGCCACACTTAAGTCTTTACAAGATATAAGAAAACAGTTCGATGGCTCCTATGTGTCAATGTATGATACTGGGAAAGGTAAAGATCGTGTTGTTGCAATAACAATAAAAGTGGAAGTTACTAAGTTTGAAGATTTGTACAATAGTATTAAAGAACTAAGCGGCGAATTCTTAAGCTCTTCCATAAGTGAAAATGATGTGACAGAAACAGTTCAAGATTTAGAAGCAAGGTTAAAGAATTACAAGAGTGTTGAAAAACAGCTTTTAGAAATTCTCAAAAGTGCCAAGAGTGTACAAGATACCCTAGCTGTACACAAAGAGTTGAATGAGGTAAGGATGAATATCGAGATGATAGAAACGAATTTAAAGAGTATCTCTTCTCAAACAGATTACTCATATGTCAATGTGTATATAACCCAGAGTAGTACTGGCGCTGGTCTTTCAGATGATCAATGGAGACCTTCAGGTGTATTTAAAGATGCTGCTAGAGCACTTGTAGAGTTTGGTAAGTTCTTTGTTTCAGCGTTGATATGGTTTGTTGTCTTTATCCCTGTTGTTGCCTTGGTAGTAGTTCCAGTTGTTTTAATACAAAAAAGAGCCAAGAAATAGTATAATTAAGGGTGCAAGTATTACAGGATGATTGCGTCTGCTTTTAGTAGATGAGGAAAGTCCGGACTCCATGTTTGTCCTGAACATATCAGGATGAGAGCCAATGTGAGTTGGGAGGGAGTGATCTTTCGGAGAAAAGGGCAACAGAAAGTTATACCGCCTACTTGTAGGTAAGGGTGAAATGGTAGTGTAAGAGACTACCGGGTATTGTAGTAATACAATACTGCGTGGTAACCCCCTCTCGGAGCAAGGTTTAACCGCATAGATAGATAATCATCGTTATACAGAATCCGGCTTATTGTATACTTGCACACTCTTCTTAGAGAAGTTTCCTTCCAATTCCATTTAAGAATTCTTTTTCGCTCATCTTCTTTCTACCTTCTATCTGCAATTCATATACTCTCAGAGAAATCATTGGATCTCTAGTTGAAAAAAGTAACATGCTATCCTCTACAAACATAGTTCCAGGATCTTTCTCAGAGGGTATATCAACTAACTCAGCTCTGAAAATCTTCATACTTTTGTTCGCTAGGTTCTTGTTCTCGAGAGCTGGATTTAATTTACACCATGCGATTGGCCAAGGTATAAAAGCTCTAATCATCCTCTCGATATACTCAGGATCATATTTCTCCCATAGAATCTCACCCCTCTCTTTCGAGATATCCTTTTGCCAACAGTACGTTGCATCCTCGTGCTTCTGTTTCTTTGCTACTATCTCACCCTGCACCCATTTTTCAAGTATTGGGAGAAGTATTTCGGAACTCTTTTCCACCATTCTTTTGCGCAACGAAAGATTAGTATCCCTCTCTTCAATTCTTTCTTTGTAAATTTCTAAAACATCTCCTTCATCCAATCCCTCAGACATAATCATTATCGATATACCAGTTTCGGTTGCTCCATCTAAAATCGCTTTCTGTATTGGAACAGCTCCTCTGTACTTTGGCAAGATTGAGAAATGGATGTTAATACATTTGTACTTTGGATAGTCTAGAAACACCTTGGGTATAATTTCTCCAAAAGCTTTACATACCACTAGCTCTGGTTCATATTTCGTCAATATCTTCTCATAATTCTCAACCTTCTTTTCCGTATGTATAACCGGTATTCTCTGTTCTACTGCATAGCACTTCACTTCGGAAGGTGTGAATATCTGTTCTCTGCCAACTGGTTTGTCAGGTGGAGTAACAACAGCAACAACATCAAATTTCGGACTTTCTTGAAGTACTTTAAGAGATTCTACAGATTCCCACCCTGTACCGAGAAAAACTGTTTTAACTGGTTCTTTTTCTAAATTTCTCATAACCAATTCTACTGTAATATCAAACTAATTGCTATATAATACCAATTATGATGAAAATGTCTGAATTTAAATATGATTTGCCAGATGAAAAAATTGCAAAATATCCTCCGATTGAGAGAGGGAATGCAAAGCTACTTGTATTAGAGAGAAAAGATGGCAGTATCAGTCACAGAAAATATCCTCATATTTTGGAATATCTAAAACAGGGAGATGTTTTAGTGCTCAATGAGACAAAAGTTGAAAAAAGAAGAACATACTTTCTAACAGAGAAAAAGAAAAGATTAGAGATTCTTTTTTTGAATCGTATTGGAGATGGAAGATGGTATGTATTAATTAAAGGTGCTAAATACGTAAAACCGGACGATATCTTAGTATCAGAAGAAGATGAAAATATTAAAATAGAGGTTGATCAAAGAAGTAATGATGGCTTTTTGGTAAAACCTTTGGCTAATTCAGAAGAGATATTTGAGAAGATAGGGCATACTCCAATACCTCCATATATGAAGAGAGGTGATACAGAAGAGGATTATTTACGCTACAATACTGTTTTCGCTCGTTTAGAGGGCTCTGTAGCCTCTCCTACAGCTAGTTTGAATATGACACAGGACTTACTTCAAGCAATGGAAAGAAGGGGTATAAAGGTTGTTAAAGTAGAGCTGAAGGTTGGATGGGGTACATTTGCCCCTGTAAGGGAGGAAAATATTGAGGAACACAAGATACATACAGAAGAGATTACTGTATCAAAAGAAGTTGCGGAAAGTATTAACAGTGCAAAAAAAGAAGGAAACCATATCTGGGCAGTTGGAACAACAGTTGCCAGAACATTAGAAAGTTGTACAAATGAAGATGGAAATGTATATGAATACAGTGGTAATACATCTCTTTACATATATCCTGGGTATCGATGGAAAGTTGTCGATCATTTGATCACCAATTTCCATATGCCGGATTCAAGTTTGATATTACTTGTGTCTTCTTTTGCAGGTAATGATTTCATAAAGAATGCGTATGATGAAGCTTTAAAGAATGATTACAAATTCTTAAGCTATGGAGACAGTATGCTCATAATTTAGTAAGATCAACTATGGAATTAAAAGATTTTGGTAAAAAACATGTATTTATGCCAGATGCTACTAGGGGAGCGGTTAGATTTTTAACAACTCAACAATTGAAAGAGACAGGAACTACTGCCATAGTTACAAACACATTACATCTCTTGATGAGTCCTGGAGTTGAGAGAATGGAGAAATTGGGTGGTATAAAAAAAATGATGAATTGGGATGGTATTGTACTGACAGATTCTGGTGGTTTTCAAGTCTTTTCATTGATTCATTCGGGTAAATGGAAGGGGAAAGTACACGAAGATGGTGCAACCTTTAAGTCACCTTTAACCGGGGATGTATATGAAATCACTCCAGAGAGATCGATCGATATTCAGATGAGTATAGGGTCTGATATTCTTGTTGCATTTGATGATTGTCGGAAAACCGATTTAACAAGGAAAGAGGCTGAAATTTCTGTGGATAGAACAGTGAAATGGGCACAGAGATGCAAGAAGCAGTTTGAAAGTGTATATGGTGGAACCAAAGCCACAGGGAAATTGCTCAGCTGTGTTGTTCAAGGGGCAAATTATCCTGATCTACGAAAAAGATGTGCAGAGGAATTAAGTGAAATAGGTTTTGATGGGTATAATTTCGGAGGTTTTGTTGTAAATGATAAGGGAGATTTAGTCTTAGATGAGATGGCCGCTGTTATAGAGAACACTCCTTCGGATAAATTTAAGTATGCGATGGGAGTTGGGAAACCAGAGGATATCAGAAGAGCTTCAAAGATAGGGTATAAGGTTTTTGATACTGTGTTGGTTACTAGAAATGCCAGACATGGCACCCTGTATTCCTCAGATATCGAGGGGGAAGTTCTTAGGATTGGCAATGCTGAGTATGCTGAGGACTTGAAGCCGATAGACTCTAGGTGTGATTGTTATACTTGTCAGACGCACAGTCGTTCATATGTTCATCAGATGCTAAAAGTGGGTGAAGCTACCGGTATGACCTTGGCTACAATTCACAATTTGAGATACTATCAAAACCTCGTACAGGGTCTGTCCTAGATCTGTCCCTAGTACTTACTCCACGGATATTCGGAAGGTTTCTTGACTAATCCCTCCACAACCGGGTTTTGTTTGATGTATCCTGTTGCTCTTAGGAGATCTTTTTTCCAGTATAGCAGATTGGCATTGTATCGCCCTTGGAATATATGTCCAACTCTTTGATGTTTGCGATTTATTTGCATTGCCAGACTAGTTGTGATTTTCTGCATGTATTTGGAGATTTCTTCTGGTTTGTTCCCACTTCTCAGAATAAGATGAAAATGGTTGTTCATTATGCAAAACGCAACTAATCGCAGGTTTGAATCTTTGATGTATTTATAAAGTAAATGTACAAAGAGTTGTTTGTTTTGTGCATCCTGCAAAATCATTTCTCTGTTATTGCAACGATTGTAGATATGGTAGTAAGAATTTCTTGCAAAATTTCTTTTGGCTCGTGGCATAAATAAGTTCTATCTGGCGAAGATTAAATTGAAATTAAGGGTTTGATCTGGGACAGGCCTCAGTAGGTCTCATTGAGGAATTGTCTTAAAGGTGATATCATTACTTAAGTCCTTGAATAGAGACTTTTTTGGTAAATATACTGTTTGTAAAAATATATATTTTTATGAAATTTAACGAAGTAAAAATTGAGTTTTTAAATCATCATAGCAGCCTTTCGGCTGTGGGTATCCCAAAAAGTTTTTAAGTTGAGGACAACTTAAATTATTAATATACAGGAATGGAAACAATACTGATTGTTGCTATATCTATTGTAGTAACTGGATTGCTTGTTTTTTCTCTTTTGAAATATGTATTTCACTGGGTTGATGTTAAAGATATCCCTGCAAAGGAGATAGAGGAAGCTGCAAAAAGAATGATGAGAGAGAGATTTGAAGCTGCGGAACAAGAGGTTTTCGAGCTTAAGGAGAGAGAGGAGAAGAGACTTAAGGAAATGAGAAGGGAAAGTACGGATCATGAGGAAATTTTGATAGAGAGGGAGAGGAAGTTGAACAAGAGATCGAAGATTTTAGATGAAAAAAGTGAGGATTTGGAAAAACAGGAGACTCAGGTTAAAGAGGGTTTTAAGAGACTGGAGATTGAGAGAATGGATCTTAAAAAGGCTTTGGAAAAGATCTCCGGTTTGTCTCGAGATGAGGCAAAAGAGAAGTTAATGAAAGAGATAGATCAGGATCTTAGGGAGTATGAGGCTAAAAAGATTCGAGAGGCGGAGAAGAATATTGAATTGGTGGCTGATGAGAAAGCTCAGAAGATTCTTGTAGAGTCGATGCAAAGAGTTGCAACTGATTATGTAGGAGAAACTACTACCAAAGTTATTAAGGTTGAAGATGACAAGGTTAAAGGTCGAGTTATTGGTAGAGAGGGAAGGAATATTCGTGCATTTGAACAGCTAACTGGGGTTGATGTTATTGTTGATGAATCTCCCGA
>CAIMEL010000006.1 GCA_903840015.1 uncultured bacterium
ATCCGTTTTAAGATTGAAAATATTTCTTAATTCTAGAAATATTTTTCTCATTTCCTCACCACCCTCTTCCAAATCCAAGTATATTAATTCTTTGTATTTTCTTGATATACCTAATTTAACAGTATTAAATCTGATCTTAAACCTCTTAAGGAAGAATGGTTTGAGCTTGAACTTGTAATACCAAAGCATAAAGAAGGGCATACGGTTAGAAAGGAATAACAGTGACATGTGATATCTATCTGGCTTTACCCATCTAACAGGTATACCGAATTGATCGAAGCTAGTTCCAATCTCACGAACAACTTTCTGAACACTACTTCTAGTCGAGTCATCCAGAAGAAATCCTAGAAAAAAGTTCATATCCTTATTTAGATATCTTATCTATTCCACCCATAAATGGCCTTAGAACTTCTGGAATCAAGATTGAACCATCAGCTTGTTGATATGTTTCTACTAAACCAACCATCAACCTACTGGTTGCTAATCCAGAGCCATTCAAGGTATGCATATACTTTGGTTTACCACCATCACTTGGTTTATACCTCATATTTCCTCTCCTAGATTGATACTCTCGGACATTTGAGATTGAGCTAACTTCATAGTACTGATCAATTGATGGTATATATATTTCAACATCTATTGTCTTCGCTGCACCCGCTGAACAATCTCCAGCAGCAAGCATAACTGTTCTGTAATGCAAACCCAATCCCTCTACTAACTCCTCTGCTCTCTTTACCAATTCATCAAAAGCTTTTGGCGAATCCTCTACAGAAGTAAACTGATACATTTCAACTTTATTAAACTGATGCATTCGGATAAGGCCCTTCTCATTCGCTCGATAACTTCCAGCTTCTCTTCTGTAACAGGGAGTATATGCAAAGAATTTTTTTGGAAGATCCTTCTCTTCTAGTATCTCATTCCTATATATATTTGTTAAAACAGTTTCAGCTGTAGGAATCAAACAAAGGCCATCCTGTACCCAGTACACATCCTCTTCGAACTTTGGTAATTGCCCTGCAGCATATGCAGAATCTCTAACAACCAAATTAGGAGGAATAATCATCTCATACCCTGCCTCTAGATGCTTACTTATGAAGTAATTTATCAATGCCCATTCCAATCTTGCTCCCAACCCTCTGTACATACTGAAATTGTTCCCAGAGATTTTCGTCGCTCTTTCCAAATCGAACATACCCAGATCTTTTCCTAGCTCTACATGATCTTTTATCTCAAAATCAAAAGTTGGTTTCTTGCCACTCTCTCTCACAACCTTATTCGATTCCTTGCCTCCACCTACTACATCCTCGTCAGGGATATTTGGTAAAATTTCCAATTTACTATTTAATTCTTTTTCAACAACCCTTAGCTTTTCCTCAATCTGCTTAATCTCTTCTGATTTCTGTTTCAACTCTGCGAGAAGTTTCTTAAAACTCTCACTACCCTTATCCTCCTTCGCCATCTTCTCATTAAATTGATTCTGTTGAGCTTTCTTAGTATCAAATTCCAACTGATATCTCTTCCTCTCTTCATCCAAGGAGATAATCTCGTCGAGATTAAAATCGTCTGCAGAAAGTCTCTTAAGTAAGCTCTTTTCTACATCTTGCTTGTTCTCAACTATAAGGCGTATATCTATCATCTTCTTTGAACTTTAATTTATTCAGTTACTGTATTATATTCTCCCTATTTGGTATTATCAAGAATATGCGAGCTGAAAGCAAGAAATTACACAATTTAATATCAAAATCCAAAAAGATTTTGCTCCTAACACACAGGGGGCCAGACCTAGATGCCTTCTGTAGTATGTTGATACTATTCAGAATTTTAAGAAAACACTACTCTAAAAAGGAGGTCGTCATGCAGGCTAAACAACTTCCAAATACAAACTTACATAACATGCATGATATATCTCAAGTACAGCAACTGAACAGTACAGGATTTGATCTCATCATAATAACGGATGCGGGAGATATTGATATGTGTATGGAAAAAAATGGAGATCATATTGAATATGAATCTACACCTCTAGTCTTCATAGACCACCACAAGACAGAATTAATACAACCTAATGGGACATTGGTTATTAACAATCTCGCAAGCTCTGCAACAGAGGAAGTTTACACAACATTCAAAGATATCCTTGGGAAGAAACTCTCTATGGACAAGGAAATCGCAGAATTAATACAATTTGGGATAGTGTTTGATACTGAGAGATTTCTGTATGAGAACACAACCTCAAATTCGATGAGATTGTTTGCAGAAGCAAAAGATATATCCCCCATAGATTTGGAAGAGTTTACATACAAGTACGCAAAATTCCCGATTGAAGCAACCCCTGCCATTATTGAATATCTCAAAAGCTTAAAAACAGAAAAAGACATGGCATATATGAGTATTTCGAAAGAGAAAGTAAAAGAACTTAATCTAAACAGACAAGGAATCAATGAAGCTCAAAGCTATCTTCGAGATAGATACTTAAGATTTATACAGGGAACACATTGGGGATTCATCATAAGGCCTGATTTTGAACTAGAAGATGGTTGGTATGTTTCTTTCCGAAGCATCAAGGGATATCAAGAGGTTGCGCCAATAGCTGAAGAACTTGGTGGAGGTGGACATACATATGCTGCAGGATTAAGGATAGAGGGTAAAACAGAAGCAGAAGTACTTGAGAAAGTTCTTACTGTGGTGAGAAAATATCTTTAACTACTTGCACTGGTATATCCTTTCAAATTTCGTTTCCATAATCGAAGAGAGAGAAAAAGCATAACTGCTGCTACTAAAATACTTCCACATATATATATCCAAGTAATCTTACCAATCATTATACTAGCAGGTACTGTAGTTAAAAATGCTATTGGTACTACTGTATAGAATATGATTTTTAACTGCTCTCCAAATATATCAATGGGATATCTAGTTACACCAAGTAACTCTTTTGCAACAGATAGCAGTCCATTTCTTGGTTTAGAAATAGTAAAACTTGCTAAAGACAGATAGATGCTATACCAGATGACAAGACCGATACACAAAGCAAGCAAGCTAAGAAGAATATTAGAAAGAATTAATGTATTCCACTCCAGAAAAATATAGTAAAGAACAAGAATTACACCCGAAAGGGAAGTAACAAAATTATGTACAAAGAAATCTCCAAAAGATGCAAACCAAGCAGAGGATAATGGTTTAAGTAAAGTGTAATCAAAGCTACCCTCTATAATCTTAGACTCGAGAGCCAACAGATTACTACCAAAAAATGCCCAACCAAGATAGTTCAATATATTCCACATACCCATAACTAAATATGCTTCTGATTTACTCCAACCAACATATATATCACTAGATCCAAATACAGCATTTAGAAACAGTATTTGAACACCAAGGAGGAAGATTGCCCTAAGAAAACGGAAGAGTAAGTCAGCTCTGTACATCTTACTCCTTTTTTCTGCTGCAGTAATAATTCTCCTCCATACAGAAATATAATATTTAAAAGACAATTTATATTCCCTCTGCCTCATACTTTCTCCTTGCTAATATATATGCTGTCTTGTAGACAAAAAACAACACTACCAACCACCCTATTGCAACAAGAAATCCGTTATTCAACTCGTATCTATTCAAATCACCAATCAATATCTCAACAGGGAACGACAGTGTGTATCTAAATGGTAAGATTTGAAAGATGAATAGAGCCCAAAATGGCAAGAAGATCAACGGTATAAACTCTCCAGAGAGAAGGGCTCCTATGTTGTAATAAAAAATACGTATTGATTCCATCTCCTTTATATACACAGCAACAAGCGTAAGAATATTTCCCAAAAAGAAACTAATGAAGAATCCAAGTAGTATAGCTAGTAAAGCAATTAAAACATTCGCTGGATTGAAAACAAAAATCCAAAGATTGTAATGATTCGCCAACAGAATACCTAGTATAAAAGCTGGTAGAAAAAGGAGAAAACGTAATATATTACCACCGATATTAGTACCCAAATACTCGAGCAGATAATTAAATGGTTTAACTAGCAAATTAGAAAATCTCCCAGAAAGTATATCTCTTACACCAAACTCCATTGTATAGTCAGTTGTTAATTTGCTAACCAACATAACAAACAGGTAGTATGTTACAACATAACCCTGAGTTACAGAATCTGTTAACCTGGATGATGCTATCCACACAAAACAGAGTCCAACTATTTTGATAATATCGGCAATTATCCAAACAAAGAGCTGTTCTTTGTAAAGTAATTCTTTCGAAAGATACATACTTATCTCTCTACTTAGAATTTTCCTGTTTTTTCTCCTTGTATTCATTTTCTAACTGTTTTACTTTCCACATAAATATTCTTACCTTGTCCTTGGCATTCGGATAATCTGAAGTGAAACTTAGAGCCTGTTCTAAGATAGCCCTAGGTTTCTCTTTCGCCCATTTGATATACATAGTCATTCTGTCTTTGTCTCCCAATTTACCAGCAATTCTTAAACCATATGCTTGATATTCCTGAGAAATATATTTATGCTTGTCTCCAAACATTTTCTTGGGATTAGTTTGCAGTGTATCCGTATTGAAAAGCTTTCCTTGATCGACCTCTTCTGAGTCCGTTGAAGTAGAATTCTTAATCTGCGATAGTATGTCTTTTATTGAATCCATATACTTAGTATTTTAGCAGAAAAACAATACTACTTCGCAATCTTACAAACAAGAGTAGCGAAGACTATTAGGCAGAAGAAACCGATTACTTTTTCTTGTTCTCTACAAAAGAGACTTTACCTGAGTATATTTCTTTAGTACTTTTCTCTATCTCATTTCTAAGCTGTGGGAAGAATGTCCCCTCTCGTGCAGTAACATCCTCCAAAAACCAGAATATTCTTTCACTCTGTCCGTAGCCACTTGTTGGTGGCATACCATATTCAAGCATTTCTACAAAATCGATATCCAACATATGTGCTTCATCATCACCACTCTCTCTAAGATTCTGTTGTTCGAGGAATCTATCAAGCTGATCTTGAGGGTCATTGATCTCAGAATATCCATTTCCAAGTTCACTACCAGCTATTATTACTTGGAATCTTTCCGTTATAGCTTCATCCTCTGAAGATGATTTAGCCAAAGGAGATATGAACTTAGGTTGATTAACAAGAAAAGCAGGACCTGCAATCTTCGCTCGAATAGCTTTCCACAGAGTATCAATCATTCTATTCCTGTTAACATCTCCACCCATTTCAATCTTATTCTCCTGTATAACTTTTAATATCTTCTCATCAGAATCTTCGAAAATATCAACTCCAAAATGCTCCTTAATTATTGTAGTGTAATCCAATTCTTTCCATTCATCTGCCAAATCAAATGTGTATCCACGCGTTGAAAATTTTGTTTTACCATATACCTTATTCGCTATCTCTAAGAATAGCTCTCTTACTAAAGCCATATTGTCTTTAAAGTTAGCGTATGCCCAATACCACTCAATATCATAGAATTCTTGAAGATGCTCATCATCCATTCCTTCATTCCTGAAGTTTGGACCAAATGTATATATCTTTTCGTAACCAGCCCCTATGAGTCTCTTTTGATACAGTTCGGTAGATATTCTAAGATAGAAATCTTGATTCAAAGCATTATGGTGCGTAATAAATGGAGCAGCATCTGCACCACCAGTAACCATCTCAAGCACAGGAACCTCTACTTCCATAAAACCCTTGCTTTTTAGAAAGTCTCTTTGCACTTGCCAGAACATAGCTTTCCTTTCAAACATTTTCACTCTATCTGGATTTATAACGAGGTCTAGGTATCTTCTCCTAAACATCTGTTCTTTGTTTTTTAATTTCCTAGGTATTGGACGTAATGTTTTGGTTAAAAGTCTTACTTTCTGAGCTAAGATCGAAATTTGCCCTGTCTTAGTCTTTGCAATCTCTCCTTCAACCTCTACGAAGTCAGACAGATCTAACAATGAAAGCTCTTCCCATCCTAAATATCCATTTCCCAAATCTTTTTGAGGAACATCCTTCCTTATCATCACTTGGATATCTCCTGATTGGTCCCTTATATCAGCAAATGTTAATTTACCATGTTCTCGCCACGCTACAATCCTACCAGCTAAACATACAACCTTTCCTTCAAACTTTTCAAAATCATTCAAAATATCAATATTCCTATACTCTTTATGTGACTTTGCAGGATATGGATTTACTCCAAGTTTCTTTAGTTGTTCCAATTTCTCCAATCTTATTTCCCTCTGACCTACCAAGTTGCTTTTTAGATTTTCTTCCATCTGAATATTGATGATATTATGATATGGAATTATATCACAAGATTATTCATCAAAGCTCTTTTGTTCTTAGAAAAAGCTACCAATACTTCCAACTATCATATATAATTTGGTCATGTCAGAAGTTACATTAGAAAACATAGTCTCTCTTTGCAAAAGAAGAGGTATCATCTACCCTAATTCGGAAATATATGGAGGAATAGGAGGGTTCTACGATTATGGTCCTGTTGGTGTAGAAATGAAAAACAATCTAAAGAGATATTGGTGGAAGAATATTGTAGATAAAAGAGAGAATGTTGTAGGTATTGATGGAACAATCATAACACATCCAAAAGTGTGGGAAGCTTCTGGTCATATAGAGAATTTCGGTGATGAAGTTGTTGAATGTAAAAAATGTCATCAGAGATTTAGACCTGAAGATATTTCAGGAGTATGCCCCAAGTGTGGAGGTAAAGAGTTCACAGAACCGAGGAGTTACAACCTACTCTTTGAAACGGAGGTTGGAGTAATAGAGGATGCGAAGGTAAAAGCATATTTAAGAGGAGAAGCGTGTCAAACAATATATTTAGACTTTAAGAATGTAGTCGATAGTACAAGACAACAGATACCTCTTGGTATAGCCCAAATTGGTAAAGCTTTTAGAAATGAGGTCACTCCTGGTAAATTAACATTCCGATCTCGGGAATTTGAACAGTGGGATTTACAGTTTTTTGTACACCCAAAAGAAATGGAGAAATGGTTTGAATACTGGAAAGAAGAAAGGATGAAATTCTACAAAGAGCTATACAGGAAACCTGAGAATTTAAGATTTAGACAACATCCAAAAGACAAGTTAGTTTTCTATGCAAAAGATGCATACGATGTTGAATATCTAGCACCTTGGGGATGGGCAGAGAATGAAGGTATACACTGGAGAAGTGATTACGATTTAACACAACACAGTAAATATTCAGGCAAAGACCTCTCATATGTTGATCCTACCTCTGGAGAAAAATATATACCTTGGATTGTAGAAACATCAGGAGGAGTAGACAGAACTCTCCTTATGATTCTCTTTGATGGTTATGAGGAGGAGAAGATGGAGAATGGAGAAACTAGGACTGTATTAAAGATTCATAAAGATATCGCAGCATACAGGGCAGCAGTATTTCCATTGGTTTCTAACAAACCAGAGATTGTGAACAAGGCAAGAGAGATATTTGATACTCTAGCAGACGATATAAAGGTTATCTGGGACTCAAGAGGTAATATTGGTAAGAGATATAGGTATCAAGATGAAATAGGAACTCCTTATTGTATAACAGTAGATTACGAAACTTTAGAGAATGGTACTGTTACAGTACGAGATAGAGACAGTATGAAACAGGTAAGAGTCAAAACTGAGGATCTAGAGGAGTATATCAGTTAACAAACATCCATAACCTCATACTCTATTTTTCTCCCATTGATTTGCAGTTTTACAATGTCACCTTTTTTAGCTTTCAACAAAGCTTTCCCTAAAGGAGACTTATCTGAGATATTCTTATTTGTTGGATCTGATTCAACTTCGGAAACTATATTAAACGTAGATACCTTACCACCTACTTTAACTTTAACAGAAGAACCAACCTGTACCTTATCTACAAAGCAACCCTTCTTGTTTAGCACCTCTGCCTTTGAAAGAATATCTTGAATCTCTTGGATTCTTAAATCAATCTTTTCAATATCACCCATAACAGCAAGAACAGCATCTGTATCTTCACTAACATCACTCAACCTAGCCTGTTCTAAGGTTTTTCCTAAATCTTTATTCTTTCTATTCTGCAGTTTCTTGAGTTCTTTATTTAACTCATCTATCTTACCTTGTGTTAATACAATTTTATCATTCATCATAATGTTTTCTTAATTAATATCGGGAAGTAGATTGGACAGAAATTCTTTTAATCGAACTAAATATTATACACTTTTTTTAAGACTTTGTCTGTAACTTGCAATTTCCTTATGGTTACCAGACAGAAGAACATCTGGTACTTTCCAACCATTAAATTCTTCAGGTTTGGTATATTGAGGATACTCTAAAGTACCATCATTAAAAGACTCAGAAACAAGAGATTCCTCATTACCTAGAACCCCTGGTAAAAGCCTAGAAATACCATCCACCAACACTAAAGCTGGAAGTTCACCACCCGAAAGGACATATTCTCCTATCGAAAATTCATAATCAACTAGATTGTCATGGATTCTTTGATCAAAACCCTCATACCTTCCACACAGTATTATCATATGTAAATCAGTATTCTCCGAATACTCCATCAATTTCTTTTGATTCAATTCTTCGCCTTTAGGTGTAGTTAATGCAACCACTGTATTTTGTTTCTTCAGTTCTTTAATCGCATCATACACAGGCTCTATCTTCATTATCATACCAGGCCCCCCTCCATACGGTGTATCATCTACACTTCTATGATTATCTTTAGTCCACTTTCTCAAATCATGGACATTAACCTCAACTATTCCCTTTTTTATTGCGTTACTTAAAACACCAACTGTTAGGTATTCAGTAATTACTTTTGGGAAAATTGTTATGATATCGAATTTCATAGGATATTGGTCAAAATTGGTACCGCTACGGGGAATCGAACCCCGATTGCAGGATTGAGAATCCTGTGTCCTAACCGTTAGACGATAGCGGCATCTACAGTTGAAGATTTTATCACATCCAACGCTTCTTTTGTACTGTTACTACAGGTTTTTATTTATTTGACATTATGTTACGAGAAATATATTATCTCCCGAATAAATTAAACGGTCTCGAAAAATGGATGAGAAAAAAAGGTACCCCATAACAGTATCGGGACTGGAAAAGCTTAAATCGGAATTAAAGCTTCGAGAGAGTGAATTGAGGGAGAAGATTTCCAACACACTAAATGAAATGAGGAACCAAGGTGATCTGCGAGAGAACGATGGATACAGTATGGCCATTGAAGAGCAGAATATTAATGAGGAAAGAATTGTTGAGCTTAAGGAAAAGATTAGAAATGCAACAGTGATTAAGGATAGAACTAAGAACAAGGTCGGTATTGGAGATACAGTAGCATTGGATGGAGAGACAAAACTGAAATATGAAGTGACTAGTGAGGAAGAAGCAAATCCACTGGAAGGAAAAATCTCATATCTATCCCCTATCGGCCAAGCAGTGATGAACAGAAAGGTCAATGAGAAGGTTACGATTTCTACACCAAAGGGAGAAAAAATCTACACCATCCTTGCTATTACTTAAGAATGAATGAGGGTTCCATTTTTTAGGACCTCTTGAACTGTATCCTTTTCGTACATATTGGCACCTCCCGCTATGAAGAATGAGATATCTTTGTTTTTGCAAAACTGAGCGCAACCAACATCTATTGGGATTTTCCCATTAGCATTATGCTGTGAACCCTCTGCAATATGGAACAGATCAAAATATTCATACCATGTCATATCCTTTATTGGTTTAGCGTCTTCGTTTAACTTTGGATCCTTGTCATAGATGTACTCGATATCAGATAGTTTAAAAACTTGTCCTGTATTTGTGATATCAGCGAATATTGCTGCGTCCATATCTGTACTCCAACCTGATTTAAGTCCTCCACTAACAAGATGCTTCGTGGAGCTATCTACGAGATATTCAAAAGCATCACCCAAAGTACTTGGGAGATATAGCTGAGAGTCCCCTAGAAAGCCCTGGAGCAAAGATGCGTTGGTTTGAGTCACAGACATACCTATATTATGCAAATACTTCTCATCCATCCCTTCCTTGATACGATTTTGCATATCTCTGGATAGTGCTCCACCTCCAACCACTAAGACAATTCTTTCATACTCTCCCTTCGCATTAAGATACCAATTCCTTACCTTATCTAACAATTCATAGTTTATGGCAAGAAATTTGTCATACAGTATAGATCCACCTACTTTCAGCACTACACTTTTCTTCATATATTTATATTGTAAATATTAAGATTAAAGATATTAAGACATACAGAAATGGCATCAAGTAATCAGACAGACTTGTTCTTCCAGAGAACCTTACATTCCATAGGGAAATGATTAAGTAGAAGAGAAGTGCTCCTACAGTTGGAATTATGAAAATATTCGTCTCCCAAATAACTAACATTCCCAAAGAGATACATGTAGCACTAAGTGCAGAAACAGAAAGTTCAACCAAACCCACACGATCATGTATCTTTAAGACAAAGTAGAAGAGTATCGTAGCAACCAAGGTACTAAGAACAAGATACTCCAAGAGTGAAAACCCTAATCTTACAAAAGAATTCAAACATAGATAGAAGATTGTAATACAGATGAAGTCAAAGATAGCTCTAGTAGCAACTTCGATACTGTAGTATTTCTTTAAAGAACTTTTAACATTCAAGAAAAGAATTAAGAAAAGAACCATACACACTCCCAAAACAATATGCCCTAAGAGCTCATTTCTTGTAAAAAATAGAAAACATAGTAGGGATATGTAAAAGAGTGCTGGAAGAATAAAATACTCAAAGAACCTTTCTTTAAAAGAAATTCGCGCAATCACTTCACTGTATTGAGAAATCTTCTTGCCAGAGTACATAGTAAAAACCCTAATAAACCAAGTCTCTAGAAGTAGTAAGCCTAGAATACCAATAAATAGAAGGACACCAAACGAAGCCCTTAGTACAGAGAAAAAGAATATCTCCGTAATTAGAAGCAGAAGGAATAGGTATAATATATCGTTTTGTACTTGTAACCTATACTTTTTCAAAGGCAGTTATTTAAATATTAGCTTAAAGATCCTCCAAATCCATTAAATATTGCAATTGTTAGAACAAACCACCATAGACCGACAGTAAATACATCTCCCAAGGAATCCTTCAACCTACCGTTCTTCCAATATATAAATATCTCTATACAAAGAAGAAAGAAGACTACACTGACAATCCCTATACTAATTTTGTCACCTAAGTTCAATGTTATTACAGGAAACAACCTTTCATCACTTTCAGAGGAATTTTCCACAAAATATTCTGAGATATCAAGTTGGGAAGTGTTTCCACTTTTGTCTGCAAGTACTAGAGATACTATTCCCTGAACATCCGACTCATCAACAGAGAGAGTTAACAAGTTTTTCTCCTCATCAAAAGAATAGTTGGCTTCCTTAATCTGATTCCCTAGTACTAAACTAACTGTTTCCCATTCCCCGTCAACGACGAAACTTACTTTATATGTACTATCTTCTTTACTAACATCTAGGGTATCCTTTATGACTGTGGGAGATTTTGAATCAAGGACAAATGAGACCTCCTTCGAAGTAACACCTAACCCTTTGACACTTGCCTTAATCTTGTGTCCTCCCTCACTCCATTCAGATTCTTTTTTAACTTCCCATTGAGATTTGTCAGATGTCGTACTACCTACAATTTTTCCTCCCTCTACAATATCTACAGTGTATTCACCAGAGATATTTGAAACAGCACCTTTTACAGGTACCGAAGGATTTGTGACAATTGAATCAGATCTAGGAGATATTATACTTATACTCTTTATATCTCCAGATTCTTTTACAGTTGTTACTTTCTGTGTAGATGTTTTTGTCGTTGTAGAATCTTTCGGTTCTATAGATTTAACAACTCCGCCAGAAGAATACACTTCACTCGTTAAGTTTCCAAACATCTGAACCACTAAGATAGTTTGTTTGCCAAGAAGTACGCCCTCAACAACTGCAACACCGATATCCTTGTAATTTGCACTTACCAGATTCGCCTTATGTGTTGGACTTGCCATCCATGCTTCATGCACTCCCTCTGCTGTTTTGAAACCTTTCGCAAGATTTTCTCCAGCATATACATAGTTATACCCTGCAGCACGAATAAACTGCCAAGGTGTCTCTCCATTCGGGCCAAAATGATCCCAATACTGTTTTTCAAACATATCGTTGGCCTTTGCACGAGCAGCAGCAGAGAGTTTTGAATTGGTATTGAGAGTATTCAAACCCATTGAACTTCTTTCTTGATTTGTTAAAGCTATGATATTTGCCGGAGTTATGGAGCTAGCTTCTGCCTGTTCAATTCCTAGAAGACCACCGAAACTATTTACTGCAACTAAAACAAAGGAGTATACCAATATGGCAATTTTACGAAGTAGATATGGTTTGTATCTATTTCTTTTGTTGGGAATGAAGCAGTTTTTTATCATAGTTCTTGTATAGTTTAGGATATTTTAGAGTAATAGTAAACAGAAAAGGACCTTTCGGTCCTTTTCTTGGTTATTTCTTATTTACAAAGAAATACTAGCAGTTTACTTTACAACAGCTTTCAAAGCTTTCCCTGGTTTGAATGCAGGAACCTTTGTTGCTGGGAGCTTGATCTTAGCAAGAGTTTTAGGATTGATTCCTGTTCTTGCTGCTCTTGTTCTAACTTCAAATTTACCAAAACCAGTTAACAATACTGGTTCACCACTCTTAAGAGAATCGGAGACTGCCTCCAAAACAGCTTCTAGAGCTTCTCCAGCTTGCTTCTTTGTGAGACCTACTGCTGCGATTTTATCGATTAAGTCTTTCTTTAACATTTTGTAAAACCTCCTTTCTTAAAGAGATACTATACACAAATATCCTTTAGTTCAAAAGGAATTTGGGTATATCCAACCATAAAATATGTTATTCTAAGGGAATCGTCAAGTATCCACCTTACTATGGGGCTAGCAGTAGAGTGTTCAAAAAGTTTGATATTCCAACGAATTTCAATGTATTCAAAATGTAATCAATAGATTATTCTTTTTGGTAATTAAGTAAGAAGACAGTGGCAAAAACAACCTTTTAACAAGCAAATCCAAGATACAGATACAAAGCAGTTAATTTCTACGATCTGTATATGAAATATCTGCAATAAATTTAAAGGGAGCCCTTAAACTAAGGACTCCCCTATAGCATATATTACTAGAAGATAGAGAGATTTCGCTATCTAGCAACCTCTACAGCCCTAGTTTCCCTAATAACTGTGACCTCAACATTACCTGGATAATTTTGCTTTTTCTCAATTTCCTGAGCAATATCCTTAGCCATCACCTTGGCTTCGTCATCTGTAACAATAGTAGGTTTAACAATGATTCTGACTTCTCGTCCAGCTTTTATTGCATAAACCTCACTAATCTTCTCCTTACCTATATCTTTAGCAGCAGCCTCGATACCTTCTATCCTTTGAATATACTGTTCATAGCTATCTTTCCTTGCACCAGGTCTTGAACCAGAAATTGCATCTGCAAGATATATAACAACAGCTTCAACACCCTGGGGTTCAATATCCAAATGGTGTGCCTCAATAGCGTTGGTTAATTTCTCATCAAGCATATACTTTCTAGCAATCTGTCCTGAGATATGGTGGTGTGGGCTATCAACTTTATGAGAAAGAACCTTACCAACATCATGCAAAAGAGCTGCCCTTTTTGCCAACTGAACATCTGCCCCTATCTCGGTAGCCAAAACTTCTGCCAATCTAATAACTTCAATTGTATGAGACATTAAAGACTGACCGTAACTTGTTCGATATTTCATCTTTCCAACTAATTTCATCAATCCAATATCCATGTCAGGCCATCCTGCCTCATCTGCAAGAATTTGTCCATTCTTCTTGATTTCCTGAGATATCTCATTCTTCGCTTTCCTGACAGATTCCTCTATGGAACCTGGATGAATACGACCATCTCCTATCAACTTAACCATTGCAACATATGCAATCTCTCTTCTCAATGGATCGAAGGATGAAAGTGCAATAGCATCGGGAGATTCATCAACAATAACATCAACCCCAGTTAGCTGTTCAAATGCACGAATATTCCTTCCCTCTCTACCAATAACTCGACCTTTAACCTTGTCA
>CAIMEL010000007.1 GCA_903840015.1 uncultured bacterium
ACAGAGTACTCAACACCACGATTTTCTTGTAAAAAATCTCCTGCATATCGTAGTGATGATATTTGTATAGGAGCACCAAAATTTTCTTCTAATCCTGAGAAATATATATCTCCAGGAACATAGGTTACTAGAGATATATCTTTTTCTGAATTTGAAAAGAGAAGAAAAACATCAGAAATTCGTCTTTTCTCCCCGACACCATCTTCAAACAGTATCAGGGTTCTTTCTAGGTCACTTTTGTTTTTAGAAAGGAGGTAGCGATTGGAGGAATTCTCCGAGATTGGATCTATGACTTTAATACCAGAAAGTACAACAAAAAAATATACAATATAACTAAGAGAAGCAATACACAAAATCCAGGTTAGAATCTTTTTGATCAGGGAAGTAGATATACCATTTTTTTTTGAATCTATCTTCTGCTTTTGATATTTTCTTCTTTTCATTTTGGTAATTTAAATGTCAATCTTTCACCAGAAGGCAAGAGAAAACTTAATAGCACAGATTCTAATTCTATTTCTTTCGGTATAGCTCCACCATTCTTTGAAGCATAGAGCGTATCACCCACAATCTTTAAACCTAAATATTCGAAAGTAGCTCGTATTTGATGCATCCTTCCTGTTTCTATTTTAACAAGAAGATTCTTCTCATCTAAAGGTTTGATATATGTTACAGCTTTCTTCCCTCCCCCTATCATAAAAGGAGAATATCTCATCTTCATTCTATTTCTATTACTTCTACGGATATATCCCTCACATAACATCCAACTATCCTCTGTTTCAAAATCCTTGTTCTCAAGAATCTCCAATTCTTCTTTGAGAGACAGGGGCTTCTTTGGCGAATATTTCCTTAAAGAACCGGGAAGAATATCATTAGAGATCTTAGCAAGATAGACCTTGCTGACTTTCCTTAATTGAAATTGTTCCTGAAGATAGATTTGTGTTTTTCTGTTCTTCGCAAAAACCACTAGACCAGAGACAGCCTTATCCAATCTATGGACGACTCCAGCTCGAGATAACATTTGATCATACTCTTTGCCATTGGAAAGGTAATAATAGACATAATTTGCAAGGGTATCCTTACTATTGCCTACCCCTGGATGCATGGCTATACCTTTAGGTTTTACAACAACTAAAATATTTTCGTCTTCAAAGACAATATCTAGTGCACCTTTCTGTTGTAGAATATTCTCATCTGCTACCTTCCTAGTGCGAGATTTAATCACCTCTTCATCAATTTCAACATTGTCACTTGCTCTGAATTTATATGAAGGTTTAACTGTACGACCATTTACAAGGATGATACCCTCCCAATTATTTTGAAGAAAAGATCTTGAGATATTTTCAAATCCATTCTCCTTGAGATACTTAGAGAGATATACATCAGCTCTGATTCCAACACTTTTTTCAATCATACAATTATTTCGAAAATCTTATATCCTTGCCAATTTCGTAACCCGATATTGTGTCCAATGAGGAGAGTGTCTCTATAGTGACATTTGCTTTATTAACCTCGATTATATATGCGATGGAGCTTATTATGAAAATACCGAGGAATACAAATAGGGATATACTTTCCAACTTTGTTATCTCTGCAGTTATATAACTAAATGAAAAATAGAGAACTGAGATACTTAGAAAAATAATTTCAGTTACAGCAAGAATCCTAACTTCTTTCCTCCCTATTATTCTCTTCCTTATATTTTTTTGCAGATATGTCAGGAGAAGTAATGGTAACAAGGTTATAACTCCCTGAAAGAACCATTCCAAGTTGTTAACAAACATTCCAATTAGAACGAAGGAAAGAGAGATCATAATTACTGCCGTGGTAAAGATAGGTGTGTACATATGACTCCATTTCCATTTCTTTACAAAGAGAACCCAAAGAATTCCAATTATTACAAATGAAACGAACATAACAATGATCTGTATCTCCCAATCCCAAATTCTAAAGAATCTCCAAGGAAGTAATCGGAAAAAGAAAACCTGATCTCCATACTTTTCATACGGTAACCAGTACCAGATATATTGGTTAAACTCTTGCCAATTGCTAATGATGTATGAAGCTCTTCCACCTAGTAGACCGAAGAACAGAGATACGAAGAACATATCAAATACAGATGTATTCCATTTCCCTGTTACATTGCATTCCTTCCAGAACTTATACATACCAAAACCTACAACAAGAAGTAACAGAAGGACAGGAGGGACTTGTGATACTACAGTATTTAATTTTGTAAAATAATCCTCTAACACAAATCTATACTAAATCTTATATTAGAGATGATAACATAAATATGTGTATTATTGATATTTACTTTCTTTTCTTTCTGTTCTTTTTCTTTTTGGAATTGTTCTTACTAGTTTCAGATATCTTTCCACTATCTAAGCTATCTTTCCCTTTCTTCTTCAGAGATGATAGAAGAGCAACAAATTTTGCACCAATAATCTTGTACCCCTGGATTATGGACTCCCCTACCTTCATAACAACATCTTTCTTAACAGAATACCTAGTTCTACTCTCCTCAACTACAGATACTGCTTCTACTCTTGATGCTTCTATTTGTTCTTCCATAACTTCTTTCGTAGGAGTTTGAGATACAAAAGTTGTACTCTTGTGTGCCTCTTCTCCACAGTGAGGACAATATTTATACTTCCTGTCCATATATACATTGCAACTTGGACATTTAATTTTTAATTTGTATCGACATTCAGGACAGAATTTAAAACCTGGGTACAATTGAGCACCACATTTAGGGCAATCACCTAACTCTGAGGTTTCAAATTTCAAATATCTGCGCTCCAAATCAGACCAATATATCTCCTCTATTGTTTGAGTAGGCCTTACGATGAGATATATAATCAATCCGACAATATTAAAAACCAATCCTAGAAGCACATAACCTGCCCTAGCAAACTTGCTTGATGTCCTATCTCCAGAATCTAACCATATCCAATACAGAACCACAATCCAAAATACGCCTAATGCATAGAAGAAGATTTGCCATACAGCACTAAAATCAACTTTACCCATAGTATCAAGGAATTTAAGTATCGATTGTTCCATCAGTTATAGATAATAATATAGAATGGTCGGGGAGGGAGTTGAACCCTCATGCTATTGCTAGCACGGGATTTTGAGTCCCGCGTGTCTGCCAATTCCACCACTCGACCGTGATTTTCGTATTATACCCCTATTTATCCCCTTTATACAAATTTCTAAAGCTGGCAATATCTGCAACAAAAGCAAGTTTGATATATCCAGTTGGACCATTTCTATGCTTAGCTACAACTAGCTCTGCAATACCCTTGTTTTCAGTATCTGGATTCCAAGTCTCTTCCCTATCTATGAACATTACAACATCTGCATCCTGTTCAATGGAACCTGACTCTCTGAGGTCTGAAAGTTGAGGCCTTCTACCCTGCCTCTGTTCTATGGCTCTGGAAAGCTGAGAAAGTGCAACAACAGGAACATCAAGTTCCTTCGCTATGTTCTTCAAACCTTGAGATATCTCCCCTACTTCCAAAGTTCTACTTTCCTTGTTATTACCATGCATAAGTTGAAGGTAGTCAACAAATATTATGTCTAAACCTTTCTCCATGGCAAGTCTTCTTGCTTTTGTACGTAACGCATTGATGTGTTGTCCTGCCTGATCATCTATAAAGATATTTGCATCAGCCAATTCTCCCATTGTATCTGCCAATTTCATAAACTTCTTGTCACTCAATCTACCTGTTCTAATCTCCCAAAAAGGAATACCTGATTGCATTCCCAAAAGTCTATCCATAATTTGTGTCTTGGACATTTCAAGAGAAAAGAAAGCTACAGTTTTTCCCTGTGCCAAAGAAGCATGTCTCATCATATCCAATGCCAGAGATGTTTTACCAACAGATGGTCTAGCAGCGAGGACAATTAGATCAGATTTTTGATATCCACCTAGGAGATCATCCAAGTCTTTGAAACCTGTTGAAACTCCAAGATATGCCTCATCGTTGTCAGCTCTTTCTGCTCTCTCATACGCATCCTTCAGAAGATCTTTAATATGGACAAAATTCGCCTTCATACCAACTTGCGCAACATCAAAAACTTGCTTCTCTGATTTATCAATAACCTCATCTATTGGAGTAGTTTCATTAAAAGCTAACTCTGTTATCTCTCTCGCAGCAGAGATCAATCCTCTCCTAGTAGCACTTTCTTTGATTATCTCTCCATACTCTTCAGCATTTGCAGATGTAGCAACAGTAGTCGCAAGCTCTGCAAGATATGTTCTACCTCCGACATTTGTTAATTTCTTCTCTTTTTTAAGTTTATCCACTATGGTGACAAGATCTACGGACAAACCATTATTAAAAAGATCTAATACAGTGGCATAGATTAGCTGATGTCTTTGATCATAGAAATGCTCAGGTAAAAGCCAAGCTGAAACTGATATTATCGACTCCTTGTCTATCAACATACACCCAAGAAGTGATTGTTCTACTTCAATATTTTGAGGTGGTATTTTGCTCTCCATTTACTATGTTAAAAATATTACTTCAACACTCTTCTGATCCTCCTCGACACTCTTCTTGTTAATATTCAGATAGCTTTCCTCTCGGACATTACCGAAACCGAAATGTTGTATAAATTCCTCTTTGGTTTTCACTGTTGCATTCTTAACCCCCTCCTCTTTGTATGCGCAAGGAATCAAGATAGCAGGATCAATATTAGAAATAACTTTTTCAACGGTATCAAAATCCATAAAGTTCACACCATCACCCACTGGTAATATCAAGACATCAACATCACCTAAATCTTTTACTGAGTTAGGATCAAAGGTATTGTCTGTTCCACCCATGTATACAACACGCACAGTTTTCTCATCTATGATGAAGAATTTATCTTCTATTCCCCTCCTTATCATCAACCCACCAACCTCAAACTCTCCAGGGGTGCTAATCTCCATAACACTCTCCCTCTTGTCGGGAACAATCTTGTTTGTAAGTTTCGTATCTGCTAGTACAGAAGTTTGTATCTTTGATGGGTAATTACTAAACAAACAGATATCAACCTTGCTCTTGGGAAGAGTAAGTCCAACATTAGCCAGAAGGACAGGATCCGTCAACACAGTAATATTCTCAGATGTAAGAAGGAAGGTACTCCAAGCAACTCGTTTAATCTTCATATGTAGAATCTAAACTAAAATCAAATACAGCTATATAGTATAGCAAATTATCTTGTTGGGCAGTAAAGAAAACACTAATCAATTAAACCCAGAGTTCGTTTAACATCTTCCAACATACTCTGCTTCATCTCCTGTTTAATCATCTCTGTCTTTAGACTCTCCAAAGAGGAAATACTTGCTTGCAACTGAGTCATAACCTTTGCATCACCCTCTCCATTAAGAATCATCTTCTTAACACCACCCACCTGACCTTCAACTCTCTTTATCCTGTTCTGTATTCCCTTACTATATTTCATAATCACAGTATATTTAATATATTCTTAAGAATCAAGCAACTTTGATTTCAAAGAGTTTAACAGATCCGTAACTCTACTTACTGTAAATACAAACAGGAACGATGCCCCAACCATCTCTAAAAGTTCTTCGATGGAAACAAGTATCAAATAGCTAGGACCAAACATAATCCCCTCCTTTGTATTAATATATTCAACTAGTAAAACACTTAAGAAGAGAACCCATCCGATGGCAAGAAATAGCTTTGAACTTTTGTCTAAATCTTTTAGTTTCCTTGCTGCAAAAACAATGAAGAATGTTGAAAGAATGAAGAAGAACATATAGTAAAGAAGCCAAGGGGTTGAAGAATATCCTAAATCAGTAAACACCTCCTCATAGACAACACTTCCCTGCCCTGTTAATTCTCGCACATATGTCTGTATGTTCTCATGCAATTGAGTTAACTCATCAACTCCCAAGAAAAAGAACATAAAGGACCAAAATAACCAGAAGAATCTTTCCAATTTTATGCTTGCTATTGGTAGTAAGAGAAGAATCAGGAGAGAGCTACTCCCAATCAAGATAAGTTTTAAACCTTGATATATTGTCGGGAGATTAGATTCCATATCAATGTTGAAGAAGGACATTGTTGGGAAAAGAAACGAAAGAGCAAGTAGCAACAAATCAATAACGACAAGAGTTAACAATATATATTTAATATGTTTTTTCTTCATGTTTTCCTACCCTACCATATTGTTTAACAAATTTCTAGACAGCATAGATACCTTCTGATATAATCAGACTCGTTATGAAAAAAGATATTCACCCAAAATATAATAATGAATTAGTAATCACCTGTTCCTGTGGCAACACAATAACTACTGGTTCAACATTACAAGTAGAAAATCTCTCAGTAGAAATATGTTCTAAGTGTCATCCTTTCTATACTGGTGAACAGAAGATCGTAGACACTGACAACCTTGTTAAGAAGTTCGAAGAGAGAGTTGAAAGATCTAAGAAAATGTCATTCAGAAGCAAAAAGGAAAAGATGGAGCAGAGAAGAAAAAAGATTGAGAAGATGTCCAACAAGCCAGCCACTACACTCTCTTTAAGAGATATGCTTGAGAACGCAAAAGTTTCAAAGTAACAAATTCCACTAATTAACTTAAAGTGATATTATCCAAATATGGATATTACTTCTTTAGAAAAAAAATACAACGGCTACGATTTTCAAGAAAAAGTAGAAGAGCTTGAGAAAAAGATATCTGCAAACCCTGGGAATAACCGAGAGATTGGCAAACTTAGTAGCGAGCTTTCACACAATTCCGAGCTGGCCTTTAAAGCATCACAAATGCAAAGATTGTTAGGAGCACTTAAAGATGCACAGTACATTTCAACAAATGAAACTGATTATGAAATAAAAGAGATGGCTCTTGAGGAAATAACAACACTGGAGGGACAGATTGCAGCTCTTGATGAAGAGGTAAAAAGATTAATAATTGCTAAAGAATTTGTAGATGAAGATGATAATAGATCTGCCATTTTGGAAATCAGAGCAGGTGCTGGTGGAGATGAAGCAGCTCTTTTTGCAGCTGATCTTTTTAGAATGTATAAGAATTACGCACTCAAAGAGGGATGGGACTTACAAATAATTGAGAGTAATGTTACTGCCGAAGGAGGATACAAAGAAGTAATAGCACAAATTAATGGCAAGAATGTTTTTAAAAAGCTTAAGTATGAGAGTGGCGTTCATAGAGTACAGAGGGTTCCTTCAACAGAAGCGTCTGGAAGAATTCATACCTCCACTTCATCTGTAGCTATTCTACCCGAAGCAAAAGATATCGATATACAGATAGATCCACAAGATTTACGCATTGATGTAATGAGAGCATCAGGTGCGGGTGGACAGTGCGTAAATAGAACAGATTCAGCAGTAAGGATCACTCATATTCCCTCTGGAATTGTTGTAAGTTGTCAGGAGACTAAACACCAAACACAAAACAAGGAGAAAGCGATGGCAATCTTAAGATCCAGACTTTACGACTTACAGAAACAGGAAGAACAATCAAAAAGAGATGATATACGATTATCACAGATAGGTTCTTCTATGCGAGCAGAAAAAATTAGAACTTACAATTTCCCTCAGAACAGGATTACAGATCACAGGATTAAGAAATCTTGGTTTAACATCGAAGAGGTTCTTAATGGTAACTTGGAGGAACTGATTGCTGATGTTGAACATGGAATCCAAGAAGAATTACTAAAGGAGATACAGAAAAGTGAATAAGGAAGAACTGAAGAATATATTCAGGATACAGGAGAGTCTTAAGGTAATTGGATATAACGATATAATACGAATATCGAAAGAAATTCTACAATACTGCTCTGATGAACAAATCTCCATTGACTCTGTATTAGAAAGATTAAAGACACAAGAACCTTGGGAGTACATAAGAGGCAAAGTAGAATTCTATGGAAATGACTTTTATGTAAACAAACACACCCTGATACCAAGATTAGAAACAGAGAATCTCGTAGATTTGGCTATTTCACTTTGCAAGAAGAATAACTACAGTAGAATAATTGACATAGGGACAGGAAGTGGCTGTATTATAATCTCCATCGCAAAGACCATACCAACAGATCAGGGAGTAGAATTTCTTGCGACAGATATTTCTACTGAGGCCCTTAAGATAGCAAAGAGGAATACAAAAAGAAACTTAGTGGAAGGCAAAATCCGTTTCCTACAAACCAATCTACTTAAAAATATAGATTTAACAGACAACACACTCTATGTAGCAAATTTGCCATACATACCATCTTCCATGTACAGGAATCTTGATAGGAGTGTTTTAGAATACGAACCCCAAATAGCTCTAGAGGGAGGTGAGAACGGATTGTTTTTCTATGAAGAGTTATTAAAACAATTAAGTTCGGCTAAGGAAGGTATAGCATCTACCCTAGTCATTGAGATAGAACCATCCACCCTACCCCAGATGCACAAACTATTACAAGAATACAAACACGAAGTTTTAAAGGACTTCAGGGGCTTAGATAGATTTGTATTAATCCATCTCTCCTAAAGTGACAGTAAACTTCATATCTTTACCGCCTCGAGAAACTTCAACCTTAACTTCCTCTCCCACCTTATGTTTTTGTATCAATTCTCCTAGAGCTAAAGTAACCTTTTCTTCTCCGAATTTGGTAATAATGTCACCTCTTCTAATTCCCGCTTTATATGCAGGTGCCAAAGGATCTATACGAACAACCAAAGCCCCTGGTACAACATCAGAGTAATACAAAGCTTCATATTCAGTGACCATCTGATATGTAACACCAAGGTATGGCTTTATGAATTTACCATATGTTCTATACTCCTCTAACCTTACTTTAACTTTGTTTATTGGTATAGCGAAAGATATATTATCTGCACCAGATGTAGTCGCAAAGTTTATACCGATAACTTCTCCTTGAGAATTAATAAGTGGTCCACCCGAGTTCCCTGGGTTAACAGCTGCATCTGTTTGTATAACTCCTTCGTACGACTTAGTCGTACTACCAAACCAACCAGAGCTAGCGGTTACAGATCTGTTCAGTCCACTTATAATTCCAGATGTTACACTACCAGAGTATTCACCTAAAGGTGTCCCTATTGCTATTACTGTTTGACCAACCAGGAGATTTGTAGAATTTCCCAATGCAATCTCCTTTAATTCTTTCCCATCTCTATCCACTTTCAACAGTGCAATATCATTAATATCATCTCTCAATATCTCATTCACAACCAACTCTTTACCATCACTGGTTACAACCTTATACTCAGCATTAGGATCAGAAACAACGTGTTGATTTGTAATAACAAGGCCATCTTTGTCTACAATAAACCCTGTCCCTATATTACTCTTTTGATCAACTAAACCTTCTCCTTGAGAAAATGCTAGCTTTGACGTAGCAATACTAACAACCGATGGCGTACTCTCTTGGACAATATTTATGACGTTAAGCTCTTGATCAGACAAAACTATTACCTGATCATCATCCTCCTTCGCATTCCAATTCTCAGATATATATTTCTCTATCTGAGGGACATATTTACTAACCACAAATCCCAACAAGATTGTTACAGAAGAAAACAGTACAAAAAGAAACAAAATCCCAAATGGAATCCATAGCCATCTTTTTCCCTTAGAGCGAGTTGGTTTATTCTCACTTTCAACTTTATCAGCTTTTATTTCTTCTTCCATATCTTTAATACAATTAAATTTATTTAGAGAGTTCCTTAAGAGCACGATCCAGTTGAGGGTCACGCCCTTCCTTAAAATCATCATTTGTTAATACAACCTCTATATCAGGATGAATAGAACTTTCTCTATCTATATTACTACCATCAGGAAGCAACCATCTTAAAATCGTAAGATGTAAAGAAGATCCATCAGACAAGTTATATATCTTCTGTGCAGTTCCTTTACCATATGTATTCTCCCCTATTACTACAGCCCTTTTAGCTTGCTGTAAGGCTCCTGCAAGAATCTCAGAAGCAGAAGCACTTCCCGAATTCACAAGTACAACTAATTTAGCACCTGTTAAATTTCCACCCTTAGTTGATTCATATTTCTGTGTTCTACCATTCCCATCCCTCTGTTGTGAAATTACATACCCCTCATCTAGGAGATCATCACCAGCATATATTGCAGCATCAAAGAAACCACCTGGATTTCCTCGCAAATCTAAAATGACCTTCTTGGTTTTTGACGCAGAAATTTCCTTGACCTTGGTATTCCAAAGAGATATCCAAGAGCTAAAGGTTGTATCTGTAAAACGACTAACCTTAAACCAAGCAACATCCTTATTTTCACCTATAAATTCAAGAGTCATGCTTGGGACTGTGATTTCTCTTCTCACAATCTTTATATCCACAGGTACAGAATCACCTTTGTGTAAGACATTAAGTACAACCTCAGTACCAGCCTTCCCTCGTATTTTCCCAACAGCATCATACACAGAGTCAGTGCTCTTAAGTTCATATGAATCTATCTTCAGGATGTAATCACCAGGTCGCAGGCCTGCCTCTTTTGCTGGTGAACCCTCTAGTGGTGTAACAACAATAACCTGGCCACTTTCATACCCTAATTCAGCACCAATACCTTCGAAATATTTCCCTTCACTAGCAGAATCAAATTCCTTAGTTTCTTCAGGATCAAGAAATACAGTAGCAGGATCATCAAAAGAGTTCACCATACCCTTTATTGCTCCATATACCATATTATCCTTATTAACTTTTTCAGTATCAACATAATCAGCGGAAACTAGTTTCCAAACATCCCAGAATTTACTCATGTCAACATCCTTCGCTGGATTCCTAAAATCAAGAACAGTCAAATCTCCTTTGTCTACATTACGACCAGTAACTAATCCTAAGACAAAAACTAAAACAAGGAGAATTGCTACTGTGATACTACTTCGGTACTTTGAAGAATCTTTCGTTATCATATATGGGTAGTTTACAAATTAAGCTGACATATTATACTCAAAGGGTGATAAATTCAACAGCACCAATGTCCACCATACTACTTGAGCCATTTTCCCACTCCACCATAATATATCCATCTTCATCATCCGAAGAGAGAACATTCCCAACCATTCCGTAATTTGAAAGAAGAAGCGAGCGAACTACGGCTCCATTAAGATTTTTTACAAACATATTTCCCTTAACGCTATTGATATTTTCATCCTGCAGGAAGAATATTTGAGATTCTGCGTAATCAACAACAACAAATTTGCCATCCATTGTAGCTAGTTTGTTAAGTAAAATATTACTAGAATATATCTCACCAAAACCTCCAATTACACCCACAGGTAATCCCTGCCTTCTAAAGTCCTCATAATCCATTGAATATGTAAGAACAAAAGCTGCACCTTTTTGAAAAAGGTCATGTAACAGATCGATATGGAGATATTTCCCGACATAGACAATTTTCCCATGATATGATTCGGCATCTGATTTCAACCTTAAGTCCCTACCCTCTCCAAGCGAGACAAATTCTCCGATGATTTTTTTCTCCTTTGATACATTCTGCACATCAAACATATCAGAGATTGAAAGGATATCCAATGCTAACGCAGATCCAGATATCGTCAATCCTTCCATAGGGGAAATACTTTCAACTGAACCAGCGAATGTACTCACAATCTCTGTTGCAGATTCTTCACCAAGAAGATCAATATATCCGTTATCAATCCTCGCCAAGTCAACGATACCAGAGGAAGGAGCTATCAATTTCTTAACCATCAATCCTCCTGTTGTAACCTTTTGGGCCAAAGTATCACCTTCTTGGACAAACTCTCCATCTATACATTCAAGCACTGAATTAATGTCTTGTAGAGAACAACCTATTTGTTCTGGAATGTAAAAAGAATTTTTTCTTGTACTCTTTCTACCCTTTATTAAACACTCTCCTCTTTTAATATGTTCTCCTGGAGTAACTAGCACTGTATCACCTACTCCATATGGGATTGAGAATTTATACTGTTTGTAATTTTCAAGAATTTTACGCTTTATTATCATTTATCCACATCTGCAATTTAATTTTATTTGCATAACTATCTGGGCCATAGACAACAGGACGAGACCTCGCATCAATGAGTAAAGATTCATAGACATTGTTTTCAGGGATGGACATAAACGAAATCTCTCTCTTGTTATTCGGTAATAGATAGGAGCCATTCTTGAAGTTACAATCAAATACTGTTTTGTTTTTCCCCTTTGGTAAGGATATATATGAGAACTGTTGTGCCATTGCGAAGAATTCCGTTCTCTCAGTATCTAACGATTCAAAATATCCACTAAGTACAACTTTATTGGAGACCTTGGCTTCGACATACGGAATCATAACTTTAGTAGCAAGAGAGACTACATCTTTTCTTGTCAAAATGATATCAACTGCATTAGGACCATTTACATAGGATTTCCCATAACTTAGCAACTTAAGTTCAAGATCCCAAAGACAATCAAAGCTCCCATTAAATTCCAAGCCGTCTATTAATGACAGAAGAGATTTACTCTTACCTAAAACTCTTGGAATATATCCGGAAATAATCAAGCAACTTCTTTCCTCTGCGGTACCGAAGCCAATAAGTTTATCCTTGTTATCACGATATATGGAATGATTCTGTATAGTACAATAGGCCCTTAGCACGTCAATAATATTGGGATCAACAGATGAGAACATCCTGTTTAGAACAAAGTTACCCCAATAGTTTAGTACTTGTCCGTTTGTTAAATCCGTTGCCAAGAAGGCCTTGAATCGGGAATCTTTAACAGAATCTATTACAGCAAATTCACTATCCCAATTTATCTTTGATCTCGTGAATTCTTTTCTTTCTACTTTCTCTTTCTTATCGAAAACTTTTCTAACTCTATAAACAGTACAATCATATATATCCATATCAACATATACCAAATCCTCATATCCCAGTTTATCAGATAAACCATCTAGCAAGGAATACATATACTTATCATCTATTACTCTCAAGGAAATATCGTTTGAGAAAGATCTAACTGAGGAAAAGATCTTGTTGAAGAACTTTTGATTATCATCTATCTGTATCCTAACTCCAGATATGCCATCTCCTTCGCTTAGAAACCTTCTAAAAGTGAATATGTTCTTAGGATCCTTTTGAACTATATCCCAACCGAAGACTTTTTCTAAAGAGTTAAAATAGTCATACCAAAATTGAGTGTTAAACAGTTCATCATCAAGACGATATCTAAGAGGATTTAAATCTGTAAAATCAGAAAGAATATACTCACGAGATGCATAATGATCGGTATATGCTAAATGACTCCATATCCCATTGTCCTTAACGACAATACTTAGATATGCATTTTTATCAAGAAGTGGCAGTTTTGACATTGTCTTAATATATTACTCAAATTCCGTTTAAGTTTCAACAAAAAAAAGGGCCTCTCGGCCCTTCTCTTACAAATCAAACAGCTTATTCATTAGAAGCATATGGCAACAGTGCCATATACCTTGCTCTTTTGACAGAAGTTGTCAATTGTCTCTGATGACGATCACAAACACCAGATTTCTCTGTAGAAATTATTTTTCCTCTTACAGAGGTAAATTTCTTCAATTGATAGACATCCTTATATGTAACTGACTTAACACCACCTTCGCACAAAGGACATTTTAAGTTCTGAATTATTCGCCTCTTTCTCCTAGGTTTCTTCTTAGCAGAAAAGGTCTCCTCTTCAGTATTTACGGTATCTTTTTTTATATTCTCGTCATCCATAGCGTCTTCTATCTAATTTAAAAGGGCAAATCTTCTTCTAAAGGATCTTGATCTTCAACGGTTACCTCTTCCTCAACTTCCTTCTCTTTCTTCTCTTCACCTTTGTGAGATTCCTCTTTCTCAGAAGCACCATCTCCACCAACACCCTGCTTACCTTTACTATCAAGTAAGATCATATCATTCACTCTTACTTCTGTTTTGTACTTTGTGGAACCATCTTCTGCCTCCCATGATCTTGTATTTAAGGAGCCATCAATATATATCTTCATTCCCTTCGCAAGCAACTGTTGACATATCTCAGCCATCTTATTCCAAGCTACCAAGTTGTGGAATTCAGCCAACTCTTTTGTCTCACCCTCGGAATCTTTCCATGATTTATTTGTTGCCATTCCGAATGTAACTACTGGAGTACCAGAATTTGTATATCTCATCTCTGGATCTCTAGTTAGATTCCCTATGAGGAGAACCCTATTTAACGATCTTGATGCCATTTTAAAAAATATAATAAATTTAACTTACCCTTAACTTTACACCCTTAATATTAATTTCTTCTTAAATTTCCAACTCTTTCTTCTTGATACTTTTACCTATCCTACTAACATCATCCATCTCAACAACCATAAATCTAAGAACTTCCTGTTTCAATTGCATCTGTCTCTTTATCTCTGCAATTGTAGCTGGGAATGCCTTAAAATCATATACAATATAGTATCCCTCATTATGACCCTTTATTTTGTATGAAAGATATCTCTTTCCCCAGACATCAACATCAACAACCTCTCCACCATCCTTCTTAACCATACCCACAAACTGTTTGTGAATTTCCTTACGTAAATCATCTGGTAGCAATGGCTTAAGAGCTAACATCAACTCATAATTCTTTGTATCCCTGTGCTTTTTTACTAACATTAATGGTTTAATCTACAATTTAGCTTAACGAGAATGGATTTTAGCAGAAAAGGTCTCTTAAAACAATAACTGTGTTCCAATCCAAATCCTGTTACTAAATATACCAAGAAAAAGATTGATTTTCAAACCTATTTATTACTTAAGATGACAACATAATCACCATCTTTTACAAGATATTCCTTCCCATTGTTTTTAATCAATCCTTTATTCTTAGCCTCTGCCCATCCTCCTGCATCAATCAATTGATCAACATTAACAACATCTGCAGTGATGAAGCCTTGTTCTAAATCTGTATGTATAACTCCAGCCGCCTCTTTGACCGTAGCACCAGCTTCAATACTCCAAGCATTGCACTCCTTGGTAGAACCTGTATAGAAGGTCAAGAGATTTAAAACTCCAAATGCCGCCTTTATTATGTCCTCCATAAGGACTGGCTTTGTATCAAGCAAAGAGAGATACTCTACTCGTTCTTCCTCCTGCATATCTTCTATCTCCCCTATCAGTTTTACATCAACTAGCAGAACAGTGTCACCAGTTAATTTCTGAAGCTCTTCTTTCCATGAAAGAATTTCTTTGTTCTCAAGTCCCTCTCTACAATTCAATATTATTAATCTCTTCTTAGAAGTAAGCAGATGAAGATCATACAAAATCTCCTTTTCCTCTGAACTCAGAGGAATCTCCACAACTGGTATTCCACTATTTAGAGAAGACAATACCTTTGCCAGGATAGCTTGCTCCTTTTTTGCATCTACATTGCCAAGCTTACTCATTTTCTCTACATTTGGAAGACGTTTTTCTACACTTTCAATATCCTTAAGAATCAACTCTGATTGTACAATATCAAAATCTTCAAGAGGATTTATCCTGTCGTAAACATGAGTTATTGTGCTACTTTCAAAAGCTCTTAACACATACATAATTACATCAACTTCTCTAATATGTGAAAGAAATTGATTTCCCAAACCTTCACCTTTTGACGCACCTTTTACCAAACCTGCGATATCTACAAAAGTCATAGCAGAAGGAACTATCTTTGCTGCTTTAAAATGATTTGCAAGCCTAGCTAATCTTTCATCGGGTATCTCTACCACCCCCACATTTTTGTCTATCGTACAGAATGGAAAATTCTGTGCTGGGACAGCCATCTTCGTCAGTGAGTTAAATATTGTCGATTTCCCTACATTAGGAAGTCCTACGATTCCCAATGAAAGAGAGTGTGATCTAGTTATTGCCATATCGGGATTATATACCAATCCTGTCGCAGATGATATATTGATTATGCTAGGTATGATATAGTAGAAACTATGAAAATACTAAAAATAACGACAGTATTATTCTTTGCAACTGTTTTGGCAGTCCTCTCTTTCAAGACACCGCTCTACGCTGCAAGTGAAGATTTCCTGATAGAAAGTTACACTAAAATAATATACGAGACAGGCAAAGATTATGTAACTGTGGAAAATGAATATATTCGATCCGTCAAAAACAGTAAATACTACTTCCCTGCCACTGGCGAAAAACTCTTCCATATCCCCGATTTACAAGGAGATAGCCAAGAGAGGATTAATACAGAGAGAGCATACAAGAAACAAAATCTCACAGTTCTTAATGAAGCAGGCAGCGCAGTCAAGTATTCAGTCCAGGAGAAAGAAAATGGTCAAGGAATATATATATCAGTGCCGAACTACAAACAAACAACCTCCTCTTCTCCATATAGATTAAAGCTATCATATACTACTCACGACTATCTTAAAAAAGTTGAAGACCTGATAGTTCTTGTTGGTACATCGCTGCCAACAGACACACAATTCTCAGTCGTAGACAAAGATAGCAATACTACAACTACATATAACTATCATATGTCCATAATTACTGACAAAAACATAGCACCACTCGCAAAGATTTTCCCTGATTATGTCAAAGAGGAGAAGGGATCAGAAACTATCTACAAATTCCTACAAACTGATCGTTTGGAATCAGCACCATATCTAGAGTTTGGTACTTCTGTACTGTACAGGTTTGAGATGAATTACAAAACACCAAAGACTGATAATTTCATTCCAGAGAAATATTCAAATATCCTAAAAGCAATTTCAGCAAACATCTATGAGATATCACTTCCGAGAGAATTTGCAGAGACATCCCAAAGAGTCTACTTCGAGAAAGTCTCTCCAAGCCCAATTGATATTTACAAGGACGAAGAAGGTAATGTTATCGCCGTTTTCGAAATGCCTGCGAACAAAGAAGGCATCATTTCTATTGAAGGGTATATTACTGCAGAACAGAACAGCTACAATGAGAGAGTGAATCCTTTGGATATTAAGCTAGATGAATATATACAGAAAATTCAAGCAAGTGATTTTACAAAGAAATATCTAACACCGACAAAATACTGGGAAAGTGGAAATCAATATATTGTAGACATTGCAAACAACCTTAAGAAAGATGTCCTTTCCCTAGAAGATATTGTTCATCTTGACTACAAATATGTGAATGATATTTTAGACTACGACGAAAGCAAAGCTAATTCAGACAATGAGAGGATTGGAGCCGTGAAGGCACTACAAGGAGGGGGATCTGTATGTATGGAATACGCAGACTCTATGATAGCTATCCTTAGGGCACAAGGTATACCTGCAAGAGCAGCCTTAGGATACGCGAACTTAGATGAGAACAGAGATGGAAATCAAATACGACATCAATGGGTACAAATTTGGATACCAGAGTATGGGTGGTACTCCATAGATCCAACATTCGAGAGCAAGAACATGAAATTGGGACAGCAGTTAGATCGAGTATTATGGGAGACCTTCAATGGAGACTCCCTTTCGAACATAAGGATATTTTCGGCAGACAATATACAGGAGATGACAACCAATGGGTTCAGCCTTAAGGTTTTTGGAGTTTCAGATAAAATTGATGTCTCTAATTTGAAAGGTTATGTGGACCTTGTTCCAAACAAAGAATATGACGAAAATGGACTTCCAGAAAACAAATCGTTTGTTTTTTCTACCTGGATAAATACCTTCCTAAAGGCAACAGTACTCGGAAGAGCACTAGTCATAACAATTCCAGTCATAGTGACCTTAGCAGTTCTAATCTCGATAATATCTATACTTTCCTCTGTCATCAAGAGAAATAGAAAAAAGATTTAGGAGAATTTAAATATCTTATCGATCTCAAGAAAACCAACAGCCTTTTGTAATCTGCTTTCTGTTGTTGCATATATCGTAAGTAATTTCTCTCCTTTTTTGAAAGATTCTCCTGGCATCTTATTTATATATATACCAGCTTCTTTGATTTTGGGATTCCCTAAAGCCCTTGCAATACTTACTAGCTGTATATTATCTATCATTTTAACAACCCCTGCTCTATCAGCAAGCAAATCTCGAGTTAACGAAGCACTCTCTATCTCATGTGAAGTAACCTTCTTAATACATCCTTGAGCAAATGCTATCTCCCAGAATTTCTCTAAAGCTTTGCCCGAATTCAGAATCTCTTGTGCAAGTTTTTTCCCCTCCCCTTTCTTACTCTTACCAGTCATTTCGAACAAACGACTAGCCATACTTATAACTACATCCTCAAGTTCGTGACACCTATTCTCCTCCCGCTCTAGGATACGCAAGACCTCTCT
>CAIMEL010000008.1 GCA_903840015.1 uncultured bacterium
AGCTTACCTATCTAAAAAGGAGCTGGATATATTAAAAGATGAGATTTTCAACAAAGAGATCTACAAAATCCAGTTAAACTCGAATCCTGTTATCTACGATTTAGGCTCACACATAGGTCTATCCATCCTTTACTTTAAGAACAAATATCCTAATTCAACAATCTACGCTTTCGAACCTAATCCAAACATATTTCCACTACTTCAAGAAAATATACAAAGGAATGGAATAATTGATGTACATCTATTTGAAGTTGCACTGAGTAAGAGGAAAACACACTCCACACTACATATTGATTCATCTGGAGAAGATGCATTCTCAACAGCAAGTTTTAAGAAAGACGCTTGGAATGGAAAGCAGAAAACTTTACCAATTGAAATTGAATCAGATTTACTTAGTGATTATCTCAACAGTGAAGTAGATTTGCTTAAGATGGATATAGAGGGGGAGGAATTGAATGTGTTGTCTGATCTTCAAAGGACAGGTAAGTTATCCTTGGTAAAAAATATAATTATTGAATATCATCCAGGAACCCAAAGTAAATTAAGAAAAGTTATCTCAATTCTAAAACAAAATTCATTTACCTTAAAATACAAGGAGGAAGGAGAAGAAATACCTGAGCCGAAAAACAAATTAATCCTTATAGTGGGCCAGAAGATTTCCAACCATTCGTAAGACAGAGTTTTTGTTGCTGTAAAATATCTTGTACAAAGTCTTTGCCAATTTCTCAGTATCATGTCTGACCAAACTCCTATCTAAGCTATCACCTTTGTCTTTTCGGATAACGTCGGTTGCAACAAGATCTGTTCTAATTACAGTTCTACCAAAACCATCACACAGATCATCCTCCATCACATTCTCACCATCTTCTAAATATCTTTTGTAAGCTTTGGTTGGAATATTTCCCTTATTTACAACCACAATATCAATATCCCTGCCCATATATTTCTCGAGAAGCTCCACAATCTCCCTATGCGTCCTACCCCTAGTCTGCCCTATTTTACTCATCAAATTTGCTACATATACAATCTTCGCCTTGGATTGTTGAATTCTTTCCTTGACTCCAGAGACCAAGATATTAGGTAATATTGTTGTAAAAAGATCACCTGGACCCAATACCAGATAATCAGAGCTATCTATCGCCTGAAGTGTCTCATCAAAAGCTTTTGCCTCTGAGTCTAAATAGAAATTAACAATATTTTTATGTTTCTTTGGCTCATCAATATAGTGCTCGCCAATAACCTTGCTTCCATCATCATACTCGGCAACAAGTCTTACATCGTCAAATGTAACTGGTAGAACCTCTCCTCTAACACTAAAAAGATTTTTAAACATCTCAATCGCTTCTAACTCAGATCCCAAAATATCTGTCATAGCAACCATAAGGAGATTTCCCAAAGTATGACCCTTAATACCATTTCCCTCACTAAATCTGTATACAAATAGCTTTCTCCAAACCTCATTATTACTAGTATCTGCCAATGCCAGAATTGACTTTCTCACATCACTTAGAGGCAGGAGTCCAAATTCATCCCTTACCGCAGCATTACTACCTCCATCATCCATCATTCCAACAATAACTCTCAAATTCAAATCTTGATATTTCTTTAAGCCCTGGAGTACAACTGTAGAACCTGTTCCACCTCCGATAACAGTAATATTCATAATAATTAGTATACCATTTTGTGGTATAATTAGGCATTAATATCAACATTTTCAACAATTATGAATCTCAAAGTCGGATCTAAGGTCTTCTATCCATCACACGGTGCAGGTTGGGTCAGAGCAGAGAAAGAGATAGAGTTTAATGGTGAAATAAAAAAGTACTTTGAGTTCGAACTAGTAACTAACCCATTGAGAATATCCGCTCCAATAGAGAATGTTGAAAATTTGGGAATTAGAGCTGTACTTCCAGTAGAACAGATTAAAGAAGCTATAAAAGAACTTAAGAAAAATCCAAGTGTTAAACCAAAGGTTAAGGATTTCAACATAATGTTGAATCTCTTTAAAGACTTGGAAGAAAGCTCTGATTTAAAAGCATCAATACAGATAATACAGTACTGCAATAGTGTAAAGAAAAGTAGAGAGAAAGAGGGCCGATTAATACCTGTAAGTATTGAAAAGCAGATAGAGAATGCCATAAGAAATATCGTAGGCGAATTAGCAGTATCTAGTGGTACCACACTAAAAACAGCTTCCCTAAATTTCTCTAAGATAACAGGTATCGAAGTAAATATTGAGAGAGATTAATCTATCTTAATAAATATCTTCTTCCCGTTTAAAACAATCTCATTGGTATACTCTACCCCATCTTCTGAGACTAAGATGTCTTTGACAGACATTTCTGTATGATTCTTTTCTAAGTATTTCTGTAAAGAAACCTGCTGGTCTGAATCTTCAAATTTAAGATGTAATGTCACAACATCATCGATCTTAAATCCACCCTTTTTCCTCATATCCCTATACTTCCTCAAGAACTCATTCCTTAGACCCTCCTCTTTCAAATCGTCAGACATTCTCACATCTATGGAAACATACATTGTGCCCTCTCCTGCAGAAATGAATCCTTCTTCTTGGATCCTCTCCTTTGAGAATTTCACTTCCTTAACATTCAACTCTTCCTTTACAATTTCATTCATAACAACATCATCTATGCCCATAAATGCTACAGATAGTGGTTGTCTCAAATTAAGTTTAGCATCCTCCCTGGCCTTCAAGCCATTTGAACAAACCGTTCTAACTGTATCCATTTTTGAAAGTATCTCCTCATCAATATCCTTTCCCATAAATTTAGGATACTCTTCTAAATGTACAGATAATTTTGCATCCTTAAGATCCAAACCAACTACTAAATTCTGATACATCTCCTCATCTACAAAGGGGATCATTGGAGCTGAGATTTGACTGAAGAGCACTAAACAGTAGTGTAGAGTTCCAAGTGCATCAGAATCTCCAACCTTAAATCTGTTTCTTGACCTTCTGATATACCACTGCGAAAGATCTTTAACGAAATCTTCCATATTTCTACTTGCATTTGCCATATCATATCTGTCCATTAACTTTTCAACATCCATTGCCAATTTCCTCACCTTAGAAACAATCCATCTATCCATTACATTGGTTAATGCTGTAGCATCATACTTTGAATTATCCCAGTTATGTAATTTTGCGTAGGTAACAAAATAGTTGTACGAATTCCAAAGAGGAAGATAGAATCTCCTACGAACATCCTCCAACCCATTCCAGCTAAATCGAATATTAGCACCTACCGAAGATGTAACATAGTTCCATCTCAGGATATCGGAACCAACCTTTTCAGCAGCTTCATCAAATTTAATGTAGGTAGGTTTGGATTTACTCATTCTCTCATTGTTCTCATCTCTAACCTCAGCAAATCCAAGTACCTCACGATATGGAATCTGCTTCTCCAATACAACTCCGAAAACAAGCATTGAGTAGAACCAAAGTCTCACCTGTTCAATCATCTCTGTTATGAAGTCGGCAGGGAACCATTTTTCCCAATATCCCCTATCCTCCAAGTATTTCAATGTCGAGAATGGAACAACACCTGCGTCCAACCAACAATCACCAACATCAGCAACCCTCTCTACCTCTTCTCCACATTTTGGGCATTTAATTTTAATATCATCAATCCACGGTCTATGTACGCTTGGTAAATCATCAACTAGCTTCGGTTCAAGAGCCAATTTCTTTAATTCCTCCTTACTCCCAACTACATGCAAGTTTCCACACTTCTTACATTCATAGAAAGGCAAAGCTAATCCGTAGAATCGTTTTCTACTAATCATCCAATCTCCCATTCCATCCAACCAGCCTAACATTCTTTTACCTACATACTCTGGATTCCACTTTACAGTTTCTGATGCTTTTTTTAGATCTTCTTTAATCGATCGAACATCTAAGAACCAGTTATCTTCTAACCTAAACAAACATTTAGTACCACATCTCCAACAGTGAGGATAGCTATGCTCATACTCCTCTGTTTTGAAAAGTAAGTTCTTAGATTCAAGATATTTTAATACTTCAGGAGCAACATCATGAGCATATTTACCAGTTAAATCACCATACCCTTCCAAGAATCTTCCTGTAGAATCAAGAGGAGCAAGTGTATCAGCCTTAAGTTCTAGACCCAATTCAAAATCTTCCTGTCCACAACCTGGAGCTATATGCACAACCCCAGAACCAGTTGAAGAATCAACTAAATTCCAAGACACTATGGAGTGAGAGATATTCTTTTGAGCATCAATCTCAAACAAAGAATCATATTCCAATCCAAGAATCTCCTTAACATCAACACTCTCCACATCCTTCATATTCATCCTCTTCGCGGCATCTGCACCAAGATATACTGTCTTCCCATCATAATTGGTTTTAACATACTCCAATTCTGGATTTACAGCCAACAAAACATTTGCAGCAAGAGTCCATGGTGTTGTCGTCCATGCAAGGACATACTCATTCTTCCTACCGGTTATTTTAAACAAAACATACACGGCAGTATCCTTGATCATCTTGTAACCATCAGCCTGCTCATGTTGAGAAAGTCCAGTCTCACATCTTGGACACCATGTTGTAGCAGATTTATCTTTGTACAACAGACCTTTCTCCTGACACTTTTTAAGAAAATGCCAAATATACAGGTTGTTTGTTTCAGACATTGTATAGTAGCTATTATCCCAATCCATGAACATTCCCAATCTTTCAGATTGCTCTGTCTGAATCTTAGAAAATTTGTTTACCCTTGCAACACAAGCATTCGTAAAATTATCCATTCCGTAATCCAAAATATCCTTCTTACTGTTAAATCCTAAATCTCTCTCAACTCCTACCTCTACCCACAGTCCTTGGCAATCAAAACCATTCTGAAATCTCTGCTCAAAACCTTGCATATTCTTGTATCTCTGAACAACATCTTTGTATGTCCTAGCCCAAGCATGATGTACTCCCATTGGATTATTCGCCGTTATTGGTCCATCAATGAAAGAGAAGTTTTTCTTAGATTTGTTATTCTTTTCTAAATACTTCTTCACAATTGATTTCTCATTCCACAGATTCATAATATCTTTCTCCATTTGTACAAAATCAACATTAGCTTTAACCTCTCTTAATTTGCTAGCTTTAGCCATATCTTTAAATATTTAATTTAAACAAAAAGCCCCCTTGTAGAAACTAGTATATTGTATACTAATCTTTACAAAGGGGCGAACATATTACATATTTCGCGGTACCACCCTATTCAAAGCAACATTACTGTTACTTCCTCTGAACCACACAGTGTATGGTTCGGATCTTTGATAACGGAGATCTACCGATGGAGTCTACTTGCATTCGCTTTCTTTCCACCACTTACCAGTGATAGCTGGGTCAAAGTGTTTCCCCATTATATCACACTCATATGGTATCTTAGAAATGGCTTGGAGTGTAGTATAATGGGGAATGAAAACAACTTGGAATTTAGAACAGCTATACAAGAATCAGAATGATCCACAGATTGAATTAGATACAGATGTCGCAATATCAAAAAACAAAACTTTTGTAAAAAAATGGAAAGCAAACAGAGAATATCTCAGCAATCCAAAAATTCTAAGAGCAGCTATTGAAGAATATGAGGAGCTAGAAGAAAAATACGGCCAAGCTATGAAGCCGTTTTACTACTTCATCCTCTTAAATTCCCTAAATCAAACAGACAGCAATATCAAAGCTAAACTTAACAAACTTTCAGATTTGTATACACGTTTAAGTAATGATATTCAATTTTTTGAATTAAATATCTCAAAAATTTCCGAAGAAAAGCAGAAACTATTTCTCACATCTCCCGACCTAGTAAAATACAAACATTTTCTCGAGGGATTATTTCTAAGTGGTAAATATATTCTTACGGATATGGAGGAAAGGGTTTTCAATTCAATGAGCAAAACATCTTACTTCAACTGGGTAGATATGCTCTCTGAGCTATTGGACAAACAGGAATTGAGTATAAAGGGGGAGGATGGAAAAACAAAACAGATCCATTACAATGAAATTAGTAAATATTTTGAATCAAGAGACAAGAAGGTTCGACATTTTGCAGCAAAGGAGTTCAACAAGGTAAATAGTAAGTATGCTGAAATTGCTGAATTTGAGATAAATTCAGTGCTTGAAAGCAAGTACATATCAGACACATACAGAAAAGTAAAAAGAGCAGATCTTCTAAGACATATAGAAGATGATATAGAGACAGAGATTGTAGATACTCTTGTAAAAACAGTTACTGAGAATTTTGATATATCTCGAAACTACTACAAATACAAGGCTAAGTCTTTAGGTGTAAAACAATTAGGATACCATGATCGTCATGTTCCATTGGGAAATGCTACAAAGGAGTATCAATATAGCGAAGCTATGGATATTGTAAAGAAAACTTTCTACTCTTTAGATAAAGAATTTGGAGATATTGTTGAAAGATTTCAATTAAACGGACAGTATGATGTATACCCTCAGAAAGGCAAATCGGGAGGAGCTTTTTGTATAAATGTTAGTAAATCACTACCTACATACATTCTGTTAAACCACAATATGAAAGTGCATGATGTTTTAACAATAGCCCATGAAAGTGGACATGGTATACATTCAGAACTATCCACATCTCAATCAGCTGTTAACAGTGATTACCCTACCTCGTTGGCTGAGACAGCAAGTACATTTTTTGAAGATTTTACTCTACAAAACATTCTTGAAACCGCTAACGAAGAGGAAAGATATACAATCTTAGGTCAGAAAATGCACAATGATGTGTCAACAATATTCGCACAGGTTGCTTTATATAACTTTGAAACAGAATTGCACAGAGAATTTAGGCGGAAAGGATATGTAGATAGAGATACAATATCAGAGCTTTTCTGTAAGCACATGCATGCATACTTGGGAGATTCTGTAAAAATAGATGAGGGTATGAAAAATGGATGGATATACTGGAGCCATATTCGTAGATATTTCTATGTTTATTCATATGCAAGTGGCCTCCTTATATCCAAATCACTACAAGCAATGGTTCGAGAGAACCCGAAAAAGATTTCTTTAGTAAAAACTTTTCTATCTTCTGGGAGTATCAAATCGCCACGGGAAATATTTTTAGATATGGGTATTGATATATCTAGAAAGGATATTTGGTTGAAGGGTATTAATGAGGTAAAATATATGTTAGATAACTTAATTAGAAATAATTATGGGTGATCCAAAAGGTCCAACAGGTGGATATCTTAATCAGTGGGAAGCAGCTCGAGAGAGAGAGATGGATGCTCGAAAAGAGGAAGCTATAGCAATACATAGAGAGAAAGTTGTTGATTATCTCGATCAACAAGGAATTGTCGGTTATTCACTAGGCAAAGGAGCGTATTACTATCTGAAGCCTATACATGTATGTGTACTGGATCCAGAGGTAGACGAACCCGAGCAAATAGAGATATTTATTGGTGCAGAGATAGTACAGAAGGATGCAATTACAAGGACTGTCGAGCAAAACCCCAAGGGTACTCTAAATTACAAATTTGAGATCATGAAGTCAGAAGATAATTCCATAGGAATGACAATAACTTGCGATCCACTCGGGAATATCGAAAGCGTTGAATAGAAATTGCCGGACCTAGATTCGAACTAGGATTAACGGTTCCAGAGACCGTCGTCCTACCATTAGACGATCCGGCAATATCACACGATTATATCACTTAGAAGACTCTTCTTGATATATTTCATCTACATTAACATATAGACGAGACCTGTTTTTAAATTTCTCAATTACTTCATCCATAACTCGAATCATGATCCTTGTTCCTAGGATATAATCACCTGTTCCTTTCAAAAAGTGCGACTTAATAGCCTGTATCGGATTAATAATATTCATCCAATTCGCTTCATCAATATGACTTGTTATATACCAACAACCATCATCATTATGATATATCCTACAGTGGAATCGTTTTTTGCCTGGGGAAAGCTTAGTTAGAAACAAATGTTTCAAGTTTTCTTTTCTCCCATAAAGTAATTTTGCCAACTTCTCCCAACCAGGAATCAAATATCCTCCGACATTATAGACGATAATGATATCTCCATTATGATATTCAGAAAATGACACATCTGTATTAAAACCAACATCATCAAAGATATCTCTAATCTGATTCACTGTGATTAATTCATTCCCTTTGTTAAAAAGCTTGATAATATGTACAACCTTATCTACTGAAAATTCTCTGGAAAAGAGCCTCTTACGCATCTCATTGTTCTGCTCAGCAATAAATTTACTTGCCTCTAAAACCTCAAATCCAAGGTCTAGATTAGCATAACTCTTACTACCAAATCTTTTATTATCATCACTCGAACGCAGAATGGATGAACGTACTGACATCTCACTTTCCTCTTAATTTATTTATTGGCCACAACCAGTTATTAATATGCCCTAACTGTTTTACATCATCAAGAATATCAAAAGTCATATGGACTAGAAAAGCACCAGAGATAACAGTCAGGATATCTATTTGCAACAGAATACTGATAACAAAAGCTATCCACACTAAGACGTAAAAGATGACATTATGCAAAACAAGGTTGTTCATAACTTTATGATTAATTGTAGCTATCTCTGCAACTTTTTTCAGATTCTTACTTTTCAAAGATGCCATTACTTCCTCATACAGATCCAAGTACTTTGATCTACTAAAAAGAAAGCAAATTAAATTATCCAAATCTATAACGAAAGAGAAGACCAAGAATATGAATAACATAGGTACAGAGAGGGAGCCCAAGAAAAGCGAAACAAGGAAAAAACCTAATAGAGCCAATAACAAATGCTGAGTATAATGTCTAAGAGATTTATCTTTTGCGAAATAATTATTATAAAGATTTTGCATAAGCCTCCAACCTCTCTTCTACTATATTGTTTCCCATAACTTGTACTATCTGATATAGATCTGGTGTCTTTGTTCTATGTGTTAAGGCAACTCTTAAAACCATTGCAACATCACCAGGCTTACACTCTAACTTCTCTGCCAAATTCTTAATCTTACCAAACCACATATCAAGATTATCTGCGATATCAAATATCTTTGTATATTCCTCAACTATTTTCTCTTGAAGATTCTTATCTACTCTATCAGAGATATCCTCCACTTCACTCTCAGCGAATGTACTATTAAAGAATATACTTAATAGATCCTTGGCATCCTGATATTTAACCATATCCTTCCTAACCTTTGATCCTTCCCTTTCAATATTGAATATCTTAATACAGTAATCCTTATTCTCTTCTAATACTTTTGCCGTATCCGTATCAAAGGATAATGCCCATTCTAAAACTCTTTCATACACCTCTTCTGCACTTAATGTTGCAATATACTCCTTACAAATATCATTCAATTTAGTAATATCAAAAAGTGCTCCTGCATTATTAAATTTCTCTATCCTCAACCTAAATTCATCCAAACTCCTCTCTTTATTCTGCACCCTCCAATCGTAGAAATTGGAGTTAGCAATATTCAAAAGATACTCCAAAACACCCTCTTTCGGATAGCCTCTTTCTACATAGTAAGAAACTGCAGCCTCCGGATCTTTCCTTTTACTCAATTTCCTTTTCTTACCCTCTTCAGACTTCATCAATGGAGACACATGACCATACGGTAATTGTTTAAAATCTAACTTCTCAAAAAGTTCATAATGCAAAGGTACAGAGGAGAACCATTCATCACCTCTAATAACATGAGTAATACCCATCAAAGTATCATCTATCGGATGTGCAAAATGGTAGGTTGGGAAACCATCTGATTTAATCAATACTGCATCCATATCATTCTCCCTCAAAGTAACACCACCCTTGACTAAATCTTTCATAGCAAAACTATTTTCAATATTCCCAGTTGAGTACAATCTAATGACAAATTTTTCTTTTTTCTCTAACCTCTCTTTTATCTCACTCAAGCTAGCATCTCTCCACTTGGCCCATTTACCATAACAACCTGTCCTCAGAGATGATTTCTCTTGTTCTTCTCTGATATTCTCCAATTCATCTAGTGTAAGAAAACATGGATATGCCAAGCCTTTCGAAACCATCTGTTTAGCAAAAACCTTGTAGATCTCTAACCTTTGGCTTTGTATATATGGACCATATGCACCAACTCCTACCTCTTCATCTACCATCCCTTCATCAAACACAACTCCAAATCCTCTCAAACCATTAACTATCATAGAGACTCCTTTCTCTACCTCCCTTTCCTTATCGGTATCTTCTATACGAAGAATCGATATTCCATTACTCTGCTTTGCAAGTCTTGTACAAATCAAACCTGTATATACATTACCTATGTGCATAAACCCTGTGGGACTTGGAGCAAAACGTAAAACCATAGCTTCATCTGGAATATTCCTTTTGGGATATTTTGAGAAGATATCATCTACTGTGTCTGTAACATCTGGGAAAAGTAAATTTGCTAATTCAACATTCTCTTCGTTTGTTCTCATATACAATTGATTATACAAGTAAGTATTGCTAAGATTATAGCATGACATTAACAGAAGCAGCATTCTGGACAAAACGATTTGGAGTTATTGCACTAGGAGCAAGTATTGTTTTTGTAATTGTAATACTTGTTGTAACCCTCCAACCCAAAAAATATATGCCTCCTGAATATTTAACTGCAAACTTTGCATGTACGGAGAAAAGGGAGGAATTTTTGCAACATAAATTGGATATACCAGCCTTACAGCTGGCAGATGGCTCTGAGATGGTATTTGAGATTCTTACTGATACTGGAAAGATAGATTCTTTACCCCAGATTATTAATGTATACAAATTTAATAATCCTACCCAGTCATTAAGTGCTCAGGCAAATGCAAAAATTCTTGCAAAGAAACTTAACTTCAATCCTGATGACATCATTAGAAAAGACGCAGTAACGTATATCTGGATTGACAAACTTGGTAAAAGGAATCTTGAGATTCAGGCAAAGAATATGAACTTTACATTTAAAACAGATCCTTCCGTTATAAAGAGTATTGCAGAGACAGGTCTTCTTCCTACTGAACAGGAAGCTAAAGCAAAAGCTGCAGAGATACTCCGAACCCTCAGTGTCTATTCTGATGACTACTCCAAAGGTACACACAGAACCACATATATCAATATTAATCCAGACGGTAGTTACAGCAAGGCATCTTCTGCTTCTGAAGCAGAATTGATAAGGGTGGATTTTGTAAGAAAAAAATCTATGATTACGATAGCATCAAATATTGTAGGTGCTGATCTCATGATACAGTCTCTAACAAAAAGAACAGGTATCGAACCTACACAGTCGAATATAATCGTTAATGACAAGAAAGTTGATGTATATACGTATGATACTGTGGTGACATTTCCTGAGACGCAAAGATACAATGTATCTGTCTATGTAGGAGTTGAGGATAAGGAGAAAAGATCTGGAGGAAGCTCACTAAACAGTATCTATCAGATAGATTTTACATATTGGCCAATACAGGTTGAAGCGTGTGGTACATATGAATTAGTCTCTCCACAAAAAGCAATCGAAGAGGTACAAGCAGGTAAGGGTAAATTGGTCTACCTATTCGATAAGAATGGAGATGATGTCGTCCCATACACCCCTAAACGGGTAAAGAAATTCATTGTGACTAAAGATATTTTCATTACATACTATGAATCACCAGACGAATTGGAGTACCTACAACCTGTATATGTGATATCTGGAGATGTTATTTTTGATAATGATATAAAAGGGACATTCGATTTTTACTACCCAGCAATTAACTATGACATAGTCCAAGACAAAATAGAGCTCCCACCACCTGTTGTTGAGGAGAAAAGCTCTTGGCTTTAATACACTACTTAGAAAATCTCCACTCTTTTACATTAAACTGAATACTCTCATTTCCATTCCAAACATTGATATCTGGATACCCAACAACATCAATAGAATCGTCTATGTTTAATTTCTCGACATCATCCTGACATCCAAACAGAAGTAGAGGTAGAAGATCTATACCATTTCCCTTTACTAACAACTTGAGATGATTAGATTCCTTCCCTATTACATTCTTCTTAACTATAATTAAATTCTGTAAACATATTGTTGGTTTTGGGTTTCCAAATCCAAATGGCTCTAACAGTTTTAGTCTATGTATAAAATCATACGATATATCTTCTGTCTCCAATGCCAAATCAATATTCAATTTAGGTTTTAGCTGTTCATCAGATATCTTCTTCTCTGCATATTCCGTTATTTCATTAACAAACCTCTCACTCTCCTCTATTTTTAATGTAAAACCGGCTGCAAGCTCGTGACCACCGTACCGATATAAATACTTACTAAATTTCTCTAAAGCCTTAGTTATATTAAAACCAGAGATACTTCGTGCAGAACCCTTTATAACACCCTCATTTTCCGTAGCCACTAATACAGGTCTGTAATACTCCTCTTGTAATTTACCAGCTACCAGACCAATGACACCTTCGTGCCAATCTTTACCAATTATAGAAATCAATTTGCTATCTGGATTAACACTCTCCTTTGCTTTTTCCAAGATCTCCTGGGTAATCTTCTGCCTATCAAAATTCAGATTCTCCAATTCATTTGATATCTCCTTACATTTACTCTCATCCTCACTCACCAACAATCTTACAGCCTCCATAGGAGAACCGATTCTTCCTGCTGCATTAATTCTTGGTCCAATGATATATCCTAAGTGATATGCCTCTATATCCTTTGGCTCAATACCAGCTCTAAGAATCAAACTCCTCAAGCCAATTCGTTTGTATTCTCGTATCTGTTTCAATCCATATGATACAAATACTCTGTTTATATCCACTAATGGCATAATATCCGTTACTGTTGCAAGAGCAACTAAATCCAATCCTTTTGTACTCTCTGATATCTTACTCTCCATACCAGCTAGTTCCTTAATAGCTTGAATTAACAGAAATACCACAGCAGTACCACATATCTCTCGTTGAGGATATTCTTTTCCAGGATACATCTGATGAACCAATGGATAATCTAAGTTCTCCAATACTCCTTCTGGAGGTTGATGATGATCTGTTATGACAAATTTCAATGATCTCTCAGATCTAAACTTCTTAATCAATTCCTTATCTCTCACACCACAGTCAACAGATATTACAAGCTGCGCTCCTAGATCCAATACATCTTTTAAAGAATCTTCAGTCAATCCATATCCCTGTTCTATCCTATTCGGTATATACGGTAATACAGATATTTCTTTTTTAAGATGTTTTGCTAAATCCCTGTACAAGAAATCCCACAACAAACTACAAGCACATATACCATCTGCATCGTAGTCAGCATGAATCACTATCTTCTCACCATTTTCAACACTTTCAAGAAGACTCTTAGCAGCTTTTCTACTGTCATGAAGTTTTTTCCAAGGATATATCTGTGATATTGAAGGGTTAAGAAAGTCATCTTTTTTAAAAATCTTTCTGGACTCTAGCAGATAGTCAACAAAATCTTTCTTCGTTTTTTTAGGTAAAATCCATTCCCGTTTACTCTCTAGACTCATCCTCAATATATTGCTCAATTAAATCCCAACTAAATCCTTTTCGAAGAAGAAACTCTATCTTCTTCCTATCTTCTTTAGTTATTTTAGACTCTTTAAACTTCTTTGCATATGTTTTCTTTAACAAAGATATTTCATCTTCAACTAATTCATTAACCTTCTCCTCTGCCAATTCCCTAGCAACACCTTTAGACAAAAGTTCCCCTACTAATACTGATTTCCCTCTAGGCCTATTCTTTATCCTGGACTGTATGAAAGCAATTGCATACTTCTCATCATCAATATACCCATACTTATTCAATTTCTGGATTACATACTCCGTTATCTTAGATATCTCTTCTTTTGAAATATCATTGAACCATGCACCCCTTTTCTTCAAAGATAGTTCTCGAATATATCGCTTGACTTGATACTCGGTTCTTAAAGATCGAGCAATATATTCCACAGTACGAGTAAGAAATCTACTTCGTATTTCATTGTACGCTATACTTTTCAATTTCTCTTCCTCAATCTCACATCCTTCATACAGAGAATACTTAGCTACAGTATCTAACGATATACCACAATGGAAATCTCCATCTATATACATATTAACTCTCGAGGGAGTTCTTTTTTGCGATACTAATTTTGTTACCCTCATCTATTTAACTTTTGCTTTAACTTCTTTCTCTATCTTCTCTCTCAATTTCTTGTCTTCCCTCAAAACATCTGCAGTTGCCTCTCTTCCCTGTCCAAGCTGTGCTTCACCATATCTAAACCATGTACCGGCTTTCTGTACGACTCCCATTTCTAATGCAGCATCTAATACACTACTCTCCTTGTCTATGCCCATTGGATATATCATATTGAAGGTAGCCTCTTTGAATGGAGGAGCAACCTTGTTCTTAACAACCTTAACTTTCCTAGAATGACCAATAACTATACCATCCTTCAGAATCTTGTCCTTCTGCCTAATATCCATCCTTATGGAAGCATAGAACTTCAAGGCATTTCCACCAGTAGTAGTCTCAGGATTACCAAACATCACCCCTATCTTCATTCTCAATTGGTTTAAGAAAATTATCGTTGTACCTGTCTTGCTGCTAATTGCAGTAATTTTTCTCAAAGCTTGGGACATCAAACGAGCCTGTAATCCCATATGGCTATCACCCATATCTCCTTCAATCTCTGCACGAGGAGTAAGAGCAGCAACAGAATCAACCACAATCACTCCGAAAGCTGCTGAACGAACCAAAGTCTCAAGTATTTCAAGAGCTTGCTCACCAAAATCTGGTTGAGAAATGTATAGCTCATCGGTATTCAATCCAATGTTTCTTGCATAGACAGAATCAAAAGCATGCTCAGCATCTATGAAGGCAACTGCCTCTCCCATTCTCTGTGCTTCTGTTAAGATATGTATAGCAAGAGTTGTTTTACCAGAAGATTCTGGTCCATATATTTCAATGATTCTTCCCTTTGGTATTCCACCGACACCCAAAGCAATATCTAAAGAGAGAGCTCCTGTTGGTATAACTTCAGTATCAACTTTTTTCTGATCACCTAACCTCATAATGGAGCCTTTACCAAACTGCTTTTCAATTTGAGAAACTGCCATCTCTATAGCTTTCTTTTTAGGGGATTCGACAACTTCAACCTTCTCTGTATTCTTAACTGTTTCTTTCATTTTAGAAAATATTTAAATTAGATTCTGTATTTAGGATAACAGAGGGTACATGGGTAGTCAAAGAGTATGTAGTAATACTTAATTAAAGGATAATGTCCTTTATACAAAATCTTTAGATATCACAGAACAGAGATTTTCTACAAAACTATTTCTCAAGGTTTCATCTTCCCTGATATATCTAGCCACCTCTATCTGGATTGCTGGTATGCGTAATTTTGAGGCTACGAATTCTCCTAATGTTTTCTGCCCATTATCTGGGAAACGGAATACTGAAACTGTAACACCCTTTAATTCTCCCTTACCTAACTCTTTTGCTATCTTCATAGCAATATTTCTAGAACGAGAGAATTTGGATGGATAATATATTCCAAAATCGTACATACTGTCATTATCCAAACCATGGATATCTACAAAAAGTTTTGGTTTAAATTCTGTAACCATTGTACGAATCTCTTGTTTGTAAGGATTACTTTTTTCTGTGTGGAAATTTGCATCGTAATCTGTATCTTCGGTTATATAGATACCGAGACATTTCAATTTTTGACAAACATCTTTCACAATACTGTCTGTAAATCTCTCTCCAACCTTATACCCCATATTTAACTTAGGTCTTCTATGGGCATATACATGGGGAGCAGAAAGCAGGATAGGTTTTTTGCCTGTGATAGTTGTGATATTTGAGCAGTTCATTACAAATAACTTACCATATATTGATGAGTGTTTTCAAATATGTAAGAATGTAGAAGATATAATTTAATATTTTTAAATATGAAAAAACTACTTAACATTATCCTGTTGCTAACTCTACTACTCACTCCAGTTGCTGTCTTCGCACAGGAAGAGGAAGATGTGATGCTTTACGGAGCACCTCAGGAAGAGGATGATTTAATGTTCTACAGTGCACCACAGGAAGAGGATGCTGTTGATGCCGTACCTTACACATCTGATGGTGAGTATGACTATGATTTCAATTTTGAAAATTCAACCTTGCCCGCAGGGCTTGCAGAGGCATTGGGTGCAACAGGCATAATATTTGGAGGGATGATGATTCTGTTCTCTCTAGTTGTCTGCCTTGCCTTCTATGCTTATTTTGCCTTAGCATTGATGAAGATTGGAAAACATCTTAATTATGAAAACTCATGGTTTGCATGGATCCCCATACTTAACCTAGTAATGTTATTCCAACTTGGAGATCAAAATCCTTGGTATCTACTCCTCACATTAATTCCTGGTATTGGAGCTATCATTGTCGCAATACTTACAATTATTGCTTTGATGAATATCTGTGAGAAGAGAGGGTATGACAAATTGCTTGGATTACTCTACCTAGTACCAGTTGGAAATCTAGTACTTCTTGGTATATTGGCATGGGGTAAACAAGAGAAGTAAAGGCTTGCAGCTGAATTAAGAGGGAGTACTCTGTACTCCCTTTTTTAATCTTCAGTACTTGGTAAATCAAGAAGAGATGATGGAACTGTATCACCACCCTCCAACCCCTCCTGCTTCACTCTATCTATTCTTCTTACTAACTGATTAAATCTAGTTGTACTAACAGTATCATACTGTTTTTGCAGAGAATCTATTCTCTCCCCTATTTTAGAAAAAGACAGTGCAAAATTATCAAACTCTTTTTCAAAAGATTTAACATGCCCAATGATGCTGTATATGTTCTTTTGAACTCTAAAATTCTCATATGCCTGCTTAATCATTCGTAAAATAGCGGTAAAACTAAAAGGACCTGCAAGTACAACTCTACTAGCCATAGCTTCTTGAGATAGCTCTGGCATCTTGTCATAGATATATGAGAAGATCATCTCATTTGGGATGAAAAGTATTACAAAATCAACAGTCTTGTCCTCAGGATTAATATAGTCTCTGGAGGTAACCTGCTTTATCTTCTCCTTAACATCCTTCTCAAAGAGCCTCATATATTTCTCCTTACTCTCCTTGTCTTCCATCTCAGACATCCTTTGTAGGTTTGCATAAGGGAATTTAGAATCAACATTAATTCTAGTTCTATCTGGTAAGAATATTGCAAAATCAGGACGAGTCTCAGAACCTGCCTGTTCTTTGTTAAATTCATAGTCCTCACCCTTAACAAATCCCGCCATCTTTAGTAAATCATCAGCAACCTGCTCACCAAACTGTCCTCTTAACTGATTATTCGAAAGAACCTTCTTCAAACTCTCCGTACTAACAGAGAGCTGTTCGGTAATTTTTCTACTCTCCTCTACTGAGGTCTTCAATGTAGCAAAAGAATCAATCCTCTCCTTCTCAGCCGTCTTCATATACTCCTCTAACCCCTTAACCATTCTAGATATCTCCTCCCTCTTATTCTCAAAATCTATACGATTCTGTTTACTCTCAGAAGAAAGTTTTTCATTTGCCATACGAACCAAATCCTCATTTGCTTGATTAAGAACAACCGGTAACAATTCAGTCAATTTATCCTCAATCGTTTCTGTAATCTCTTTTGAATTACTACCCTGCCCTCGTTTTAGAAAATAGAAGAGACCAATACCTAAAAGAATTCCTCCTACCAACGCTACTACTACCTCTGTCATAATGGTAAAATACTTTAAGTTAATGTATAGCTATTATATATAACTTTAAGATAGAAGGCCAAACATGATCAAGCAGCTATCCAGCAAACAGATTGTCTTCATTCGCAATCTTTTACTCACTACGGTACTCGGTGGAATAATTGGCTTACTAAACTACCTCTTCAATATCTTCGTCGCAAGATACACAACACAGGAGATATTCGGAATATTCAGTGCAGCTATGGGAATCATATATTTGATACAGATTTCTGCTGTCTCGATCCAATCATTAGTAACAAAACAGATTGCACAGAACAAAGGTAAAGATCTAAATCATTACAAATGGTATTCACTTGGAATATTTACAGTAATTGGGATAGTATTTTCTTTAGTTCTTTTCTTAAACAAAGATTTTGTTGCCGAAGTAGCAAATATTCCAAATACATTGATAGTATTTCTTGCATTAACTATGCTCTTCGCATTCATTAGCCCCATATCCAAAGCACTGCTTCTCGGAGAAGAAAAAATCGTATTAGTTAACTTTGTTCTACTGTTTGAAACAATCCTTAAATTTGCCATTGGAGCTTTAGCAATACAGAATGGTGGACTTGTCTGGGCTTTAATCTTAGCAAATTCCTTGCCTGCAATGATTACCACACTATTCATTTTTCCTTTCGTGAAGTTTGAGAACAGAACGAAAGAAAGAGTTCAATTGAATTTGAAAGAATTTCTTCTAATTACAATCTCCTTCCTTCTTCTAACAGTACCTTTCTCTGTAGATTTGATTTTAGTAAATGAGACATTCAGAGCAGAATACTCTGCAATCTCGTTACTAGGAAAGTTAGTTTACTTCGCATCCATTACAACCTCTGCAGTTATGTTTGCACGATTAACGAATGAGAAAGTTGCAAAAGATCAGAAGAAAAGTTTACTCATCTCACTAGCGCTTTCTGTTGGAATTGGTTTAATTCTCTCCATTGGATATTTCATCTTTAACAACCTAATCATCACTCTTACAGTTGGTGAACAATATATATCAATTGCTAGATATATTGGTGTGTTTGGCCTTTGTATGACAGGGTTTGCTTTTGTATATATGGCTGCCAACTATTTCATTTCAAAAGGATATTACAAGTATCTGTATATACTTTTTGTTGTTTGTGTTATCCAAATTCTTCTTTTCATATTTAGAAACTCTACAATTGAAGATGTACTACAGAATCAGATTTTTACATATACTGCACTAGCTATTTCAACAGCTATCTTTTTGGTATTTAAATTAAAAGATCAAAAAAATGGGTAAACTTAAAGAGGTTTTTGAGAATTTCAAGCAGTTTGCTTTTAAAGAAGCAACTATTGGAGTAGCAGTAGGTATAATGCTTGGGGCTGCATTGAAGAGTGTTATAGATTCTTTGGTATCAGATATACTTACACCACCGATAGCAAAGATTACTTCAGGGATAGATTTTTCAGATTTGTATATTGTCCTAGGTACAGAGAAGTATGATTCATTAGTAGCAGCAAAAGAAGCAGGAGCAGTAGTAATTACATATGGTAATTTCATCGACGCTTTTATATCTTTCTTAATAACTGCCTTTATACTTTTCCTCATTATTAATCAAGGTGGGAAATTACTAAAGAAAGAAGAGAAGAAAGTACAAAGTAATACTAAGACATGTAGATATTGTAAATCAGAGATACATAAAGAAGCTGTTAAATGTGCTTTCTGTGGAAGTGTATTGAAGTAAAAGAATGGACGATGATGGATTCGAACCAACGACCCCTACAATGTGAATGTAGTGCTCTAACCAGCTGAGCTAATCGTCCCTTTGTGATGTATTATACCCCTTGTGAAGGAGTATCTGAAGTGTTTTCTGTTTGTTCAACAACAGGTTTCTCTTCTACCTCCGGTTGAATATTTCCAGCAGCTAAATCTCTCTTAAAAGCATCCCAGATTAGATAGAAGGCGATGAGGAGGAAAGGAAAAGCAAAACCAACAAAGATATTACGAGTTACAAATCCTGCAATTAAACCTAACAAGATACCACCACCACCCCAAATTACAATCTTACCTATACTCATACAAATATATTATATATTTGAGTGGATGTTGTAAAGGGAAAAAATACCCAAACAATATTTAGAATGGTATTAAAACAGATAACCACAGAACTCTGCTTTTATCTGATATTCTCTATCGGGAGTCGCTATCATTTCTTCTGGAACTATACAGTCTCCAAGATTATAATCATCTCCTATTTCTTCCGCAGCAATATCAAAACCTTGCTCATTACAATATCTTGCTAATCTTTCTTTATAATCTTTGTTTACAGCTTCTGCACATTCATGCTCTGATATAACTTTCCTTGGCTCAATATTAAATCCTAATTTATAATCTGAACTCATATTCATTTTGAACCCAGGGAACTGAGAATATAAATACAGAGTAGATATTAGGAGAAGTACAATTACTATAAGCATAAAAGCAAATAATGGTTTTCGCATATTGTCTATTTTATTAAATTTAAAATTGAATGCCCTTTTATTCATAGGATTCTTTTCACTTATATTACTATATATTCAGCATTGACGGAATTATTTATATTATCAACATCGTTACAGGGGGAAAAGGATGGATGGTGGGCGACATAGGATTCGAACCTATGACCCTCTCGGTGTAAACGAGATGCTCTGACCAGCTGAGCTAGTCGCCCATAACAGACATATGCCGGGGACAGGAGTTGAACCTGCACGGGAGTATAAATCCCACTACCACCTCAAGGTAGCGTGTCTGCCAATTCCACCACCTCGGCACATACTACAGCAATTCTATCAAACAACCCTTCTAAACTCAATGAAAAAGTTTTTGCAAAAATATCCATTTTGATGCAAAATAGAAAGATAATATAACCATCAAAACAATGAAAATCAAATCCATCCAAGCACAAGAAGTACTAGATTCAAATGGTAATCCAACAATATCTACAAAAATAGAGCTACTAAGTGGTGATATTGGTATAGCCCAAGTACCATCAGGAGCATCAACAGGAACAACTGAAGTATTGGAAATGAGAGACCAAGATCCAAAAAGATATGATGGCAAAGGTGTTCTTAATGCTGTAGAAATAGTAAATACAACCATAGAGGATATTGTGCTAGATCATGAATTTACAAGTCAAAAAGAATTTGATGATCTTCTAATAAAAATAGATGGTACTGAACTAAAAAACAAATTTGGTGGTAACACAATACTCTCCTGTTCCATGGCTTTTGCCAAAGCAGTAGCCAACAGTATTGGGTTAGAACTGTATGAATACATAGGGATGATATATTGGGATAACGAATACAAGGTTGAGAAATTAAAACTTCCAATTCCTCAGATGTTAGTGCTAGAGGGTGGGAAGCATGGTAATTGGGCCACAGATATACAAGAATATATGATAGTACCTAACTCTTCAAAATATTCTACATTTGCAGAACAATTAAGAGTAAGTACACAGGTATATCAAAAAATTGGAAAGATCTTACAACAGAAAGAATACTCTACAGGAGTAGGATTCGAAGGTGCCTTTGCTCCGAGAGAAATGAGAGAAAACAAAGAAGCCTTCTCCATAATTATGGATGGTCTTACAGAAAGTGGTTTCAAAGCAGAAGAGGATTTTACAATAGCTATAGATGTAGCATCTTCTGAATTCTTCAATCAAGAAAATCAAAGATATGAACTAAAGAGAGAGAATCTCTCACTAGACAGTATAGAATGGGCTAACCTACAGAAGGAATGGTACATCAACTATCCAATATCATCCATTGAAGATCCATTTGATCAGGAGGATTGGAATGGGTGGGCAAGATTCATGGTAGAAGCTGGTAGTAGATACCAGATAGTTGGAGATGACCTCTTAACTACAAACACATCACGTATTAAAAAAGGTATTGAAAGGAAAGCTATGAATGCTGTACTCATCAAGCCAAATCAGATAGGGACAGTGTCTGAGACCTTAGACGCTATTAGGATGACAGTAGACAATCATATGGAAGCAATAATCTCACACAGAAGTGGAGAAACAACAGATACCTTCATAGCTGACCTAGTTGTAGGAACAGCAGCAAAGTTTAGTAAATTTGGAGCTCCCAATAGAGGAGAAAGAATAGCTAAATACAACAGGTTGTTGGATATAGAAAAAAGGAGCTAGGGGGGGATGTGGGAACTTGTGTTGTTACAGTGTAACCGATAATCGGCATACGTCATCCACCCCTAGCTAGGAGTCCTCGATGGGATTTGAACCCATAACCTTACCCTTACAAAGAGTATGCTCTACCGGGTTGAGCTACAAGGACTCGCATGAGTACACATATTATATCAGAAAAACGCTTGGATACAAGCTAAAGAGACAATCTAGGTTCCCTATCTATATTCTCAATACCATCAGCCATATACTCCCCCCTCTCAATTTTGTAGTTAGCAACAACACCAATCATAGCAGCATTGTCACCCCTCTCATCCATATTTGGATATATATATTCCAGTCCATTACTTTTCGCAATATTACCAATATATCTCAATATCTCCTCACTATTAAAAACTCCTCCTCCAACAAACAAACTTTTAACATTAGGGACTTCCTGTAAAGCAAGCTCAAGTTTAATTCTAAGAGATTCTTTCACTGTATCTAGAAATCCTCTGCAGAAATCATACACCCACTCCTTCTCTGGGATACCAGATTCTCTTAACTCTTTTGTTTTGTAAAGAGCTGCTGTCTTCAAACCAGAGTAACTAAAATTCATATCTCCTGAATTTTTCATTGGTACAGTAAATACAATATTTCCAGATTTACCTTTCTTAGCAAAATCACATATAACGGGACCACCTGGGTACCCAAAGTTCAACATCCTACTTACTTTGTCAAAAGCCTCTCCCACAGCATCATCCAAAGTCTCTCCTAATTTCTTGTATTCCCCTATTCCGTTACACTGTATTAATTCTGTATGCTTTCCGGAAATTAACAATCCTAGAGCAGGAAAAAGGTTGTTAACATCACCCTCTACCAATCCTTTACCCTTAGAATTCAATAGTAATCCAGAGAGGAGATGTCCCTCCATATGGTTGATGGGTATAAATGGTTTAGAATATTTGATAGCTAAATGCTTTGAATATTCCAAACCAACCTCTAAATCAATAGCTAATCCAGGACCATATGTACAAGCAATATATTCAATCTCTTCGATTGTAACTTTTGCTTTCTTTAAAGCTTCTGAATATACCAGAGGGATATTCTTCTCATGCTCCCTCCTTGCGATATCTGGGACAACACCACCCCACTGTGCATGAATCTCTACCTGAGATGAAACAACACTTGAAAGAAGATTTCTTCCGCGAAGTACAGCTACAGAGGTATCATCACAGCTAGTATCGAAAGCAAGTATTAATGGATCTTTACTCATATATCTCAATACTCCTTTCTTCCAAAGAGATATATTTGATTACAACTTTGTACATAGGGATATTCATATTGTCACACAGAGCAGATATTTCTTGGTAGAATTTGTCTGCCCATTCAATTAGGAGTATGTTTCCTTTTTCTAAATGCTGTATTAATCCTGATGTTTGAAGTTCTTCTCCCTCTAATCTCCATGTGTCCATATGTGCAAGTATTGTTTTTCTACCGTTATACATATATGGATATTCATTGATTATGGTATATGTAGGAGAATTAACTATATCTTTTACTCCAATTTGTTTTGCTACACCTTTTGCAAATTGTGTTTTTCCTGCTCCTAATTCACCACTTAATGCTACTACACAGGGAGAGTTGTTGTTTAGATATTTTTTTGCAAACATACTTCCAAAAGCAATTGTTTCTTCTGCACTTTTACTTTCCACCTCCTCTATCTTTTTGTTTTTGATTAATGCATTTTCAAATTCAACTTTGCCCTGTCTAAGTACAGCAAGTTCATTCATAGTGGTATCTAGAACTGTAGAGGGTTGATTTTTTGGTAACTCCCCTGCATCTAGATATATCCCTATGAGTTCTTTACTCTTTTTAGGTAAATCCTTTATCAATCCCTTAATACTGTATGGAGGAGATTTGTACGATACATTTGCGGATGTCGCGGTTATGGGTTTACCATACTCTTTGATTAGATCTAATGTGAATTTGTAATCAGGATATCTAACACCTACAGCTCCCTGTATTGAAACTACAGGTGGTTGTAAGGTACCTTTACTGAAAGATATTACGGTTATTGGACCTGGGAGATAGTTGTTGTAGATGTTGTTTGCTGTTTCATTTAGTTCCACATACTCTTTGGCCATTGTTTTGTTTGCAACTGCTATTGATATGGGTTTTGATCCTCTTAGTTTCTTGTACTTCATTATTTTTTCCAATGCTTTTGGATTTGTAGCATCTCCACCGAGACCGTAGCAGGTTTCAGTAGGGTATACTATTAACCCACCTTCTGAGAGTATTTTTTTAGCTTTTTGTATAGCTAATGTTCTTTCTTTTTTAATATCGATTATGTTCATGGTATAATACATATTATACAAGGAATATATCTGAATGCCCATATTCCAATACTTTTAAATTGTTAACCATATATATTATGTCACTAATACATTTAACAGACGAGAGCTTCAAAACAGAGATTTCTGAATACGAGGGAGTTGCTTTGGTAGATTTCTGGGCACCTTGGTGTGGACCATGTCAGATGGTTGGTCCAGTTATTGAGGAGTTAGCTACAGAGTTCGAGGGTAAAGCAAAGGTTGGAAAGGTTAATGTGGATGAGCAACAGAATTTAGCAGAGCATTTTCAAATTATGAGTATACCTGCTGTTTTTGTTTTTAAGAATGGAGAGGTTGTAGATACTCTGATTGGTGCAATGGCGAAGGAGGATTACAAAGAAGCTATTCAGAAGCATCTTTAATTTCTGTTTGTCTAAGTATTACAGTAGGTTTAGCGAAACCACCTGATTTTACCTTTGCTTGCCTTTTTGCTTCGTACATCAGTTTGTCTGCAAGCTGTACTTTTTCATTAAGTACAATACGGATACTATCCGAGATATGACTCCCAAAGAGGTGATTGTCTCTTGCTTCTTCGTAGAGTAATTGTGTCGGTATTGTATATATACCGGCAGAAAAGCGTAGTGTAGGATCGCTAATTGTTTTTAAACGTTTTTGAACCTTTTCTGACGGATCTTCATCTGATTCCATTAGTATTGCAAATTCGTCTCCTCCCCATCTAGCTAGTTCATCGGTTGGTCTGAAAGTAGACTGAAGTAGTCTAGACACACCAACTATATACCCGTCACCTGTTGCATGCCCCTCTGTGTCATTTATCTCTTTTAGACCATTTAGATCAAGCATTATGATTGTTATGAAGGGTTTGGCATCTCCTCTGTATATTCCTTCTCCGAGTTTTTTAATAGCTCTATCCTATCCTCCTCTGTTGTCTAATTTTGTCAAGGGATCCACTGTAGCCTGTTCACTTAGTTCTTGTATTCTAACAACTTCATCTATATCTTTACTGAAAAGAAGGAAACTAGGATCTCCTTTTTGATCAAAGATTATCTGTGTTCCTTTGAAACCAGCATATTCATATGGTATGTGCATTTGAGTTGCTTTACCTGTGTTCTCCTCTTTAGCTCTTACAGAGTGATCTTCAATAACAGAGAGCTTTTCTTCAGGTATATATTCTTTTTTGTATTCTGCAAAGTACAGGGTAGCACCAGAGGGTGTTTGTTCTAATTCGGTTAGAGGTATATTTATTTCTGGTGTTTGTGGTACTCCTTCTGTATCCATACAGATTATATTACAGTATCTATATTCTGTTGTCATTCTTTTTACTGTTTGATATACTTTGTAGCGATATATATGGAGTGGTAGCTCAATTGGTTAGAGCATCTCACTGTCACTGAGAAGGTTGCGGGTTCGAGTCCCGTCCATTCCGCCATACTTCACATGTTCCCACAAGACTCGTTTGCTATGCTTTAAAACCTTTATGGGGATTGAGTTATTTTGTTTCAAAAAGTAAAGTTTTCAAAATTAAGGCCTGGTGGATGAAATTTGCCTTTTCTGGAGTAGTTTTATGCACCTCTCGGTTCGATGTAGAAAGCCTTTTAAAACTTGATTATTTGAATATTCAAAAATCTTACAACCGGTTCCGTTCTCGTTTCTGCCACTTAATTATTGTGGGTAAGTTCGAAAGGGGTCTTACTTTGAGGTTTTAAGAAATTAATATGAAGATATTGCTATCATTCTAATTTCAAGTAACGAATCTTACGATTCTCCCTCCGGATGATTACTCACCCTACTTTTTTGACCGTGAGGTCACTTCTTCTTGGTGGACACATATGACCCATTCTTCTTCTTTTTTTCGTTCCCTTGTTTTTGAGAAGTCGGTGGGTTTTTCTTTGACTTTTCAGCCATGGCATCCTCCTTTCGTAAGAATGGCAGGATTATACCCCATAATATTTACTGTGGGAAGAGTGACTCGTTTCTCTAGTGAACGGTGCTCGAACAAATCGCCTATTTTTGCTGAATTTTGAAAATAAAATTCCTTTGTTGCTTGCTTTTATTTTCGCTAGTTCGATCCCCGTCCATTCCGCCACGTTTGTGTTGTTCCGACAAGACCCGTACACTATCTCTAGGAATCCCTTGGTTGCTTCGTTATTTTCCCCTTAAAAAGTTAATTCTCAATTTCACATCCTGGTGGATGAAATTTGCCATTTCTGGAGTAGTTTTTACTCGCCCACGGTTCGAAGGGAAGATCCTTTTATGGCTTGATTTGTGGACATACCGAATATTCATTACTCGGTGAGAGTCTCGTTCTGTACATATACTTTTGTGGATAAAACTCTTATTTCATTAACATACCATAGGTTATTTCTTCTTCTGGCTTAATAGGCTCTTGCTCCTTTTTGACTTCTGACCTGAAAATAATATCATTTACAATACCCGGTCTTTCCATGTTTACAAAATGGCCAATACCATCTGCTAACTCAAGATTACTATTTGGAATCTTAGTTGCCAGTTCTCGAGTCTGCTCTAAGCTATCATAGGAATCATCAAGTCCGACAATTACATTCGTTTTGCATTTAATCTCTCCTAATCTCCCTATTATTGGTGGATTCGGAGTCTCCCTTTTACATCCTCTAAAAAACATTGAGCCATTAAATTCTTGAACAATTTTTGAAATTTGAGCATGAAGCTCTGGTTTCGCTGTTTTCATCTTTCCAAGTTCTCCATAGTCGAGAATTTGAGCAATTACCCCTTTAAGATTTCCATCTAAAACCATCTTTGTCCATTCTTGAAAAGGGGCATGCTCCTTTGGAGAATACCCATTTATTCCTGATCCTATTAAAGTTAACTCTTTAACATACTGTGGGTTACTAACAGTAAAAGATGTTGCAATCTCTCCTCCAAAGGACATTCCTACAAGATGACATTCGTTAATACTGAGACCATCTATTAGTTGCTTTAGATCTTCCTCATGAGAGTACAAGCCTTTAGGATCAGATGATTTACCAAAACCTCGCATATCATATGTAATGACTCTTCTTCCCGCTTTATTAAGTGCATCCACTTGAGATTCCCAAATTTTCTGATTAAGTGGAAAACCATGAATCAATATTATTGGAGTCCCCTCTCCTCCATTGTCTGTGTAGGACAACTTACCACTTCCATCTTTCAACTCTAACGTTTTTTCTTCTGGCATAATTAAATATATCATCTTGGTAAGATAATACCAACCTCTGCAAAGTTCCCCCCTATAACCATCTTCCCTATACTTGGATCAATATTATCATGTATTAATGATAGGCCATCTCCAGAGAATTCTGGGTTATCATTACCTCCCATATCTGATGAAAACCAATCCCCCTGTACAGTACCATATACATTCTGATGTGGACTTCCACATATTGGTTCTATCGTTCTAGGTAAAAAGTATTTCTCTTTCCGTTCCTCTAACTTCTTGTCCTCATACTTCTTAAAAGCATATGTTCCAAATTTTGAATACAAAATATCTTTCAAATCCCCTGAGTAAAGATCAAACATACAGAAAGCATAGGGGTAGTCATTATAATCATATCTTTCCCAATCAACATTCTTGTCTGGTTCTACATTGTAATTGAACGCCCAAACCTCTGGAATCTGGTCTATACCGGTCCACGCTATCTGTTCTCCAGCTTTTGACCAATACTCTAACTCATATCCACACTGAGTTATTGTTGCTTGTCCATCATGTTTACCTTTAGAGGATTTACAATCTGGTTTTACACTGTCAACTTCACTTTGAAGCTTTGGCATTAGTTCTGATACCCCTGCAGCTACTACTTTTACTCCTTTACAAAGATTAAAATCAATTGCATAGGTTGTTTGAATAATATCTCCATCCACATCATATGACTTTTCTTGCATGACCTCTGAAATGATACTATCCCCCGGAGTATAGAATGGCATACGAGGCCAATCACCCATCTGACCATATCCTTCAAAATATACATGATCTACCGGGAATGTATGACCTGGAGGATTAGAATTCCCCAGAGGGGTCAATGAAGCTAGATATTCAATATCAATCATTGATACAGTAAGAAGACCTGAGAGGTCGGGAGGACAATCTGGTAGTTTGTTGCTGTACGAAGAATCCCCATAATGATCTATTTCTTTCTTAATTTGTTCGCCTTTTTCAGGAATTAGAAGAATATAGATTGTGACAGAAAGAATAACGAAGAGAATGATTAATATCACCCACCAAAACCTTTTAAGAAAGGATTTTAAGATTATCATCAATACAATATATCATTTTGATTAGAGAATTACAGATGCACATGTTTGAGCATCAAACGCAATAGAAGATATTTCATTCTTCTAGTATACTAACATATATGGATATCCATTCACTCTTCATTATCTCTTTTCTGTTTTTAGCAATATTTGGCTCTCTCTTACACTTCACTCATGCTTGGTTCAAGAAAGGAATTCTACTTCACATATTCTCAGCACTAAACGAGAGTACATGGGAACACATGAAGTTATTAATAGCTCCAACAATATTCATAGGTATCTTTCAATATCTTGTTCTAAGAGAAAATTTCACTAACATATTTAACTCACTATTAATTCTCCTAATTATTGAGCTATTAACAATTCCCCTACTATATGAACCACTCAGGATATTAATTAAAAAAGTGCCATTCCCAATTACAATACTAATCTTCATATTATCAATACTCTTTGGTTTAACTGCAGAGTATTTAATGTTAAACAAGGGTATTCTCTTCTTACCGGAACCTGTATCCTTAGTCTTAATATTTATAATAGTGATTAAATTTGGGATATTCTCCTACTATCCTCCCAAAATATTCATATTCAAAGATCCCACAACAGGAAGATATGGAGATGTAAAACATCAACAATAGTTCCTTGCCCCACCCTCCCTTTTCATATACAATTTACTATTAACATCATACATATTAAATATGGATAAAACATTTAGGAAATTAAGGATGTACAACATAATCGTTGGATTAGTTCTACTACTCCAAGGTATTGTCATGTGGGCAATATCAAATGGTACGAAGGTAATGATTACTACAAATTACTTAAAGTGGAACAGTGACATTGGTTTCCCTGCCCCTGTACTAAACAACCTCTTCGAATTACAACTAGGTCCTGTTGTAGCACTATTCCTCCTTCTCTCTGGTATATTCCTTCTAGGTTCAGCATTCATTTGGAGGAAGAAATATCAAGAACAGATTAGTAAAGGTATGAATCTCTTCAGATGGGCAGAGTATTCCATAACTTCATCCTTAATGCTTGTAGTAATTGCAACACTCTGTGGTGTATTTGATTTCTCTTCACTAATTCTCATCTTTGCACTAAATGCCTGTATGATATTCTTCGGTTGGGTTATGGAGACACATAATCAAAATACTAAGGAAGTTAACTGGACATCATATATCTTTGGTTGTTTTGCAGGATTAGTACCTTGGATTGTATTAGGTCTTTACTTCTTCAACGCTATCAATTCTAATGCCGAATCAGTACCATCCTTTGTCTATGCAATATTCTGGAGTCTTCTCTTCTTCTTCAATATCTTTGCAGTTAATATGGTTCTACAATACAAAAAGGTTGGTAAATGGAAAAACTATATCTATGGTGAATATGCATATATCACACTATCATTAATAGCAAAGGCTCTACTTGCGTGGCAGGTATGGGGAGGTACGTTGAGATAGTGGAATCAATCTAGAATAGCTTGAAGTAAAGGTATACCAGATAACAGATAAGGATAAAGAAACCTACAGGTTTTGTTAATATCTTGTTCTTTCCTAAGATCTTTCCCTCAGTCAAAATACTAAAGATAACAACAATATTTAGTAAATTAAACAGATACAAATCATCAGTTGCACCTTTAGTAAACATAAGGGGAGCTATCAATGCAGGAATACCCAAACCCAACCCTATATTAGCTATCGTACTACCAAATATATTACCCAAAATAATATCCGTATACCCCTTAAATGCTGACCTCACAGAAGTAACAATCATAGGCAAAGATGTACCTATACCAATTATCGTCAAACCAAGAACATACTCACTAATACCAAAATCCCTAGAGAATCTCTCTGTCATAAATGCCAACAAAACACTAAAACCGACAAGAAATATCATTCCAACAAATACTCTGGCATATACTGTCCACAAACTAATCTCCTCTGTAGCCGTCGAAGAGATTGTACTAGTATTAAGCTCAACCTGGTTCATATCATCATCCCCTAACTTTTCTCTCTTAGCATACTGGTAAAGGATATACAGCGTGATGATGTAAACAAGAAGAAGGAATAGACCCTCGATTCTACCCAGTGTACCATCAAACACAAAGCCAGTAAGAACTGCTGACAAAGCCAAAAAGATTGTAAGTTCTTTCTCAAAAACTTGATATTTCGTATTTATGGCAACTATCAATGCAGAAATACCCAATCCAAGCCCAACATTAACAAAATTAGTTCCAAGAGCATTACCAACCACAACATCTGCACCATTTGAACTAAAACACATCATCGCAATATTAACAGCTATTGTTGGTAAACCAGTACCAAACGCTATCAACGTTGATGCTATAACCAAGTCGCTAATCTTCTTCTTTCGAGCAAAAATAACAGCTCCTTGCAATAACCATTCTGCTCCTAGGATAAGTAAAGAAAGAGAAACAACAATTATTAATACATCAACTAAAATATTCATAACGCTAGCATATATAAAATAGAACGAAGAGAGTATATACCTAAGTATAGGAAAATCAAAGGGAGATAGATAGAATCAAATTAACAAGTCTTCACAACACTTTTTTTTTAGTCATATATGTAATATAATCACAAGAACCTTATGGAAACAGACATGCCAGAGAAAAACGAAATAGGTCCTAGCTGTAGCGAATCTTTCACTACAACAGCAGAACAAAGACAACAACTCTCCTCAGAACTATTTGAACACGCATATAATATCTCCCACAGTGAAGACGATATCTTTCTATGTGGAGAGACTGTTTCATCACTAATCACAGGAGCAGAAGACGATCAATCACGCTTTACCTTTTTAGGCGATTTCTATATAGAAGAAATCGCAAAAAGATATGGCTGTGAAATTACAGAAGAAGGCAGGGTAACTGTTGAAGAAGAAGGAAAGATGTTTGAGTTCATTGCAAGAGAAACATTCGAGAGAGAATTCCAATCCTCACATCCATCTGAACGAATTCTCATGAGTAGAGATGGCGGGATAATAGACTATTTTAGAGATATTACCAATTTAAGTAAGGAAGAAATAGAAGAAATCTTTTCAGACAAACCTGTAAAGATTTTAGCTTTAGAAGCAATTGAAAGAGTTGGTCAACAGGTAAGAACAAATGGTTGGGTAGCAAAAGTTAGAAATCACGGTTCTCTTGTATTCATAGATCTCAGAGATTTCTCTGGAACAATACAATTAGTGCTAGACAAAGGAAGAGTACCTTTTGCAGACAAAATTGGTTTAGAGTATGTACTAGAAGCAAGAGGTTTAGTTAAAAAGCGAGAGGAAGGATACGAAAACCCTAAGATTCCAACAGGAGAAATTGAAATTGATGTTCAAGATATTAGAGTTCTTAACGAATCCAAGACACCACCATTTCCTTTAGACAAAAGTGGAGAGAAGACCGATGAGAATTTGAGATTAGAGTACAGGTATATTGATATAAGGAGAGAGGCAGTAAGAGAGTTGATAGAAGCAAGACATAGACTTTTGATGCAGACAAGACTATGGTTTGATCAAAACGGTTTTACTGAAGTACAAACTCCCCTACTTACAGTAAGTTCTCCAGAGGGAGCAAGAGACTATCTTGTACCAAGTAGACTTTACAATGGAGAATTCTATGCACTTCCACAAGCTCCACAACAGTACAAACAGTTACTAATGGTCGGTGGAATGCATCGATATTTCCAAATTGCACCATGTTTCAGAGATGAAGATCCTAGAGCAGACAGACATTCAGGAGAATTCTATCAAATCGATGCAGAATTCTCATTCATAACTAGAAATGAAATTTTTAGAACTATTGAACCTTACTTTTTAGAAATAGCAAAGAACAGCAAAGACAGAAGGTTACTACAGTACAGATTCCCTCGTATTCCATATTCTCAAGTCATTGAAGATTACGGCTTAGACAAACCTGACTTAAGATTTGAGATGTTACTAGTGGATCTTACAGAAGAATTTAGATCTTCTGAGATGCAGATATTCCAAGCTTCACCTTCAGTAAGAGCTATTGCTGTAGATAGGGAATTTACCAAAAAAGAGATTGAGGAAATTACAGAGAGAATGAGATTAGAAGGTGCAAAAGGATTAGCTTGGTTTTCATTGGATGAGGGACAGTTTGGTGGTAATATGGCCAAATTCTTTAATACTGAATTACAAGAGTCAATCCTCAAGAAACTAAAAGCGAAAGGATACAGTATTAAAGGCAAACAAACTATTTTTGCATTCTCAGATGAATATCCAAAAGCATCAAAATATGCAGGATTACTAAGATCGCAGATGGGTGATTTACTCAAATTAAAAGATCCAACTGTATTAGCATTTGCATGGGTTGTAGATTTCCCAATGTTCGAATGGGATGAGAAGGGTCAGAAATGGGACTTTGGACACAATCCTTTCTCAATGCCAAAAGGTGGATTAAAAGCCTTAAGAACAGAGAAACCAGGAGAAATATCAGCAGAGCAATTTGACTTGGTATGTAATGGTTATGAACTTGCAAGTGGTTCCATTAGAAATCATGACCCTAAGACATTCATAGAGGCATTTAAAATTGTAGGATATTCAGAAGAAGAAACAAGATCTAGATTTGGTCATATGATTTCTGCATTTGAATACGGAGCTCCACCACACGGAGGATTTGCTATTGGATTTGATAGATTTATGATGTTGCTCTACGGTATTACAAATATCAAAGATGTATATGCATTCCCAAAAACAAATGCAAAGGAACTCATGACAGGAGCACCAAGACGTGTACCACAGGAAGATCTAGATGTTTTGGGAATTACAATCAAGGGGAAAAAATAGCCTACTTTAATCCTTTCAATGCAGCTTCGACATCCATTGGCCTAGCTTTGGGATAATTGCATATATACTTTCGAATATCTCTAGATGCTACCGGATTTTTTGCGATATATAGGTATATATTTCTCCAAGCGAAATCGGTATAGAGCTCTTGAGCTTTACTGTCATCAGAGTAACATATCAATCTCCAAAGGGTCTTTGCCTTAACACTCGTATTATTAGCAATTCCATACAAAACATACCAATCATATGGATTATGCAATGCCAAAGAATCAAGTAATTTCGAATCATTTGTCGCATATGCCGCAACCACTCGACATATCTCTCCCCTATTTAGAACACTATCTTTCAAACAAACTTTTTTACTACTCTCCAAGAAAACATCGTAAAGGTAATTCACATCCTGAGGATCTAACTCCTCACATGCCATATCCAAGGCTATTTTCTTAAGGGAATCATACAGCAACAACGCGAACTTTTTGTTATCCCTCAAGGAGAGAAAGAGTTCTTCCTTTGTAATCATAAGATCTTTAACAACTCCCCCTATCAGTTCCTCCTCTAAAACATAAACTTCCTTCTTTGCAACCCTCTGAAGAGAATTCCTTATACCCAACAAAACATCAAAACTTTCAATAGCCTTTTTCACTATCTTCTCATCTAAAAATCGATTAACACTAAGATATTCAAATGCATCAACAGTACTATATATATCAAAATCCGACTTTATATAGTTGGCAAGAAGATGTACAAAACCATAGTACTTTATTCTACCCTCTCCAAATTTGATATTTCTATCATTAAACATATTTGGATATGCGAATTCTAAATTAGCACAAATATGAAAAATCTCGCGAAGATTATTTCTCGAATCCTTCCGAATCTTTTCTGCCATCTTCGTATTATGATACCCATACTCTTTACGCAAGAAGAGCAACGCTTGTCTATCCGTACCATCGATCTGAGCCAATCTCTGTAATTCTCTAATTGTATAAACTTCCAATATATCTAATCGATGAGATGGTAAGAGATACTGAACTTCCTTTTTAAAGAGTTCAATCTTTCTCTTTGAGGGTCTTTTACTTAAAATTATCAAATCCAAATCAGAAAAAGGGCCCATCTCTCGACGAGCTACCCCACCCCAAGAGAAGAGTGAGTAATCTTTTCCTTCAAAATACTTTTTAAAAATATTTAAACATACAGACAACACATGTTCTGTAATATTCTTTGATTCCTGTATTCCTGAGATTCTACTATCAGTTTTATACAATTGATTGTCCACCATCAACAACTATATCAGCCCCATGAATATATGAGGCTTTAGGGGAAATTAAAAACTCTACAATACCTGCTATATCTTTTGGCAAACCTAAACGACAAAGAGGGATACGACTCTTTAAGAAATCCGTATCCTCATACTTTTTCAACATCTTTTCCCTATTCCTATCAACAAGAATACAACCAGGAGAAATACTATTTACCCTTATATTGTATTCCCCAAGTTCAGTGGCTAATACCCTTGTCAGAGAAGCTATTGCACCTTTGGTTGAAGCATATGCCGTCTGACCTTTAATCCCCAAACGAGCACTTATGGATGCAATATTAACAATATTACCCTTACCCAATTTTTTCATTTCTGGCACTACTGCCCTTGAGAAAAGGAAATATCCTCCCACATTTGATTTAAAGGTATTTGTGAAAATATCATACTCGGTTTCTTCTACATTGAAATATGGAACAACACCAGCACAATTCACCAAAGTATCAATCTTTTTGTATTTCTTGACTACCTCTTTAACAAAAGATATTACATCCTCTTCAACTCCACAGTCTAATTTCCTGACAAAAAGCGTCGCTTTCTTGAAAACGGATTTAATCTTGAGAATTCTTTCATTATTGTCACAAAGACACAATACATTTCCACTCTTATCAAGACCCTTGGCTATTCCAGATCCTATACCTCCAGCAGCACCTGTTATTATGATGACATTATTTGAAGTTTTCATTTTCTATCTCGAGAATCTTTTCTATTTTAACTTTTGAACCTTCATTTATCGCATATTCCTTAACCCAGGTTTCAACAATACTTTTCGCATCCTCTATTCCTGTTGTTAATGCACCCAAGGTCAATATGTTTGCGTCATTGCTTGAGCGAGATTTTAATGCTGCATAGACACTATGACAAAGTGTTGCACGAATACCCTTAATCTTATTCGCTGAAAGACACATACCCATACCTGTTCCACAAATTAGAATTCCCCTGCTATCTTTTGTGACAAGCACTTTTTGACACACCTCTTTTGCAACATCTGGATAGTCTGGAAGATTCTCAAAATCATCTATCTTCTCCACTTCGTGATTGAGAGATCTTAGATATTCGTATATCGTATCTCTGTAAGTAACACCTGACTGATCAGAGCCTAAGAATATTTTCATAGTAGGTTTTGTAAATAATTTGAAGTTTTTAAAATATCATAACCTCCCTCAACCGGTTTTAAAATCGCTTCAGGTTCTACATTTGTATGTTCCCTTCTACCTCTACCTGTAACTACCATATATATTACATCTTCTTTGTTAATCTTGCCTGCCTTTGCTAACTTAACCAACCCAGCAAAAGAGATATATGGACTTTTTTCATCTTCGTAAGAAAGCTCCATACCTTCTTTTCTTAGAGCATTCTCGAAAATATCCCTTATACTTTCTACCTCTTCAATACTACTTGATTCTATACTACCGAAGGTACCATCAACCGCTTGTTTTACAGCAGAAAATGTCTTAAGAGGATTAGTACTCTGTAAAGTCTTTTCGTAAGGAAGTTGAGGAAGCTTTAGATCTTTCTCCGAAATACTATCTAATCCATTCTGATATGCAGTTGTAATTGTACAGTTGTCATCAACTTGCAGAGCATAAATACGAGGGATTAAATACTTTCTGTCAGTAATTCCATTCATCTTCATTCTCTTATGCCCTAACAAGAAGCCTAATATACCATATCCACCAGCGATAGTTTGTGCAAAGATAGTTGCATTTGGAACTTCTTCGTACTGTTCATATGCAATGGTTGCTTTTCCTTCCAATTTCTCATGCATTGGGGCTACTACCTGGATATTATTCTTTGCGGCAAATAGTTTTGCTATGCTACTCACTTGATTGAAATGCCCATCTACAGCAATAATGTGGATCATATCTCCCAACATTGTACTGTCACACTTTTCCATACAACTTAGAGGCAAAAAGAAGAAAGTTTCAATACCTGCGCTTTTAGCATATCTACAGTATGCTCTTCCCGTATTACCAGTTGAATGACAAACCATTTTCTTCATCCCCAATTCTTTTGCTTTACTGATAATATAGGAAGCCTCCCTGTCCTTGAATGTTCCAGTAGGATTCTCTCCTTCGTATTTACAATACAGTTGGGCAAAGTTTAAATATTTCTCTAGCTCAGGAATCCTTTTTACAAAGGTTCTACCCTCACCTAAAGAAACAATGTTTGAATAGTTGTTTACTGGAAGAAGGTTGAAATAGCGCCACATATCGCCTCTTTGTAAGTATTCCTCGTTACCCTGCTCGACAGATGATTGTAATTTGTATTCAAGATTTTCTTTTGAGATGAAGGCCGACAAATCTTCCTGATTTCCATCAGGATCTAAAAGCAGAAATTTGCTCGCAAAGCCTTCCATAAGGCGAATTATACTATTAGAACAAGGTTTTGTAAACTATATACCATCCCAACAGGTGAAGACCATCGAAGGGAGATTCTTCGTTTAGTTCTGTACTATATATTCTCGTTCTGCTGAAATACTTTCCAAATTATCATCTACTGCATTGTAAACTGTCATAGTTAATACTACTCTCAATTTCCCTACCTTATCCATCAAGGTTGAAGTAAAACCACAAATCTCCTTTGATTCTCCACTTAATACACCGGAGGTATCTTGCTCCTTATACAAAGCTTCTTTGTTGTTTTCATTTAGATAGAATTTCCAATTACATCTAACCAAATTGGCATATTTACCATTACCCTCCACGAGAGCATTGTACATTCTGGCCTGTCTTGGCATGATAATGTCTTCTTCGGGACCAATAATTGTCAACTTAAGATTATGTTCAATTGGCTTTTCTTCAGGAAACAACCCTTCTTCATATGTGCTCTCTGATTCCTTTTGTTGATCCTCCACAGGGGAATTGTTCTGTTTGATGACCCAAAATATCACCCCAGACAAAATCACAAGAATAAAAACCACGATAACCAAGATTTTAGATTTTTTTTGCATAACTATTCATCAACAATTTATACCCTATTATACACTACCCACTTCATATATAATTAAGATGCATGCTTCTTTACAACAAAGTAACAGAATTAGTATATGATCAATTTCTCCTTCTATTCCTGCTCGAAATCGTAGTTCTACTCTTCGCAATAATACTTTTCAAGAAGAAGCTAAGCTTCAAAACAATCCTCTTCTCTTCCATTATCGCAATCGTCATATCTCTACTCAGTATGATTATCGTCAATGGCTTCTACGGTGGTATGGCATACCATGAAAGATTTGGTTGGCCATTCCCATTCCAATGGACATCCGGGAGTATTGATGAAATTGCCACACCTTGGGGATTACGATTCGAACCATGGAAATTCCTTGCAAATACAATCTACTGGGGTCTGTTACCCCTCACAATACTTCTAGAAATATACTCAAAACAGAAAAGTAAAAAGTATCAACTATTCATTGTTGCTTCTCTAACAATATATATCATACTAACTATACTCTTCTCTTGGTCTAACAATCGGAATAACTTTGAGGTAGAACCACATCAGATATCAGAAACAACTACAGAGGAAAATACAATCATAGATATTGATTTAGCGAAAAGAAAACAGGAGACTTTAGAGAAAGAATTCCCTGAATTTAAAGGGTTTGAAAAAGCCTCCAGTTTTGCAGGAGTATCAGTTAAAATCCAAGAAGAAGGGAGTGATCATTACTATGCATATATTCTTCATGGGAGTGGTATTCCAATACTTAAAGCCACATGTTTTAGAGTAGACAGAATGTTCAGAGTTTTTAAGATTGGAGAATTTCCAGATATGTTAGATTCATACATTGGGTATATGGATATAGATGCGAGAACTTGTGGTGGTATAAAAGGCGATGACTAAACTGCGTATCCATTTACAAAATCCGAAAGATCTTTTACTAATTTAGGACCAAGAATCTTAGCTTCCTCTCCTTCTCGAAATCTATTGGCCACTTCAATCTGTATAGCATTGACCTCTGATGTCCTAGAGTGATGCCTAGTAGTAAAATCTCCTGCGAAACAGTCATCCATTTTTCCATCCACTGGGTTGATACCAGGAATAAAAACGGAATACCCTCGTTCTCTCAAATACTCACCCATTACAATATCAACATCACCGTAAAGAATACTCCCCCTATTTCCCGTTCCGAGTATCAAATCATATCCATTAGGTACAGGTGCATACTCAGGTTGTTCAGAGAAACCATGCAGATCTAAAAGTAGAACTTTTTCATTACCAAATGCATCTATACCAATCTTCAATAAATGCTCAATCATTTCGTGGTAGGCAAGATATGCTGTAGAGAGTCTTTCATCATCCAATGCGGATGTAGAACCGAGTTGTGTATGTTGGTAGTAGTTTACTGGGTCAGGCCAAGACCGATTGTAATCTAAATATTTACGTGGCATAAGGCCTCTAATTGCACTGGCATCTTCTGTAGAGCTCAGTATTCCTGTTGCAATCGGCCAAACCTTTCTGTCACGCACAGTTCTCGCAGATTCTCTTTGAGAGAGCATACTTCCAAACAAACCGGAAAACCCAACCCCATCATGAGGGACAGAAATTACAACCTTGTTAGGTTTTTTAGATTTAAGCACTAAACAGAAAGATTCTTGAAAAGCTTCATGATTATCCAACTCAAACACTCTAGCACCACTTTCACACCTATTTTCTATATCTTGATATTTGAAATCGAGTTTAACAAAACATCTTAAATATATTGCCAATTATATCAAAAAAGCCTGTAACTACAAGATTCTTCTCGAATTGCTTCGTCAATGCAAAACTCCCTGGTATTGTGATATATTATCCATACAAAATTATATATACACACAAATATGGATCAGGAAAAAGTATCAGTTATTGTTCCCGCTTACAACGAAGAGAAGACCATTGAGAAGGTAGTAACCTTCCTACTCTCTTCCTCCCTTGTAGATGAAATCATATGTATCAATGATGGTTCAAAGGATAGTACAGAGAAGATTTTGAAACAGTTTGGGAACAAGATCATTTTCATTAATCTTAAACAGAACAAAGGTAAAGGAAATGCTTTAGCACAAGGAATCGAAATTGCAAAAGGCGATATCGTAATATTCCTAGATGCTGACCTAGTTACTCTCTCAGATGAACATATACATTTACTACTTGAGCCTTTACAAAAGAAAACCCACAGGGCAGTCATAGGGCATCTGGTTGGTAAGATGGGTTTCAATATATTTTCGGAGATAAGTGGGCAGAGAGCATACTACAAAGCTGAGCTAATGCCTCATACAGATGAGATGATCGATACAAGGTTTGGAATTGAGATGTTTCTCAATGGACTGTTTTCAGAAAAGGAAACAAAGAAAATACCTCTTCCAAAATTAAGAGGATTATTCAAATATGAAAAACAAGATGGAGAGACAGCAATAAAAGAGTACATACAGGAAGGTATTGAGATAGCGAAGGTAATCGCGAATAAGGAGATATTACCAAAAGGTGATTCTATACTTCTCAAGGAAATATCTGCAATAACGGATATGAATGGCCTCAAAGAAAGTATTGCAAAGATAAAGAATAAAAGGATAAAGAATATCTTAGAAAAATATATACTTAAATATCTCCTCCTATCTGAGAAGCAGAAATAAAAAAAGGGAGAGATGCTATCTCCCCCTCTTCTAAGAACCAAATCAAAAGTTATTCAGTTCTATCACAGACTCCATCGTTATTTACATCTACAAAGTTCCCACCTCTGTTTTGACCATGATTCCCACCATTTCCTCTCCTCTCACCATTTCCAAGACCTAATTCTTCTCTGATTGCATTTGCTTCCTCTGTTTTACCCTCGTGACCTAATTCATACGCTTGGGCAAATTTGTCGAAATCCTCTTGAGAATCAACTTTTCTCAACACTCCTGGATTCCTTCCATCTTCGGTCATTAATTCCTTCCAACCCTCATAATCTCTCTCTTCCATAACTTTGTTCATGGATGTTTCTCTTTCCTCAGTGTGGTTTGGACCCTGTTTACTGTAATCACCTCGGTATGCAGAGACATTTGTTAAGCCCCAGATCACTAACAGAGTAACTGCTAAAACAGGTACTAGTAATAATTTACGATTCATATTAATTAGAATAATAATTTAAAAGGAAATCTAGACTTCTATACAATATATTACGCAAACCTCACTATCTTTCTTGCATTCCTCTTCCATTTCCTTGCCAAGGACGTATCTCGGAAGCAGCAAAACGACCTTTTGAAGAGCTTTTCCCTATTAATTTAATAACCTCTCCCTTTTGCAAAACCACTCTACCTTTTACAAAAGCATCCCTATATACTACGGACCATTCATCTCCTGAAAGATCAAGGAGCCTGATTGAAAACTCTTTCTCATTTAATTCTAAAATCTCACCCGCTAAAAATCCTGCCTCTGGACGCATCCATATTTTAAATCTTGTATCTAATGTATGGGTGTAAAAGGGGATATTCTTTGCAAACAAATCGTTCAGTTTCTCAGAGAGCCCCCCAGTATACAACACTAAACCTAGAAGAATTGTTATACCGATATTTATTAACAGCTTTCTTCCAACAGAAAATCTATATGCATCCTCTGTTTTTGTAAAATTATAATAGGCAACAAAAAAGAAAAACAAAGTTAAAATAATCCAAAGTATTGGTATAACCAAAACTATCCACTGCCACAAATTCCCCACCAAGGAAACATCTAGTAAAGCTTCATTATTGACTAAGAGGTATATTATGATTGCAAAGCCTACAGAGCCGAAGAGTATGTTTACTATGAAGAGATTCCATACAAAAGATTTCTTTAACATAAAATGCCATTTCGGAATTGGTTTAATATTCTCTTTCTTAATTTTTTCTAAGACATCCCTACTTACTTTTCCCATTCTCTTCTATCAATGATTTTAATTTAACTTTTGCCCTACTAATCAAGGAACCGACAGTCCCTGAAGATATCTCTAGTATCTCCGATATCTCATTATAATCTTTTTCTTCTAGGAATTTTAATATTAAAACATCTCGATACTTACTATCCAAAGATTGAATTATTTTCTCAAACCTTTTCCTCTCCTCTTCCTCAAGATACTCTCTTTCCAAATCCAAACCAGATGAAATACCATCAAAAAGATCCTTATTTAAATCATTCACTATCTCAACATTTCTTTTAGAATTCTTCCTTAAAAAAGATATAGCCTCATTATGTGCAATCCTGTATATCCAACTTGAGAATTTCTTGTTTGTATTAAACCCATTTAAATTACGATATGCTTTCAGAAAAACCTCTTGTAAGATATCTTCCGCATCTTCAGTATTCACATATATTATCCTTTTAACATAGGCCAATAATCTCCTCTCATACTTCTCCACGAGATATTTGTAATGATTGGGATCCTCTATGCTTAATTTTACAATCTCTTCATCTTTTCTCTCCCGCATATATCAATTCTACCATTTTAGAGAATACAACAATGATATTTACATCAATATCGTTTCAATATACTATTTAGTAATAAGTTTTAATTTCTCAAAATGAAAAAATTTCTTCTAATTCTCCTGATCTTAATCATAGGTTTAGGAGTTGTTGGATATCTAACCATAAAAGGTAAAATACCTGTACTTTACAATGCAGTATTTCAACAAGTAGATCTTGGTATCGATGAATCACCTGATATCATATATGCATTTTACGAAAAAATTGGATATGAAGATAATCTTAAAGGTGATTCTCCTAAGAGTGGAGAATTGGTATTCGAAGGAGGCATAGATCTTGACCATACATTCACTCAGAGCGAGATAAATTCATGGCTTTCAGCTTGGGAAAACTCTTGGACTGGCATTCCCTTTAAAAATCTTCAGATAAGAATTAATTCCGATGGAACGGTAGAAGCCTCCTCCTTAATTTCACTCAAAGAAGCAGAGTCAATTGGCAGAACACTTGGCTATTCACAAGAGGAAATAGATAAAGCTAAGGATTTTCTTAAATATATACCAGATCCTCTTCCTCTGTATGCAAAAGGTACTGCAAGTATAAAAGATAATCAGGTGAATTTAGATATTCAGAATTTCAAAGTAGTTGGTTACTCTCTTCCAGAAGGTATGAATAGTACTGTAGAGGGCGTAATTGAGGACGTCATATCCAGAGCAAAAAATCTCTCTACAGAAACAGACATTAAATCTGCAGAAGTAACTTCTGAAGGAGTGAAGTTCTTAGGTACTGTTCCTGCAAGCGTAAGTATTAAATAGCTGTAGAACAGGTATTTCTCAGCCCTAAACAGGCCCTTGTGCTTTGCAATGGTTCTGGTAGAATACATCTTCCGAAAGGGAGTACATGAAAAAATATATAAAATATTTAAGATATTTAGTAAAACATAAGTGGTTTGTAATGCGAGAGTGTTTTAAACACGGAATAGTACTTCAAGGTATACTTCATGATATTAGTAAATTAACCCCAGAGGAGTTTTTCCCCTATGCAAATTTCTTCTATGGAACACAGAGGGTTGAAACAAAAGATCAGAATGGATATTACAAACCAGTAGATACTGGAGATAGCAAGTTTGATTTCGCATGGTTACTACACTGTAAAAGAAACAAACATCACTGGCAGTGGTGGGTAGTACCAAATGAAAATGGAGGATCAAAGACATTACCAATTCCCGAGCCATACCTTACAGAGATGCTTTGTGACTGGATTGGTGCTGGGAAAGCACAAGGACATTTTTCTCCTACAGAAGATCCATACTGGAATGTAAGAAATTGGTACAATGCTAACAAGGAGAGAATACAACTAGCAGACGAAACTAGAAAAGAAATTGAGAAGAGAATTAATGTTACCAACTCGACAAATTTCTAATTGATGAGATAATACATTATGCCCCAACTTTCATTAACAAAAATTCAGTATTCAAAATACGATCATCCTAAATTCCTAAGATTACTTTCTGTCCTCATATTGCGTATATATACATCCATACTCCTTGGTTTTAGAATAAAGACAATACAGAAACTACCAAACGGACCGAGAATTTTTGCAATAAATCATCCTACAACAGCAGATCCTTTCATCATATACAGTATATTTCCAAATGCAAAAGTACTGATCACAGAGAAAGCCTTCAAAGTAAGAGCTATTGGATGGATACTTAGGAAACTAGGACATATACAGGTTACAGAAGAGAAGAAATATGATGCGTTTGAAGAAGCTAAACAAACATTACTTCAAGGCAAAGATATCATCATATTTCCCGAAGGGACATTAAGCAAAAAGGTACACAGTATCAATGAAATTAAAACTGGAATCACTCGATTAGCATTAGAAACAAATTCCACAATAGTTCCGATTGGAATAAATCTTTTGGAAAAAGGAATAAAACAATACAAGGTAAAAACTGTTAAAGGAGAAACCTTAATCTCCAAATGGTACCTATTCAACAAATATATTGTCAATATCGGGAAAAGTATAAAGTTAGAAGGGAGTGTTAAAAACAGAGAATACGTAAAGAAGAAGAGTATATATTTACAGGAACAGATTCAGAAGTTAAGTAGAAAGTATTTTTACAAAAGAAATTGGAATTCCTAGAACAAAGCATACCCTCCATACTCCTCCCCTTTTTTAATATCTATCTTTCCAATATAATTTTGAGAGAGCAATATGAAACTAGACAAAAAGAAAGCCCTAAAGATAACCCTCATAGGAATACCTGTTCTCCTAATCCTCCTTCTTCTCTCCTTCTGTATATACATCCTCTCTTTTAAACAGATTCTTCAATACGACAATATCATTCGGAGTTCTGAGAAATATTGCATTACAGGGAATTTCTTTCTACCCTCCCTCTACAAAATCACATATGACACCCCCGTAGAGATAGACACAGAAGAGACAGTAACAATATTCAACAAGTTTGATATATTTGCAAAATCCATATGCATACAATCTCAAACACTCTTACCTGAAAATTCTCTAACAACTCTCTCGCTCACTTTCCTTGGTAATACTGGTCTACAGATATTTAAAGAAGAGATATCCATACCAACAGAGGAATACCCAAAAGTAAGCGAAGCTCCTTCAGACAGAGATTTCAATATATCAGAAAGCATCTCCTACGAAATTACAAATCCCAATCCCCTACTTCAATACAAGTTACTCGAAGGGGAGAATGAGACTCTGTGTTCACTCGAAGACAGTACATTACACTGTAATCTAGAAGAATTGGAGCTACAGTATGGAGGGGAGTATGAACTCACTCTGATATCAACATATAACTCGGCAATTGTAGATGAACTAGACTCTTCCCAAATAGAGACATTAGAACCAGTAAAGATTGTATCAACAAATATAAAACAGGGAGGAACAATATATGACTTAAATCCTAAGATCGTTTTTAGTACAAACAAACCAGTAGAATTCATAGGAGAAAACACACTCGAAAATAGCGAAGGAGTAAAAACACAATTAGTTATATCAACAAAAGGCAATACAATAACCATGGAACCAAAATCTCCTCTTTCTCAGAAGAGTACATACACTCTCACTCTTGGTAATCTGAAAGCTGAAGATGGAAGTGAGTTAACAGATCCATTTACTTTAAAATTCAAAACCGGAGATGGCCCTAGACCCAGATACACAAATATATCTGGATATGGCTTCCCCACAGGTAGCAATATATACATAACATTTGACCAAGACTTGAAGAGTAATCAGGATATTAGTAAGAAAATTCTTCTTTCAGATTCAACAACATATACATATTCGATATCAAATAATAGGATTAGTATAAATCCAAAAACATCATTAAAAGCATGCAAAACATACTCCCTTGTTCTTAAACAGAGCATCTTAAGTGACAATGAGTTATCCTCCTCTCAAGAATATACATATACGTTCAAAACAAAATGCGCTCGAATAGTTACTCTTGGTTCTTCAGTACAATCTCGACCAATATACGCCTACTATTTCGGAACTGGTAGTAAGAAAATAGTCTTCTTCGGAGCTATGCATGGTTCCGAAGCCAAAACAAAGGATACTATGTTAAGTTGGATTGCTGAATTAGAAAAAAATAGTTCTAAAATACCCTCTGACAAAACAGTAATCGTAGTACCTACATTCAATCCAGATGGTATTGCAAATCAAAGCAGATTTAATGCTAACAAAGTAGATATCAATCGTAATTTCGATACTTCTGATTGGAGTCCTGATTCATATTTTTTAAGCAAGAAGTATGTTAATGGTGGAGGTACAGAACCATTTTCAGAACCAGAAACAAGATTAATCCGAAACTTAATTACAAACAACCATCCTTACCTTACACTTTCTTACCATTCAGCAGCATCATACACCATTCCGTGTGGTACATCAAAATCTTTTGAATATGGAACAATATATTCACAACTCTCGGGATATAGATATGTACCTCCAGAGTATGAAGATGCGTTCTCATACACAGTCACAGGGTCACTGGGTACCTGGGCCAAAGAAAATGGTTACAATGAGTTAACCATAGAGGTATCTTCACCATATGTAGACGAATTTAGTAGAAATGTTAAGGCCATGTGGAAAATGGTTACGATGTAACATATTTGCTAAACTAAAATATTAAGATTTAAAGAACAGACATGAATATAAAAATTAAGAGATTCGACAAAGAGCTACCAATACCCGAATACAAAAGTGAAGGGGCTGTAGCATTAGATCTCTACTCTAGGACTGACATATCAATACAACCTGGTGAGGTAGTCTTAATTCCTCTAAACATTGCAGTAGAAATCCCAAAAGGATATTTCATACTCCTAGTCAACAGAAGCTCTACATACAAACTTGGAATTACCTGCGTAAATGGACTTGGCATTGGAGACTACGACTACTGTGGAGACAATGATGAATACAAATTCCCAGCATTAAACTACACCAATCAAGAAGTAACTATCGAGAAAGGGACTCGCTGCTGTCAGATGTTAATTCTACCCATAGAGAGAGCAGATATTACCGAAGTTGACAAACTTGCAAACTCAGACAGAGGAGGATTTGGATCAACTGGAAACAGATAAAAAGACTTCCTTGCTATTTCTTCCTTAAAAGCATATAGTGTAGAGCTTTATTTATATTCTAAGCTTACAAATTATGGGTAGATTTTTTAATGACAGAAATTCAGGACGAAGAAGTAGTGGTAGATCTGAAAGACCAACAATGCATCGTGCTGTGTGTGACAAATGTGGTAATGACTGTGAAGTGCCTTTCAAACCATCTGGAGAGAAACCAATTTACTGTAGTAGATGTTTTGAAACAATGGGAAACACCTCTAGCAACAGAGACAGAGGAAGCTACAGGGATTTCGGCAGTAGAGATAGAGGTAATTTCAGAGATTCAGGAAGAAAAGAGATGTTTTCAGCTGTTTGTGATAAATGTGGTGAAGAATGTGAGGTACCTTTCAAACCAAGTAGCGACAAACCAATTTACTGTAGTAGATGTTTTGAAACAGTAGGAAACCGAAGAGAAGACAGAGGTTCACAAAACAGACCTTCTAGTAACAACACTGCAGAAATATCGCAATTGAAAGAACAGCTAGGTAGTATTAGTGCAAAACTAGACAAATTACTTAAAATTCTTACACCTGTTGAAGTTGAGGTTAAAGAAGTAGAGAAAAAGACAACTAAGAAAGCTACTACTAAAGCCAAAGCAGAACCGAAGAAGAAGGTAGCTACAAAGAAAAAGGTGACAAAGAAAGAATAATTACCACCTAGGATACTTAACTGTATCTGATCTTAAATCAGTAATGTAAAGATCTGGGTCTACCTCAATACCGAATCCTTCCTCTAAGAACATTTTTGCAATATATGCATTACCTAGAGCATTTGGATGCACTGGATCAATCTTAGATTCACCTAACAAATTATCTCTTTCACCAAATTCTAACGTGTAAAAATTTGAAAGCTCGAATTTACTAAAAAGATCATACCCATTAAAAACTTTAATACCTTCATGACTTGGGATATCCATTACAGCCTGAACAAACGGTAAATACTTCATATTCAAATCATAGCTACCAGAATATATATCTGGTGAAAAGATAATTCTCTTACCTTGTTCACCTTCCATCATACGAAAAATCTCAGCAATATTTGTTACATGTTCCTCCAATGGTATTCCCAACTCAACATCATTCGCAGTCCCCATTATGATATACAGATCTGCATCCACCTCTTTCATTGCTAATTTAACACTATCTAGGAATTCTCTTGAAGAAGCGCCATCTAAGGAATAGTTGTAGAACTTTAGATTCCATTCAGGTATCCACCAATCATCATCATCAAATTCTGTAAAAGAAAATTTCAAAATATATTCGAAAATATTCCTCCAATTAGGTTGAACCCATTCTCCAGATGTAATTGAATCTCCAATAAATACGATCTTGTATCTCTTACTTTCTTTCAAACTCTTCAGAATCTCTTGATAGATATCACTCTTTTCCATACTAATACCCCTGCCTTTCCATAACATCTTTTTGATACCTCTCGTGCAAAGTTGTTCCCAAGATATCAATATATCTCGATTGGTATGCAAGCTTAACAGGCACGCCACCTAAAACTACATCTCTCCTTAAACCAGAGAGATTATTCGGATCCTGCACACTCTTCTCAACAATATCTACCCCCTCTCGGATAATGACTTCCAATACATCTTGATTTTCCAATGGTATTCCGTTAAGAATTGATCTTGCACTATTCTTCTCCGCATATGTCAACTGGAAAAGATGGACCACATTACTACCCTCGCCAGAGGAGAAGCCAACACACCTATCAACATGAGGCGTTGCAGACTCAAAGTAATAGACATAGGGCTGGCCATCAACCTCAACATTACCTGAACTCAGGTAATCTCCGGATTCTACATCTTTTTTTTCTAAATCATCTCTATCCATGTATATATTTGTTAAACTGTAGGGAACTCCGGCGGAGTTGGTTCCTGAGCCGTCGGGACCTCATCAACAACTGGTTGTTGAACCTGTACCGGTACAGTCTCCGTCACAATCGGGGACTGACCCAGATCTGTCCCACTCGGCGATGGAGTCTCAGTTTGAATAGCTGGCATCGTATCCGTTACGATCGGGGACTGACCCACATCTGGTCCACTAGGCAAAGGACTCTCGGTTCGAATAGCTGCTGGTTGTTCGGAAACTTTTTTACGTTTAACCATGAAGAAGTAGAGAATAGCACCAAGTGTATTAAGCAAGAGAAGAATAACAATCCACATACTCTTCTTCTCAAAATCTCTCTTCAAACAATCAATGAACATCCATATCCAAAAAGCTGTGAACAGTAAACATATTGGGATGATGATCAAAGCCATATTACCCAAAAGTCCAAGAACAAAATCACCTCCCAGTTTCTGGTAGAAATCAGTATCAGATATTAACCATGTACTCCCTGTCTTCTCTAAGACAAAATATGTAGACAAACCAGCAACATTCCAGCCATCACCCTCTGCAGAAAATTTCGCTTTAACTTTGACCTTCCCATCACCAACTATATCAACATTATCTACAAGATTCCCATAATCTAAAACATACGATATTCCAGTACCAACTTTCTCCTCGATCATACCCATCCTACTTTCATCTTGAGACACCATCAATGACCCTATCTCTGCCATATTACCAACCTTAATAGCTGATACCAACCTGTCTAAAGTATTACTAATACCATTCTTCTCCTCCGTACTTAATACTCCCTGTCCCAGTACAGGCATCGCAAACAGAAACAAAAAGAACAAAGACAATGCAACCAGGATTTTATTCCTCATCTGTAAAAAAGATAAGATTATTACAATCAGTTTAACAAAGCATTCAAAGGAAAACAATTACTATTCTCTTTTCTATCAAAATCTTCTAATATATTAATAATAAATTCTTCTGAAATCTCTATGTCCTCAAATATGAAAAATATGATATTGGGTGGATTGATAATTTTAAGTTCAACCGCCCTACTAGCCCTCTTAGTCTCCTTCAGCATATACCTCTACTCCAAATCAAAACAAACAAATATGGCAGATGTCGTTCCTAACTCTGCATATATTTCGGAGGATATTGGGTTGTTAGACGACAATCCAAGTGCACCAGAAGAGATAACGAAAGAATCTGTTACACCCGAACCTAAGAAGGGAATCATACAAAAAGATGAAACTCGTAAGATTGTAAATGTTGGGAAAACATTAACAGAGAGTGAAATTCAAGAGATAGAAGAAAAATACGCCGTGGAGTTCTCATCTGATACTCCAAAGAAAGGCATCTATGTTGTTACCACATCTTCAGAGAGCAAAACAGAAACTCTTCAGGAAGATTTAAACGCAACTGTTGAAGTAGACATACCTGTTAGAATGTCTGCACAAACTCTCGATTGGGGAGTAACAAGGATAGGAGCAGACAAAGTTTGGAGTAAAAGCACAGGAACGGGGGTAAAGGTGGCAGTAATAGATACAGGAGTAGAGAGAACACACTCGGACCTAAGCTCAAATATTGTAGCAGGGTATGATTATGTAAATAATGATACAGATCCAACAGATGATAACGGACATGGTACCCACGTTGCAGGAATTATCGCTAGTGTTAACAATACAGTAGGGAATGTTGGTGTGGCTAACAAGACTCAAATTATGCCAGTTAAAGTACTAAATAATCAGGGATATGGCTACCTTTCAGATGTTGCAAAAGGAGTTTACTTTGCAACAGACAATGGAGCTCGAATCATAAATATGAGCCTTGGCTCAACCTCAGATTCTTTGACACTAAAGAATGCAATAACCTACGCAACACAAAAAGGTGTTCTAGTTATAGCAGCCGCAGGTAATAGCAGTGGACAACCATGCGAATACCCTGCAGCATATACCTCGGTTGTGTGTGTTGTAGCAACAGACACATCGAACAAGTTAGCTAGTTTCAGTAACATGGGAGGAGAGCTAGCAGCACCTGGGGTCTCCAACTATTCATCTTACATTGGTAATACATACAGATATATGAGTGGAACAAGTATGGCAACACCCCACGTCGCAGGTGCAGCAGCAGTAATCCTTTCTATGTGTAATAGCTGCTCAACAACCGATGTTCGCAACCTTCTAAGAAGTACAGCAGTTGACCTTGGAGTCGTTGGAAGAGATTCAGTTTTTGGGTATGGGCTTGTAGATCTCGTAAGTGCTTCAGCTACATTTGAACAAGCTCCAGCACCTGAAGAAACTGTAACTCCAACACCAGAGGAACCTACAACACCCGTAGTAACACCTCCAGCTACAGTCAAACCACAAAAGAGATATCCAAAGCAAAAAATCTCAATAGTAGAACCTAAAGAAACTTCGATGAAGAGATACATTCCGACTGTCCAAGAGGATATCACAATCAAATTTACATTAGATCCATTAAGTGAAGAAAGCAATTTCAAGGAAAGTATTCTTACTGTAAACAATATAGAGCTGTATGCAACTGAATTACAGAATGATGAATATATTGTAAAGAAGGAGTTACTAGATAGTTCCCAGCATTGGGTAAAAGTAACTTCATATTTCGAAGATGGTACAACTTCATCTGACAGTATGATTATAGATTTAACTTCTTTTAGAAGGAAATCTCTAAGACAGAGTGATAGAAGTGTATTAGGAATAGCAACATCAGCTATATTTGATTTTACATATTTTCTTTTTGGGAGATAGAATAAAATGGTATCGAATTTTTCAAGAGCTATAACAACCAGATTGGGAAGGATTTTTCTCCGAATTTTAGTTACTATCACAACCTTCTTTGTCATTCTATTACCTAGCCACAATGAACCCGTTTATGCAGCTGCCAGGCAAAATTATTATGCGGAGTCAACCACACAAAGTACTTGGAATACAGATACAACATATCAAGATAAAACAACTTTGACTTTCACACCAGATGCCAACTCAACCTATGTAATAATAGCTTCTTGGTTGGTACTATGTAACAATGTGACCTATGCTGTCTACTCAAAACTTACTCGCACAACAGGAACTGCTAAGGACTTCAATGAATTAATATACTTTCCCAAAGATACAACAGACTATATAGCTGGAGGAGCAGTCGCTTTTGATTCATTTGGGAGCAGTCCAACTTCTCAAACCTACAAAATACAATATCGACCATCCAATACAGCAGCAACAGCTTCAATTAAAGAAGCCAAGATTATTGCCATCAAACTAAATGAAGAGGATAAATATGCTGAAGTAGATGCAAGAACCACAACACAACAAACAGCCTACCAAGATAAAGTCACTCTAAATTTCACCCCAACTTATCAGGGCGATTATATAATTCTCGCTTACGCAACCGGTGATGGAGCTATAAACTCATATGACTTCCGCATACAGATGAATATTGATGGGACTGCCTATTCTAATTACAATATTGAACCTGTGAATGCTGCTAACAGATATTTATTTGGTACTGTAAAAAAAGTGAATTTTGACGCTACATCTCATACGATAAAGATACAGTACAGTACAGAGAGTAATAACTCGGCTAGGGTCGCAGGCATTGCAAATGCCAGAATTCTTGCTTTGAGAGCAGACTATTTCAATAATTCGTATTTTGCAGAATCAGAAGCTTTAAGTACAACCACATCTACAACTTACTCATCCAAAACAACTTTGACAGAAACACCTTTAGCTGTAGATCATCTCATAATAGGAGCTTCTGGAATCGCTGGTAATAGTGCCTCCTATTCCACCTATACTCAATTACTCAAAAATACAACTTCTTATGGAGAAATGCTTATAGAAACAAAGGATACATTAAATTATGGATATCCCTACTTTGTTATAAAAAAAGAAACACTAGCAAATACTTCAACTTCGTGGTATTTACAATACAAATCGGAAAATGCAGCTGCAACAGCTTGGATCCGAGATTCAAGAATTGCAGTAATTGAGTTAGAAGAACCTTCCTTCGTAATCACAGCGAATACAGCTGGTACACAAATTACAAATTTACACCAAGGAGAATCCAACGCACATATTGGTGGGGCATTTACATTTACAAGAAATCTTACTTCGACTTCTGTAACAAGTATAACCATAAGTGAAACAGGGACTATTTCTGATTCAAACATTTCAGGCTTAATAATATATTACAAACAAGAAGCAACTTGCTCCACCACAATTCCAGGAGATGCAACTCAATTTAATAGTACCCCAGGATCTTTCTCTTCGGGAAGCTCCACAGTAACAGGCAGTATGACCGTTGGTACATCACAGATATGTGTATACATAGAAGTAGATATTGGATCAGGGGCTGGAGTTGGAGATACAGTGGAAATACAAATTACAAATCCCTCTACCCAAGTAACAGCATCCAGTGGTACTGTGTCTCCTGCAACTGCTGTAGCCATAAGTGGGACAACAACAATAATTTCGGCAGGAGCGCTTGCCGTAGATATAGTAGATGGTAGTGACCAAACAGTTAGTAGCCCATCGGTAAGTTTTAGTAACACTTTTTTTAGTTGGGTTGGAGCACAGACAACAGGCACACTTGGAACAAGTACACAGAAAATAAAAGTAACAAACACAACCACAACACACACATGGACTCTTTCCATTGCAGCTACAAGTGGAGAATCCGCTCTCTGGCAAGATTCACCAAATTCATATGACTACAATGGTACTCAATCCGCTGGCAGACTAAGAGTAAATCCATCTTCCGTAACTATAACCCCAGGAGGAGCATGTAGTAATACAGGTATCTCTGGTCAATCAGCACAGTATTTTGTTAGCGGTTCTGTATCTTCCATAAACCTAGTCATAGCATCTGCAAGTGCAGAGCACAATTGCTATTGGTACATAACTGCCGTGGGACTGACCCAGGACATACCTGCAGAACAACCAACAGGAACATACAGCTTAGGAATGACTATTACTGTAATTTAATCTATAATGAAACCTATGAAATTATTTAAGCCATTTGGAATACTTCTCACACTACTTTTCTTCTTTTTTTTAGCAACTCCCTCCCTTGCCATAGAGTATTTCTTCCTAGGTGGGAGACCAGCAAATCCTGATTCCAAAATTCCCAATAGCTCTGCATGGTTCATCTATTCCCTGAACCCCGGAGAACAGAAAGAAGATGCCTTAGAAGCTATAAACAATTACGAACAACCAACAGAACTACTAATTTATGCAGCTGATGGGATTAAAAGTTCAAGTGGAGGTTTTGCCTTAAAACAGTATGTAGAACCAAGGACAGATGTAGGTTCATGGGTACGATTCTATCCATATGATGTTCCCAAACCATTTGAGAAACTATTTAAAGCAAATGGAAACAGTATACTTAGATTCTGTGAACAAGAATTAGACAATAGTTGGGATAGCGATGAAAAAAAAGCTTTTCAAGAATGGTGCGAAGGAGAAGAAACAGTCCAAATCAAAATTAGTGCTAAATCAAAAAGAAATGTAGATTTTGTATTCTCAGTACCAGATAATGCAAGTGTCGGTGAACATACTGGAGGAATACTCATACAGAAAGTAGAGAAAGATGAAAGCCCCGACAAACAGGGTATTTCTCTTACCACAAGAGTTGGAATCAGAATATATCAAACTGTTCCTGGAGATATACAGAAAAAACTGGCTATTAGTAACTTCTCCCTTAAGAAACTTTACGAAGAATTAGATTTTTCCAAACTATTCAAAAAAGATACAAAGCCTGAAGAATTCCTCATAACTACAGAGCTTCGAAACGAAGGGAATGTAAGTATTGATTTTATGGAAACCATTATCATAAATGACGATCTATTTAACAAGTCAGAAGAGAGAGTATCAGATAGAAAGTTTCAGATTCTAAGAGATGATAATTTTACCTCAAACTATTCATGGTACAGCCCAAGGTTTGGGAAATTCAGCATATCAAACAACATCTCATACACTGATGAAAATAACCAACCAAAATTACTTAGCAGCAACAAAATTACTGTATGGATAATTCCTTGGAGAGAGATGATTGTCGCGGGAGGAATCCTTCTCTTAATACTAATACCTTCAATACTTCTTAGAGCTGCTCAGAAGAAAAAATATGGGGGAATTGGATGGAAAGAGTATACAATTCAAGTTGGTGACACATTAGATAGCATAACTTCCAAGTTTGATGTAAATTGGAAACTCTTCGTAAAAACAAACAAGATAGAACCTCCATATACTCTTACACCTGGTAAAAAGGTTCTTGTTCCACCATTAAAGTAAGATTTTCACTACAACCGAAATTTGATATCATCAAATATATCTTAATAACAAATATTAGGGGATATGAATCGTTTTGCTAAAATATTTTTCCTTGCCCTACTACTCTGTTGTATCCCAACAAACCATGCATTTGCAAAAGAAAAAGAATATATACCATCGACCCATATAATTGAGGAGATTACACAGAAGAAAAGTACTAACAAAGTACCGTTTGAGATAAATCTCTGTCCACAGAAGAGAATAAAAACACAGACGATTGATTTAGAAACAATACTAGATACAAAACCATATATCACAAAAACAAACATATATCATTTACTAAGAAACCAAGTTCAATCTTACTCGATAAAACAGGAAGTCCCCAATACAAGCAAATCTCTCACATACTACTTAAGCAAATCATCTGAAAAATTAGAAATCAAATATAAGGGTATACTTCAATCCTTCAAGGAATCACATAGAGAAAAAATTTCCGTAACAAAATACTCCAGAGATATCGCTAACAAACTACAAGAGGAAACTTCAATACCGAAAAAAGAGTTTAGATGGGAGAAGATTGCATCAACAGTCCATATTCAAGCTTCTGCCCCTACGGTTCCAGAGATTAGAACTGAAACAAAAGTTTCAAAGGAAGGAAAATCCTCCAATAACCAAACTAATGTAGAATTTAAATTAACAATTCTCCCTGTTAGATTTGTGTATATTGAAGATGGAGAGATTGTAAAGATTTGGAATAACACGAAAAAAAATGATAGTAGATATGCCTTGAAATTCTTCGACTATCAAACAGAAGAAGAGATCAATCCTACCAATACAATGTATGCAACATACAATCAATTGATCACTCAGCTTAATGTATTCTCCCAAGGAATCATATTTGAAAAAGGACAAACTGTCACAACGGATGAAAAGATTACCTGGGATATACAGATGAGCTATACATCAAAAGGCTCGGAGGAGGTACATACATATATCTAAAAAACTGTTGACACAGTAAAAAGAATAAGATACTATTTTCTAAGATCAAGATTTGTTCGTAATTATAGAGAAAGAAGAATGAAATATACTGCCATTAGTAGATTAAAAGGAATAGCAAAAAGTTTCCTGTTAGTACCCCTTTTCATAGCATTGGTGTTTGCACAGATTGTACTTGCAGATACAACCGAGACAACCTTTAATCAAACCATCAATGCAGGGACACTAAGTGTTGATATTGTAGATGGCTCTGGGGATACTGTAGCTAGCCCTTCTGTATCATTTGCAGGCACAACCTTTTCGTTTGACCCTCAAACAGCAACAGGTACCTTGGAAACCGCATCAGAGAAAATCAGACTAAGTAACCCTACAGCTACAGCGGCTTGGAATATCTCCATAGCAGCAACTGGAGGACAAAGTGCTGTTTGGGACACTGGGACATACACATATCCTTACAACAATGCAACAGCAGATAACGGTAGGCTAACCATAGATCCTAGTGTAGCCACTGTAACACCTGTGGGAAGTTGTACTAGTACCGGAGTAACCAAAGGAAGTTCTTCATATTTTAATGGTGCAACTACAACAAGTATCGATTTACTGACCGCGAGTGGTAGTGCTGATTTGGGGTGTAGATGGGATTTGACTGGAGTTTCTCTTTCTCAAAGGATTCCTGCCTCACAAGTCGCAGGTAGCTACTCCTTAGCAATGACAATTACTGCACTCTAAAGACTCTTTCCTGTATAATCTAATTAATGAAAACAGATTTTAACTCCTTAAAAGAGTTGCATGAGTATTACGCTGTGCATAACAGCTGTCCCCTAAAGAAATCAGCAACACAACCGGTATATGAGATAACTCCACCCTCTTCTGGTATTTTCTTCATTGGAGAAGCGCCAGGTCGAAATGAAGATTTGCAAGGCAGACCTTTTGTTGGAGCTGCAGGGAAATTCCTAAATGAACTTCTTGGGAATATTGGGTTAACTAGAGAAGATGTATATGTTTCGAATGTTGTTAAATATCGTCCACCAGAAAACAGGGATCCAAGTGATGAAGAGAAAGATTCCTGTCGAGTATGGCTCAATTCCGAGTTACTATTTATCAAACCAAAAGTAATTGTTACTCTTGGAAGACATGCTCTAGGCAGATTCATACCTGATGTAAATATCTCCACTTCACACGGAGAGATTTTCTACCATAAAACTGGATTACCTGTATTTGCTATGTATCACCCAGCCGCAGCCCTTTACAATCCTGGATTAAGAGACGATCTTAAAAAGGATATTCTAAAACTCCAAGCATTTTTAGAAAGTAAACCAAAACAAAATGTTACTAAAACAAATGAGATCGATAAGTTACTAGAACTCTAATAAATTATGACTATTCCAATTGGAACAATAATTAATATCGGCGCAGTAATATTAGGAGGGAGTATAGGGTTAGTTGTAAAACAAAATCTACCAGAAAGATACAAACTTATCATTTTTCAAGGAATAGGACTATTTACCATACTCCTTGGCATATCAATGGCTACACCCTTACCCAATCCACTACTCGTTGTCTTTGCCATACTCATTGGAGGTACTATCGGAGTAGCCCTAAAATTAGAGAGAAGGATGGAAACCCTTTCTACGGATATTGGAAAGAACTTAAAATTAAAGGACTCAAAATTTAACGAAGGATTAGTAACCGCCTTTCTTATCTACTGTATTGGTTCAATGACAATACTAGGATCAATAAATGAAGGTATAAATGGTGACAATAGTCTGTTACTAACCAAATCTGTAATGGATGGATTCACATCAATTGCCCTTGCCTCGACATTCGGAGTTGGGGTACTCTTCTCGACCATTCCAATGCTAATCTTCCAAGGAGGCTTAACAATTTTAGCTTCGTTCTTGGGAGCTTTCTTTACAGAAAGTTTAATTCAATACCTATCTTGCATTGGTGGGATATTAATAATAGGGGTAGGAATAAATCTGCTAGAATTGAAAAAGATCTCAGTCTTAAACTTACTACCCTCCTTGATAATCATAATCGTCCTCTACCTGTTATTCTCCTAGATGATCCCAGCCTTCATCATAGAAAATTTTCTCCACTCCCGTTTCATAATTATTACATAGCTCTTTCTCCTTAAACCATATCTTTAATTCTCTTTCAGCATTCTCAACCGAATCAGAGGCATGTAACATAGTCCTTGTAGACCTAGAAACATAGTCCGCAAGAGCATATGTATCCAAAGAGTAATCATCCCTAATGGTACCAACATCACCATCTGCTGGACTTGTACTTCCCAAAACTTTTCTCACCTGAGCTATAACCCCGAATCCTTCTAAGACCATTGCAACTATTGGACCACAGGTTAAATAGTCAATATTCCTCTGCCTAATAATCTTACCTTTTTCCAAAGAATTCCAATTAGTAACATCCTCACCTCTTGCGATAGCGCCCTTCTTAGCTTTCTCCCCTGTTTCAATTAAGTAGGATTCTTCGTTAATATAGTGGTCTCCGACTTGTTCTTTTGTAGCATTCAACATCTTCAAACCAATTATCTTGAAACCTTTTCTCTCAAATCTGGAAAGAATTTCACCAACTATTTGCCTTTGTAACACATCAGGCTTAATTAGAAGCAAACTTCTCTCTAAAGCGATCTTTGGTCTTTTCATGTAGCAAGTATTGTTAAAATGTTAGATAATACTAAGCATAACAAATATATATGAAAAACCAAAGTAACAAGAAAATATTAGATATCTTTTCATCCATCGCAAATGAAGAACGATGGGAGGAGAATTCACTGAACAAAATCTTAAGAAAATACAAAAAAGATGATGGCACACTATTTCGTAATGATGAATTAGTAAGATACTTCAAAGAGTTATCTAAGAGCCAACTCATACCAGATGAGAAGAAGGTAAAAGAAAGAATACGTCTCAGACCAACAAGAAGCAACTCAGGTGTTAGCGTAGTTACAGTACTGACCAAACCGTTTCCTTGCCCCGGGAACTGTATATACTGTCCAAATGACCCATTGATGCCCAAAAGCTATATCTCCTCTGAGCCAGGAGCACAGAGAGCCCTAGCAAGTAAATTTGATCCATATGCGCAGGTATTTAACAGATTGGTAGCTTTGAATAATGTTGGCCATAATATTGAAAAGGTTGAGCTACTAATTCTTGGAGGAACATGGAGTGCATATCCTGAAAGCTATCAGATATGGTTTGTGAATGAGTGTTTCAGGGCTATGAATGATATGACCGAAGATATTACTGAATATGTTACACCACAAGAAAATAGCTATACTGAAACTGATTGGGATATTTTAGAACATAGCCATACGATTAATGAGAAAGCATATTGTAGAAATGTAGGTTTAGTTTTGGAAACTAGACCCGACTATGTCTCTGACGAAGAGGTACTAAGAATGAGAAGATTAGGAGCCACAAAGATACAGTTAGGAATACAATCATTGGATGATGAAATTTTGAGATTGAATGGAATTGGTAGAACAGTTGAGGATACGCAGAAGGCATTTGCACTATTAAGACGAGCTGGTTTCAAGATACATGGGCATTGGATGCCTAATCTCTACGGATCTGCTGTTGAAAAAGATATTAATGATTACAAATTGCTGTGGAGTGACAGATTCTCACCCGATGAATTAAAAATCTATCCGACTTCAGTAATACCAAATACTGCACTACATACTCTGTACAAAGAGAAGAAATATATACCATATACCGAGGGAGAGTTGATCAATGTTCTATGTAAGACTATTCCTTCAACGCCTAGATACTGTAGACTTTCAAGAATAATTAGGGATATACCTTCAGAGGAGATTGTGGCAGGTAACAAGAGAACAAATCTGAGACAGATTGTTGAAGACAGATTGAGAGAGAAAGGGATAAAGATTCAAGATATTCGAAGTAGAGAGATACGTGGACAGGAGATTATTTTGAGTGAGATTGAAGAGGAAGAAATTAAGTACAATACAACTGTTAGTACAGAGTATTTTCTTAGTTACAGAAGTAAGAAGGATGACAGACTTTGTGGATTTTTAAGACTTTCTATTCCAAAGAAAGAGTATATAAATGATAACTTTGTAAGAGAGCTTAATGACAACTCAATTATTAGGGAGATTCATGTATATGGTAAGGTTGTTGGTATTGATGAGAATACAGAAGGTGCTTCACAGCATTTAGGATTAGGAAGAAGATTGGTATCCAGGGCAGAGGAGATTACAAAGAAGGAAGGAATACAAAAGATTTCAGTAATATCTGCCATAGGTACAAGGGAGTATTACAGAAAGCTTGGATACGAGATAAATGGAATGTATATGACGAAACTGTTCATTTCTGAACATTAACCCTACCACCTACAAAATATGCAATATATACCTCCTTGTCATCCATACAGATCTTTTCTGTTTGCCTAAACTCCTCGATATCTCCTTCAATACTGTTTGTATATTTTAAATCTCCCTCTACATATGCACTTGGTCCCCTATGTACTAATACTCCATCTGGACCTTTTGACAGTGCTTTTCTTAAAAAATCATAAATATCTGAAAAGTTAACACCCTTAACTACCTTACCCCAATACACACATCTAAATATATCCTTACCATTTTTCCATATTGTTTCATTCCCAGAATATGGTTCTCCTCCATAGAATTCATCCTCATATGTAAAATTATCAATAGTGAGTTTTAATACCTTACCATTCTTACCATTATCTATATATTTTGCAGTAGGATCAGCATATCCCTTTATGTTGAATTGTCTAAGGAGATCTTTTAGGGTGGTTTTGTCTAACATAGAAATAACAGTGAAATTTAAAAATTCTTTACTAATTCATTCCTAATAGCTTCCAATAACTCCTCAGATGTTTCAAAACTATGATCTGTTTTGTAGTTGTGACCATACAGAGTATCTTCAAAGATAACCCCCATGAATTCTCTTTTACTTTCATATCTCGGAATAAAATGACAATGCAAATGGCGTGTCTCATTACCCAAGAAAGAATAGTTAAACCAATCGACATCAAAGGTTCTTTGGACTAATTCTCTTAAAACCTTCAATATTTGAAATAGCTCTTCTCTTTCTTCCAATGTTGCCTCTGTTAGATCTTCAGCACTCGATCTTTTACACCAAATAACACATCTTCCCAAATAACCTTGATTCTCGTGTAGATATACGTCCCAATATGTATAACTTTTTAACAAATTTTTTGAAAAATCTTTTCCCATTTTTAGTACTCTAATACTACAATAATATTACCATGAATATGAAAACAAAGAGAGAGGAAAAGACTGGGTGTGCA
>CAIMEL010000009.1 GCA_903840015.1 uncultured bacterium
CAAATCTCGGAAAGTAAGACTACTGATATTTTTATTTGCAGACGAATCTTCGTCCATTACAATCTATTTATAATTGATACCTTATATTATACCAATTATCTAAGCTTCATGGAGCGTAGCGAGGAAATCCTCATTAGACTTGGTCTTTTTAAGCCTACTGACAAGCACTTCTGTTGGATTCTCATTTGAATCAAGAACTTCAAGCATTCTTCTTATTCTCCAAGATTGATTCAAAACCTCTTTTCCAAGAAGAAGCTCCTCATTTCTAGTTCCTGAGTTTATGACGTCGATAGATGGATATATTCTCTTATTTGCAAGATTCCTATCAAGATGAAGTTCCATATTACCAGTACCTTTGAACTCCTCATATACCAAATCATCCATTCTACTTCCTGTTTCAACAAGTGCAGTAGCAATTATGGTCAAACTACCCTGCTCTTCAAAATTTCTAGCAGCACCAAAAAATCTTTTTGGAGGATACAAAGCTACAGGATCAAAACCTCCAGAAAGAGTCTTTCCTGAAGTTGGCATAGTTATATTGTATGCTCTCGCAAGTCTTGTAATACTATCCATCAAGATAATGACATCATCACCCCACTCAACCATCCTCATTGCCTTCTGTAGTGCCATCTCTGCTACTCTACAGTTATGTTCAGGTAATTCATCAAAGTTGGAAGCATACACCTCACCTTTTACGAATCTCTTCATATCGGTAACCTCTTCAGGTCTTTCTCCAACTAAAACTACAATCAATTTAGCTTTTGGATGATTCTTCGCTATACCATCAGCAATATCTTTAAGAAGCCACGTCTTTCCAGCCTTAGGAGGAGACACAACCATTGATCTTTGCCCAAAACCAATTGGAGAAAGTAGATCAATCATTCTAGTTGATATAACTTCTGGATCTGTTTCCAGCTTTATTTGTTTCTTTGGGAATATAGGTGTTAATTTTCTAAATACTGGCCTTTTAGCTGCTTCAGCTGCAGGCTTACCATATACAGTATCAACTCTTAGCAAGCTAAGATATTTTTCTTTCTCTTTTGGTAATCTTGCTGGACCAGCAACCTCATCACCTGTCCTCAAACTAAACTTCTGAATCTGAGAACCAGAGATATATACATCATTATCACCTGGAAGAAGATCCTCTGTTCTTAAAATTCCATGAGAACCGTCTTTCATAACTTCTAAAATACCTTCAACAAAGACATAACCTTCATCTTCCGTTAGTTTTTTCAAAATCTCGATAATAAGTTCTCGTTTTGGAAGTTCCATAAAATTTTCCATTTTCAAATCTTGAGCTTCAACGCGAAGCTCCGCTAGAGTCATAGACTCATATTCTTTTATAGTTTTGGCTTTCTTAACCATGTTTATTAATAAATTGGGAATTTAATATAATCCGGGCTGATTAGACATCTGATATTTGAAGTATATTGAAATCAAATATGGATGTCAATTACACAAAGGGAACTGAAAAAAAGAAGAGGGATCGGTACTGCCCCAACCGACCCCGGTTTCTTTCTCTTATTAAGAAAAAGTATCGAGTAACATACAAGATGTTTCCCATCTTCTTCTCACTATCTTCATATATTCAAGATAAAGAAGGAGAGAAGAATACGGACTAAATATCTTGATCTTTTCCTGTTGCCCAGATGTGCTTGTGACACACCAGACAAAGGGAGAAAACCAAGATATCCACATACTTATAAAGAACGGTATGTAAGTATACCCCCTGGCTCAGTAATTGTCAACCCTATAAACAATACCCACAAAGCGTAGATTGCACAAATACATGGCAAGGCTAGGCATTTTCCATATCAACACTCACGGGTAGTTACAAAAACAAGGCAGCGACTGCTACGTTACGCAAAATGTGCCTACTTGGGATATTACACAGCAGAAACTCTCGATATCTTCTTGATTTTAATGTCTTGTGTGGTCCCGACTTTGATTCGTCCGACTATCAAGGAGGAGTAACCTGCCCTCTTAGCTTCGGAAACAATAGAATCAACCCCCCACATGCCACGCACCTCACCTGTCAGACCAACCTCTCCGAAATATACTACATCCCTTGGAACCAACGAATCATTCATTGAAGATTTAATTGCAGCACATACAGCAAGGTCGATAGCAGGGTCATTTACACTTAGACCACCAACAACATTAACAAACACATCCTTACTACCAAGATATACACCACCCTTCCTAGACATAACAGCGCACAACATATCCAATCGAGGCTTCTTAATACCATTAGCCACTCTTCTCAAAGGACCTGCCTCACTCTCTCTGTCTACCACAAGGGCCTGCACCTCGATGAAGACAACACGCGAGCCCTGCATAACAGCACCTATAGCGCTACCAGATGAATTAGAATTACTCTCCAGGAAAAGCAAAGAAGGATTACCAACTTCACAAAGTCCACCACCACTCATTTCAAACACACCTATCTCATTAGTTGATCCAAAACGATTCTTCATACTACGAAGTATTCGATACTGATTATACTGATCCCCCTCCATATACAGGACGCAATCTACTATATGTTCCAATATCTTAGGCCCCGCAATATTTCCCCCTTTATTAATCTGGCCCACGACAAAAATTGGAATACCCTTACTTTTGGCCAAACGGGTAAACAAAGCGCCAGAGATACGAACCTGACTAATACTTCCCGGATATCCTTTGGACTGTAAAGAGGATACACTCTGAATCGAATCAACAACTATTAAATCAAACTTCTCACTCTCCACAAGTGCCAAAATATTTTCAACAATGGTATCTTCTGTTACTACAAAATTATCAATATTCTTAGTAGTTTTACCTTCATTAAGCCTAGTCAAACGAGAATATAGCTGAGAAGGAGATTCCTCGCCACATACGTATAGCACCCTACTATTTTTTATGAAGTTCATCACAACCTGCATAAGCAAGGTAGACTTCCCCACCCCTGGCTCACCGCTTAGCAAAACTATCTCTCCCTCCAAGAGTCCCTTACCTAAAACACGATCAAATTCAGAGAAACCAGTCGAAATACACGACCCGATACTAGAGGCCTTAGAACCCCTATCTCCAACCCCCCTATAACTAGCAACTTTTATAGGGTTGCCATTTGCAACAATCGAGGAGATATCTTCCACCTCCTCTAAAGTACCCCACTCTTCGCAGGAAGAACATTTCCCAGACCATTTTAGAAACTCCCCACCACACGAGGAACAAACATATTTCATTTCGAAGTTTTATAATATTACTAACCTATTATCCTTCAAACCTATCCTAATTTCCACCTCCTCATCTTTTTCGATCAGATCTCCCTTCTCTAAGATATAGTCTGCAAGTAAGTTCTCTACATTATCTTGGAGACTACGCCTCAATGGCCTTGCACCATATTCTTCACTAAAACCTGCTTTCACAATATAGTTAACCGCACCATCTTCAAGAGCTACAACAACCCTCTCCTCCTTTAATCTTTCATTTAACTCTGAAATCAATAGACTCACAATCTTCTTGGCATCTTTCCTAGTAAGAGCTCGGAAGATTACAACATCATCCAATCTATTCAGTAATTCTGGCCTTAAAGTATCTCTAAGCTCTTCTAATAGCAATGCTTTCATAGAATCGTAAGCCCTATTTATCTCCCTATCACTCCTCTTCTCCTCTCGCTTCTCACTAAAACCTAGGACCTTGTCTTTCCTAATTTCTTCTGCACCAATATTTGAAGTCAGAATAATAACTGTATTCTTGAAATTCACCCTTCTACCCTTACCGTCCATTAGATGACCGTACTCCAAAATTTGAAGTAGAACATTTAAGACATCAGGATGTGCCTTCTCTATCTCATCAAACAAGATAACACTATGTGGCTGCCTTCTAACCTTCTCTGTCAACCACCCACCCTGTTGATACCCTATATATCCAGGAGGAGATCCTATCAATTTCGAAACACTATGCATCTCCATCATCTCACTCATATCTATTTGAATTAATCTGTCTTCTTGACCAAACAGCTCCTGAGTTAAAACCTTTGCTAACTCTGTCTTCCCAACCCCTGTGGGCCCCAGGAAGAGAAAAGAAGCCCAAGGCCTATCTTTGTCTACAATGCCTGTACGAGCACGCTTTATGGCGGACGCAACCAATGCACACGCATCCTTCTGGCCCAAAACCTTCCTGTTCAACTCACTCTCCAAATCCAACAGAGATTTCTTCTCCTTGCTACCGAGTGTATTCAATGGAATACCTGTCCATTTTGAGACCACATGCCTAATATCTTCTGTAGTTACCTGA
>CAIMEL010000010.1 GCA_903840015.1 uncultured bacterium
CCTGTTTGACCCAAGATTGTATTCAATACGAATCTAACAAGGATTACTGCTATGAAACAGATTACCAATCCTACTATTGCATATGTCAATGACTTGGTTGCTGTAGAAACTTTCTTTTCATCTCCTGCAGCTGTTATGTACAGATAACCACTGTAGATAAGGATACCAACACATACTAACGCAGCGAGACCAACAGCAATATTTATGACACCACCAATCCAATCAAGCAAATTAGTTTGAACCCCACCATCGGGAAGAGGAATATCCATTTTTAAATATATAAAATTTAAATTTAATTATCCCAAAGAATTATTAACAACCACATTAATAACCAATTCTATAATAACTCTAGCAAGAAAAACAATAATCATCCCTACAACAGCAGCTGTAACACCCTTCTGTGCTTTCTCCACCTTGTCAGCATCACCCATAGAAGTAATGTAATTATACCCAGCGACAACAATCAGAGCCACAGCTATCATTGCAGAGAATACAACAAAGAAGTTTAGAGCATCTATGATCTTGGTAGCAAATGCTTCCGGATCCTGTAGCCAAGATATATCAAACCCTAGGAGACCAGAAATACTCACTTGGAACAATTTTTTTGTTTTCATACTGTATTTCATTTAATTATATATCGGCACTCCTGATGATATCTCCAATCCTAAAGTATTTGCTATTAACAAAAGTATTCCTGCGGAGAGCAAAACTACCAAAAATCCAATAACAGCATTTGTTATTATCTCCCTACCCTCCTGTAGCTTATCTGGATTACCTTGGCTAGAAATGAGAAGGTACGAAGCGTACACGACTAGCAAGATAAGACATATGACACTTAGTGGAATAGCTATTTTAACTATCGATTCAACCAATGACTCCTTGCTGATACTGGGATTTTGAAGCTGTCCCTCAAGTTCACTTATAGGTCCATTCAAATCCTCTCCTAAACCCTGTCCGTAAACTTTTTCACTAAAAAACGAATTTATTTTGTAAAATATATCCATAGTCGCTATTATACTACATCAACTACAAATCTGCATACTCACACACCGTATTGTAATCACAATACCTACATAGAAAACCTGGAGTTGGAGCAAACTTCTTCTCTCTAACACAGCCCAGGACATCCAGAAGTCTCTTCTGAGCCAACTCTCTTCTACTTTGAGAAACATCTACATCCACTACATTACCTGTTTCAACAAAGACATATTTTGCTGCAACAACCTTCAAACCAAGCTTACTCTCAGCAAAAAGAGAATAGAGAGGTAACTGCAAATCTTTCTTAATATCTCCTTCATCTTTCTCTTTACCAGTCTTGTAATCTACTATACAAACCTCTGGTATATCTCCCTTCATTGCAACTAAATCTATCCTATCTATCTTCCCATTGAAAACAGTATTACCAATATGCACAGAAAACGACTCCTCGAGACGGAGAGGAACATCCTCCTCCCTATACAATTTCCCAAAATAATTCTGAATAATTACCCTTCCTTCTTCCTTACGACCTTGTTCATGTTTCTTGCCTTCATAGCCACTTGATACCCAATTTTTCTCATAGAGATCCAACAAGTCTCTTTCTGTTGGTAAAGTTACAATACCTTCCAACCCTTCCTTTGAGTTTTTAACCAAGGAATAGAAATCCCTTAAAGTATTGTGAACTGAAATACCAAACGACAAAGCCGAACTTGGTTTTTGTGGGATACGTAGAACATATGCGTATTCATATTTCCTTGGGCAAGACTCATATACATTCAACTGTGAATAGCTAAATTTCTTTGTCAAATCAATATTTGTATCTTTCGGAATAATTGATTCGTAATCCGATTTACCAAGATAGTTTAGTGAGGTAGTAATATCAGTAACTGATTCTAATTCAAACTTAGAGAAATCGTCATTAATATCCCTGTCAAGAATCTCATTGAGAAACACACTCGGTTTCTTCTTTCTCTTTGCATCACCGTAAAATCCTGCAGCAGTTAAAAAGAGCTTCTCTTTAGCCCTAGTAGCACCTACATAGAAGAGTCTCCTTTCTTCTTGCATATTTAATTCTTTCTCTGCAATTTCAAAAGGCATCGTTTCCTTGATTAGACCATCTGGTATAGGAATGCTATCTGCCCTCCCTACCGATGGGAATCGCTGAGCTACAAGATTTACTAGAAAAACGACTGGAAATTCCAAACCCTTAGAGCCATGTACAGACATTACATTCACCGCGTTCAAATCTTCCATATCAACATTATCCACAAGAGGTGACTCCCCTATCTCTATACTGTAATTTAGATAGTCGACATATTCGTAGATATTGGACTCGGGATTGTCTTTCTGGTAACTCTTTACCAATTCAAAATATTTGTTGATATTGGAAATGGCAAAAAGACTTTCGTTATCCTCTTTCTCCAAGAAATAGTTTACATAGGAACTTTGCATCAAGAAATCATACAGAACCTCTACAATATCTCTGTTTTCCTTAATCTTCTTGATGGAAGAATCCAAGATCATCAGAAATGTGCCCAAACCTGCAACTGCTTCCGCCGAAAGAATTTTAAGTAATAATTTACTATCGACTTCCTTAAAATCCACATCGTTATTATCATCGCTACCTAACTTCACACCCCACAGATTTTCCAATTGTTCGAACATTGTAATCTTGTTCTCCCTAGCCAACATATTAATCTCCATATACTCCCTCGCTGTGAGTTTCCATATTGGCATAGAAATAATTCTGTACATCGATACCTCATCCGAATAGTCAGTTAAGACACGTAAGAAAGCTATTAAATTTTGAACCTCATTTCTAAAGTACAATCCTCTAGACCCTCCCAATTTGTAAGGGATACCTCTATGTCTCAGCTCTTGTATAAAGGATTCCGCATGTGCATTTGCTCTAACCAATATTGCGATATCTGAAAATTTGTAGGATCCCTCGACAGCGTTTTTTACAAATGAGGCCTGTCCCTTTTCATCAAACAATTGACTCATGTTGCTTCCAGAACCAATTAGTTCAGAGTAACCAGTCAAGGACATTATCTCGTCACAAACTCTTTCAGCCTCTGCACCTTCTGTGCTTGCAAGTATCAAATTGACAGAATCAGGATCTTCATCAAAGACACCCTTAGATATTAATTTCTTCTCTATCTTCTCGGTAAACTCTAACCTATTCGGATCATTATGCTTGATTAAAGTATATGCCGAGTCTAAAATCTCTTGTTTAGAACGATAGTTTTCAGTCAAAACAATTTCTTTCGCATTTGGATATGTTTGTTTAAATTGCAATATATTTGAAATTGCTGCCCCTCTAAATTTGTATATGGCTTGATCATCATCCCCAACAACGGTAAGGCTTGGTCCACTCTTTTCCACCTCTTTCTTCTCATTACCCAGAGTTAGGATATTTATTAAAACATTCTGTGTAAAATTCGTATCCTGGAATTCATCAACCAGTATATATTTAAATTTCGTTCTGTATTTATTCAAAATATTCGGTTTCTCTCTCAGTAGCTTGATCGTAAAGAGAATCAAATCTCCAAAATCCATTTTCGAATTTGATATTTTCAACTCTGTATATTTTCTGTATGTATCCGCCAGCTCATTAACTCTTTGATACTCCTCTTTCTCAACAACACCTTCATTGGGGAGTTTTTTCGCATATTCCACATACTCTTCAGGAGAGACATCTTCGTCTTGTAATCTTGATACGTGTTTAAGGAAATCATTAAGGAATTTAGTTGGATTACCCTTCGGTCTTAATGTTTTTAATGGTAAATCATACAAGTTTCTTCTTAAGAAGATATATGCCTGAGCGGAACTCATCAAAGAGTAATTCCCATCTATACCGATATTATATCCATCCTCCCTTAGTATTCGATCACAAAACGAATGAAAAGTCGATATCAATGGCTCTTCGTAGCCATAGTCCATTTCCGTATCAATACGATCTTGCATTTCCTGCGCCGCCTTCTCTGTGAATGTTAAAGCTAAAATCTCGGAAGGCTTAGCCCACGATTCTTTCATTATGTGCAATATTCTCTGTGTTAAAACAGCTGTTTTTCCAGTACCTGCACCTGCGATTATTAAGAGTTCGTTTTCCTTGCACTCTACTGCCTCTCTCTGTTTGTCATTAAGTTTAATTTGAGACACTATCTAGAGGATAGAAGTAATATAGCGACGTAAAGGATCACTGCCAAGATAATTGCAGATGTTAAAGCCAACAGTATTCTGCTATCTGGTAATTTCTTCAATATCTTTTCTAAAAAACTCCTTGTTTTCTTCTCCATATTTTTTCAAATCAAATTATTTAGCTAACTCTCTTAATTTCTCAACTTCTTTTACTATTGTCTCTGATTTTTTCAAAGCAGGAGTTTCTAGAATAAATGGCGTATCTTTAAATCTTTTGTATTTTAGAATTTTTGAAATCGTATCTGCCCCAATTTTACCATCACCTAGATCAGAATGCCTATCTTTATTTGATCCACACTCCACCATCGAATCATTAAGGTGTATACATTTAACATTCTCTATTCCAAGTTCATGGTCCAAGTCCTCCACCACTCCATCAAAGTTGTTTACCCAATCATATCCAGAAGAGAAGGTGTGCTGTGTATCAAGAACAAATCCTACCCTATCATTGTCTTTAACAGCATCTCTCATAATCTTAAGCTCTGTGAAGTTTCTTCCCAAATTATTTCCTGTTCCAGCTGTCGTCTCTATCAACAATTTTTCTGTTCCTGGGACTTCATTTAAAACCCATTGGATACCGTATGAAATCCTTTCAAGGCTATCTTCGTAGGACATCTCTTGCTGAGATCCAGGATGGAAACAGACACCAAGTATCTCTGAATTAAGTTTCCTCTTCTCTATCTCCCTAGCAACCCTCTCTGCAAAATCTAGATAAACAACTAATCCCATTTTCCCCAAATGGAAGAGTTGTTTGTCTTCTCTCGCCAGATTAGTAAGATAGATGCCATGGATAAGGATTTTCTCAATATTTGAAGATTCTAATTCATTAACAAATCTCTCCACATCATCCTCGGATATTAATTTCGTAGCCCACCTCATAGGGGCAGTCGGCATAATCTGAATAGTATTAACCCCATACTTCATACCATTCTTTATGGAATTTTCGATTCCTCCAGACGAGGATACATGAATACCTAGATACATAGTATATTCTAGCATAGATATTGATTATGAAGTATAATTGTATCCACTTGGAGAGGTGCCTGAGTGGCCGAAAGGAACTCACTGCTAACGAGTCGTAGGCCCATAAGCCTACCGAGGGTTCGAATCCCTCCCTCTCCGTATCTTAGAAAATCATGGCAAAATACAATAGCAAGACAAATGAAGGTCATTGCATCTTTTGCGAGATCGCGAAAGGTAATATACAAACTCCAGGAATTTTTTGGGAAGATAGTAATTTCATGGCCTTTCTCTCCATCTTTCCCAACACAAAAGGATTCTCCGTGGTAATACCTAAAAAACACTTCGACAGTGATGTCCTTGCTATGCAAGACGAAACCTTAACAGAATTTGTTCTTGCAGCGAAGAAAGTCTCCAATATATTATTAAAAACATTTAAAGATGTTGGACGAGTTGGCCTCATAATGGAAGGAACAGGCATAGATCATGCACATATCAAATTAGTACCGATGCACGGGACAGAGCATATGAAAAAAGGTGTATGGAAACAGTATGCCAGTAGAAGATCTGACTATATTGAGAAATACTCTGGATACCTAATTTCCTCAGACGGTCTGCAAGCAGATATCGAAGAATTAAAACAGATAGCAGAAGAATTACGAAGGAATTCTTAGTCCCACAACACCTCATACCCAGATATAACAGCAGCATTAGAGAAAAGTAACCATATTACAAAATCCTCCACTGGATAGACATGCCCCCCTATTTCCAATGGCAAAACATATGTACCTGGCCACCACCAATGTCCTAGATACATAGATACTATCTCATGTATTCCAAACATAAGGCCGAATACCAATGCAACTACTAGTAATCTTTTTAAAATATGTCGCTTGAATACCAACAGCAAGACAAAAATTGGTACTAATATTGCCAGTCCAATAAACCAGTAATCTAACAGCAACATATTAGGATCTATATGAAAAACAGCTAAAACCACAGCAAAAAGCAATAGAAAAAGAGCAACCAAAATCTTCCAATTTTTCGATATCTCCCTATTCCTATCTTGATCATAGAAATATTCATAGAAGGCCAACGGATACATTATATTAACCAATGCATAGAACATATTTTCGATAGGAGCCAATCCAAACAATCTAGGCAAAGTTGAAAGTACATCCCAACTGTCAGTAAGTCTTGCTAAAAGCTCAACGGGAATAATGAACAATATAGAAACCAAACCAAAAAGAAGAATCTTTTTACGAGATCTTTTAATCAAGAAAAAGACATACAGCATACCAGGGAAATAAACTATAAACAGGTTCAACATATACGAAGGTCTCAGAAACAGAACTAAGAGAACACCTGCAATATACAATCCTAAAAGCACAAGAAAATGTTTAAGTTTTGATTTTTCAAAAAAGAAGTTACTTCTATGTTTCATTTACTTTAAAACCCTTGTTAACAAGTAAATATGTACCTCCTGCTAGAGTAAATCCAAACAGGGAATCTATTACATAATGCTCAGCACCGTACCAAGTTGCAAAAACAATGGCAAGAGGGACTATCAAAAGAGGCAAAGCCTTCTTACCAAAAACACCGATGGCAAAAATACTTGCGTAAAAAGACCAAGCGGCATGCAGAGATGGGAAGGCAGCGAAATCATTATTACCGTACGTACTAACAAGAGAGACATATTTAGCAGAGAAATAATCATACGAAAGCATCAATCTTTCAAGGTGAGGTAAAAGTCCTACCTTTGCTGCATACCAAGGAGGAGCGGAGGGATATAGGATATATATAACTGCACTTATCATAGAGAAACCAATCAATCCATAAATATATCTTTGAAAAATCTCCTTTCTTTTCTTCCATATTAGGAAACCAATAACCAACCAAAACCAAAAAAAGGAAACATAGAAGAAAAACAGAACATAGTCATACCAATTAGGAACAAATTGCCCACTTTCGATATTCGAGAGACCATACTGCAAAAAAACAGTAGGTATCTGATCGTTAATAGCAAAAAGCTTACCCTCCCAACCTATCAACACCTCATTTAGCAACGGCCGGTTTAGAAGCTCCGCTATGACATAGCCCTTACCTCGAATATATTCATACAGATAGAAGAGAAGTATTGGTATACTCCACTCTTTTAGGAATTCCTTTTCTTTTCTAAAAACAATTGCCAAAATAACTAAAAAGACTACTATTGCGTCAAATGCAAAACGGTAGATATAGAAGTTCGAAACAATCACGAGGATAGCCAGCAGAACAAGAATAATTACCCTATACCTTTTTTCAATAAATGCTTTCAATCTTTGTGTCTGATTCATATGAACATCTTAGCAAAGGAAATGGTACAATAGAATATATATATATTTAATAAAATTATGAAATACATATACCTATACCTACTTACATTCATAATATTCTTAGCAATAGATTTCGTATGGCTCAACTTCATAGCTAAGAATATGTACTCTCAAAAAATTGGACATCTCCTTGCCGAAAATCCTAATCTAATTCCAGCCTTAATCTTCTACTTAATTTTCATTGTTGGAGTAATTGTCTTTGCAGTACTCCCTGGATATTCAAACGAATCAATAACAAAAACAATCCTACTAGGAGCTCTTTTCGGCCTGCTAACCTATTCAACATACGACCTAACAAATCTTGCTACATTAAGAAATTGGCCCATATCTGTCACCATAATCGATATCATATGGGGAACTAGTATTTCCACAGTGACAAGTGTAGCTGGATACTACATAGCCTCCTGGCTAAAGATATAATTTGCATACAGAATAAGATATAATTAGATATGGAAGGACAGGATAAAAAAGAGAACTCTTTCCTGCTAGGATTAAGCATAACTCTAGCTACAATCCTCATCGGCCTAGTCAGTTATATAGTGTATACCAATAGCACCCCTACAGGTAAATCACTCTGTGAATACAATGGCTGGGCATATTCAGACAAAGACACATTTAAATCAGCAGATGGGTGCAACCAATGCATTTGCAGCAACGGGGAAACTGTTTGTACTCAAATGGAATGCTCTACTCCCTCTTCAGTCCAAGAGGGGGAGTAAATATATAAATTATAAGTATTTTTAAATGGAAGAAGAACAAAACAAAACCCCAGAAGAGACAAAAACTGGTAGTACTGGGGTAATAATTCTGAACATAATTCTCGCATTAATAACAGTAGGCCTAGTTGGATATATTGCATACAAAAATGGATATATAAAACTTGATAATATTTTCAATACAAAAGAAAGCCAGGAGGAAAACAGTACAGAGGAGAATACCGACGAAGAAGAAAATACTCTTGCCGTCTTCGCCGGCGAGTATATATCTGCAATATTACCTCCAGAGTGGAAAATTCAGGAATACTACGACGGAGAAGGATCTGAAATGCTCGTAGATGGGGTCACATATACAGGTTTAACTGGAATAAAGATTTTCAACGGAGATAAAGAAATTATGATGCTCGAGGGTGTGTCCGGAATCGGCTTTGTTGGATGCTCACATCTCCCACTATTTAAAGATAGTAGTACAGCCTACAGGACTGAAATGGAGGAGATGAACGAGGAAGTTGGAATGGATCTAACCACAACAGATTATACTAATGCGGAATACAGTGATTTCGAATTCTTAGGGAAACCATTCAGGAGGGTAAACAACGAACTGTATTACGATACTGTACTTGGAAATGAATACTTTGAACCACAGTGTGAAAAAGGGCTTGCAACATTAAAAGGCTTGTACTTTGTAGATTCTTACGAGTACAAAGGGGAAGCATATCACTTTGAAATAAGTGATACTGCATCTAATGCAGAACTAGAACTTCTCGATAGTGTGTTGGCAAGTTTTACTACAGATTAAGAATGCAGTATGTCTTAAAATATTAGGCTTCGTTGACACCCTACATCACGACTTGTATATTATTTATATATCTAAATTAATATAATTTAAATAAAATGTCCCAAAAGAGGAAAGTTTACGAAGGATTCTCTCTCATAGAAATCCTAATCGTTGTTGCCTTAATCATCATATTGGCAACAATAACAATCGTAGCAATTAACCCTGCAAAGAACTTCCGAGATACAAGAAATGCACAAAGGAGTGCAGATGTCTCTCAGATTCTTAATGCAATAACGCAATATACTTCAGAAGAAGGAAATTCCGTTACACAGTTTGGTACAATTGCAACCTGTACAGCAAATGTAAATGAAGGCACAGCAATAGGAACAGGAACTGGTAATGTCAATTTAGCAACAAGATTAGTAGATGAGTACATAGTAGCAATCCCTATGGATCCTAGTGGTGGAACAGCAGAGAACACAGGCTATGTCATGTGTGTAACATCTGGAGGAAGAGTACAAATTAGTGCTCCAAGTGCAGAGGATGGCAAAGTTATTAGTGTAAAGAGATAATAGTAAGTAGTTAGTAAAAGTATTTTACTGCCCAAAGAATGGTAGAGTTATTAAAACTTGTCGATGATGTATCGAAGAAAAAAATAAATATCTCTGACTTTCTTGACGCTTTGGTTGCCGATGCTTTGTTCAACAAAGCATCGGACATCCATATTGAAGCGAAGGAAGGTCATTTACTCCTAATACGATACAGGGTCGATGGAGTTCTCCGTGATGTAATAAATATTCGAGAAGATTTAGAAGAAAGCTTAATATTCATAATTAAAGTTCGTGCTAAACTCCGAACCGATATACATTTTGCTCCACAAGATGGAAAAATTCTCTTCACAATTAAAAAAGAGAAGGAGCAAATCAAAGAGGAACAAGAAAGAGAGAAAGAAAAAGTTGCCGAACTAAAAGAGGATCTAAAGGAGGAGAAAAAGGAAGAAACAAAATCTGGGATAAGTAAATTGATAGAGGATATCCAGAAACAGAGACAAGCGAAAATAGATGGCAATGACGAGTTCTACAATGTCGATGCTAGAATATCTATACTCCCAGTTACACACGGTGAAAAAGTAGTCGTAAGACTACTCTCTCAGGTAAACAGATCATACGATCTTGCCGATTTAGGATTCGAACCGAAAGATTTGGTCAAGCTTGAGAAGGCATATCGAGAACCATATGGACTCATACTAGTAACAGGCCCTACAGGTAGTGGTAAAACAACGACCCTCTACTCTATTCTAAAGATTCTCAATCGAAGAGATGTGAATATCACAACTATTGAGGACCCAGTAGAATATAGTATAGATGGCGTTAATCACATTCAGATCAATGTAAAAGGAGA
>CAIMEL010000011.1 GCA_903840015.1 uncultured bacterium
AGTTTTTTTTCTTCAGGAGTAAACAGTGATTTCAGAACTTTCTCATCTTTATTCTGCAAGACAAAAACTTCTGTTCCAAGTTCCAACAGATGGGAAAGGCCTATTACCTTACCGCCACATCCCCTATCTAGAAGACAAAGATTTTCACCCTCCTCAGTTATCATTCCTTTAACCTTCTCTAAAACGAAACTATCTCCGACTTTGTAACCAAACCAACTTCCCTCACACATATTTCCTTGGATTAAAGCAACAGAGGATATATTCCCTTTAAACTTATCTTTTACAGATTCCAAAACAAATGCCTTCGCAGTTACACCTGAAGGTAATTCAACATCCTCCCTAAGACCTTCTACATCAGCAACTAGGGTTATCAAGTCTATTAATTCACTCAAACCTTTACCTGTTTTTCCAGAAACCTCTATGACTGGAACGCTACCACCAAAACCCTCTAATTGAAGTCCACTGTTTACAATATCCCTTTTCACTTTCTCAATATTCAAATCAGGCAAATCACACTTGTTCAGTACAACTATTGGCTTCGCAGTAGAACCATTGATAATATCTATGGATTCCTTTGTCTGTGGTTTAACACCATCATCAGCTGCAACAACTAGAAGAACGATATCAGCAATACTTCCACCTCGAACTCTCATCAAGTCAAATGCTTCATGCCCTGGAGTATCAACAAAGGTAACTCTCTTCCCATTTGGTAATTCGATTGTAAATACAGAAACTTTCTGAGTTATACCACCTGCTTCACACTCTTGAACATGACTCTTTCTGATATTGTCTAAGATTGTAGTTTTTCCATGATCAACGTGACCCAGAATAGTAACAATGGGAACCCTGGCACAGTTATTTGCCTGTGTTACTCCTAGATTTTTCTTTCCATTACTTTTCTTAGGCATCTCTTTCCTTACCTAAATTATTCTTTACTCGACTCTTCCTCTGTATCACCCTCTTCAGATTTAACAACCTCTCCCTCCGCACCAACTATATCTATCTTCAAACCAGTCAATTTCCAGGCTAATCGAACATTCTGACCTTCTCGACCGATAGCCAAAGATAACTGGTCCGCAGGAACAGTTACAGTCGCTGTATCATTTTCAATTTTTACATCATCTATTTTTGCTGGACTCAGTGCGTTAGCTACAAATTTCTCTGGATCATCATCCCACTCAATGATATCTATCTTCTCATTCCCCAATTCATTCATAACATTTGCAATACGAATTCCTCTTTGACCAACACATGAACCTATTGGGTCAACACCAGCTTGATTTGAAACTACTGCCATCTTACTTCTAGAACCTGCTTCTCTTGCAATTGCCTTAACTTCTAATATCCCTGATTCTATCTCTGGGACTTCTAGTTTAAAAAGCTCGATCAAAAATTTAGGATCAGCTCTTGAAACAATCATTTGAGAATCAACTATCTCTTTTAACAACACCTTGTATCTGTCTCCCATTCTGTAGAACTCATTAGTTATCTGCTCTTCGGCAGGCATGAAAGCTGTAGCCTTACCAATCTCGAATACCACCTGTCCTTTTTGCATTCTCTGCATTAAAGCAGAAAACACCTCACCAACCTTGTCACTATACTCACTGATAACGGCATCTTTCTCTGATTCTCTAATTTTTTGTAAAATCACCTGTTTTGCTGTTTGGGCTGCAATTCTTCCAAAATCTTCAGAAGGCATCTCTATTTGTATAGAGTCTCCAACTTCAACATTAGGAGAGATCATCTCAGCTTCAGATATTCCTATTTCCAACTCATTATTCTTAACCTTTTTAACAACTTCTTTCGTTGCTATTAATTTGAATTCTCCTGTCTCTCTATTTAACTCAACTGTAAGATTACTTCCAAGCTCTTCATCATCGCTATCAATATTTGCAAATTTCTCTTTTTTGTAAGCAACCAATATAGCTGATTCTAAAGCAAGAAAAATATCTTCCTTTTCTATGCCTCTCTCTGCAGAAATCTGATTAATTGCAGAGATGAATTCTGATGTCATTGACATATGAACTTATATACTAAAATAATTCAGAAGTTATTCCTAAAAAAAAGGTGAGAATATTTATCCTCACCCTTATCTTTGTATAACTTTCAATTAGGAGTATACCATAATTACAAAGGGAAGCCAAACCAAAAAACAGTATCAAGATTGTATAGCTACAAAGTAGAAAGTTTCTCCCAAAGTTTCTTTTCTTCACCATTCAATCTTGTCGGTATATCAACCTCTATCCTGACATATTGATCCCCTCTATTTCCTTCGGAATTAAGTATGGGGCACCCTTTACCCTTGAGTTTGAAAATAGTGCCAGATTGAGTACCTTTTGGAATTTTCAATTTCACAGATTCAAACACACTATCAATCTCTATATTTCCACCAAGAACCGCCGTATATACAGGAATTGATTGAGTAGAATATATATCATTTCCTCTTCTTTCAAATTTGTTTGAAATCTCAACTTCTATCTCAACATACAGATCACCTACAGATCCACCATTTCGCCCTGCATTTCCACCACCTCTAAATCTTAAAACCATCCCATCATACGCTCCTGCAGGTATCTTTATAGTCAAATCCTCATCTTTAACTTTCACTCCAGTACCTCTACAAGTAGAACAAGGATCATCTACAACAGTTCCGGTACCACCACAATTTGAACATGTAGACATTACTGCCATCTGCCCAAAGATTGTGTTGCGTACCTGCCTTTGCTGACCACTACCTTTACATACAGGACATTCCTTTCTCTTCTTTGAGCTACTGCCACTACCATCGCATTTACTACACCTGTCTTCTCTTCGGATCTTTATCTTGTACTCACCACCTCTCATTGCTTCATCGAAGCTTACTCTTACTCTGTAACGAATGTCAGAGCCTGTATCTTCTCTTCTTTGTCTGCCAGATTCTGAGAAATTAAAACCAAAGTCCGAACCCATTCCACCACCAAAAAAAGTATTAAAAATATCACCCATATCAAAAGGTGTACCACCAAAATCCGAATATCCGTTAGCACCACCAGGGTTAAAACCAGCTGTACCAGCATGACCATATTGATCATATGCCGATCTTTTTCCTTCATCAGAAAGAACTTCATATGCTTCCTGAACCTCTTTGAATTTCTCCTCTGAGTTTTGTTCTTTATTTACATCAGGATGATATTTTTTTACAAGCTTTCTGTATGCCTTCTTTATATCCGCAGAGGAAGCATCTTTCCCAACACCTAATATTTCGTAATAGTCTCTTTTTTCCATAAGAGAACAATTTTAGCAGACTAATCTAAGATTTGCTACTAGCAAATTATTCATAGTTCAAAGATACCAGCAAATCTGCTAATATCTATACATATGGATAATCACTGGAACATAGAGGTCGAAAACAGACAGAAAGAGAAGAAAGTCAGGGTCATAACTTCACTTGTGCTTGCTACTGCAGGCCTAGTTATAGTGGCAAGTCAGGTAATACCTCTCACAAAGTCATATGTTGAAGGGATGGTTGAACAGAAACGAGCTGATATAAAGGTAGAACCCGTTCCTGAATCATACAAGAAGTATATAGAGGATGAATTCGCATATTACGATCCAGGTAAAAGCTATTTCGCCAATTTGTCAGAGAAGTTAGGGAATTTAGATTTAACAAATCAATACTCATACAATCCTCAGACTGGAGCACAGACAGCTGTCATTGTGGACAAAGAGTATTCAAAAAATATGTATCTAGATATAGATAGTATTGGGATTAAGAATCTTAAAATTTCAGCCAATGTAGAGAGTGAGAATGAAAAAGTATATGACCAATACTTGAAAACAGGTGTTGCTCATTTTAGAGGTACACCTCTACCAGGAGATGGAGGGAATTCTTTCATCTATGGACATAGTGCCGTAGAGGCTTTCTTCAGTAGACATAGTAATAATCCTGAGACCATATTTTCTAGATTAGACGATATCGATATTGGCCAGAAAGTAACTGTAAAAAAAGATGATAAAGTATTAGAGTATATAGTTAGGAACAAGAAGATTGTATCTCCAGATGACTTTACAATACTTCAACCAGTAAATAACAAAGAGACACTAACTATGATGACCTGTTGGCCACTCGGAATAGGAACCAAAAGACTGATTGTAGTAGCTGAAAGAAGAATATAATTTGAGAAATATACAAAATGAATGACAAATCGAAAAAAATATTAATAATAGGAGGAGTTGTGATATTAGTGTTGATGTTAGTAACAGTAGCATTACTAATCCTAACAAAGAAAAATGGAAATACAGACGACGGTGGGAAAACTCCAAATACAGGTGTCTTGGAGTATTGGGGATTATGGGAGCCATCATCAGTAATGCAACCACTCATCGATGAATTCGAAGCAATGAATCCTGGAGTAGAGATCAAATACTCACAAACGACATTTTCCAATTATGAATCTCGACTATTCACAAGATTGGAGCAATCTGCCAACAGTACAGAGCCAGCACCAGATATATTTAGAATACACAACACCTGGCTACCTAAATATTACAAATACCTTACCCCTCTTCCAGCATCAATAATGTCTCCAAGTGAATACACAACGAAATTCTACCCAACAGCTGCCGAAGACTTCATCGGCAAAGACGGAAACATATATGCAATACCTTGGGAAATAGATGGATTAGTTGTCTTCTACAACAAACAACTACTTTCAGCACAGGGATTTCAGACACCTCCAAAGGATTGGGATTCATTTCTTGAATTAGCACAAGCACTAACAAAGAGAGATGCTTCCGGCCGAATTACTCAAGCAGGTGTAGCATTAGGTACAAGCAAAAATATCAAGCATGCTGCCGAGATACTTTCATTTCTAATGATTCAAGAGGGAATGGAATTAATCAATGAAACAAAAACTGCTGTATCTTTAAATACACCTCTTGGAATTAAGGTTTTCCAAACATATACCAATCTTGCAATGGGTGACACCGCAATCTGGTCTTCTTCCTTACCCACTGATTTAGAAATGTTCTTCTCAGGGAAACTTGCAATGATGATAGCACCTAGCTGGAGAGCTTTTGATATCATAGAGGCATCCCCAACTATCGAGTTTGATACTGCTCCTCTGCCACAATTGAAAGCAAATGAGAAAGACATATACTACTCCACATACTGGGGTGATGCAGTAAGTAAAACATCAGGAAATCCAACTTTAGCTTGGAAATTTATCAAATTCCTCTCAGAAAAAGAGCAACAACAGAAACTGTATTCAAACTCATCAACAATTAGAGCATTCGGAGAACCATACTCTCTTGTTGAATTAAACAGTAGTATGCTAGGTAAGCCATACGTGTCTGCGATTGCTGAGATGGCACCAAATATGAGATCTTGGCAGATTGGAGAAGAGAGTTTTGTAAAATCAATCTTAAATCAGATTGTCACAGATATTTTAGAAACAAATAAAGGTATTCCAGAAGCACTTAGAGCAGCAGAGAGTGAGATTAATGAAAAACTTGCAGTAAGTAACAAATAACTATTATTATATGTAATGCTCAGAAGAAAAGCCCCAAAAAAATCAGAACAGAAAGCAATCATAAACTTAACTTTCTTCATTCTTCTTTCCATTCCACTTGTAGTTTTTGGACTTCTTCAGAATAATTTTGACACTAGAAACAGAGCATTCGATGACTTAGAACTAAGTGAAGAAAATCCTTGCATAATATCTCTACCTCACGTTAACCCATATACTCTTGAAGTTGGCAAAACTGTAACAATACAGGTCGATGCAAAGCTCACTAATTCTGGAATAACGGGTTTGGAGATTCAAGATTCCTCTGGTCTTCTCATACATCAGGACACTTTTGAAAACACACCATTGGAAATTGGGACATCATTTAAATACACACCTGCGAAATCTGGAACTATAGATATACTCGGAATTGTACGTAAAACCGAAGGAGGTAGCGTTGCCTGTAAGATAAGTAGTCCATATGATGTTAAAGGTTTGAGGGCAGTTGCTAATAACAATTCTCCCGAATTTAGCTCTAGACCAACAGATTCAAAACCATCCCAGGACATTAAAAGCGGAATCATTTACGAATACACTTTAACCGCCAGAGATAATGACGGAGACAGAATTAACTACTCTTACTCTTTTACTCCTAGAGCTGATTGGTTAAAGCCGACAATCATAGAGGATGGCTCTAACGGTAAACTAACAATCAAATTTAGAGGTTCTACAGAGAAAGCTGCTAGCTACCTAGCGAATGTCTTTATCCATGATGGGTACAGCAAGCATTTAAGATCCCAATCTTGGGTAATCAGTGTAAGCCCGAAAGAAAATGATATACCACTGGTAAAGATAATAGATCCGACAGAAGGAATTAGAATAAACTCTGGTGAGAAGTTCAGAACTGCTTGGCAAGCAACTGACTTAAACCATATAACAAAATACCAGATATATATGGCTAAAAATCCTACTGATGAGAAATCTTGGGTAGGTATTGATACCAATGTAGGATACAACAAAAGCTCATACCAAGTTCCAACTAATTCCCTTCCAGCTGGAACATACAAGCTCATTCTTAGGGCAATAGACAACAGAAATCCAGCGGGAGTTGGTACTGCAATATCTCCAGAGATTGTAATATCAAAAACAGGCAACGATACAGAGAAACCAGACAGTGATGACTCTGTTGTCATAGATGACCCTCAGGTATCAAATATGTCCCCCTCGTCTACTGACGAGGTAACAAACCGTAAACCAACAATAAAGGCCACGATTACAGCGAGTGAAGGTGGCAAGATAGATGAAGAGACGATACTTTTCAAGGTTGATGACATTGATCAATCCGACAAGATCAAAATAAATAGGATATCCGAAAGTGAATATACCCTCATATACCAACCAAAAGAGGATTTAACAGTTGGAATACATAAAATAGAGGTCTTTTTTAAAGATAGTAACGAGAAGGAAGTAACAAAAGCTTGGGATTTTTCAATTCTTGGTGAAGAACCAACAAACAGTGACAATATAGATATCTTCGGATACCAAATACCAAAACGCACATTAATGATAATTGGAATTGGGATATTAATCGTTCTACTTGCCTTAGTAGCACCATTTGTCATTGCATCAATATGGAAAGAGGACAAGAATAGAATTGGAGAGCAAGTGTATACTAACGAGCAACTTCCACCATCCATTCCAGAAGAAAATACCCAGTATATAGAACAAAGTAATAACTCAGAGTTACGAGATATGGTAGAACCAAAAGTAGAAGAAGCATTACCCGAGACTCCATTAGAGGACAAATGGGACAGTTTTGCAGCACCAGAGCCAACAGAAATTAGTGATATACCAACAGTAGAACCCCCTATTTCCGAACAGAAACAAGAACCTGCAATAACAGCGATTCCAGAGCCAGCAATTCAAGAAGAAGTAATACCTGTGGTACAACCCTTAGAAGCAAATGTTTTACCAACTCCACCTGTACCTCAAACCAGTATCACAGAGGATATTCAAACTCCTCCTTTACCTGAGGCTACAGTAGAGATTCCAGAACCAGAGATTCCGAATGCAGAAGAGTTGCAGAGTATATTTGAACAGATACAGAAACAGGAAGCAGAAACACCAAGTAGTGACACAAATGGCACTCAGGAATAGAAATTGATATAATCACAGAATGAAAAATCTTCCATATTTAGAAGTTAGAAAAAGATATATAGATTTCTTTCAAAGAAATAACCATAAGGAGATACCAAGTGCCCCACTTGTACCTGAAGATGATCCTTCGGTTCTCTTTGTTAACGCTGGAATGTTTCCCTTAATACCTTTTTTGAAGGGGGAGTTACATCCTAAGGGTACAAGATTGACTAACTCGCAAAGATGCTTGAGAACAGGGGATATTGACGAAGTGGGAGATGAGTTCCATCTGACAACATTTGAAATGCTTGGTAACTGGTCTCTTAACGATTACTTCAAGAAAGAAGCTATCAATCTTTCCGTTTCATTCTTTGTAGAAGAGCTTGGCTTCGATATCAATCGAATATATGCATCTGTTTTTGAAGGATATGAAGATATACCTGAAGACAACATCTCCATATCCGTTTGGAAAGAAATATTCGAAAAATATGGTATAGATGCAAGAGTTGGGCAAGGAGAAAAAATCCAGAAATACGGTAAGAAGGAGAATTGGTGGGGATTAGAATCAGGAGGTCCTTGTGGTCCAGATTCAGAGATATTCTACGATACTGGCAAACCTACATGTGGACCAAACTGTCACATAAACTGCAACTGTGGGAAATATGTAGAGATTGGAAACAATGTATTCATGGAATATTTTAAGGATGGTGAGAAGATAAAATCATTAGGGAGACACAATGTCGATTTCGGAGGAGGTTTAGACAGAATCGTAGCACTACTACAAAATGTTGACAGTGTGTATGATTCCGACATACACGCCCCAATATTCGAAGAAGTTAAAAAGATTTCCAAAGTAACAAATTTAGAATCTCAAAGAATCATAACCGATCATATCAAGGCCGCAACTTGGATTATTATGGATGGTATAACACCAAGTAGAAATCAACAAGGATACATACTTAGACGCTTAATTCGTAGAGCTATCCGACATGGTAGGAAACTTGGAATAGAGGGCTATTTTACTAAACAAATCGCAGAAATATGTATAAAGCAATTCTCCCCTATCTGGATTGGTTTGGAAGAACAGAAAGAACATATTCTTCAAACGATAGAGGAAGAGGAAATCAAATTCAACAGAACATTGGACAACGGGTTGAGAGAGCTAGAAAAGATTGCGGATAATGATTTTGATGGGAAGAAAGCTTTCCAGATATATGAAACCTACGGTTTACCATTAGAGCTGACAGAAGAGATCTTGAAAGAAAAAGGTATTGAATTGAAAAATATAAATCTTTTTTGGGAGGCAGAGAAAGCACATCAGGAGAAATCAAGAACTTCCTCCGCAGGCCTATTTAAAGGTGGCCTAGCAGACACATCAGAGATGTCTACTAAATACCATACTGCAACACACCTACTATTAGCATCCTTGAGAAAAGTTCTTGGAGATCATATATATCAGAAAGGAAGTAATATAACTGCAGAGAGACTGAGATTAGATTTTCCAAATAATGAAAAGCTTACAGAGGAACAGTTAAAACTGGTAGAGAATTTAGTTAATGATGCAATTGAAAACAAACTAGAGATATCTTTCGAAGAAGTCAGTAAAGATGAGGCTCTGCAGAAAGTACCTTTTGCTGCTTTTTCTGAGAAATATGGAGATATTGTAAAGCTCTACTATGTAGGTGAGAAAGAGAAACCATTCTCAATGGAAATTTGCAATGGTCCTCATGTAAAAAACACTTCGGAATTAGGTAAATTTAAGATAATTAAACAAGAAAATGTTGCTTCTGGAATAAAAAGGATCAAGGCAATATTGGAATAATTATGATTAAATACCCTATACTAGCAATAGATTATGGAGATAAGCACTTTGGAGTAGCATATAGTGATTTCAATGGTAAATTGGCCTCCCCCCTACCAGTGATTTCAATAACAAAAAACAGAAATCTAACTGATGTAATAACTGAAATTCTAGAAACCTGTGATGAATACAGAATAAAAACTATTCTAGTTGGTTTACCACAAAAGTTTAAAGATAGTCAGGTTAAAACAGAGGAAAAAATATTCCATTTTGTCTCCAAACTCGAAGAAAAAACAGATATCCCAATAGTCACATACGATGAAAGTTTTTCTACAATTAATGCTCAGAATATGCTAACATCTTCAGGTCAGTCCACCAAAAAAAGTAGAAAAAAGATAGACAGTATTGCAGCAACAGTATTCCTGCAAGAATTTTTAAATTCTAAACAAAACAAGATATATGGAGAGGAAGAAGAACCCAATCTCTAAAATTATTTTCCTACTGATCGTCATCTCTGTAATTTTCCTAGGCATATTAAAAGTTAGTTACGACAATGCAATAACAAAACCGAATAGCGAGAATTCTGAGAAGATACTATTTGAAGTAAAATCAGGTGAAAGCGTTGATAATATACTAAGAAATTTAATTGAGAAAGATCTTTTAAAAGAGAAATACTTCTACTACACAAAAATCTTTCTTAAGATTAACAACCTAGCCCCTAAGCTTCAGGCAGGTGTATATGAAATACCTATGGATTTAAACATTATTCAACTCATAGACACTCTACAAGATGGTAAGAACCAAGATATTTGGGTTACAATCCCTGAGGGACTAAGAAAAGATGAGATAGCTACAATATTGGAGAGGGAATTGACAAAAAATAGTAAGAATAATTTTTCAAAAACAGAATTCTTAAATCTTACAACAGACTCCACCTTTATAGCTTCATTAGATCTTGTTGAAGGAGTTAACGATCTTGAGGGTTTCCTATACCCAGATAAATATGCATTTCCAATCGATACAAATGCAAGAAGCGTCATAGAGAAAATGATTTCAAATTTCAAAACACGAACAGGTGGCAAATATACATATCAGGACATAATATTTGCAAGTATAGTGGAAAGGGAGGGATATAATTCTTCAGACAAACCAATAATTGCAGGAATAATAATCAAGAGGCTTGCCGAGGGTTGGCTCTTACAGACAGATGCTACCCTACTTTACCCTGTAAAAGATTGGAAACACGTGATAACCCAAAAAGATAAAGATGATAACAACCCATACAATACGTACAAAAATGTAGGATTACCACCAACCCCTATCTGTAACCCAGGATTAGAATCTATTAAAGCTGTTCAAAATCCAACAAAGACAGAGTATTATTACTACATACATGATAATGATGGAAACCCTCATTATGGTAGAACTCTAGATGAGCATAACAAGAATGTTCAGAAATATCTTAGATAAATTTTTACTCCTGCCCCATGACTATACAGATGGAAATTCAAGATAAAAATCTCCCTGAGATAAGAAGTACGCAGAAATCAGACAGAAACAAACAGACACTGGGTGGGAAAACACCTAAGAAATTTAACCTAAAGAAAATACTCATTTCTCTTCTTGTAATGGCTCTTCTGGGAAGTATTGGCTTCGGTATTTACAAAGCATATACACTTTCAAAAGATATAGGGTTCAAATTAGACTCAAAATCAGTCCTCTCAAAACAACCAGAGTTAAAGAAAACTTCCGATGGGAAATATACAAACATACTTCTTGTAGGTATAGATACTAGAGAAGGTGGAACCCTTTTTAACACAGATTCCATTATTGTAATGTCATATAACTATGAGAGTAAAAATACTACAATGCTCTCAATACCAAGAGATCTTAATGTTGAAATTGGCAAAGATAGTGGTTACTTCCAGAGGATCAATTCAGCCTATGCAAGTGGAGAGAACAGAAAGAAGGGAGAGGGATTAAGCTTCCTTCAGTCAAGTGTTGAGGAAGTTACAGGGCTAGATATTCAATACTATGCGATGGTTGATTTCAAAGCATTTACAGAAATCGTAGACCTAGTGGGAGGTGTAGATATTAATGTTGAAAATTCTTTTACAGACTACAGCTACCCTGGACCACACGGCAAAGAAGTCATAAAGTTCGAAGCAGGACCACAAACTATGGATGGAACCACTGCATTGAAATTTGCAAGGTCCAGGCATGCACAACAAAATAATGAGGGAACAGATTATGCCAGAGCAAGAAGGCAACAAAAAGTAATAATGGCATTAAAGGACAAAATTCTAAGTAACGAGACATTGACTAATCCAAAAAGGATTCTAGATATTTTCACTTCTCTTTCCAAGAATATTAAGGTCTCCGAATTTACAATGGATGACATAGAAGCAGCACTGTATATTGCCAAAGGATTCCAAGAAGGCGACGCAAAAAGCTTCTCCTTTGTACTAGATCCTGCAAGTAGTAACTATTCACTTGTAGAACATAAAATCTTAGAAAGTGGTGCTTTTGCAATAGTTCCAAAACAAGGATTAGGAATATATACAAATATACACAAATACATACAGAAGATATTGGAAAAACCTGGAATTTACGAAGAACATCCTAGAATATATGTATACAACACAGGTCTTGGCTATCAGCAATCGTTAGAAAAAGTAGAAGAAATGAAAGATTCATTCCCATACCTCAATATCATATATTACGGAACCCTTTACAAAGATAAAAGTGGAATAGCAGTATATTCAGATACAGAAGATTTTCCATACTCCTTAGAAGAGCTATCTAACTATCTAAAAGCAGACTTCAGAACAAAACCAGAGTACGTGACAAAAAACGTTGGAGCTGGAGGAGTCACAATTCTTCTTGGGAAAGAAATTCAAGAGGAGGAACAAGGTGGAATATAGGCTGTATCATGGAAATTCGCCCTTTCTCTCCCTCGAGGCATTGAATACGAAGTTAGAACATCTTAAAGCGACAAATCCATTGGTAGAGATTTCTTTCTTAGAGGCAGAAACTTCTGATCCAAATAAGATTGTTGATGAAATTCTTTCACAAAGTCTCTTCTCCTCTACCCGTATATTCATACTAAAACGAATATATAGAAATAAGAAAAAGGAACTTTTTCTAGAAAAAATACTAAATCTAATAGAACAAAACACCTCAAAAGATATCGTTCTCTTCTGGGAAGATCAGAAGATTAAATCTAACACAAAGTACTACAAATTTTTTCTCAAAGGAAACAATATTGAGGAACAAGATGCTCTAAATAAGAGAACATTCATCCCTTGGGCAAAGGCAAGAATAGCGAAATCAGAGCTCAAAATAGAGGCAAACGCCTTAAAAGAATTGTCCGAAAGAACGAACTACGATCCTGAAAGATTGAACATGGAGATAGAGAAATTCAGATTAAACGATGAAAAAAAGTCAATCAGTATTGATGATGTTGAAAGTTTAACGACAGATACTCTTGAAAGAGACATTTGGTCACTCATAGATGCGATAAATGAGAGCGACACAGTAAAGAGTATGAACATATTAGAAAACCTAAACAAACAATCCGTAGATCCAAACTATATAATATCTATGTTAGCTAGAAACTTAAGATTGATCACCTTGACGAAATTTCTACTTGAGAAAGATTCTTCTTCAAGAGAGATAGCTTCTGCCTTAAAAGTTCCCCCATTCTTAGTACCAAATTTAATAAAAGGTGCAAAGAAATATTCCAATGAGAGATTAGTAACCATATTTACAAAACTATCCAATCTTGATTTTCAGATAAAAACTGGACAGATTGATGGAGTACTCGGTTTGACTTTGATATGTCCCTACCTTTAAACAAATCTGTTGACACTGCATAGGTATTAACTTAAACTCTTTATAAGAGACAATTTTAAATTGTAACTGCCCTTCATGGAAGAGGTCCGAAGAGTAACAACAACTAGAAAACCGAAAACTATAACCACAATACTCATTGTCATAGTAGCAGTGTTAGGCATTGCACTCATAGGTATTGCTGTATATTTTTATGCTATTGGAGAAACAGGAGACAAGGACAAAGTAGAGAACAAAACTTGTGGTTGTTACTACATAGATCCAGAGGTTATCTCTGAATGTACAGATCCCAGAAGAGGTTTCATCTTTGAGACATTAACTGTTCCTGGAGATCAAAATTGTAGAGCAGCATGTTCAACAAACAAATTGTCAACGAATCTTCTCAAAAGTACTACAAAACAAGAGCTATACCAGATATGTCAACTTCAAACGATTCAAGATGTTCGTTGTAGCGAAATGACGATTAAGGACAAAGAGGGCAAGATTGTAACTGGTAAAATTTCAAGTAAGGATGAAATTACAATTGAAGCAAAATTTGACAAAGAGTATACAGATTACAAATTCGTAATTAACAATGAATCACTTGATCCTGATGTTATCTCTCCTGACAAATTAACCATAAAGAAAACTCTTTCTGATTTAGATTCTTCATCATTAAATATTTTTGCTACTGCTAAGGGTACAGATGCAGAAGAAATTAACTCTCCGATATGTAAAAGATTAATAGAGGTCTCGCAAGAAGGATCTTCAAACGTTAATGAGATGCAAGTCCAAACTAGAGTTGATAACAAGGTTTTCAAAATATCCAAGATCAAGATAAGTGTTGGGAATCTAAAACAAGATTCTAAAATTAAAATTGAATTTGCATTCAGTAAGAACTTCCCAAATATTGTTATGAAAGATGGATTTACGACAGATATAGCAAAGGGAGAAATCACGATATTAGAGAATGATCTTTACAAAGGAGATAATTTTACAACCAATATCAGTTTTGCCCAGCTTAACAAACATGAAGGAGAACTTAAGATTACTGCGAATATATTAGACAATGATAGTTCCATCGGATCTGTGACCTCAGACGTCACCTATCCTACTGCAGACAGTATCGATGATCCCGGACAAGAACCTCAAACAGATGAATCAAACTTTGCAGTAACGAAGAGTGGTAATGCTCAATGTGTAGAGAGAGTTGCACCTAACAATATCGTACAGTTTACAATAACATCTGTGAACAATAGTACAAAGGCTCAATCTATTTCGTCTGTCAAAGATAAATTACCTTTGGGATTCTCCTATGTTCAAGGAACTTCCAAAGTGAATGGTGTGTCTGTTAAAGACAATGAGTACGTTACCGTGACAACTGTGGGAGACTCAAAAGAAGTAGTATGGGCAACAAGTGGAGGTTGGAGTATTAACAGTGGTCAATCGTTAATAATAGTCTTCCAAGCTTCTGTTGGAGCAGATGCTCTTACTGGTAACAATCAGAATGAAGCAATAATAACCCCTGTTGAAATACCAACAAATCCTGCAACATTAAGAACAGAGTTCGTTATAAATGTTCAACAAGACTGCGACAATCCATCAGCACCAACCGAGCCAACTGAACCAACACAACCATCAACACCACAAACAGGAATCTTTGATTCTACCTTGGGTCGTATTATGTTGGGCCTTATCATACTCTCACTCGGATGGTACATATACAACAGGCCATTCGGAAAGATTGTCATAAATAAACTCGTGCAATCAGATGCTTTCAGAACAGCAGAAGTATACACATGGAAATTATTCAACCCAAAGAGATACTTTGAAGAGATGGTAGTATCAAAAGTTTCAAGAAGAAATCCTAGAGAGAGGAAAGAGTAAACTCTAAAGGAACGCCACCATTCCCGTATGTCTTATTCTCCGAATTTATCAAGAAGTAATATCTCTCAGAAGAAGCAATCTTCTCAATGGTAACAATATGCCTCTTAGCCTTGTACTCAGCAGTACCATCCACCCCTATCATACTAATATCTTCAGCGTCTGTTCCATATTGGACAAAACCAAAGCATTTCTGTTTCGTTGACCAACTGATATCTACTGAGAAATCCTTTGTGCCTTTTTGTACAAAGACATTGTATGGCACACAATCATACTTTGTACTACCAAACATATCAAAGCCAGAAACATTTTTAACAACAAGCAAAACACCAGAGATTGATACCAGGACAACACCGACAACGGCAGTTATTAAAAACATATTACTCTTCATCTAAATCTTCTACTAAAATATAGCTTTTTCTTACTGAAGAATTCTCCCCATCTGAGACTCTCAAGGTAAATTCATACGCCCCCTCAGAATCATACGGAGGAACTCCTCGGATAATACCATCCTCTAAAAACAACCAACTAGGAGATTCAACTAGCTCCAAAACCAAGTCGGCAGACAAGTTGTCGATATCAACCAAAGACGGAACGTACAAATATTCCTCACCCACATTGGCAATTATAGGAGCCATATTTATAATATATGGCACACCCGAGATATCTCTCTCACCTTTAACCTCCTCGTCAACACGTAACCTATCTACTGAAATATAATAGACTGCGGGGACAAGAATGAAAAAGATTAATACAATACTTAGGAATATCTTCATCTTCTTTGCTTTTTCCATATAAAAAGTTTAACACAAAAAAATATGTTTACAAACAACCATATAATCTATATAATACCTTGATTTAATACCCATTTATATTTAGTAATACAAGCATGCCAAATTTAAAAACATCAATAAAAGACCTTAGACAGAACAAAAGAAGAAAAAGTGTTAATGACAGACTAAGGAACAGAGTTAAGAAAACAGTAAAAAAGCAAACAACCTTAATCAAGGCAGGTGCAATTGCAGAAGGAGAGAAGAATTTGAAAAATGTGTATAAAGTTTTAGACAAAGCTGCAAAAAAGAATATAATAAAGAAGGGTAAGGCGGACAGAATCAAATCTCGTCTTACAAGGAACTTAAACAAACTGCCAAAAGATAATGTCAAAACTGCTAAGAAGGGCGCTTAAAATTTCAGTATGGCCAGCTATTTTGATGATAGCTGCTAAACTTCTGGGTATAGTAATTGTCAGTGTCGTTTATGACCTTCAGTTTTTTTTAGAAAATAACATAGAAGGCATCTATTCTGTTCAGCTATACTACACAGATAGTGCAACTACCTTGTTCGTCAATTCTGCATCAAACCTCTTGATGCTAATAATCCTAGGAGTCCCTACCCTGTACTTCATAATTAAGACTTCGATATATCAATCATCCCTAGAGAATCCACGTACTGTAGTTAAAATTACAAGATTAAACATATTAAATTGGATAACCAAGAAAGATACTACCTTTCTTCAAATATTTATCTGGTCATCATTCTTAACAATATCATCGGCCATTGTCATTATTCACACACTACAAGGTAGTAGCTACCAATGGACCGGCATATTTGCAGGAGTCTTGGCACTTCTAACAATTTGGGGAACTATCAGGACTTTCGAACTAGAAACTGATAATATATATCCAAGGGATAACAGATATTACTAAGTATGAATACAAACAAAGAGAAAGTTAAAAAAATATTTTCACAAATCTTAGAACCTTTTGCTCTAGGACTGCTTGCCTTGTTATTCATCATTCCAAGTATTACTGTTCTAAACCTTTCCCCAATTACTAAACAATTACAAAAGTTGAATATACTTGGAGTCACGACAGAAAATAGCATTTCCATTAGTCTAGTCGATGGAAAACATAATATATTTACATCTGAATTGTTAAACAATATTGATGGGAAGTATGAGTACTCCGCAAACATTAGCAAGAGGGAATCCGATAGCTATTCAAAACCCATCCTTAAGATAGTGAACAAGAACAATGAGAACAAAACCTTGATTTTCTATGGTCACACAGCATCAAATACCAAGTCAAATATATATATAAAGACAACCGATTCCTCATTAAAACTTCAAGATGATAAAGGTTTTACATATCAACAAGAGATAGAATTACAACCTAATCAAGAATTAGTCGTATTTCTCTCTGTTGAAAACTTCTCCAATATTCAATTTACTGAGAGTTTCAGTATGAGTATTACCGAGAAAGAAGAACTCTAAGATACTCTTTTCCCTTTCGTTAAGATATAATTGGCCTATGCAGGAAATCATACCATTAGATAAAATACGAAACTTTTCAATAATAGCCCATATCGATCACGGGAAGTCTACTTTGGCCGACAGAATGTTGGAGGCTGCAAAAGTTGATAATTCGAGAGACAAAAGGAAGGAAAGAATTCTTGATCGATTGGATTTAGAACAAGAGAAGGGGATCACTATAAAGCTACAGGCTTGCAAAATGGAATGGAAGGGATATCAACTAAACCTCATAGATACACCTGGTCATGTAGATTTCTCCTATGAAGTATCTAGATCTTTAGCTGCTTGTGAATCTGCGATCTTACTTGTAGATGCAAGTCAAGGAATACAAGCTCAAACAATTTCAAATACAAGAAAAGCACTTGATCTAGGACTCAAATTAATACCTGTACTAAACAAAATAGACTTACCAAATATAAATATTGAAGAAAGAGAGAAGGAGATAGAATCTCTTCTTGGATTCAACAAAGAGGAAATAATAAAAGTATCAGGTAAGACAGGGCAGAATGTGGATCTCTTGCTTGACGAAATAATCAATAATTCTCCTGCACCAACAGGAAATATTGACGCTCCTTTAAAAGCTCTCGTATTTGACTCCTTCTACGACGAACATCGTGGAGTCGTAATTGCAATAAGGGTATTTGATGGAAGTATTAAGTACATACCAGGTAAAACAGAAGAACTTTACATATTGCAAAGGCAGCAAACCTTCAAACCAACTGAAATAGGAATATTTTCACCAAATCTTAAAGAGCAAGACGTCCTGAACAGAGGAGAAGTAGGATATATTGCAACTGGCCTTAAGGATATTAGCTACTTTACAGTGGGAGATACAATCTCAGATATCCCTGATACAGAACCTCTACCTGGATACCAAATCCCCAAACCAAATATGTTTGCAACATTTTTCCCTACTAATCCAGAAGAGTATGAGAATCTAAAGATAGCTCTAACAAAACTATCCTTGAATGATGCATCTCTTTCTTTTTCAGATCAAAGATCCAATCTTCTTGGTTCAGGCTTCCGATGTGGATTTTTAGGCCTCCTACATATGGAAATAGTTCAGGAGAGGTTGGAGAGAGAATATGATGTTGAATTGATAGTGACCGCCCCTACTGTTGAATATGAAGTAACCAAGACAGATGGTACCACTCTAACAATACAAACCCCCCAGGAGCTCCCTGACCCCTCTGAGATAGCTGAAATAAGGGAACCATGGGTTAGGACCAAAATACTCACACCAGACAAATATATTGGAGATATTATGAAACTCTGTCAGTACAAAAGAGGACAGTATGTTAACACCATCTATCTGAGTAATAGTAGACCTGACATACAACTCAAAGAGCAATACATTGTGTTGGAATACGATATGCCATTGGCTTCATTAATTTCAAACTTCTTCGATCTATTGAAAAATATTTCTAGTGGATATGCTTCAATGGAATATGAATTCATTGACTATTTCCCATCTGATATAGTCAAAGTATCAATACTTGTAAATCATGAAGATGTATCTGTTTTAAATTTCTTAGATGTCAGAAGCGAAGCAAGATCCAAAGCTGTAAAATTACTAGAAGAGATGAAGCGAGTAATTCCTCGACAGCAATTCCCAATCCCCCTACAAGCTTCAATTGGAGCAAAAATCATAGCAAGAGAGGATGTAAGCGCATTCAGAAAAGATGTTACCGCAAAGCTATATGGAGGAGACTATTCTAGAAAAAAGAAACTACTTGAGAAACAGAAAAAGGGTAAAAAACGTTTGAAACAGATAGGTCAAGTTAATATCCCTCAAGAAGCTTTTCTTGCAATATTGAAGACATAGAATGATAAAGAGATTGAAGTTAACAAATTTCAGACAGTTCAAAAACCTTGAGTTAAATATCACAAAGGATATTGTTGTAATCCATGGGAAGAATGCAATTGGGAAAAGTACCATCTTAGAAGCTATATCCTTAATAACTAATGGAATATCCCCTTGGGCTTCAGGTGATGAATATATAAATAATGAACAATTAGAGGATGACAGATATACAAGGATAGAGATGGAAACAGAACTAAATAACTTCTCGTTCTTCAAAAGCTCTGCAAAAAGAGAATTTAAAATTGATGGGCATAATACAACACCCAAGAAATTCTTCTTAAACAATGCATCCTCTATCTTCAATCCCGAACTCATTGAAATCTTAATGATCTCTCCCAGTAGAAGAAGAGCTTTCTTAGACAGCGTAATAACCATCATAGATTATGAATATGACACATTGCTAAAAAGTTTTAATAAAACCCTAAGACAACGAAATGCATACCTAAAGAAGCTTTCTAAAAAATTCTACGAGCAGGGCATTATTGCAAGAAATGACCCTCAATTAAACTTCTGGACCAACGAATTTATTAAGCTTTCAAATATTATTCAAAACCAAAGATTAGATTTAGTAAAAGAGCTCTCTAGCGAAAGCTTCAAGCTACTTTACAAGCCATCGAACCGCACCACGCCATTAGATGAAAGTATTGAAGATTCCAAAAAAAGAGACATAGCTACTGGATATACAAATATCGGACCTCATAGGGATGATTGGGACTTAGTAAATGGTAAAGATATAAAGAAATTTGGATCAAGAGGAGAGAAAAGATTAGCCATAGGAGAACTAATATTTCAAACCCAAGCTGTTATAAAAAATCATATTGGAGAATATCCCACCCTGTTACTTGATGATATTGCTTCTGAACTAGATGAGACAAACACAAAACGGATATTCAGTGCTAAAACATTAGAAAAACAACAAACATTCATTACCGTAATACATAAGGAAGATGTACCAAAATCGATATTATCAAAAGCTCAATTGATAGATTTAAACCTTTTCAAATAGTTCTTCAGTATTTTTCTTTTGTAATCAATTTCGAAGAACTCTATCCTTCCCCTGCTATTATTATCTTTAAGACGATCAAATTCAGGGTAATGGTTGGCTATTAACATAAAAAGAAATTGAGAATAGAAAGCAATTATATTAAAAGAAGCTAAGACATAACTCTTCCTACTCTCCAATACACGACTCCTCAACAAATCACTCTTAACAAGATAATCAGAGAGTAACCACATATTTTTCGAATAAATATATTCTAGATACTCCGGATTAAAGAGAGGTTTTACATACATAAGTTCGTGGAAGTTGAAAATATCTTTCTCAAAGACCAAATCTCTTTCTTCACAAATCAAATTTATACAAAATTTATCCTTAACACTACGATCTCGTTTTGTACGAATAGTATGATGAAACAAATTTGAAAGAGTAAGTAACCCTCGGTACAACCACATTGTGTTATTTCGAACAACTATGAACAGATCAATATCGTCATCCTCCTTGGCAAAACCCGCACCAACAGAACCAGATATTCCAATAAACTTTACCCAGTTAAAAATTAAGAGTTTTTTTACATTTTTCTTTGCAATAGAAATCTTTGTATTAACATTTTCATTAGTAAAAGATTCCAAATCTTTTAATTGACTCTTATCTAGTTGGCGATAGAATTTCTTTCCCCATATTTTTCTTACATCTTCTGTTGATACAGAAAGCCCCATCAAAGATCTAAAACAAATCAATTCCTCTAACCTTTCTTCTGCTTTTGTCATATCATATTATACTACTAAAACTTTTCTTAATATTCTGGTAAACTTTTATTAGTAAAAATAGTAAAATCTGCCTTATGAGACAACATGCGATTCCACAAAATGTATTAGATGTAGAGTTTAAACTATTCACAAAGTTTACATTGAAGGAATTCGCTTACTTGGCTCTAGGAATAGGTTTCGGAGGATTAATGATATATCTTACCGTAGAAAAGGTAATCCCTGGGATATTGGGTATACCTGTATTCTTACTATCTTCGGGTGCTGGCATATTTCTTGGTTTAGTACCAATAAATGATCAGGATGCGGACAAATTTATTCAAAGTTATATTTCAGCAATAAACAACCCCACCCAGAGAGCTTGGATGAACAGAAAGATGAAGGACGAGAGGATGAAACCTGCGGTCAAACCAGCTGAAGATGGTAATTTAGTCGCAAAAGACAGTATTGAAAAGAAACCTAGAATAATTGGTGGAAGTATGGTTACTCCTCTCTCAGAGACAGAAGAGACTCCAACAAAAGAAGCTGAAACACCCACAGAACAAATCGCTCCTGTTGTCAGAACGATTGATCCTGAGCATCTAATCCTTACAGATGAAAATATCAGTAGCTATCAAATTAATATTAAGAGTGTTGATAATCTGCCTGGTAACATTAATGCTTGGCTTTCTACAAAAGATCTAAAACCTATTCCTAACACAATCGTTTATTTACGCTCGAAAGAAGGGAAAATGCTTTATGCAAACAAAACTGGTCCAAATGGATATTTCCTTACAAACAAAGTATGGGATCC
>CAIMEL010000012.1 GCA_903840015.1 uncultured bacterium
CAGATGTAAGATCTAATGTCTTGAAAACATTAGTAAATTTATCACCTTCCAAACCAACTCTCACGCCTGCCACAGGACCTTCGAATGGTGCAAAAGAGTTCATCAATGCTGCAGATGTTGCGTTAATAGCGAGAATCAATGGATCGTTATCACCATCGAAAGACATTACTGTAACAATTATACTTACTTCATCCCTATACCCATGTGGAAATCTAGGTCTAATCGCTCTATCAATCATCCTAGCTTTCAAAACAGCATCATCACTTGGGAATCTCTCTCTTTTTACAAATCTTGATCCACTTATCTTTCCAGACGCATAGAATTTCTCTATATATTCAACGGATAGGGGGAAATAATCAAACTCGCCTGTAGATGGCTTGCTATTAACATTCACAGTAATAACAGTGTCACCCATTCTTGCTAATATTGACGATTGAGATTTCAAAGCTAACTTACCTGTTTCAAATGTACACTTTCTTCCTTCAACTTCAAATTCGTGTTTTATTTCTTTAAATAACATTACAAAATATATTAAATTTATTTATTATTTTAACCAAAAACAAATAGTGGTTAACCTATTTTAATTTGAAAGTTTTTACAAAGAAAGGGGGTAGTTAAATATCCCTACATCTTAAGCTTCTTAGCAAGAGCTGCATATCGTTCTTCTTCGCTACTCTTCAAGTATTGAATCAATCTTCGTCTCTTACCGACCATATTAAGAAGACCTTTTCTTGAATGGTTGTCTTTTTTGTGTGATTTAAGATGCTCAGTTAAGCTATCTATCTGTTGAGATAGTAACGCTATTTGAACTTCAGGAGAACCAGTATCACCCTCGTGGAGGGCGAATTGCTTTATTACTTCAGACTTTTCTTCACTAGTTAGTGCCATTACAATACAGGTTAACATCAAATATAACTATTTACAAGGGATAATCCTTATGAAATGTGTACTATTGTATAATTTATACTAATATATGTCAAGTATAGCCTCTATCTTGATACTTTATAGCAGAAGACCTGGTCACCATCCTTAACCTCTATCTTGTCATTGAGTTGTATTCCACATTCAAAACCAAGCTTAACTTCTGTAACAGAATTCTTGCTGATTCTTAATGTCTTAATTTTACTTTCACCAACAACCTCGTCATCTCTAACGATATATACCTTACAATCTTTCTTTAGAAAACCTTTATCTACCTTAGATCCTAAGATACTGGTTCCATCAGAAAGGGTGAATATTGTTTTAACAGTAGCACTCCCTATTTCCTCTTCGGTTTCAGATGGTAATGACATTATGGAGATAGCCTCTTTGATTTCTTCTATTAATTTGTAAATTATGTCGTATGTTTTTACTAAAATTCTCTTCTTCTTAGCATAATCAAACACTCCCTTTTCGATAGCAACTTCGAAACCAATCAAGATTGATTTAGAAAGCTCTGCCATCTCTGCATCTTTCAATGTTATGCTTCCAACACCAGAATCGACAATCTTAACTCTGTACCCATCCTCTTCGATCTTAGCTAGAGAATTCTTAATAGCTTCGAGAGAACCCTCAGAAGAGCTCTTCACTATCACATTGAGGAAACCACCTTCTTCTTCTTTCTTCACAGTAAAGAAAGATTCCATCTCTGCAACATCCTCCGCGAGTTTTTTTTCTTCAGGAGTAAACAGTGATTTCAGAACTTTCTCATCTTTATTCTGCAAGACAAAAACTTCTGTTCCAAGTTCCAACAGATGGGAAAGGCCTATTACCTTACCGCCACATCCCCTATCTAGAAGACAAAGA
>CAIMEL010000013.1 GCA_903840015.1 uncultured bacterium
TCTCGTGTAGATATACGTCCCAATATGTATAACTTTTTAACAAATTTTTTGAAAAATCTTTTCCCATTTTTAGTACTCTAATACTACAATAATATTACCATGAATATGAAAACAAAGAGAGAGGAAAAGACTGGGTGTGCAGGGGCTCGAACCCTGAACCTAGCGGTTAAGAGCCGCTTGCTCTACCAATTGAGCTACACACCCAAGTAACAAAGAGATAATACCAATCTAAGAGCATTTTTTCAATATCAAACTAAAGTTCTCCCAAAGGTTCCTCTACATCCTCTGAAGTAGTATCTTCTAGTTTCTTAACAACAAGATTTGGACATATGATATTTGCACCCTTCTTTGTTGCCTTAATATGGCTAACATCCTTCGATGTAACAAGTCGCAAATCAGAATTCAACAGTACAATACTGTATAATCCAGGTTCAACTACAAAACGATACTTACCTCTATGATCTGTAACCCTCTTAGAAACCAATTTATCAAACTCCTCTTCTCTAAGACCAACAATTGCACCTGCAAGTAACTTTTTCTTTTCATCCTTAACTGTTCCGTATTTTTCTCTCTTACTAAAAATAGAGAAGAGCAACATAACGAGAGCAGGCACATACAAAGCTACAATGAGATAATTCCACCACATAGGGGTAACAGACAAAGCATAGAGACTTACTATCAAACCTACGAGGAAGAACAGTACATGCAAAGTCTTCCAAACATACTTAGTTCTAGAAAGTAACCTCTGTACTTTCTTTTCAAATTCTTTCATCTCCACCCTATCCATTGGAATACTAAAATCTGGAATCTTACGCTCTTTTGTTAAGAAATCGGTACCATGATATACATTCTCCAATGGAAAATCCTGACTACCAAAAACAATTTTAGAAGGAAATACATAATTACGAGCTGTAACCTTCAAGTAATACTCTCCATCTTCGATTTCAATACTTGTAAAATAGCCATTTCCATTCGTCACATCAGTCCATACCAACTCATTATTCTCATTAAAGACTCTTACAATCGCTTGTGCTATCGGTTCCTTAGTCACTGAATCATATACATACCCTGAAGGATTCCCCTTCTTCCTAAAACCAAGCAAACTCAGCAATGCAAGAATTACCTGGAGAAGGAAATATGGTAAAGAACCAATCCCTCCCATCAACATGGAAACAGTAATCGCTAAGTTTGTAACTGTTGCAGTAACATTACTGTCTTGAACAACAGTTGGTTCTAATTTACCAATTGTATTATCTATGACCTCATTAATTATCTTCTCTGCATCTTCAATAATCTGAGGTTTCTTTGGTGGTTCAGGTGGTTTCGGTGGTTTTGGTTTTTCAACTTCGGGCAAGGGAACATTTAATTTCGCAGTACAGTTACGAGTTACATTACCAACCAAATCCTTTGCTTCTACACAGAAACCGTATTGACGTAACAACGTATCTCCGTGAACAAGCTCTAGATCCTTGAGTTTAAATGATACCTCCCAGAAATCTCCTACAGTATTGTGAGTATATGGACACTCTCTTTTACTACCATCTGAAACAATACACCAAAAATCTTTCTCTCCAACACCTACATTATCCTTAATTCGATATTTTATTGTTACAACAAAATCCTCATCCCATTCATCGGTATTATTCTCCCCAATGGGTGTCATATCAATCACAGAGATTTGAGGTCCACTAGCATCCTGTACAGAGAAGACATAGTTAGACCACGTACCCTCTCCTCCATAGATATTTTTTGCTTTAACTCGGTAAAAATATATTTGACCATCACTCAAATTACGATATGTATACCCCTTTGCTGATATCCAAGTACTCTGTGCTACTATCTCTTTAAAATTAGAAGAATTGCTTGCCTGCGTTATATATTGATATGTCAATGGTCCAGAAATATCCCAAAGTATTGTATTCGAAGTACCTTTAGTGTAAAGAGGTTCTCCAAAAATACTTGGCGTAGGAACTGGTGTAACATACAGAGTCTCACAATCCAAAACCGAGATGGTATACCCCTCTGTAATATCCCTAGCACAAACTAGATACGATCCTGGAATTGTTGAATATATACTACCAGAAGCTTCACCATTACTATCACTTAATCCTGGTTGCGTGATAGTTATACCTTGTGAATTACCATCGATATATAGCTGGACTCTTCGACCAGTTCTGGGTGTACCATCTGGATTAAGCATTAACAAAGAAACGACTGATGGTTGACGAATTTCCACAACAGAGGGACTCAAAGCTAATTCAGAATACAGATCTTTATCTACCTTACCTCTAACAACAACGGGGTAGTCCCCTCCTGGGAATGGTTCTCCAGGAGTTTGTGCAAAGGAGAAAGTAAAGAAAAACAGTGCATAGCAAACAACACTTACAAGTATTGTAATGGCAGTTTTACTTTTCATCTATATTTCCTCAACCACTTTTTTAATATATCTATCTAGCAATCTAGTAAGTGTAGAAGATGCATAGGGATTATCTCCTAGAGGTTTTCCCTTCCCTTTACTGTAACAATTTTTACAAACAAGTGCAAAAGTTTCTTCATCAATATATTTAATATCTTCACTTGATTTACAATATATACAGGAGGAGAAATCTTCCAGAAAACCCATCTCCTTTAGAAATATGATTCTTAATTTGTTAGTAGAAACAATATCTAATTCTTTCTTCAAGGCTGCTTGCAGTACATCAAATAATCTAGGATATGGATCATACTCTTGAAGGAATTTGTTTAACAAAAAAAGAACCCTACGAACATTTGGTATTTTAAGGTTTTCAATGTCTAGAGTCTCAATCAGTTCGGATTCGGTCAAAACAGGTATACCTTTACCTTCATAGAAAGAGATTTTACTAGTAGAAAGAGTTTGCATATTTCCTCTGTTTTTACTATTTATCTTTCTTATACCTCTAGCAAAAAGAGAAAATTTACCTAACTCCCTACCAAAAACTGTAAGTATTTTATCTGCTTCTGAATAGTTAGTTGATTTTATTATGGTAACGATATCTTTACTCATGAGCTCCTTTCCTCGTTATGACAACCCAGGGAGTTAGAAGAAGAACTTTCAAATCAAGAATGAAATCAATATTGTCAACATACTTTGAATCCATCTCGACTCTATCTTTAAATTTTATATCATTACGACCTGAGACCTGCCACACTCCAGTAAGACCTGGTCTTACTGTCAAAATCTTAGATATCTTCTCCTTGTCTTCCGGATACTGCTTAAGATGTTTCTCTATCTCAAGTCTGTACATAGGTCTGGGACCCACTAACGACATATCCCCTTTTAAGATATTGATGATCTGAGGTAATTCATCAACATCTGTCTTTCTCAAAACCTTACCTAAGGGAGTAACTCGAATATCTTCCTCCATACTAAGCTTTCCATCATTCTCACTCCACTTTTTTTTCAATTCTGAGTATTTTGGATTATTCAGTATCTCCTGATGGGCATTAGGTATCATACTTCTAAATTTGTACATACGAAATTCTCTTCTTGAGAAACCCAATCTTAGTGGATCCTTAACAAAAATTTCTCCCTTGTCATATATCCAAACTAAGAATCCGACAAAGAGTAAGAGAGGGAATGTCAGTATCAAGAGTAAGACAGAGAATATGATATCAAAGAATCTTTTAAATATTTTGTAAAACATCTTTGACATAGTTTTGCAATTTATATACAAATATCTCTGATGCAAAATTGTCTGCCTGTTTCTTACAGTTATCTGGATTGTATCTCTCCGATTTGAAATTTTTTAGTATCTTAGCAAGTTCTGTTACAGAGTATTTCTCAAAGAAAATCCCTGTTTTAGGATTATCTGTACTAATCGTTTCGAATGCAGCACTCTTCTTGTATGCAATAACTGGAGTCCCTGATGCATTTGCCTCTATGGGTATAACGCTGAAATGGGAATCTTTCATACTGAAAATTAAGGCCTTCGCCCTAGTTAACAAATCATGCTTTTCAATATCCGAAACTTTTCCTAAGAATTTAATATATCCCTTAGCATTAAGCTTTCGGACTAGATCTACCATCCCATCCATATCATCTCCAAGACCAACAACTTTCAAAGGTTGCTCAGATTTCACAGATGCCTTTATGACAAAATCTAAACCTACTCCTTTTTCAATACTTCCTAAATACAAGAACCAATTCTCCTTTCGATTAACTTTCTTGAAACTATTTAGACTTCGTACATCCACAGGAGGATATATTACAACAGAGTTTGTACCGTAATGTTTTAGTATTTTCTTTCTGCCAATTTCAGAATTTGCAAGAACTGAGGTACATGCTTTCATAGCTTTGATATCAATCTCTTGCCATTTTTTCCTCAAGAAGGAGTTGAATATATATGAATATATGTTAAGAAGGAATTTTTTCATTTCGTTCATTTCTCCATATTTCTTTCTCCTGTTTTCCCACAAGAATGTTGGGGGTTCTATGCACACTGTAATATGCTTTAGATTCTTTGAATTGATACATTTACCAAAACCTTTGGAGATTGATATGACAATATGATAGTCATCAAATTTGAGTCGACGGTAAGCGAAGGGTTGGAGAATATAGTAGAGTTCTTCAAGTGCTTTCCTCTTAGGTAATTTCTGCATAAAAGTTGTATGTACACTCTTTCCTTCGACTAATTTCTCTAGATACTCTTCATCAGAGTAAGCTGTAAAGATTTCTGAATTAGGAAAAGCCTCTACAATATTTTGCACATACCTATCTAGATTACATCCACTAACCAATGGATCACATACTATTGCTACCTTTACATCTCTCATTCTTTCTTCCTTTTTCTTGTGCATAGACTTGTTTTAGATATTTTTCTAGATTAAGTAAAAATTTCTTTTCTGTAAATTCTTGAGCATGAGCTATTATCTTGTCTGTATTATATCTGTTTTTGTCGAGATTAATAAGTAAGGAAAGTAATTCTTCCTCTGTTTGGAAGAACTCACCCGTTATACCAGCTTTTACAGTTTCAAGAACACCTCCGAAACCATAAGCGAAAACTGGAGTACCGCAGGCCATTGCTTCTAAAGGTATGAGGCCAAAATCTTCAATACCACAGAAGAGTAGAACTTTAGCTAAGCGTAAAAATACTATTGCTTCTTCATCTTTAACATAGCCTAAGAAGCGAATATTTTCATGCCCCTCAGCTATTTTCTCTAGATATTTTCTGTCTGGTCCCTCTCCAAGAACTATTAAGTTTTTTTCTGCAGCTATACAAGCTCTAATTGCAACATCCACTTTTTTGTAGTCATATAGCCGAGAGAAAACTAATACATAATCATCAGGGATTTTGTATTTACCCTTTACTTTCTTCATGAAGAGCTCTTCAGGTTTTTTGAAGTATTTCTCTTCGACACCGGGATATATTACTGTGGATTCTTTTCTGTATATTTTTTGTATTTTCTTAGCTATGAACTTTGAATTGGCAGTCCAGTAATCCACCCTTTTTGAGATTGAGATATCCCATACTCGCATATATGTGTTTAGAATGTGAGATAGAGGTTCATAGATTCTTTTTAGCTTAGATCCTCTTGCATTTAATTCTTTGTCCCACAAACTTCTGGGAGGTGTCATTACCATAGCTATATGGGGTTGGTTTAACCCAGTGATTACTCCTTTGCCTGGACCAGCAGAGATACTGATGACAAGATCGTACCCATTGAGATCAAAACTTTCGTATGCCCAAGGGGTAAATATTTTTAGATGTCTGTAAAAACCTTTTGGAAGATATCTTGATATCTTTTGAACAAAACTGGTATGTACATTACTTTGAACACCAGGATACTTTGATTGTTCGAATGTTATGGTAAATATATCTGCATTTGGCAATATTTTCAGTACAGCAAACAATTCTCGATCAGCACCTCCATACGCAACCATTTGGTCTGCTATTAAAGCAACTTTAGGGAATAGTTTGTGTAAATCTGACATGAGCTATTATAGCTCGGGGATCTCTCCATCATCAAATCCAAACTCTTCAGCAGAAACATTATCATCCTCCTCTGAATCTAACTGCTCCAAGGCTTTAGTTAAATCATCATCAACTTCCACTTCAACTGGTCTGCTAGCATCATGATCTTCATCAGGGAAGATCACATCTAAGGAATCGTCATCAACTGCTGCAGGGTCTATACCTCCGTCATCTTGCAACTCTTCACCACCCATCAAAATGATGTTAGGTTCCTCTTTCTCAATTTCAATATCTTCTTCCTCTTCCTCACTGATCTGTTTACCTGTTTCCAGTCTCTTCTTAACCCTGTTAAGGAATCTATCAGCATCATCACCAAATTTCTCAACAACATCAATAACTTTCATAGGTTCACCACAGTCTGGACACATCTTGATATCGTCTATTTCATCTCCACAGTGTGCACAAGAATAGAAGACTACATGAACACTCTTTCTAGGTGTAATTAATTCATCTTTTTTGTTTTTCTTAATTTCAGCCATGTAAGGTAGTTAATTAACAAACATTGTTTATTTAGGATAATATAGGGGTTATAGTGTGTCAATAAACCCATAGAGATACTAAATTACTCATACTTTGGATAGCAGCACTTCTTGTACTTTTTGCCACTACCACAAGGACAAGGGTCATTTCTTCCTACCTTCTTTCCTCTTGTAATAGTTTTGACCTTTCCTACTTTCCCTGGTCGACTATCTTGGTTACTATTTACACGAATTGGTGCCTGCTGTTCACGCTTAACTAATCTAACTTTGAAGAATCTTGTTACAACAAACTCATCAATCTTCTTTAGCATTTCATCAAACATAGCAAAACCCTCATTCTTGTATTCAACAAGAGGATCTCTTTGAGCTAGATTACGCAGAGATATACCCTCTCTGAGATCTGTCATGGTGTCTAAATGCTCCATCCAGAAATTGTCAAAAGATTGAAGAATCAGATATCTAGAAAGCATCTGCATCGGCTCTATACCGATATTGTAAACATGAGTCATATACCCTAAGAATACTATCTCCTTTATCAACTTACTTCTTCCTACTACATCAAGCGAGTAAAGTGCTCTAAACATCTCTACAACATCTTTGTAGCCAAGCTCTTTAACTAGTGCAGAAAGGAGTTCATCAGTAAGCAAGTTCGAAATCTGGATATACAGTTTTCTCTCTTCAATATTATCTATCTGCATATCATCCTGTAACTGCGATGCTACAAGAAAATCTACATACTCTAATATCTTTTTAAGTATCCACTTATCCAAGGGAGATACTGGATATTTCAAGCTGTCTAGCTCAGAGATATCCCAAGTATCTTCTCTTGCAAGAGAGAAGCCATCAAGAGAATCTTGAATTGATTCAAGATCTGCCTCCTTTATTGCTTTCAAATCTGAATTGATATCAGTACTTTTCAAAGCAACATCTTTCTTAAAATTCACCTCAAGTATTTTTCTTCTTAAGGTATATATTATTTCCCTCTGTTGATTCAAAACATCATCATATTCAACAAGTCTTTTACGAATATCATAGTTATTTGCTTCCACCTTCTTCTGTGCATTCTCTATGGTCTTACCAAGTATACCCATTGATATTGGCATATCATCTTCCATACCTACCTGAGTCATTATCATTTTCATTCTGTCTCCACCAAATATCCTCATCAGATCATCTTCGAATGATACATAGAAAAGAGATTCTCCTGGATCGCCCTGTCTTCCAGATCGTCCTCTTAGCTGATTATCTATTCTTCTTGATTCATGTCTTTCAGAACCAATTACGTACAATCCTCCTACCTCTTTTACACCATCACCCAATGCAATATCAGTACCTCTACCTGCCATATTTGTAGCTATTGTCACTGCACCTAATTGACCAGCCTCCGCAACTACCACAGCTTCTCTTTCATGCTGTTTAGCATTTAACACATTATGCTTTATACCTTCTTTAGACAACATACTGGAAAGTAATTCTGATTTCTCTACAGATGTAGTACCTACAAGAATTGGTTGTCCTTTCTCATGATGTTCTTTAATATCTTCCACTATTGCTCGGAACTTTCCTTCCATAGTTCGATATACAACGTCATTGAAATCTTTTCGCACCACATCCTTGTTTGTAGGAACAACTATGGTATCCAATTTGTATATGGCGGCGAATTCCTCAGCTTCTGTAAGAGCAGTACCTGTCATTCCTGAAAGATATTTGTAAAGTCTGAAGAAATTCTGCAAGGTTATGGTAGCCATAGTTTTGGATTCCTTCTTTACTTCTACTCCCTCTTTAGCTTCAATGGCTTGATGCAACCCCTCGCTATATCTTCGACCCTCCATGGCACGCCCTGTAAATTCATCCACTATCAATACCTCTCCATTTCTAACCATATATTCATCATCCAGTTTGTAAAGCTCCTTTGCTTTCAATGCATTATCTAGATGGTATGCTAACTGCGCATTCTCATATATATTGTCTACTCCTAAAGCTTTTTCTACTGCGTCCATACCAGATTGATTAAGAGATACCGAATGGGCCTTCTCGTCTACCACATAATGCTTCTCTGGTTGTAAAGTTCTAACCAATGAAGCAAACTGTCTGTACAGATCATTTGCTGTGTCAGCACTAGTAGAAATTATGAGAGGAGTCCTTGCCTCATCAATCAAGATTGAGTCTGCTTCGTCTACTATAACGAAATATTTGGGACCTTGAACTCTCTCCTCCATACTCCTCGCCATATTGTCACGAAGATAGTCAAAACCAAACTCACTGTTGGTCCCATAGACCACATCGCAAGCATATGTTTCCTGCTTTGAACATTCAACAAGATTTACCCCACTCATATGGTCATATTTCAATCTCCCAGACTTCTTCTCTTTCTCCTTTCGTTCTTTAATCAACTGTTTTGCATCATCTCCTTTCAATTTGATTACCTCTTCATCAGATATGAATTTGTACTGTTTTCCTGAGTTAATAGCTCCAACGCTCATACCAAGAGAATGAAGAATATGTCCAGTCCATTCAGCATCTCTTCTTGCAAGGTAATCATTAACGGTTACTAAGTGAGAACCTCTGCCAGTTAAACCGTACAAATACAAAGGTAGATTAGCTGCCAATGTTTTTCCCTCTCCCGTAAAAAGTTCAGCCACTTTATTATCAAAAAGCACATATCCAGCCATTAGTTGGACATCAAAATGTCTGTGATTTGCAACTCTCTTGGAAGCTTCCCTTACAACAGCAAAAGCTTCAGGAAGTATGTCGTACAGCTTTTTCTTCTCTGTATCCAACTTTGCCTGCAATTCGGTATCTGAAAGAGTTGTGAATTCTGCTTTTGCACTTTCTAAATCTACAGAAAGAATTTTTCTAAACTCCTCAGTCTTCTTCCTTAATTCTTCATCTGAGAGTTTAGATATTTCTTCTTCTAAATCATTAATTTTTGTAATTATGGGCTGTATTTTTTTGATCTGTTTTTCGTTTGAATCGAAAAGAGTACTGAGAAATTTAAACATGGCGTGTAGTTTTAAGGTAATCCTTCGATTATATCATTTATCAAAATTTTTAAGAATTTATACATATTTACAAAGTATATTTCTTTGTATGTACAAATTAATCTACAGCACATTACTCTCTTTCCTCTTACTGTTCCTAAATCATTCCTACACCTTAGCTGCTGTAAAGCTTCTTGCACCAGGTAATGGGAGTGTAACTCAAAATATGGTGGAGACATTCAGTTGGACAAATGATGATGTAGACCATGACTACATATATCTTTTCGAATACTCTTTTGACAAAGATTTCCGCACCTCTATACAAAGATTACCTACAGAAGAATTGAATGTTTTACAAGGATTAGTTAACAACAAAATCATGTATTGGAGAGTCAAGTACAATCTTAAAGAAACTTTCTCCGGTTCCTTCGGAAATGTAACAGACGCATTTGTGTTGGGTGTAGGACGAGAGATTCCAAAGGAAAATCCAGAAGAGATTGAACTCGAAGAACCAAAACCCAAAACAGAAGAAGTTGAAGAAAAAGATATTGTAATAATCAAGAAGCCCAACCATTCTCTCAAATTGAAACCGAGTATTAAGAAGATTCTTCCTCAAAAGGAGATTGCAAAGAAAACGGATGAAGAATTTAGTTGGGATATTACAGGAAACAAAGACATTCTTGGAGTCCAAGAAACCAATGATATACATTGTCTGTTTAAATATCTTCAGGGTAAATCTGAAAAAATTTACTGTAACTCTCCTCAATTCACAATTGAAGATTCCATCAGCTATTCACTTTCAAATACGTTCTCAGTCATAGTGAAAGGCAACATTCAAACAAGACTTAATGTTGTGGTAGAGAAATATATATGTAAACGGGAGATATTTGATCCAAGGACTTGGTTCACCTGTCAAGAACAATGTATTGGGAGAGAGGAATTGACTCTAAAACCAAATTTGTATATTTTTGCATTAGAGAGTAGATCTTTTGTGCCTGTGAGATCATATTCTGAAGAAAACAATCGTTTTTCACTTTTAATACGATGTAACAAATCGTGTGAGGAGATGATATTAAAAGCACGATTTCGTATTGTCATTTCCAAATACAATATCTTTGAAGATTTGATCGTAGAATCTCCTCTGCAAATTTCAAAACCTCTAAACAACAAAAAGAAACCTTTCTCACTACCTCTCAAGCTCCCTGTTGGAGTAACTCAATGGTATGGCGATACCGAATATCAGAAACCTCATACAGGAATTGACTTTGGAGTATCTAAGAAAAATATTTTAGCAATTGGTGATGGAGAGGTTGTATCTGTTGGGGTAGATAAGGCAGGGGAATGTAATTCAGGTGGTAGATATTTAATCGTTCAACAAGAAAATGGTATGTATACAGGATATTTTCATTTGGAGAAGTGGTCGGTAAATATTGGTGAGAAAGTTAAGAGAAATGGAGTTTTAGGGATATCTGGAAACTCAGGTTCTTGGAACTGTCAGAATTTAAAGGATCATTTACATTTTGTAATTAGAAAGAAGAGAGCAAGCAAATCTCACGTTGATCCGGTCAAATATATTGAGGCTGAGTGGGAGAAGATCCCTACATTAGTATACAAACAGTATCCAGGACGACTATCGGGGAACAACCCACATCCTGGTAGATAATTTAGTATGAAAATATATGGAGAACTTACTTGGTATTGTATTAATTTTGTTTGAATTGATGTTCGTCCATACTGACAGATTTCTGGTAGCAGGCATTCGTAATCCACAACAAGTATTATGGAGAAAGGAGTATGAGGTAATTCTAGTTCAAGACATGGATATGTTTAGATTAAATATCCTCACAAGAGAACAGCAAGAGATTGGAGAGAGACAACCAAATGAATTTGTTGGTCTAAACAGTAATGGAGAATTGATGTTTTGTGAGATACAACATTTTTTAATACAAGAGAGAGATGAATATTCGACTATCTTTAAGATATATGATCAGGAGAGAAATTTAGTAAAAGAGTTAAAATTCTTTGAGACTATTAGACCACTAAATCTCTTTGACAACAATATTGTTGCAGTAACTGCTCTAGATTTTTTAGAGACACACTACTACGATATATCAATACAGAGTGGAGAGTACAAAGAACGGGAGGAATGGCTAGAAACAGAATCTGAGATGTTAGAAATAGATACCTTCGGCAATGTTTATATAACCCTAGAGAGGACAAAAACTATAATACCGACATTGATCCCTATCTTAAAAACAATGCTTAGTAATAGTCCAATGAACGACCCTATACCTGCTTTAAAACTACTCTTGAAGTCTTTGTGAGCAAATAGTAGTTCAAATGCTGTTGCTCCTAGTACAGGCCCTATCAACATACCTACTAGATTTCCTACTGCTAAGCCAACTATTCCTCCAATAATTGCACCTGCCATACCCCATCCACTACCACCTAATTTCTGAGCTCCTAATGCAACTATTACATTATCTGCCAAAGTAGAAAGTAGAGATACTATGAAGAGAATGATTAGAATAATTGGGGTGATTATCTCAAAGTGGCCCATCCAAGCTAGTATGAAAGCAGATATATATATTAACCAAACACCAGGGAGAGAGAGAACTGTTAGAACAAGTCCTGTTAATGACAATATACCAAGAAATATGTAAGCAATGATTTCAAACATAGGATATTTTACTATGTTTAAGCTTCTAAATATATATCATTCTAAACCTTTAGAAGTTTATCGTAAGCTTCAGAAGCCTCTTTGTATGGACCATCAAAAACTACTTTGCCAGCATCTAAAACAATTCCACGAGAACAGAAATTTGAAGCACTCTCTGGAGAATGGGTAACATAAAGGACTGTAACATGGTTTCGTTCCACTATCTCATCTATCTTCTTTTGACACTTCTCCCTAAACTGTTTATCACCAACACTCAAAGCTTCATCAATAACCAATATCTCAGGATCTATATTCGCATTAATCGAAAACCCTAACCTTGCAACCATACCACTAGAATATGTTCGAACAGGTTGATCTATATAATCTCCGAGCTCTGCAAATTCAATAATGTTAGGTTCCAATCTACGTATATGTTCATCCTCTAAACCCATTAACTGTCCTTTAAGATAGATATTCTCCCTACCGGTAAACTCAGGGTCAAAACCTGTTGTCAATTCCAGCAAAGCACTCACTCTACCATTAACTACTATCTCTCCCGAAGTTGGGAAAACCACTCCAGTTATCATCTTCAACAATGTAGATTTCCCGGCACCATTACGACCTAATATCATTAAGGCTTCTCCAGGCTTAATATCAAAAGACACATTATCATTAGCCTTAACCAATTTGTATTTTATTCCTTTAAAAAATATCCCTAAGAATCTTCTTTTATCACTCTTGTAAAGCTTGTATTCCTTAGTTACATTCTTAAATTGTATTGCATACTCTTCCATAATCTATATTACAAACTAAAGTACATCTGGGATATCTTTACGTAATTTCTTGTAAATGATAACACCAAGGATAAACATAATCAGGGTGATCACACAGAAAACAATCAAACCCTTGTAATCTTCAAAAAACCATCTTTTGTATATAAAGGTATCTCTAAAACCTCTTGTTAAATATGTAACAGGATTAATTCTAAAGAAAATCTCTGCAAGAGGATTAGAAACTTTGGAAGAATCCCATATAACTCCTGATAGCCAAAAGATTGGAGTAACAAAGGCCTTAACAAGATTTGTAAAATCCTTACTAATTGCAGCAAGAGGCGAAGCAAACAATGCCCACGAGGTAAAAAGAACATAAGACATTAGTAAATATATAGGAAGTTGTAAGATATATATATCAGGATAGTATCCAAGAAGGATAAATATAACTATAACAATCCCTATCATGCATAAATTTACAAACATCTTTGAAAGACTTACAAACGTTGGAATTGTAGATACCGGGAAGTTCATCTTTGTAACCAAATGCTTATACCCTCTGATAGATTCGACTCCTTGGGTAATCATTTCTGACATATAGAACCAAGGAACAATACCAGCAATCAACCAAAGGAAAAAAGGATAGCCAGCAACCATGCTAGGAGATCGTAGACCAACACTGAAAGTAAACCAGTAGACCAAGATTGTCACCGTTGGTTTGATTATAGCCCATGACCAACCCAATGCAGAACCCCTATACGTTTTAATCAAATCTACTTTCGCAAGCTTGAATATAATGTTTCCAAAACCTCTATGTTCTCTAATAATGTCGATCATACTCTACTTCTTTTTATTCCCCTCTCCAGCTCCAGGTTCAGGTATTTGATCTATCTTACTATCAGGAGCCTGTAAATTAAGATCTTGTTTAATCTGAGTTGTAGATATACCTTCAGTTCTTGGGAGATATACAACTTCACAATGCTCTTTAAGATATTCAAATCTCTCGCTACCTTCCCAGTCAGTACCCATTACAACTACATCTACCTTGTAATTCTTTACATCATCTAACTTCTGCTCCCATGTCTCTTCTGGAATAACAAGATCAACATACCTTATAGCCTCCAACATCTCTTTTCTTGTCTCATAACTATGATAAGTTTTTTTATTCTTTATATCATTGAAAGCCTCTGTTGAGAGGGCAACTATCAAATAGTCCCCCAAAGCCTTTGCTCTTTTTAGTAATCTAATGTGACCGTAATGCAACAAATCGTATGTCCCGTAAGTAAGTACTCGTTTCATAAAATTTTTTATTTATATTATTTATTCTACAGTCCGATTCATTATAGCAAATTATCTATGTATACTGTCCAGAGATAATCCTTCAAATAGAATCGCGTACAATTGCCTCAATATTGGACATTCAAGATTATGTTTCTGAATAAAATCATACATAACCTTTGTATTTCTATACCCTTCAACTTCATACTGCATTTTCTCAAAGATTTCTTTTACCGATAATCCCTCTCCAAAATAAATACCGAACTTTTTGTTTCTTGAATTTAGCATCATATCTCCAAGTCCTGATAATGAATAAAAAGTTTCTCTCCTACCACCTAATACCTCGCCAACTACAACTAGTTCTTCCAAAGCATGAACAAAATAGTAAGCATAGGTATTTTCGCTAACTTTGATTCCCTCTAGAATTCCCAAATAGATTAACAAGACATTTTTCATTGTTGCAGATAGCTGACAACCGATATAGTCGTTTGTATATGAGATTCTCAAATTTCCTCGCTGTAATAGGTTTATAAATTCAGGCAGAGGTTTCTTACCAGACAATACCAATCCTGTTAAATCGCCCCTTGCCATTTCAGAGGCTATTGACGGACCATAGAGAAAGGACACATTATCCAAAGATATTAAGTCTGAAAACAGATTCCCACCTTCACCGAGTCCCTTAGAACCAATAATGACTTCTTTCTGCTTTAACTCTATCTTAAAATCATTCAGTGTTTTAACCACAAACTCTGAAGGTAATGCAACAATGATATATGGAGACTTAGAGATAACATCTTTAATATCAGTAGAGTAATGAATATATTTATCTCTTGCATCAGAATCTATACATTCACTAAACATAGCCTTCGCAGCAGGTATATTATCTTCACTGTATTCCCATAGGAAAGAGGTAACCTTGTTTTTCGCAAAATTGATGGCTAATGCATTTGCTAACTTACCTGCCCCTAAGATGGAAAGTGATTTCATGATTACAAGAATTTGTCTTTCTTAAGCATTTTAATTAATCTCTCTGTATTCTTTCTATCCGAAAATTCAACAATCTTCTTAAATTTCTCAATATATGATGCTTTTTGTTCTGAGTTATAGTTATGAATAATCGACTTTCTTAATTCTTCGTTATTATACACCACATCACCAAAGACATTACTCTTGTTCAACATTAAATGTCCCTTGTACTCTTTCATACAATCATCTTTTTCTTTCCACCAGAATATAACATTTGAACCTCGATCAAAAGCATCATATGCGATTGAAGAGTAATCGGTAATTAATAATCTCGAGGATCTTAAAGCTTCTTCGTACTTTAATTCCTTGGGGAAATACTGCCCTATGGTTGTTCCTTTCATAGTTTCAATAATCAATGGATGTGGTAAAACTACTACCTTAGATTTCAATTCAGACGGAACAGCATCAAACATCTCCTGTATCATCTTGTAATATTTAGTTGTCTCAGGACGAATTCTGGAATCAGTAAATTCCCATGGTCTCCATGTTGGCATAATTACTATTTTATCTGCATCATCATAACGGATATTTTTATCGAATTTTGGCAATCCAGATATTAAGAGATTGCGTCTTGGGAAATTTCCGTACTCTATGAAATGTTTAGCTTCTAATTTAGAAGAAACAACAATTCTAGAATTATCCTTAAATATACTCCCATATCTGAAAGTACCTCGTGTTTCTGCGTCCAAAGATATCATATACATAACCCCATGTTGAAGAAATACATATTTGTATTTCATATATCTTAATTTGAAATGTATGAATTGACTCAAGGTTCTCAATTCAACTGCATGGTATGGAGTCTCCGAGGAGAGAAATATTTTAGCTTGGAAAAATCTTAAATAGTGCTCAAAGGAGAACCTTCTAACAATATCCTTACTATAGTTTTCTGGTACTGGATATTTTGATTGACCATCTTTTCCAAGTATAAAGTAGACGTTTCTATACCCCATATCCAACAGCTTCTCATATACAACAGATGCACTTTCTTCGTACTTTTCACACTGTTTCTCATACAGGAGTATAACTTTTTTAAAGAAGAGTAGTCTTGAGAGAACGAAGGCAAGAAATATCTTTAACTGTTCAATATGCTCATCGGTTTGATTAATCTCACGAGCCGTTATGTATATATGATTGGTTCTACCCTGTCTTAGAAATATTGATGTGTTTAAATCTCTTAATTTCTTTATCGGACCATGTAGAAGTAGTGAGCGTCTAGGAAAAAGGATAAATGCTAATTTACGCATAAAGCCAAAACCTTTTTTGTTAGTAGAGGATAGATAGAGAGGGTTATGAACTTGCATATGTAGAACATCCTCATACGGAATTTGGACTTTGTAAAAACATATCTTCATACGAGAATTATTTACAAGGGATAGTATAGGGTTAAGAGGATATTGTTTTTTCCCAAGTTGGAAATATATATCCTTTGAGATGTTTGAATCATTGTATCTGAGAATTAGAAAACCAAAGATTGTTATATCATCCTCAGAATTTACTATTCTCAAAAGAGTATGTCTTATCCCTATCTTAGTATTAAAGTATTTGTCGTCAGATATTTTAGAGAATTTTCTGTCTATATGGTTTTTCATAGTAAGAAATATAAAAAGAAATTGTTAGACTTGTTTTAGATCAAATAGTTTATCGAAAGCATCATAGTCTCTATTAAATAGATTCATAAATCCAGCATCAACATTGTACTTAGAAGAGAGACATAACTCCTTATATGACTTTCCAATACTTATAACCTCCACCTTTGGATCTATTAACTTAATGTATAGTAATGAAGAGGATGTAATACTGTAGACCCTTTTGAATTTGCCAGAGGGAATTAGATTTTCCACTGGAACATGATCGTAGCCATACAATGATTTTACTTTTAGTTTAGGATGTTTTTTTATCGCTTCTTCCAAATGAACAGCATACATTTTCTGTTCCTCTTTAGGGTGGAATTTAATTATTACGTTTTTCTCACCTTCCCGTTCAAGAATATCAAAGATGATATTGAAATGAATATCATATGGTATATAGCGTTGATTAATGAGGAGTACACTGTTTTCAGGAATATCCTTCGTTAACTTTTGTATATCTGAGCTATCTACAAAGAAATCTAATTTTTTAATCTTACTAATACGCCCTTCACCACCCATTTCTTTCAATTTTTTTGGGAAACAAACATATGCCTCATCAAAATGATCAATATGACCATATCTGTATTTTTTAGGTATACGAATGCTTTTTATATAGTCGAATATATTCCTTTTGGTAAGCCAGGAGAGAAATTTCAAGAAGGAAACAACCATTGATACGAAAGCCTTCTTGCAATATTTAAAAACTCTTTTCAGAGCTGATCTAACATCACGAATTGTAAATTCTCGTTGCAGGTCTTTGGCAAACATTCGATATGTTGTAAGACCCTCTTCAAACAGATTCAATCTTAGATTCTTTTGGATTGATATCTCCTCAAGATACTTGTAGTAATTGTCTGTATTTGCGATGAAAAGATTTTCCAGTTTATATGCATCAACTATCTCTTCAAAGACATTATTAAACATTTCATATATCTTTTTACATTTTGATACTGTGGTACTTAATGGACGAAATGGTAATTCAAAATATATAACTTTTAAGAAATCTCCTTTGTATATATTCTTCTTTAAATTTTCCAGATTATCCATAGCATCTGGCGTATAGAGAATTAACAATACATTGTTTTTGGAATTTTGCTGAGTAATTAAACCGTGAGCATTTCTCAATTGACCTAACCTAGTTACTACAAAAATATTATTATTCAATTCAATTCAGAATAAATTTATCACAGTATAGTATGATGCAATTCTATCACAGGTACACTAGAATTTCTTCCCCAATATATGCCAACTCTACTATATCTGGAGCTAAACAAGTATAATACAATCATGATTTCTAAGAATATAAATATCAAGCTGCCCTTCTACGATAAGAATGGTCAGCATTGTGAAGGTGTTGTATCAACAAAAAAGCAGGCAGATGCTATCAAGAAATTCATTCACAATATTGACACAGGAGAATACTCCACAATGGAGCTAAAATGTCTTTGCGGTAATATTGATCCCAAGTTAGATGTATTACTTGCAGAACGTGATCGTTATGGAATTCCTTTCCAAAATGTTCTATGTACCAAATGTGGCCTTGTCCGAGCTAAATATACACTAGACGAGAATTCTTCTGCGAAATTCTATCAAGACTTATACAGAGATATCTACTCTTGGGGAGGCTTTACCGAAAAAGAGAACATCGAACATCTCTTCAGAGAACAGATAGATAGAGGAAAACGATTTAGTCGTAAACTAACAGAGCAAATTGGTTCTTTGGATAGAATAACTACAGTTTTTGAAATTGGGACAGGTTGTGGTGGGAATCTTATTGCATTTAGTGAACTTGGGAAGCAAGTTGTTGGTTGTGATTTTAACAAAGGTTATCTTAAATATGGAGCAGAGAAAGGATTAGATTTACGCTATGGAGATCTGAGTTCCCTAGAAATTGAAGATTCTTCTCAAGATTTGATTATTCTTAGCCATGTATTAGAACATTTTTCGAATCCAGTTGAAGAACTTAATTCGATAATTAAGAAGGTTTCTACAAATGGCTATTTAATAATCGAAGTACCAGGTATTTTAAATTTGGGACATCTATATAGGAATTTACTAAAATATTTTCAAAATGCACATACTTTTAATTATTCAGAGAAATCTTTGGATGTATTATTCACAAAACTTAATTTAGAAATTATTTATTCGGATGAAAGATGCCTTTGTATATTAAGAAAGCCCAAAAACTGGACCCCGATATCAAGTGGAACTCCAATATATAGCTCCGACTTGAAAAATCATTACCTAGAAGTTTTAGAATATCTAAAAGAAATTTACATATTAGAGAATGTCGCCACAGAATTATATGATGAAATACAAACCTCCAAAAATACAATCCACGAGAATCAAACGAGAATGGCAACTTTATATAGAGAGTTGGACTCTTTAAAGAAGAATTTGGATCTTTTACGGCACGACAATGTTAGGATTAAGAAAAATAAGTGGTACCTATTTGGTAAATATAGTTTGAAAAGAAAAATAGCTTTCTTGATCAAAGAAATTTCTAAAAAATTACAAAGCAAATTAAACATCTAAATTAAATAAAATATTTTAATATGGTTAATCAAATACAAAATGTTCTAGACCAAAACTCTTATAGCAGACTCTTACCTACTATTGAAAAAAACAACTTACCAATTGTAATTGTTGGTAACGGACCGTCAGTTTCGAGAATTAATTACAAAAGATTACCAAAAGAATTTCTTACTTTCCGAATCAATAACTTTTTCTTGGAAGACAAATATTATCTTGGTAAGAATGTCGATCTTTGCTACGCCAGTATGCCCATAGATAATAGTATATATACGCTTCTTGGTACTATAACAAATCACGAATACAAATTTAATTCAAATTTCTTCTTTACCAGAGAAAGAGTAACCGGTCGATTCCCAGACCAGAGCCTTTTCCCTCGGATAGAAATTGAAAAATTACTTTCCTTAGACATCAAGATGTCTAGCTACATGGCAGAGATTTTTCACTACCAGCAAAAACACATTACTAGCGGTATACTTTCCTTACTAGCATCAATAGTGATGGGATTTAAGAAGATATATTTAATTGGTTTAGACTTTTACTCTGATACAGATAGACGATATGCTTACAAGCTCGGGGAGAATTACAAAAAATCGCTAACAAAAGAAGATCTCGTAGTTGGATATAGCGAGACACTACATAGCAGAGACATAGATCTAAAGGGCCTTGATATTGCACTGTCATATCCAGATGTACAAATCGAATCTATCTGCGATGATGCTTTTGTGAATCAATTTGTTGACTTGGCGGAGTCGAATAATAAATCACCAATGAAAGCTTCGAAGAAAACAGGAGAATGGACAAATGATTTACTGATAGCACCAAACTTACAAACTGAACCTCAGAATTTAATTACAAAACTATCTCTACAAAAAGAAGTAAAGTATATTAAAAAATCTCTATTCGTAAAATTGGTCTGGGGACTCATTGTACAACCTCTTATTATAATTCCGTTCATGCTAACCAAAAAATTGGTACTGAATTTAGTCAACTTTATGAAGAAAAAGGATTAGGGGCATTAATTAAGCCACCAATCTACGTTTGAGTACCTTAATTAATTTCAAGATAACATATCGTATCTTCTGTAGAAGATTACCATCATATCTTCTCACTTTTCTAACGAATCTCCTTAAACGTTTAAGAAATTTCTTTGGACATTTTAAAAATTTTCTTTTCTTACTATTCCAATACTGAACTTTTACATATCTCTTATAATATTTTTCATATCTCTCCATCGACTCTGCAGAAACACCTATCTTGTTAGCTATTTCAAAAAATTCTCTTAAAAGAGGATATTCCTCACAGAATTTTTCCAATCCATTCATAAAATCTTGTTGGTCTTTTAGTTCTACATAAAAAAAACTGTAAAGTTCCAGATCTTTAGAAACTTTGTTTAGGTTCTCTTCGGTTATAAATTTCAACTTATCTTGAAATGTTTTACACCACCCATGCAAAACAGCATCACAAAGTAATAGAAGCTCTTCACCTTTATAATGCTTTTTAATGAAAGGCATTTTCGAAGAAAGTCCTTTAATTAAATCTCCAATATGTCGAGTAGTAATATGCGAAGTGATGGAGCCATCTCGAATTACCCAATAGTAATAAGGATCCTCCACTCCACATACTTTTTTGGCATAAACAAAAAGTTTATACATAACAGGAACATCTTCATGTAATCCCAAAGGAAACCAGATATTATGTTTCTTAAAAAGGTCTTTCCTTATCAATCTCGCTTGAGTCATAGAGGGAATTCTATGCGCGAGTATCTGTTGTAATAGTAAAATTCTATCATCTAGCAAAGTTTTATATGAATTGTTTTCTTTCAAGATTTCCCCGTTTTCATAAACTCTCTTGAATCCAGTTGAAACAATGTCACAATTTCCCTTCTTCGCAGCATCTAACATAGCCTCTAAAGCTGTATTCTCTAAGTAATCATCACTATCTATGAAAAAAACAAACTCACCACGTGCTTCTCTGATTCCACGATTCCGTGTCATTCCTAGTCCTCTATTTGGATTATTTCTTAAAAGCCTTATATTCTTTGCCTTTTTAAGATATTCCTTCGCAATAACAACACTTTGATCTGGGGAACAATCATCTATCAATAGAATTTCAAACTTCTCTGAAGCAAGAGTTTGATTTACCAGACTATCAATACACTTAGCTAAATATTTCTCAACATTGTATATCGGTACAACAACAGTAATTTTAATGGGATTTTTCATTATCCAATCAATAAAATATTTAAGAGCAGTTTATCTTCAATATCTGTTCAATTATCTCCCAATCACTTGGTTCATCTATCTCGTAATAGCTGTTTTCATTCATTTCTTGGCATCCTACTTTACCATACATCCTACATCCTGTCTCTAATAATTTCTCTCTACTGGTGATATAGAAGGCACCATTCTCTACCAAAAATCCATCAAAGTTCTGTCTCCTAGGTCTATTATTAAAATCATAGTTCTGTGGTGATACAGACCCATCTTCTTTATATTTCCAAACAAATCTCTTCTGAGGAACAACAGACAACATACTATCAAATTTAGGATAATTATTTACTGCTTCCTCTAAATCTTTTGCTGTTAACAAAGGACTAGTAGCTTGTATCAAAATAATATTCTCAAACTCATAATTATTTGCAAATTCCAACATAGCGCTCTCGGTAGAAGCAGTATCTGTTGCTGTTTCTGGACTTCTATCTATCACAACTATCTTATCCTTATTCTCTTTATCATACTCAGCTACAACCCTTCTAATATCATCACTATCTGTAGAGATATATACCTTATCAATCTGTGGAGTATTAACAGCGGCATCAATAGTCCAATACACCAATGGTTGCCCTGCTAATTCCTTAATATTTTTCAATGGTATGGATTTACTTCCACCTCGAACAGGAATGAATGCTACAAATTTGTCTTTCATATTTATTTTGTTTAATTTATTTATTCCACTTCAATTTCTCTCTCTGTGCTTTCTCTATTTCCAATAGTCCATCTCCTTTAAATCGTAGGGCTTTGTAAGTTGCCATCAGATCTCTCTTAACTCTTCTCAATCCATCTGGTTCCAAAGATGCTGCATGATCAGTACCTTTAGATGTTCTGTCCAAAGTATAGTGTCTTTCTATTGTTGTAGCACCCAAGGTATAGGCAGCAACATCAATCGCAATACCAAGATGATGTCCCGAAAAACCTATCTCTTTTACTATTTTTCCATATTTCTTAACAAAATTCGTAATTTCCAAAAGACAGATATCTTCAAATGGTACTGGATAACCAGATGTACAGCTATACAAAACAACATCTTTATTCCTCTTCTGTTTAACAAAGAAATCTATCAAATCCCCAACCTCATCTGCAGTAGTCATACCTGTTGATATATGGATTTCCCCATCAAAATTCTGACATAGCCACTCCAACATCTCCCAATGATTATTACAGGCAGATGGGATTTTGATTAAGTTCGGATGTAAATCTGCTATTTCCTGAGCAGACTTCAAATCCCATACTGATGTACTATACTCTATACCAACTTCTTCGCAGTATTCTTTTAATTCCCTATGTTGTTCCTTTGTAAACTCTAATGCCTCTCTATGTTCTCTGTATGTTTCCCCATATGCATTCGCAGGGTTAGGATGAGGGGAACTATACAACTCTGGATCTTTTTTAGCCCATGTTTTAACATCTCTTTTTTGCAATTTAATCACATCTGCCTTGCAAAATGTTTTAGCCATTAGGATTAATTCTTTGGCAGTATCCATACTTCCCATATGGTTACACCCTATCTCAGCAACTACTCTTGGTTCTTTCATAGTCATTAGAAATAAAATTATTTAATCTTAAACAGTTTAACTATCTCTGCAGTACAATTATTCTCAACTGCAGAAAGATATTTCTTTCGCAAATTAGTATATATCTTCTTGTCATATCCTCCACTCTGAATTATCTCTACTATCTTTTTACCATCTTTCGATGAATATTCTGGCATCTCCTTCTTCCAATCAATATTAAGGCCTGTTTCTTCTTTATATTGCTCATAGTCAAACAGGTAGAATAGTAGAGGTTTATCCAAAATCATTGCTTCAAATGCCACAGCTGAATAGTCCGTAATTATGTAATCTGCATACTTCATCCACTCCATACTAGGATATGTATAGTCCAATATAACTCTGTCATCGTCAATACTGATAGGTTCATTAGGGTGCGGTTTTAATATGAGGTTGTACTTTGAATAATCCACTGCAGATATCAGCCCTTCTAATTCCAATTCTCTGTTTTTCCTAAATGTAGGAACATACACAATATTGATCTTTTCTTTTACAACAGGATAATCTTTGACTAAGTCCTCATTTAAGACATTTCTTTGCTCTCTTAAATAGTCAACTCTTGGCATCCCTAAAGGTAAAATCCTTTCCTTTGGAGTATTAAAAGCCACTTCATAGTGAGGAATTGTACCTGGTCCGCTACAGATTACATAATCATAGTTTCTGTGCATCTTCATCGCCATTGCTACCTCAGTCGGATACCCATCTGGTTTGTCTAAAACCTGATACCCAAATTGCTTAATAGCCCCAAGAGCATGCCAAATTTGTATAATTTGTAAATCTTTCTTGTGATTAAGAACAGAGACAGTAATTATATAGCTATCAACAATACAAATCTTACTAGTTGCAAGATGGTACATTTTCTTAAACATATAGAAGACATAGAGGATTTTACCTAATTTGTTCTCTGGAATTTTCTTCATTAAAGATACTATCTTCAACTTTGGATACTGCTTACCTATCTCCTTCCTTAAAAGTTGAAAATCTAAAGTCTCTGTATCTGAAAAACGGCTAATGAATACTACCTTGTCTTGAGTAGGTAATAGCTTTAAAAAGAAATATATCACACGTAGTTTTAGGAGCAGTAATTTCAAAATTAGAATCATTATCTATTCTATATTTAATATATTTCAGTTCTTCCAATTCTATACCAACATCCATTTAAGGGCAAACTCTAACTATTCCCCTCCCTTCCTTAAATCTGCTAATATGTATGTATAACATATATAAATATATACATACTATGAAGAAATCCATCTCTCTAATAATAATTACCCTATTCCTGATAATCTTCTCCTTTGCTTTACCATCTGGTATACAAGCTGCAGAATTTCACTTCAAATCATACACTCTAACACAGGAAGAAACTGTAAAAGATGACATATATGCATTTGGTGATTCAGTAAAAATAGATGGAGTCATAGATGGAGACCTAATAGTGATAGCTAGCAATGTACAGCTAAATGGAACCGTTACAGGAGATGCCTACCTCTTTGGTACTACGGTAAATATAAATGGGAATGTAATTGGGACAACAACCATATTTGCTAACAACACATCTGTACAAGGTGTACTCTCAGAGAATGTATCAATAGTAAGTACATATATTACCTTCAATGCTCAAACCTCAAAGGATGTCTTTGCACTCTCTGCAGAAAACACATTCCAAGGCTCCATCGGTGATGACTTAAGAGCATACAGTATCAAATCAAATATCGATTCCACAGTAAGTGGTGACCTCCTACTTCTTGGTAATGACTATACTGTTAGTGAAGAAAAGATATCCAGGAATATATATTACAACTCAACACTTAATACAATCGCAAGAGACCAGGGTGTAGATGTTGAAAATGGTGTGAAGATCAAGATGCCAGTAGTCTTAGACAAATCAATAGAGAATAATTGGAGCTTCATATCCCTAAAAGCTCTAGTAGGTTTTGTTAGCTTCGCTTTAATTGGCTTAATACTCATAACTCTGACTCCAGTAAAAAGTGCCGAAATCAGTAGCAAGATAACAGGATCTCCTGATGAATTCCTGAAAAGCCTCATAATGGGTTTTGCCATATTCCTTCTCCTACCATTCCCCATCTTCCTCCTCATGATATCAATTGTAGGATTCCCTGCAGCACTACTAATTGGTGGAATACTCTTCTTCGCAATGTATTTTGGTAGAGTATGGGTAGAACTATCTTTCGGGAAAGAACTGTTGGAACTCTTTGGTGTAAAAGGATACAGACCATACAAATCCTTCTTAGTTGGTAGAGTTATCTCTGTTGGTATAAATTTCATACCAGTAGTAAGAGGATTCTACAACACAATACTCTCACTGGTTGCTCTAGGAGCAATCTTTAGAGTCAAGAAAGAATACTACCAAATAGCTAAAGAACAGGCAGAGAAATACAAAAGTAAGAAGAAGAAATAAAAAGAGGAGGCATTAAGCCTCCCCTTCAATCATCAATCTTAACTATTACTTAGCCAACATCTCGTTAATAGTACTCTCAAATGTAGCATATGGATATGCTCCTGCTATTAACTTACCTGTAACCTTACCGTCCTCTCCAATAACTCCAATAATGAAGCCTGGTGTTCCTGTAATACCTGCTTTACTACCCTCTTCTCTGTCAGCAGCAATCTCATCAGCATATCTCTTTTCAGACATACATTTGTCATACTTAGCTCCATCAACTCCCAAACCAGTAGCTATCTTCTTTAAAGCAGCCTCTGTCTCGGTAAAGAAAGCACTCTTGTGGAAACTCTCAAATGCAGAACTACCCTTTAATTCAAACACACACATACCTGCATGTGCAGTAGTATATCCAATCTGACCTTCTCCACTCAAAGGAAACTCCTTAAATACATACAGTATCTTACCTGTATCTATATAGTTACTCTTAATCTGAGGATATGTCTCCTGAGAATGTCTCTGACAGTAACCACAACCGTAATCACTGAAATCAACAACTGCAACCTTTGCCTTACTCTTGTCACCCAAGAAAGGATCATCTCCAAGTGTTACAACAACATCACCAGCTGCAGGAGTATCATCATCCTGTGCTATTCCATCATCCTTCTTATCACTATCTGGATTAGCTGTATTATTCTTACTTGTAAAAAATATTACTGAGGCAATTATTATCCCTGCAATAATTATTGCTATTGGGACACCAAGGGAATCTAAATTTACTACGACTTCTTCCTGTTTAACCTCTTTTTTCTTCTTCTCTGGCATATTTGTATATATAAAGATTAAATATGTGTAATCTACTATTATACCTTGAATAGACAGGTCGAGTAAACTGGAATATAATGAGAGGAGAAGAAGATGGATAACAGTAACGAATCATTAACATTCAAAGATATTTTTCTATTCCTCCTATTTATCCTACTACTAGCATTACCAATATATTTTGGTTACAAAATACTCTCACCACAGACAAAAATTGAAGAGGATATAGCAGAGGAAGTTGAAGAGGAAGAAAAGCAAGAAGAACCAACAGAAGAAGAGTATACCGGTCCTCATTACGAAGAGATATTCAAGAAGATTGATGGTCAGATGGCATATATTGCTCTTCCAACGAATATCAAAGAGGAGAACAAACCAGGGATTGTGATATATAGTCACGGTTCAAATACTGTCGTAACATCTGAGACTACAGATGATTTCATAAAGGATTTGCAAAAATACGGGGAGAGATATACAAAATCAAACCTCATCTTTGCAGCATCTAATCAACATGGAGCAAACTGGGGAAGTAAGACAGCAATAAATGATACTAAGGCAATGCTTGATTGGATTAAAGAGAATTACAAAACCAATGAGAAAGTATATCTTCTAGGTTTCAGTATGGGAGGCTTACCTACAATGAACTTTGCAACTACACACCCCGAGAATATTGTAAAAGTTGCACTACTAGCTCCTACGACACGGGCTACTGAGTGGAACAAAAGTAGAGTAGAGATAATTAAGGATATGGATATACAGATATGGCATGGAACAGCAGATGTAAATGTACCATACTCACTCTCAACAGCTTTTGTTAGTAAACTTAAATCACTAGGTAGAGAAATACCATTAGTAACCTTAGAGAAAAAGACACACTGGGATTTAGATGTAGAGTACATGGAAGAAGTATTAAACTACTTCCTCGATATAGAGCCTTCTAATTAATATCTACTCTTCTACAATTATAGCTGTTGCAGGACATGCAGCTGCTGCTTCCTTTACCTTAGCCTGAAGATTTTCATCAACGATATCTACACCCTTGTAGCTATCCTTAACATCTACACTACCATCATCTTTCATCTCAAAAACTTCTGGGCATATTGCTACACATGAGCCACACATTATACAAGCACCTTTGTCTATGGATACTTTCATTTACATATATATTGAAATTAGATAGATATATTTTTACAGAAATATATGTTTAGGTCAAACAGCTATCTCCTTAACCCTAATCTCTCAAACATATTCTTACTACCAGAAATGCTCTGGGTAACTTCCTGATCTTTGTAGATTGGTAATGTAAATATGAATTTACTACCCTTACCTACTTCACTCTCAACCCATATATCACCCTTCATCAATCTAACCAATCCAAAGACAACAAACAAACCTAAACCTGTACCTCCAGGTCTAACAATATTTACATGTTCGTTACTTTCTATATAGTTACCAACCCTATGGAACTTATTACCTAATTTAGGAAGCTCCTCAGCTGGAATGCCATCCCCCGTATCAATGATGGATACTTTAACCATATCGGTATCATACTCTGTTTGAACAGTAACACTACCTGTCTTAGTATACTTAACTGCATTACCAATTAAGTTATCTAATACCTCTATGGTTCTAACCTTGTCTCCATAGATTGCGGGTGTACCATCTTTAACAGAATTAACAAGTTGAATACTCTTCTCTTCTGCTTCTCTTTCATGTCCATGTATAACCATATCTATTTCAGCAACGATATCAACTTTTTCATTACTTATCTCTACCCTATTACCTTCTAATTTTGCACTTGTAAGGAGTGTATTAATGAGCTTTATTTCATTCTCTATACTATCCTTTATCCTATCTAAATATTTCTTAAAATCCTGAGGATTACTTCCTATATATTTCTCCATGAGGCCGGCATTAAGTTTTACAATTGTTGCAGGAGTCCTCAATTCATGTCCCATGATATCTATCATATCTCTCTCTTTTCTACGAGCCTCCTGTAATTCCTCAACTTTAACCTGAAGCTCCTTAGTTTGTTCGTCTACCTTGGATTTCAGTGTCTTATTAAACTCTTGAACCTCCTGGTACAGAACTGCTCTACTTATCGATACACTTATATTAAAGATCAACTGTTCCAGGGTCTCAATATCCTCAATAGTCAACGGGTATTCATCAGATCTGTAGCCGAGTAAAACAATACCATTCATATATGTACGACTATTGAATGGTAATATTGCAGAAATTCTACAATGATCCATAAATTCTATTACCTTTGTAACACGCTCCGGGACTGTATCCTGGTCTAATATTGTCTCCCTTTTTATTTCATCGGAGATGATTATTGGATCAGAGGCGATATCATCCCAATACCTCACAATCTCCAGCAAATCCTTAGTCTCCAAGTCTACAAAATCTGCATAATGTTGATATCTGATTGAGAGAGTATTTTTATCAAAGAGTATTACTCCAACCTTTTCGATTTTGAAAATCTCCCTAATTGTTCTCTTGATATTAATCATAATCCTATCCATTGTAAGTTCCATATTACTTACCTGAATAAAATTCTTCATAACTTCGTCTTTCTTCTTACCTTCTTTGAAAGTAACATTGATGATCCAGGACACAAGATTTTTATATATTGTTGTATACAAAGCAATTGCAACAGAGATATATACCACCGAGACTATAAATGAGTTAATTCCTTTGAAAGTTTCATTCTCTGAGAACCTATTTGCAAGTAATAGTGTTGCTATTGCATAAACTAGGTTTGAACCAAAATACAAAGATTTCTTCAGAATATTAGTTATCGTTATAAATCTGTTTTCGAGGATTGAATAAGCCAAAGCAACAGAAAATGGAATTGCGAACAGGGGGCCATAAACAAAGAAACTAGTATCACCATTAAGCAATGGAATACCATAATCAACAATAACTAAGGGCACCATCATGAGGAGTGCACCAAGGATGTAAAACTTAATTTGTGCCTTTTCGTAACCTACAAAAGCTTTACTCTTTCTCAAGAAATATATTGCAAGGAGGAGAATACCTAGGACATTTGGTAATGTATAAAGGAAATATCCACTTCCCATTTCTGCCACCGAAACAAATCTCTCCTGGTGATTAACTACACTTTCTATCACAGAATCTTGAATTAATAGAACATAAAGGCTTGGTATCGTTGTCAAAAGAATTGGTACTGCATATTGTAAGAAGTGACTTTTTATTCTCTTTGGGAAAAAATATGCAAACAGCATTTGCGAGAAAAGCATTCCATAAGAAGCTAGGTATACTAGTTTAAGCCAATCTTTTGGCTCTAATAATGATGGATTGTTATATAGGTATGTAAAAATAATCCAAACTGAAATTGATGATACTATTACTGCATATACAATATTGTTGGTTTTCCTTGGGTTACGAAAAAATACGATGAAACCCAGAACAAGATTCAATAATGCAACACCTAGACTTACTATTCCGACAAGATTAATGGGCATGTTTAAACTATCTATATATTAATCTTTTATTTTCCTTTTACATACAATCTACTTCTCCTTAGAACAAGTGGATCCTCTAATCTACACAAACGCATCATTGTACCTCCATCGACTGTTTCCTTACCATTGGTATACAAATCATCTCCCACTTTCTTCCATCCGAAAGATTCATAATCTAAAGGTACTTCCAATTCCTCTACTTCCAAACCTGCACTTCTCATGGCTTCAACCATAACCTGATGGTAATCGAAAGGAGTTGTCTCTACAATCTTATTTGCTTTGGAAAGCTCTGTTGCAGATTTAATTGCATCCATAACTTCTTTAAATTTTGCTCGATCTTTAAGTAGAAGCTGTCCAAGCCAAGTATACATTCTAGCTGCACCATCTGAGATAACCCCACTGATTGTGATTAGATTCTTTTCTGGATCGTTGCTAAATCTATATTTGTGAGGATATTCATATGGAGCTTTAGAAGTCCCTTTTCTAGCATAGTCTTTCCTCAAATCAGTAAAGAATGATTTTGCTATTTGAGGTATATGGTAGGATTTTGGGATATCAACCTTAATTCCAGCATCCAAACCTAGCGCTCCGACATAGAGTCCATTCACACCCATATTTCTTACGACATTCTCTATCAACTCTCTAGTAAAATCTGGCTTAATATATTGCAACCCATTGTCTAGCAACAAAGCATCATACTTAGGTTGTGCAACACGGCTATCTGTTCTTGATGCAGTACGAGCATCCTCTACCTGCAACACAATAGTTCTATCTCTTCCGTATAGCTCACTAGGGATATCTCCTTTGACTATATGAATTTCATACCTATCTTGCTCTGGTAAAAGTTCATTCCAAACAGAGAAATTTAATGCGGCAATTGCGATGGAATCAGCAGCTAGGTCGGTTGCGACAAGATTGGCAGTTGCACCAAGTTCATAAAGTCTAGTGATTAGACTCTTGTCGGCTACAGATGCACCACAAAAGAAGGACCTCACTGAAAGAACATGATTCGGATCCTTCTCTTTAATAGACATTAAATGTTTAGCCATATGGTCTGTATAACCGATAATTGGCTCGATAGTATCCGTTACCGTAACTCTTCGAAGAACTCCTAAAACATAAGGTTCTTCTTCAGGTTCTATCTTCCATGGATCGATTTCAAAACCAGAGTCAAACATCCTTTTCTTTAGTTCCGTACCTAAAGTTGCTATCAATTGAGACGTCTTTGGGGACATTGTGTAAGGATAGTTTGGTCCAACAAACTTTCTAAATCCTTCATCCCACTCTTTATCATGAAGATAACACTCTTGTACAAATTGAGGATCAACTTCCAACCTGAAGCTAGTCAACGCACCTTCGAATTCACAACTTGTTAATCTGACCTTACCCTGTTTTTCTTCTTTATCTCGTACAGTCGTACTAGCTGGGAGAGGAACATCCATTGGTTCTTCGGAAATGACCTCATCGAGAACTTTAGTAACCTCTTCTTGGGGACCAGAAGAACTTTGAGATACTAGGGTATCTTTAGGATCTATTGGGACAACACTCTCAGCTCCCACGTTCTCTGCAAAATGCTCATCTTTTGGCTCCATGTAATTTTTAACTCAAATTTACATAATATCCCAACATTATACCCTTTTATGGGTCGTTTACCAATACTTTGTCACTTAATCCCCAACTGTTTAGTAAAAATAACAAATCTGTTAATAAAGTGATTAATTGATAAAAATCCCATAACCAAAGAGAGTTCTACATGCCAATACAAAAAATCAAAATCTATATCATACAGAGAAGGTATCTTACTCCTAACAATCATAAACAATCCGAAACCAAATGCAGGTATAAGCAAAGTTAAAAACAATACCGTATTCCAAAAACCATTAAACTTTAAAATATTAATGCCAAACAACATATTCTTCTTCACCAACACATATGACAACCAATAAGCAACAACAGAGAAAAGAAAAGGAAACAAAATATTATATCCTTCCATCTTCTTATCACTCTCAACCACTACCTCCTCTTTAATCTCATTCTTAACAACCACATTCTCCTCTACATCCCCTATCTCCAAACTATCTAACAATGCATAGGTAGAATTCTTGTGATCAACTCCCTTACCATCCTTGTCTTTAAACTCACTCGTCATATCCCTTCCACACCATTCTCGGATATCCATATACTGATCATGAATCTCGACTCTACTTGTAATATCGTAAACCTTACCTTCAAATACCATCCAACAGTCACCACTTGTATTATGCTCACCCACATCTTCCTTTGTATATGCAAAAGCTACTCCTGGGAAACAAAGAATTAGAAAAAGCAACAATCCTAAAATCTTCTTCATACTATTCCTAACTTGAAATTAAATATTTGAAGAGTAATATATTTAGTATATATATAATTTTAATATATCAAATTATATGAACAAAGTCCTTGGACTACTACTTGCGGTAGTAGTAATAGTTGGAGGCGGAGGATACCTACTATCCACAAAAGCCAACGCAGCTACACCTGTAGACCCTCTTTTTCAAGTAGACCTATTCTTCGAAGATGTTCAAAGAGCATTAACTCTAGACGAAGTTAAAAGCGTTGAGTTAGAGCAAGCAATATTAGAGGAGAGAGAGGCAGAGTATGAGGCTATCTTAGGTGCAGAAGATTCTTCTGAAGAAGAAGTAGAGGATGCTATGCAATATATGAATCAGCAAAGATTGAGAACATATGAAAGACTTGGCGAGATTCAAGAGAAAATGGAACAGAAAGGTAATACTCAAGCAGCAGAATCCTTGAACAAGGTTCAGAATCAATATTTAGAACATATTGAAAGACAGATAGCTAAAACATCAGAAGCTCAGAAAAAGTTCGAGGGTGTTGGAGAGGAAATGAAACAAGAGATGGAAGAAGAGAAAAACACATTACAGAACAAAGGTACTGATACACAGAATCAGCAACAGAACCAAGAACAGAATACTGACAATGGTAATGGTGGTGCTTCCAATTCTTCAGGAAAAGGAAATAACTAAAACAAAGCTTTTAGTAAATTATATGGAGGGGAAACCCTCCATATTTTTATTTCAATGCTAACAGAATCAAAGGAATAACCCAAAGTAACATATATACGAGGACATATTTGTTTCTTACTTTTTCCTCGTTATTACTCTTTTTGTTTAAATCTTCCATATTTTCAAATCATATTTTAATTCGGTAAGAGAACATTTTACACAAATCTTACAGGATGTCAAAAGTAGGAGATATTGCAATAGAGTGGTACTATAGGGTATAATCTCCTCGTCATAGATAATATATCTTTTATGATTATTTCTATACAAATTGCTCTTTAAAAAAGAGGTTATACAAATATTTTTCCTTCCAGGGATGGTTCTTTACACAGTATTGCTACTAATTAATTTTGGTAATAGTACTGTGTAAAGGTCACCGTTCAAGTAACAAAGGAAATATAACATGAAGAAAGTCCTGTATCTGGTTCTTGTACTTTCGCTCCTAATTGGAGCCGTCGGCGTGCCAACTAGCACAGCGAATGCTAAAGGCACAACCAACCCAGGAATCTTCTGGGCGCACAATTACTGCAATAACAATCATCCCCCCATCGATTGGGATCTGTTGGAGCTAATCCTTCAGTCCATAATTGACGGGTCATCCAATGTCACGTATTTTGCCGATGGCCTGAGGGTCATTGCAAACGGGGTGCATTACAAGCTCCCTTACATGACTGCGGCGGATGATGTTCTGGGGACCATCTTTGATGTGGCTAAAACCCACAAATGGGGTGGCACTCTAACCGGGGACGCTCTGAAGGCCAAGAAAGCTATAATGCAGGGGGTTGCAAAGCTATGGAAAGATGCCAAGCCAACAACTTTGCAAAAGTGGCAGGAAGCCATCGATGGAGAGAGGAGTAACTACTCCAATTCGCATTGTCCCGAGAAGAAACGTATTGTCGTCCCCAAGTGGATTCCTGTACCAGTGGCTATACCCAAGCCTGAACCAAACCGGATCATCCCAAACCTTTACACAGTTTTGAGTGATGGTAGCGTTCTCCGAGGGTACAACACGGAGGGGGTAACAATCCTGACGAGCTATTCGCTTAGCCAAAAGCAGATTGATGACATCATCAAAGTTACCTTAGGCACAGCGATTATCGCAGGGACAACATATCTGATAGTACAATCAGGAGGAACTCTCACACCAATTGTCATTCCAATGGCATCGATGATGCTGACAAGATAACTTGAGGAAAGAGAGAGCAAGGTGTTTCTTGGTGACCTTCACCTTGTTCTCTCTACTACTCAATCCCTCTTTGTATAACCTCTTTTGTTTCTTAATGCAGAAACTATTTCCAAGTCAGCTTCACCCCAATACATATGTATTAAATCTTCCATTCTTTGTCTTTTTTCGTCATCCTTAGAAACCATGTCATATATCTCTTGTAAAACATATGCATCAGAACCATGGGATAAACCCGTACCATCAAGAACCTTAGTACAATATCTAATCATACTCTCTATAACTAGCTCTTCTTTTGAAGGATCACCAGCAACAAGTTCTATTCCTTTTTGGGAGAGAGCAAGTCCTATACCAAATTTATACATCATATCTGATGGAGATTTCTCAATATTCTCAATTATAAAATCTAGATTCTCCATAGTAAAATCTAACCCTATATGCATAACAGAAATACCATAAATATCCTCTAAAACTTTCCTAACATCTTCCCTGGGAAATCTGTCTAGTCCAAAATCAAGGAAAGCAACTTTTCTTAAACCACTCTCCAAAATATTTCCATTACCCTTAATCCACCCTTCTACACTCTCAACATCCACTATTTTCGAAAAATCCTCAGGTTCTTTTTCATATCTAAATATATACTGCACATCTTCTAAAGAGAGATAGCATCTGACTGATTGAAGTTTTGAATTAAGAATAGCTTCATAATAATAGCTACTTGAGGATGATCCACCATACACCTCTTTAGGTTCCACTGAAAGGAGAGAAACTGTGAAATTATCACCTCGTTCTGGCTCTTCTAAAGTTTCCATATCAATAGGCATAGAGAAAAGATTTTCATCTGCTATATAGTTTCCAACCGAACCAATCTCATACAAATTCTTAAATTCTTTTTTTCTTGGTGCACCCTCTATCTCTTTAGTCATCTCATCATTTAAATCTTCAACCCCTCCCACATATATGTTGTAATCAGAGCTGTATGAAATTTCTATCTGTTCTTTTTCCATTATTCTTTATCTCAATTTATCTAGACTGTCCATGTTCCGCTAAAATCGGGGTGACACGACTTGAACGTGCGACCTCTTGCACCCCATGCAAGCGTTCTGGCCATCTGAACTACACCCCGTAGTAAACATTATAACCCAATTTCAGTATCAATTTCACGCAAACTCTTTAAAGATATTTCAATAAATTCATCCAGTGATATCCCAATCTTCTCAATATCATATATCAACTCTCTTCTAACTGCCTTTGCAAAATCCTTCTTCTTAAATTTCTTCTTAACACTCTCAACATCAACACTTGATATCTTTTTGTCTGGCTGAACCAAAGCACATGCTACTAAAAACCCAGAAATTGTCTCACTCGCAGAAAGTGCGTAATCAAGCTTAGACTCTCTCTTCTGCTGTATATCAGGGTGCTCCTCGTAGTGAGATTTAATAGCGTGATACATCTCCTCTGGTATATCCTCTCCTACAACAAGAGATTCCATCTCTAGAATTTTGTCAAACTCTACAACATGTCTCTTCGGATCCTTACCTACATAATCATAATCCAGATCATGAATCAAACCTGAAATGCCCCACACCTCTTCATCTTCACCAAACTTTCTTGCCAAAGCCCTCATTATGACTTCACTTTCCCTCATATGCAATTTTAGCCAAGGCGTTGTGACATATTTCTCCACAAGTTTAAACGCTTCTTCTCTAGATATCATGTTTTAGTATTTCATCTAATTTTAACTTTGTTCTCTCTGTATTCTCAAAAAGCACTCCCATTATACCAAAACTCTCAGCAACAAGAATGTTTTCCTTCTCATCATCTACAAAAATCATATCCTCAAACTTACATTCCAATCCCTTCTCCAGATTTTCGTATGCCCTTACATCAGGCTTACGATACTGCTCGCAATATATTACCCTACTAAAGAATTTGAGAAATGGGATATTAGCATCTACCTCTTCAACAAAGTCACTTCTAGTATTGGTAAAAAGACAAAGTTCGTAACCTCTAGAATACAGTAGCTCGAGAAAAGTAATTAACTCAATATTGAGACCATAATCTCGAGAATATATTACATTCCAGAAGTCAAACAGAATCTTTTTCATCGTTACTAAAAGTATATTCTAATTACACCTTCCTTTCCAGAAAACACCTTGCAATCCTTTTGAACCTAGTAGTATATTGTATATGAATCATGGGAAAAACCTTCAATATCACAGATAAAAAAGCAGATGTGGAGATAGTAGAAACAAAACCTCCCAAGGAAGAAATTGTTCCCCAGAAAGAAGAGGTTAAAAATCCAGTACAGGAGCGGGGAAATACCGAACCTGTCACAGAGAATTCGGGGGAGGAGAACATCAAAGTAAAGAAAGTGTTCAACTTCAAACCTTTCATCTTTCCAATTGTTGCCATACTCTGCTTAACTGGAATTGCTCTTTTCTACTACTTCGGTATTTACAAAGCCAAACCACTCTCTCCATCAGATGTAATCTCTTTTAATCCTAACTACATAGCCGCACTACCGACCTCCTCTATGTTTAAATCAGAATTACATCTCCTTTCCAAACCTAACGAACCAAAAACAGAAGCCAGTCCTCTGAACGGTATTCTCTTTACTAAGAAAGAGATAGATGAGTTAAAGAAAAAACGTCCTGTGGCTGTAATGATTAACAATCACTCCATGTCGAGACCACAATCAGGTTTAAATTCCTCAGACATTGTTATCGAAGCCGATGCAGAAGGAGGAATAACTAGATATATGGCGATATTTTGGAGTGATGCTCCAAAGAAAGTTGGTCCTTTCAGAAGTATGAGACAGTATCATGTTGAATGGGCTAGTGAATATGATCCCCTCATAATTCGTAGTGGATGTGCAACTACTGACAACCCAAGAACAAACTCTTGTGGAAACATTAGGGCATACGGGTTGAAAGATATAGCAAATATTGGAGGTTGGAGAGAGTATGATGGTAGAAGATTTGCTCCACATAACTATTACAGCTCCGTTATTAGTGCTTGGGAATATGCTGAAAAAGTTAACTGGGGAGGATTTCCAACAACTATACAGGCTTGGCAGTTTAAAAGAGATGCAAATATTGAGGACAGAGGGAAGAAGACAGTTGTTAAAACAGTATTTCACAAAAGGTTAAACAACGGAGGACTGTATGATGCAACTTGGACATATGATCCTGTTACTAACAGCTATTTCAGAAAGGTCGGCGGGAAAGTAGATATTGATCAAGAGAGTAATACCCAAGTATATGCAAAAAATATTGTAATTCAGGAAGTCAAAATGGTTTCCGCAGGAGATTCAAAAGGTCGTGTAATTATTGATACTATAGGGGAAGGGGATGCCGTTTTCCTCATAGATGGCAACATTGTTGAAGGTAAATGGAAGAAAACATCAAGAACAGACAGAACAAAATATTACGATAACAGTGGTAATCCGATACAATTTAATAGAGGACGTATTTGGATTTCTATGATTCCCCTATCTGACGGAGAATTTGATATAATTGAACAATAATATTAAGCAGGTTGGGGAACTATGCTAAAAAAACTTTTCATCTCAAAGGTGAGGATTAGAATCCTCGAACAGTATATGAGTGATTTAAGTAATACCTTTCATGTTAGAGGGTTAGTAAGAATTCTTGACGAAGAAATTAATGCTGTTCGAAGAGAACTTCTTAATCTTGAAGCTGCAGGTATATTAAAATCCCAAAAAGATGGAAACAAATTGGTATACAGGATAAATAAGAAGTGCCCAATCCTTTGGGAATTAAGATCTATGTTCTTCAAGGAGTCAGCTGTAGGAAAGAAAATATTAGAAGTAGTTCATTCAGTAGAGGGTACTATACTTGTAGTACTAACCGAAAGTTTTCTGAAAAAGAAATATACAAATCCTACAGATGTAGATTTCCTTTTCATTGGAGAGATGAAAGTACGAGACCTATCAATAGCCATCAATGAGGCTGAAAAAGAACTTGGTCGAGAGATACGATTTAGTGCTATCAGAAAGGAAGATTTTGACTTCGCAAGAAAAAAGAAAGAACCATTCTTGATGAATATCCTAGAAAACGATAAGATAATCATGTTCGGACAGATATCTGATCTTCTCTAGCATGAAATTAAAACTCAAGATTGATACAAAAAGGATACTTAGCTACATATTCATCACATTTGTCACTTCACTTTTGATAACAACTGTACTAATAGCATTACCCCTTACAGAGAAGTTAACCACAAAAACATCTTTCAATCTAAATCTGAAAGATGAGAACTATTGGTCCAAAGAGTATGTTATCGAATTAAACACAACAGATCAGAAAGAGATAGAGAAAACTCGTGATCTTCTACAAAGAAGACTTAAGGCTTTCGGTGTTGAGGAATCCTCTATGTACAAAGCAGAAAAAGGTGAGAAAACTTCAACTATGAGAGTTGTTGTAACTACAACAAGACCTGAGCAACTTGTTGCACAATTGATACAAAACAGATTTGAAGTCAAAATAGTTTCCAAGAAAGATGATGCTAACTTCGAAGATCCAGAGAATCCATATGCATACCTAATGCCTACAAGCTACAATGATACCGAATGGGATCATTCAGACTTTAGGAATATATATATAACAAGGCTCAAGACAAATAATGGTAATTATGCATACTTTGCAATATTCAAGCCATGGCCATGGAAGGAAAATGCTTTCAAAGAGCTAATTAGTCAGAACAAAGGAAAATATCTAGGCGTATATACAGATGGCTATGTATCACCATACCCTGTACCTCTAGATGATACCGGCCAAGGAATCTTTGCAGTACCTATAAATACTGATGAAAAGATACAGATACAAGCAATAGATATCCTGTACAACACTGGTATCATTACAACTGATTTGAGCTTGAAATCAGAAACGGATTTGGATCTTCAAACAACCTCTTTAGATCATATAAAGATTAGTATTGGCCTAGCACTTTCATTAGTTGTAATATATCTTTATCTTGCAATATTCAAACATACAACAAAGGACATCTTAATAGAATCATTCTTGGCAACAGTATTAACCATATCCTCATACCTCACTCTTCTGAAACTCCTTGGTATTCCAGTAGATTCAATCATGCTTCCAATTATAGCAATATTGGCAATGATTATTACCAGAGTTATTTCAGAGAATGGAGAATCAAATAAATATATTGTATTTGGACTTACAACAACAATGCTTCTCACATATCTTTTAGGTTTTGGATATTTGCCAATATTCGCAACCCATATGGCCAGTGTAATACTGCTAATCATCTGTCTTGTTCCTTTTTCCAGATGGTATATATATAAAGTAAGAAATATTTAGAAATGGATATATTTACAAGTCTTTGGAACAATTGGAGTATGTATGAGAAACTTTCCCTCACAGGGATTTTCGTTGGGATGTTCCTGGTTATTTTAATTGCTACTCAAGTATTAACCCAAAACAAGAAATTAATTCTCTGGTTCTCATTATCACTACTTTCATCTGCACTACTTACCACTCTAGCACTCTGGTTACTTAATATCATTTTTGACATAACCATAACTTCACTCTTCCTCTTCACTCCATTCGTCATTCTTTGCGTCAATATCCTTAGCTTGGGGAGCAGTTTTGGTTACTACATGAGATATTTTAAAAGCAAAGGGTTCAATCTCATATCCTTACAAAAAGAATTTCTCAGAGACTCCTTCCAACTCTCCATCTTCTTACTTCTCCTCTTCTCCTCACTTTCTGTATTCCTCAGTTCAACATATTTAACATTCATATTAGCCACAGGCACTATCTCCATATTAATGGTGTGGATTAACTATGCCTTAATGTACAGGATAGTAAGATGAAGAATCTCAACAGACCAATCATTGTAATAGCAGGACCAACCTGCAGTGGTAAATCTAGTATCGCCTTACAATTAGCAAAGGACATAGATGGTGTCATAGTAAACGGAGACTCTAGACAGATATACAAAGAATTAAGAATTGGAACAGCAAGACCGACCCAGGAAGACATGCAGGGAATCCCACACCATCTTTATGGTCATATCTCAGTAACTGAAGATTACAATATTTTCAAATATCAAAAAGATTTCAACAAAACTATTCAAGAAATCCCAAAAGAGAAAGCTATAATACTCGTAGGAGGAACCGGTCTCTACATAGATAGTGTTGTCTTTAATTACAAGCTTAAAGAGAATAGCGAAAAAGAATTGAAGATTGAGAGTGAGAATATTGAGGATATAAAGAAATTAATACCGGAATCCATCTTAGAGAATCTTAATGAAAGTGATAGAAACAATCCAAGAAGACTACTACGCATTCTACAAAAAGGAAATACAAAAGCAGAGAAAGGAGATCCATTACCACACAAATATTTTGTCATTGATATTGAGCCAGATCTACTAAGAGAAAGAATAGTAAAGCGAGTTGATAGTATGTTCGAGGAAGGACTAGTTGAAGAAAACCAAAAGCTATACGATGAAGGACTGACTAAATACAAAGCACTCTCCACCATTGGTTATCAGGAATTCCAAGAATATTTCAAAGGGACGAAGAAATTAGATGATGTTAAACAAGAGATTATCAACCATACAAACCAGTATGCGAAAAGACAGAGAACTTGGTTTAGGAGAAACCCAGATGCTATCTGGGGTAATAATTATCCTTTTATTCTTGAAGAATCACTCAAACTAAACAGTATAGTGTAACCATCCTCAGTACTCTTCACGAGCTTTATATCCGAGACATAGAATTCAATCTCCTTAATACCTAGCGATTTGCTTACTCTCGAGATATCTTTACAAACATTAGAATACTCCTGCTTGGTCAAATCTTTACTAATCCTACCAAGGGTAAGATGAGGTATGAAATTACTATCCGTTTTAAGATTGAAAATATTTCTTAATTCTAGAAATATTTTTCTCATTTCCTCACCACCCTCTTCCAAATCCAAGTATATTAATTCTTTGTATTTTCTTGATATACCTAATTTAACAGTATTAAATCTGATCTTAAA
>CAIMEL010000014.1 GCA_903840015.1 uncultured bacterium
ATTTTTGATTTCGTTGTAATATGGCCGTAATCATCAAAAGGTGAACACCATTTGAACATTCGATACTCTCCATCAGCAGTGATTTCTGAGAAATCTATTCCTAGACCATAGAGCCATCTTTCTCCAGTATTTCTCTGCAAAAGCATTGCTGATCTCTGAACATTGCGAATATCTTGCTCTAAGGTTAACATATACTCATTCAGTTTTACTGTATTTTGAAGTCCATCAAAAGCAGAGAATGTCATAGCACCAAGGATAATAAATATCGACATAACAACCAACATTTCCATAAGGGTATATGCAGGATATTTTTTATGAATTCTTTGACTTTTCAAGGCAGTAAATAGACAGATGAATACTTAAATCTAACATAGTTAACACTTAGATTCAATTACTTAGGGAGAACCCTCCCTGCCGTGGATCCCAATCAGAATCGTCCAAACCCCGAATAACAGCACCATACGGATCTCCACTACTTCTAGAACCGACATCATTGTATGGGATAGGGTTCTCCTCAGGTAGCATTCCAATACCACTCCCAACACAGTAGTATCCTCTTTCTGCTTCATCATCTATACCTCCTAATGACACACAAACCAGAACAAACTGTTGATCGTAAGAATCTACACTGTAGTAATATGTCGCTTTGGAACCGCCATCAAAACCTCCTTCACCACCAGCATAACCTTTTAAAACTTGTTCTTCTTCAGTACCAGTGGATCCAAGTGCACGGGCAAAGAATTCCTCCCGAATACAACGACTGCAGTTACCAAGATTAGGATAGCTCCCATTGTCATTCTTGTACTCCAAGAGCATAGTGTATAGCTTTCTTGCAGCATCTTTGTGTCTTGTGTCCTGAGATTTCAGAGTAGCATACCTTCCTACAAGTATTCCAACTGCAATTAATATTACTAAAATGCCCATTACTATGAGAAGCTCAACAAGTGTAAAGGCAGTATATTTACGATCCATAGTTCAATTTATCACATTCCCAAGAATTTAAGAAGTGAATTAAATAAGATGTCTCCCCAGAAAATTGAAACAAGAAAAGCAAGAGAAAAAAAAGGTATCATCGGAACTTTTGCTTTCTTGATATTAATTTTTTTAAAAAGTACTAAGGAGAGAGAGTAGAGTAGAGCAAAAATGATTCCCCCCCAGAATAGAATGAGAAATTGTGAATACTCCAGTATTATTCCTAAACCTCCAAGAACAAGAATATCTCCCATCCCAAACGATTTTTTAAAAAGATTAACTACAATTAAGATTACAGATAATACTAATGGGGCAATCAAATTGTATATATTAGGATTTATCAAGAAGATTAGACAACAGAGAACAAGAAATATATGGACCATATTTTTTGAAACTGCCATATATATATTATCGTAGTAGGAGAGGATGAATAGAAATAGTATAACCAAAATATATATTAGAGGAGTAGTATAGAGATAGAAGAGTAGGAAAGATATACCTAAGAACATTTCAGAGAGAGGATAATACAGAGGAATTTTGTTCCCACAAGAGGAACATTTTCCTCGAATCAAAATATATCCAAAGATTGGAAAGAGTTCTATCCAATTTAACTGTCTTTTACATTTCTCACAATGAGAATTCTTCGTAATTATCTCTGGATATTTGTATTTCTTGTCTATTCTATATAGAGTGGCATTCAGAAAACTTGCCACAGAAGCACCTAGAAAGAATATACAAAGATAGATGATGATCATGTACTAATTATATACAATTCAAAAAAAGAAAGAACCCCTTTCGGGGTCCTTTTAAATATCTCAAAAGAATAGATCTAC
>CAIMEL010000015.1 GCA_903840015.1 uncultured bacterium
AGATACTAGGGTTTCGGTACAATCGGGAGCATAAGTCACAGATACCGATTCACATTCACTTCCTGGAAGGTCCTTAATCTGTTTCTTAGAGATATCTTTTCCAATGTATTCCAAAATTTCTTTTGTCGACATCTGACGACTACAATTCGGGTCAGTATGACGAATTAAACCATCCGCTTCCCTTGTATATCCTTTAATATCTAATTTCGACTCACCCAACAAGTTAAGAAGTAATGTGTATACCTCATTCTCAACTACACTATTACTTGAACAAAGATAACTTATGATATCAGACCAATTTCTTGCAGACATCAAATATGCAGAACTTGTGTTCAACCCAAATGGTAAGAGATATCTTGCTACATCAAATGTTCTAGATTTCAGTGCTGACACCTCCTGTTGACTGTCGGAATTAATTTGGAAAGCTTTCTCCAAAGCCTCTCTCGTCGGTCGCATCATCTCTCGGTAATCACTCATTTGTTTCAGAATCACCCTTTCATAGCCTTTTCTAATTTCAGAATCTTCACAAATTTCTCTCGGGATCTTAACAAATTCTGGATTTTCGAAATCTTGGTATCTTGTAGACCTTTCCTGGCCAGAAACTACAGATGTCATATAGAAAAGCTTCATAGCAACATACATCGGGATATTTTCAATACAAACAAAAAGATCTGCCATATCTCCAACAGACTTATGACCATAACCAGTGAAAATCTTTTCTAGACGCTCTGCTGCATCTGTGTTGTTTTTTACAATCTCATTCGCAATATCTATGATTGAATCTGCAGATCTACTGTATCTAGCACCGAGGTACGCATTGATTGAAGGCTGTTTACGTTCTGAATTCTGTAAGAGAGTATGCACCTTTATCTTGTTCCAATTAGATTCAGAGACTAAGGATGCAATACTCAGATCTTTTCGAAAACTTAATTTCATATCCTACTTTTTAAATTTAATTCCTGGTATTGGGAAAGCTGACATAAGTTTTCTTACCTGTTCTTTGATTTCTGCCAATTTCGATTGATTATCCCTGTTCTTAACGGCCATATCTATATATTCAGCAATTTTGGACATATCAGCAATTCTCATTCCTCTTGTTGTTATGGCTGGGGTCCCTATACGTATTCCTGATGGATCCCACGGTTTGCGAGAATCATTAGGAATTGCATTTTTGTTCACAGTAATACCCACTGTTTCTAACAAATCAGAAAGCTCCCCACCTGACAAACCACATGACTGAACAGCATCTAACAGGAAAAGATGATTATCCGTTCCTCCAGAGACAATGCTGTATCCTTTTGAGATTAATTCTTTTGACAGTTGTTGTGCATTTTCAACTACGGCTTTTGCATACTCTTTAAATTCTTTAGTATTAGCTTCTTTCAAAGCAATAGCTATTCCAGCAGTCGTATGATTGTGAGGACCTCCTTGCAGACCAGGAAAAACAGCTTTGTCTATTCGCTCGGCAAGCTCCTCCTTGCAGATGATTATGGCCCCCCTAGGGCCTCTCAGAGTCTTGTGGGTGGTAGTAGTAACAACATCTGCAATGTTAATTGGAGATGGGTAGATACCTGCAGCTATTAATCCTGCAACATGAGAGATATCAGCTACTAGGTATGCTCCAACTTCGTTTGCAATATCTCGGAATTTATTCCAGTCTACTATTCTCGAATATGCAGAAAATCCAGCCCAAATTAATTTCGGTTGGTGCTTTTTCGCTATCTCCAAAACCTCTTCATAATCAATATATCCTTCAGAATTTACTCCATAACTAGCAGAGTTAAAGTACTTACCAGAGATGGAGACCTTAAATCCATGTGTCAAATGACCACCAGCATCTAGAGCCATTCCAAGAGTATTATCCCCTGGATCTAACAGGGCTAAATGTACTGCCAAATTTGCAGGAGAACCTGAATATGGTTGTACATTTACATGCTCTGCCTTAAAAAGTTCTTTTGCATTCTTTATTGCTTCTCTCTCAACCTCATCAATATATTCATTCCCTCCATAGTACCTTTTTCCTGGATATCCCTCTGAATATTTATTCGTAAGGATGGAACCCATCGCATTTAAAATATCCTCAGAGACATAATTCTCAGAGGCTATTAACTCTATGCCCTCTATTTGTCTCTTTGATTCTGCTTCTATTAAATCTTCAATAACTTTGTATTTATTCATTTTTGTAACAGTTCATCAAATTTAACATTAAACAGGCGATCGTCATTGGACCGACTCCACCAGGTACTGGAGTTATGTAAGATGGAATACCTTGAACATTGTCCCAATCCACATCTCCTACTAAAGCACCAGTTTCAGGGTGCCTATTGGAACCCACATCTATAACTACACAATCTTTCTTCAAGAACTCTGCCTTAACCAAAAGAGGTTTTCCCGTTGCAGAAACTAGGATGTCAGCAAGTTTAGAAATATTTTGAATATCAACTGTATGGGAATTACATAGAGTAACCGTAGCATTTTTCTCTAACATCATTGCTGCAAGAGGAGTTCCGACAATATTACTTGAGCCAAGGATTACAGCATTCTTTCCAAACAATTTAATATTGTATGATTCTAAGAGCTTCATTATTCCTAAAGGAGTTGCGGGAGGTATAGAGGATCGGTCTTTTTGAAATAGTTTTCCTAAATTCGTAGGTGTTAAACCATCTACATCTTTCTTTGGCAAGATTGATTCAAGAACAAGATTAGTATTGATATGGACAGGAAGTGGCAATTGAATCATGAAGCCATCAACTTCAGGATTCTTGTTAAGAGAATCAACAAGATTCACAACATCTAAAGTGTTTACATCTGCAGGAAGATGATGAATTTTACCTTCTATTCCAACCTGTCTTGCTGTCCTTTCCTTCATACCCACATACTTAACACTTCCATAATCGTCTCCCAGTAGAATCATATCAAGCTGGGGAATCCTTCTTCCTTGAGCTTTAATATCAGTAATCTCCTTAGATATACTATCTAGGATTTCCTGAGCTACACTTTTTCCATCTAATATTTCCATCATGGGTATATTTTACAGGATATTTTCTTTTTTTAAGAGTCTTTTTGTAATTTACTCTCTTGATACAACCTTCCCTTTGAAGAGATGAGCTTATTCCACGGGCCTGCCTCTATGATTTTTCCGTTCTCAAAGCAGTAAACCCTGTCAAAACGATCCAAAAATTTTATACTCCTTGTTATATATATCAAGGATCTCTTCTCACCTAAGAAGTTAAACAAATCCTTAAGTATTCCATCAGCAGAGATATCATCTATGAAGGTGAAAGGCTCATCCATTATGAAAATATTTTTGTTTCGGTACATCATTCTAGCAATAGCCAACCTTTGCCAATACCCAGGAGATAGCTCTTTCCCTCCAGCAAATGTTTTTCCAAGAATACTTGCATCATCTACATGAACAATCTTTTTAAAATTATCCACTCCAGATATTTGAGAAACCTCTTTGTAGAGGTCGGAGTCGACATTTATCCTTTGCCCAGAGATCACAATATTCTCTTTCAGACTGAAATGATAGTTGACGAAGTCCTGAAAAGCTACAGACAACTGCTTCTTCAATTCTCCCCTATCTAAATCTTTGGTAAGATTACCACCCAAAAGGTACTCTCCACTATCAACAGGATACAATCCGGTTAAAATTTTAACTGTAGTACTTTTTCCAGATCCATCTCCTCCGAAGAATGCAACTTTCTCTCCAGGATTGACTTCGATATTAAGATTTTTTAGAATCTTAGTCCCCGGATCGTCAGGATATGCGAATGAAAGATTTTTAAATTCTAACTTAGGAGTTTCCTTGGTTAATTTAATTTCACCATGATGGTGATCCCCAAAGCCTTCATACTCCATCAAATCAAAGAATTTATTGATATATCCGAGATTAACAGAAATAAGAGACAGGGAATTTAGGATATTGAAAACACTGTTGTAAGTAACATCAACATAGTCATACAAGGCCTTAAAACTACCAAAAGATATTCCTTTTACAATTGAAAAAGAAAGGACATAGATAACATAGAGGAATTTTAGAATCTGACCAAAGATAGAGGTTGTAATTTTATCTTTGTAGAACGATGCCTGAGTTTGCATGTATCCATGCACATACTCATCATATTCCATCAAATATTTTCTCTTTAAATGTGAATATATATTGTTTACTCGAAGTTCTAAGAAATTGGAAATTGTTAGAGAAAGATTTTGAATATAGTTAAGATATCGAATTTTTCCAATCCCTTTATCTAAATAGTCTCGGATTTCTTTTCTTCTGATGTGAACTGCAAAAATCTCTGGCAGCACTATTATTACAAGAAATAGTACAGACCATCCCATTGTATTAAATATTATGAAGATAGCACTAATCAATCGTATCGTATTACTTAAAATAATTGAGAAATTATCATATGACCAGATTATCCTTACAATTGAAAAAGCAGGAGAGTATGTCACCTTGTCTTGATACTCATCTTTTTCCACATCTTGAAGATTTGAAGTAGATACTTTTGAAATGATTAAATATTGAGTATCTTCCCAGACCTTTTCATATATCGCATTGTATATATACTCACGAATATTGTTGCAGATTGCCACAAGAATCCAAAGTACAAGTATGAGAACCAGATAGAAGAATGATTCGGTAACTAGATACTGAGATATATCAAATTCTTTCCAATTTAGAAGAATTTGCGTTGTTTCGTCTATGAACTTTCCTAAGACTGTAATTCCATATATTTCTGAAAATGTAGCAATTAAAAATAGGATATCTCTTACTACGGCCAATCCTGTATATTTTCCATATACAAATTTTAGAACTTTTCTTAATGTCGAGAATTTTTCTTTGAGGTTTGTTAGAATCATCTTGATATAATAACATGAGGAGAAGATATATTGAATGAGGAATAATACTGTACTAGAAAATATGCTATATGAACTCTGGGAGAATCATTTTTGTGATGTTCCAAGAAAAAATCTCGTCGTTATTAAATTCGGCAAATATTCTAAGCGACAGCTTGGCAGTATTAAACTCGCCCATTCTGGAACTAGAATAAAAGGAATTATGAAAACTCGCAAAGAAGAATTTCTTTCTCAGGACGAGAAAAGTATCTCTGTTATAACTTTAACTGGCTATTTTAGAAACGACTTACTTGTTCCTGATTATGTAGTTAATGCAACGATAGCACATGAACTCTGCCACTATACTCACGGTTTTAGTTCTCCACTTGAGAAATGTTTTCTTAATCCTCATCAAGGGAATGTCATAAAGAAAGAGTTGAGTAAGAGAGGATTACTTGAAGAGCAAGAAATGGCTGATAAATGGCTTAAGAAAAATTGGGTTAATGTGATTTTGATGTATAAAATTGGTTATAAATGATATAATGTAGTATGACAGAGCCAACAGAAGATATAGTAATACCACAACATTACTCATTAGAAGATAGATCTACTAATTATGAGAAGTTTTTTCTGGATGCATTTCTCCAAGAGAGAGACGAGAAATCTAAGAGAGTCTGTGAATATCTCCGTGAGAATCTAACGAAGGTTGAAACTACTGAAAACGGAGAACCTAAGGAAAAAACTGCTTCTCCAACTAACACATCTGACGATACAGTCAGATTGATGCAGTTGAGATTACATCAATTATCTCCTGATACTGAAGAAGAAACACTGGAAGAGTTTGAGCATCAGAGATCAATTACAATAGCGACTTTTAGAGTCTTAAACCGTCTACCCTCATTGTTCGAAGGTAAAGAACTTGGAATAAGTTTTGCTGATTTAATTCTTGATCTTAGGATGAAATTAGATGGGCTATTTGCTTCCACGGAAAAGGAAATATATTGGAGATCTGTTGTATATGATAGAACCGGTTCTGTTTTGTATAAATCACGAGAGGAAATGGATAGAAGAAATGGATACCGATCAAACCCAGATGGAAAGGTATCTTTAGATGAAATGAATAGTTTGGTTCTACCAAGAGTTGTTAAAATCCTAGAGAACCTAAGTCAAACTCTTTAAACAAGAAAGAGGGCCTTAAGCCCCCTTCTCTAATCACATCTTCTTCATACAGATTACATCATACCTGGCATTCCACCCATTTCACTTCCCATAGGAGCTTTACTATCTTTCTCCTCAGGTAACTCGGCAACTACAGCTTCTGTTGTCACCAACATTGATCCTACGGAAACAGCATTGGTTAGAGCCAATCTAGTAACTTTCACAGGATCAATAATACCAGCTTCTATCATATCTACATATTCACCTGTCTTTGCATTGAATCCTGTATTACCCTTACAATTAGCAGCAACAACCGCACCATCCTCACCAGCATTTTCAGCAATCTGCTTTAGTGGCTCGCTTAGAATATTTCTCAATATCTCTATACCCAACTGTTCATCACTATCATCCAATTTAACTTTCTTGAGAACTTCTTTTGCATTGTGAAGTGCTAATCCACCACCAGCTACAACACCTTCTTCAATTGCTGCCCTTGTAGCATTGATTGCATCCTCTATTCTCATCTTCTTTTCCTTAGCTTCAACCTCAGATGCAGCACCAACCTTTATGACAGCGACACCACCAGAGATCTTTGCCAAACGCTCTTGCAACTTCTCTTTATCATAATCCGAAGATGTGCTTTCAATTTGAGCCCTAATTTCCTTAACTCTATTTTCTATCTCTCTCTTATCTCCTTTACCTTCAACTATGATTGTTTTCTCCTTGTTAACTATAACTTTCTTAGCAGAACCCAAATCAGTAAGTTGAACTGAATCTAATGTTTTGCCAACTTCTTCAGAGATATACTCTGCACCAGTCATCACAGAAAGATCTCTTAGCATCTCTTTCTTCCTATCTCCAAACCCAGGAGCCTTCACTGCAACAACATCTAGAGTTCCTCTAAGTTTATTCACTACCAATGTTGCCAATGCTTGATTCTCGATATCATCAGCAATGATGACTAGTGGTCTGTCAGCAGCTCCTAGGACTTTTTCAGCTATTGCTTGAATATCCTGTAAGTTAGATAGTTTTTTATCAGTAATGAAAACATATGGATTATCCATAACTGTTTCCAAAGTTTCAGCATTATTTACAAAATATGCACTAACATACCCATTATCAAATTCCATTCCCTCAGTGTACTCAACTTCATCTTTAAAACCTTTTGCTTCTTCGACTGTAATAACGCCATCTTTTCCAACTTTTTCGAAGACACCACCAATCATATCTCCTAGTTCTTTATCGTTATTCGCAGAAATAGTGGAGACTTGAGAAATCTCTTCTTTACTTGTAATCTTCTTTGCTGTCTTTTCTAGCTCATTCACTATCATCTCCGTACCTCTATCTAACCCTCTTTTCAAAGAGATTGGGTTTGATCCTGCAGCAACATTTTTGAAACCTGCAGATGCTATAGCCTGAGCAAGAACAGTCACTGTTGTTGTACCATCTCCTGCGACATCATTTACCTTGTTGGCAGCCTCCTTAATCATCTCTACTCCAACATTCTTAAAAGGATCCTTATCCTCTATTTCCTTCGCAACAGTTACACCATCTTTGGTAACAACTTGAGAACCGAAGCTTTTCGCTATTGCAATGTTTCTACCTTTAGGTCCAAGTGTAACTTTTACAGCATTGGCTATTGTATCTACACCAGCTTTGAGAGCCTTTCTAGCATCTTCGTTGTATATTATTGATTTTGACATAGTAGTTAGATGTAATAATTTAAGTTACTTGATAATGGCTAGAATATCTTCGGTATCTAACAAAAGATATCTTTCATTTTCGATCTCAATCTCTTCTGGAGAATACTTTTTGAAATATACTCTGTCTCCGACTGCAACATCAAAGGACACTTCTTTACCTTTGGATTTTCCCTTACCAAGCTTAACAATGACACCAGTCTCTGGTTTCTTGTCATCATTGGAGGAAGGAGGAAGAACTAATCCACCTGCCGTCTTTTCTTCAACCTCATCTGGTTGAATCAACACTCTGTTACCTATTGGTTGGATTTGCGGATTTTTTGACATATATTTTTAGCAGATTAATTTAATGATTGCTAGAGAATTGTATCATATGGAATAGGGATGTTCAAGAAAATGAGGGAGCTAAATAGTACCCTTTACAACAACATTTTCTTTCATTAGCTCAATATTAATAATGGTTCTTCCAAGAAAAGAGTTTTCATTCATCAAAACTACTCCATCACTTATACCCATATTAATATCAGAGATTATCTTCTCAACAAACAATTGAGGTATTTTTAATCCTCCCAGAAGTATTTCATCAACATAGAGTTCTGCAGTTTCTCTCTTTTCTTTAACTACATTCAAACCGATCCATGGAATATTTATAAATCCAAGCTTGGTATTAAAATATACCTTCCAATGGGAATCGTTAGGTTCTAGACATATACCTTGTAACTTCAGATTGCCAGATAATACAATGTTTTCATTCATTAATTGTAAAATTTCCTCAGGAGTAAAAGAAACAAAATCACTCTTTTCAAATGAAAGCACAAAAGCTTTTACTTTCTCTTCAATACTGTAATCTTCATCTTCAATATCTTCGGAACAAATTACACTATCATTCTGTTCAATATACTCATTCCTCCAAATAAAATAGTTGTATACAACAAAAGCAAGAGAGAACAAAATTGTTACAGATACGAAGAGGAAGATTGTTATGAATGTTTTCTTAAGCATTTTTCTTGAAAATCTGATCCTTCAACTTAAGAAGCTTCTTTTCAAAGATACCCAATTCTTCAATATTGAAAACTTTTGAACCGACCCAGTACGAGATTAGACCATATGCTGCGGTTATTGAGGTCAAAACAACAATGGACCAAGTTCTAGTAGTGTCTAATTGGAAATCAAACAGTTTGAATACAAAATACATTCCGATACACATCAATACTGTATTCATAATTTTTGTTATTGCAGGCAATACTGTTCTCTTCCAAGAGAGGATTTTGCCTTTTTTGTTTAGAAGAATTCCTAAAATTACACTTTGTACGAAATATGCAATACTTAGACTTAACGAGAGACCACCAACACTCATATCAGAATTCCCACGGGAAGTAGACCATACAAATATATCTTTAAAGAATGATCCCAAGACCTTAATGAATTCTCCACCATTTGCATTAGAAATCTGTGTTACCATCTGATCAAATATCGGTCTCCAATCGTAATAGTGGCTGAAGAAATTAGTAAGAAGATATGCTAAAGCAATATTTACAACGATACCAATAGAGATAGCGAACAGAGGTAACCATGTCTCTTTGAGAGCATAGAAGGCACGCAGAAGAATTTGCGCAACGGTTTGCCCTACTATCGAAACCCCAAGAAGAGCTAAACACCATGCTGTAAGTATTGTACCTCTCCAGTCAAAAGCACCAGTACCGTAGGCAAGACGTATTATTGGTAGTCTTAGAATTATGAATATTGCAACTATTGGCAATACTAAGAAAAGAGCTAATTGTATGGAGTTATTTAAAACCCTTTCAAATTCTTTTTTGTTTTCACTATGTTGAGCCATATTGGGTAATGCAACCTGAGCAACGGCACTACCAATAATATTTATTGGGAAGAGATGGAGGCTAAGTGCAAATTTGTATGCACTTAAGGCACCAGCAGCTAGAGAGAAACTTATTAAAGTATTAACAACAACATTTAGCTGTTCACCCAATATCGCTATAGTCCTGGGTATTGCAAGTTTTAATGCTTTCCAAACATACCTGTTCTTCAGTGATTCAGAAAATGTCTTCAAACTAAGACTGAAGTTATATGTATAGAATTTCTTGAAAAGGGGTATCTGTGTTAAGAAATGTAAAAAGGAACCAATGACAGCTGAGATTGCTATTCCCTCTACACCCATACCTAACCACAACACCAAAATCATAGGTCCAATAACCATGGCCAGGTTATACATTAAAGGTGCTAAAGATGTAACAAAGAACTGCTTTCTCACCTGCAAATAACCAGTCAACAGAGTACTTGTACCAAGTAACAGAGGTGAGATCATCATTATTCTGGTAAGGTTTATGAAGATATCATAATCCTCCGGGCTAATCCTATCTGAGAAATTAAGGAAACCCTGAAGCAGATGAGAGTTGATTAGGAAATCTGTTAATTGAGGAGTAAAAATGAAAAGTAACAAAGCTATGACAGAACAAGTGGAAATGATAATGATTGTAAGATGGTTAAAGAATTTGTTTAGAACTTCAGTGCCTTTTTTGTAAAAAATTTCAGAAAAGATCGGAATAATTGCAGCATTAATAGAGCCTGCAACAATAATCATGAAAAGCATATCGGGGATTGTGAATGCAGCCCAAAATATATCTAATTCGTGTGATACACCGAAAAGCTGAGCTATTATCCTTAACTTAAGAAAACCAAGGACTTTAGTTACAAGCAAAAGGGCCATTACAAAAAAAACACTGTTTTTCTTCTCTAATATTTTCAACATATTCAGGTATGGGTTTATGCGAATAATATCATAGTTTAAAGTTAAATTTTTATCAATTCAGAGAATTTTCATCTTAATAACAGATAGTATTCTCTAAATGTATATTCTAGATTTGTTGTTTCCTAAATCTTGCCAAATTTGCAAAAAAGAGGGCCAGTATCTCTGTAACCAATGTATTAAATTGTTTAAAAAGAATCTCCCTGAATGCTACAAATGTCGCAAACTTTCAAACCTATATATCACACATCGTCTTTGTAAGGATGATACAAACCTGAATTCCGTATTTGTTGGTTGGGAATATAACGACCTCACATCGTTGATATTAAAAAAATACAAGTATTCTGGTGTAAAAGATATGGCACAAACATTATCGGAGATATTTGTCCAAAGGATTGCGGAAACCGAATACCCTAAATACTTAGAAGGAACTTTACTTACAATAGTTCCCATATCTAGAAGGAGACAGAAAGAGAGAGGTTTCAATCAACTTAGTACCATAGGTAAAGCAGTAAGTGAAAAATTTGGATATGCTTTTTCTGATTCAATTCTGATACGGAAGAAAGATAGAGAGCACCAATCCGTCAAAAACAGGTTGGAAAGAAGCTACATTAATTATTCCGACTTTTATATTAAGAAGGATCTTGATATAAGAGATTACAAATCAATAACGGTATTGGATGATGTAATAACTACTGGGAGTACTTTGGAATCAATATGCCTATGCTTTCAGAAGCGATTTGGAAACGAGATTCAAGTAAACGCACTCTGCATTTTCAGAGGGAAACCATACTATTTGTCTTGTTGAGTATCTTTTTCTTTCTCCTTCTCTTTCTCTGTTTCCTTACTTAAAGCATTTAACTGTTTACTTATCTCATTGTAGATATCTAGATTAGTATTCCCTTGTACTTCAAGAATTTTCTTCGCCGCTTTAAGATAAGATTCATAGACAACCATATTACCTTTCTCTTTATTTAAATCACCCGCAAGGATAATGGAAGGAATATGCTGAGGATTAATACTCAAAGCCCGAGTAAGAGAGGCTAATGCATCATCTTTCTCTCCTTTAATTATGTAGATCTGTGCTTTACTATAATGCAATTCAAAGTTTGCAGGATTCAATTCTATAGCTTTATCTAATGAATAAACCGAATCAGCAATGTAATCATAAAACCCCATCCCCACCAAGCCCATATATACCCTTGTACTAGATTCCCAGTTTGCATACACCATAGGTGCAATGTCTATACCCTTTCTAACAGAATCTATGGCATAGTTTTTCCACATTCCGACATCTTTGATAATTCCTTCTTTGTTACCATCCTCATCTAATTTCGAATATTTCTCAGCAGCAATCCCTATTCTCTCCAAGTACATCATACCCTTCTTCCTTGCAAAATATGCATTCCCTTTATCAAGCTCTAGAGCCTTTGAGTAGTATTTAGCCATCCTCTCTGTAAAGTCTTCGCGTTCCTCCATTGTTGGATATGAGTTACCCTGATACTTTCTGTTTTCTTGAATGAAGTATGATTCAGCTTTGAGAGCATACATAGAAGCGACACCTTTGGTTATCCAGAAGGACAGTATTGCAAGAGATACAACTGAAACTAATACTGCCATAACTGTATTTAAATTTTTGAAATTCCTCGTATTTCCAGATTCTGTATCTAAGTTTGCAGTCCAAAGTTTCAAAACAAATTTGTCCGCTGTACCTTTGTTCAATATATCCCTTAAAATACCTCTAAAGGAAATTAAAGAGAGGAGAATGATCAGAGAAAGAACAAAGTAGGATGCAAAGAATGAAGAAACATACAGAAACAGTATTGCCAAATCAGTCATAACTAAATACCAAGTCACATCCGTATTTCCATACTGTTTAATTCTTCCAAGATCTGAGAGTAGAGATTTAACAACTAAGAATCCAAAAAGTATCCAACATCCTAACCAGAATAATCCTCCTGTGGCTATTTGAGTCAGGACTTCATTCCCTGAGTAGAAGAAATTGACATTATTGAATGCTACCAGGGATGTATTAACTGGTTTGAACAGGTTGAATGCTATTGCATATGTATCAGGCCCGAATCCAAACACTCCAGAATTAAACGAATCAACAAGGACAGAGGAAGCAACACTCCACGAAAGATCTAAACCTAATGAAACCTGAGAAACTATGTTTATACTCTTTGGTATTAAAACACCTCTTACTGCTGGAATTTGCAACAGTATGAAAGGGACCAGAATACTACCCATTAAGATAACTAAATACAGGAATATTTTCTTCGAATCCTGCGCTTGTAACTTCAACTTTTTATATACCAAGAAAAGAAGAGCACCGAGAACAAGTAATGTTGTTAGGACTATCCCAATTCCAAGATTGATTGAGTACAGCCATATATTTACAACTGCTAGTACAAGGGAGATTATGGAGATGGTAAAGAGTGTCTTACCTTGCTTTAGAATTGAGTATCCTCCTAAAAGTCCAAAACTAAACAGTATTGTAACAGCATTAATTACAAGATGTAATTTGGAGGATCTTAGTAGAGGAAGCCCTACCTGGTTTAATTCCTTATATATTGGTAAGAAACCCCAGGAATTAACTCCAAGGAAAGAAAGAATACTTAGAACATTATTAAAAATCATCCCTAGAATGAATGCAGATATTGCCCATTTAATATCTCTTTCATTCTGTATAAATAATCGAACGGAGAAAGAGAGAAATACTAAGCACAGCAGTACAAGTAATCCTCCACCAAGTCGATTGTCAATTCCCCATATACTCGTATTGATATCTTTTGAAAAGATGGTAGACAAAAGTGCTGAAAGAAGTAAAAGGAATATTCCAATATCCAGAGAGCTTTTTAAAATACTAACCTTGCCCTCTAAGAAAATTCTTAGTACTTCAAGGCCTAAGATAACAGCAGAGAAAGACAGTATAACTAAGGACATACTTCTCTCTGTCCAATCCCAAGCAAATGGCATAATGGCAAGAGGAAGGATGAATAGGAGAAGATAGAAAAGATACTTTTGGACTAAAGGTATAGTTATTTTATTAAGGATATTCGTTTTTCGAAGAGTACCTTCCATATGAGGGGCAATAAATGTTAATCAGATAATCCTACCACAAATAAAAAGGGAGACCAACTGTCTCCCTTTTTACCGGAATTAAAAAGAAGTTAATCTACAACCTCACCTTCCTTAACTTCATCCTCTTTCTCTTTCTTCTCCTCTTCCTTATTTTCAGATGCTTTCTCCGAAGATTCTTTAGAAGCTTGCTCATACATCTTCTTACCAACCTCTTGCATCTTCTTCATTAGAGCATCAGATTTTTCCTCTACTTCCTCCTCATTGAAGTCCTCTTTCTCTATTAGCTTTTTAAGCTCCTCAGACTTCTTCTCCATCTCCTCCTTATCAGCAGAATCAATCTTATCCTTGTTCTCACTTATTAATTTCTCAACACTGAAACATAGAGAATCTGCATTATTTCTTTTCTCTGCTCTCTCCCTCTTTTTCTTATCTTCCTCTGCATTCTTCTCCGCCTCCTCAACCATTTTCTCAATCTCATCTTCCTTCAAACCTGTAGACGCTGTTATTGTAATTTTCTGTTCTTTCTTTGTTGCTAAATCAACAGCCTTAACATTCAGGATACCGTTTGCATCGATCGAGAATGTAACTTCAATCTGAGGAACTCCTCTTGGTGCAGGAGGTATACCATCAAGGATGAATTTCCCTAGTGTCTTGTTATCTGAAGCCATCTCTCTTTCTCCCTGAAGGATATGAATCTCCACTCCTGGTTGATTGTCTGCAGCAGTAGAGAATACCTGTTTCTTTTCAACAGGAATTGTTGTATTTCTATCGATCAATTTCGTCATAACTCCCCCTAGAGTTTCAAGACCAAGAGAGAGTGGTGTAACATCAAGCAGAGTTATATCTTTAACATCACCACCAAGAACTCCTCCCTGGATTGCAGCTCCAAGTCCAACAACCTCGTCAGGATTTACACCTTTATTAGCCTCTTTACCAAAGAATTCTTCAACCTTTTTCTGTACAGCTGGCATTCTTGTCATACCACCAACTAGAAGTACTTCGTCAATATCTTTTTTGTCTAACTTTGCATCCTTCAATGCCTTCTCACATGGCTTGATACTCTTCTCAATTAAATCCATAACTAATTTCTCTAGTTCAGATCTAGTCAATTTCTCCTTGAGATGCTTTGGTCCTTTATCTGTTGCAGTAATGTATGGGATGTTAATCTCTGTTTCCTCAGAGGAGGATAGCTCTATTTTCGCCTTCTCTGCAGCTTCCCTTAACCTTTGTAATGCAGTTCTGTCATCACGCAAATCAAGCCCTTCTTTGTTCTTAAAAGAATCAGCTAGATGATCTATAATTTTCTGATCAAAGTCATCACCTCCTAGGTGAGTATCTCCGTTAGTTGAAAGAACTTCGAATACACCATCTCCCATTTCTAAGATGGAAATATCAAAAGTACCACCACCGAGGTCAAATATTGCAACTTTCTCATCTTTACCTTTATCAACACCATATGCAAGAGCTGCAGCGGTTGGCTCATTAACTATTCTCTTAACATCCAAACCAGCTATCTTTCCTGCATCCTTAGTTGCTTGCCTCTGAGAGTCATCGAAATATGCGGGAACTGTAATGACAGCTTCCTTAACCTCTTCTCCTAAAAATTCCTCAGCATCCTTTTTCATTTTTGCAAGTATTTTCGCAGAGATCTCTTGAGGTGTATACCATTTCTTCCCCATTTTTACCTCAATGCCTCCACCATCAGACTTTCTCATTTCAAAAGGTAGTAATTTCTTATCCTTTTCAACTTCGGGATCATCCCAGGTCCTACCTATCAATCTTTTTACAGAGTAAATTGTCCCCTCTGGATTCATAACAGCTTGGTTCTTGGCTAAAACACCAACCAATATTTCTCCTTTCTCATCCTCTGCCACAACAGATGGAGTTAACCTACCTCCTTGAGAATTTGAGATCACATTTGGCTTACCACCTTCCATGTAGGCCATAACGGAATTGGTAGTACCAAGATCTATACCTATAATTTTTGACATAATTTTTATAATAATAATTTAAATCTATTTAGATACAACAACCCTTGCAGGTCGTATTACTGTATTTTCTAAAATATAACCTGGCTGCAAAGTATCAACTATTTTCCCTTTCTCAGCACCTTCTACAGCTGCCACAGCCTCATGTACTTCAGTATTGAAAAGATCTCCTTTACTAGGTACATACTGCACAAGACCCATATTCCCAAGACTCTTAAGTATTGAACTTATTATTGCAACTACACCCTCCAACCATGCCTTACCCTGTTCATCTAGGGTAATAGCTTTGCTACCCTCGACAGCCATCATCATTGCATCTAGAGATGGTAAGATTTCTTCAAATAGTTTCTTCTTGGATTGAAAGATTTTTAAATTTTCTCTCTTTACCGAATTATTTAGAAGATTATGGTAATCCGCCAAAGCTTTCTTTAACTGATTCTGGATCTCAAACTTTTCATCCTCAACCTTATCTATAATTAAGGCAAGTTCATTTATCTTTTGGTCCTGTGTCTCACAATCACAATTCTCACAGTGACAATTATTCCCCTTTGTTTTTTTGTTTTCTGACTTCATACAAGAAATTTTTCAAATTATCTCCAACCTGCTGTTGCAGATTGTAATGCTTCTTTAACTTCATTCAATGCAGGAATTACTTTTGAATAGTCCATTCTCTTCGAACCTAGGACTCCAACATATGATTGATTTTTCTCCCAGAAAGGTATTTTTACAAAAGCAATAGCACACTCTGACATATTGTTAATTCCTGATTCTTTACCAATTAGTAGTGAGACACCAGAACTAGAGTATTTTTCCACCAAATTTCGTAAGAAAGATTCATCTTCCAATATATTAAGAACTGTTTCAATTCTCTCAATTGATCTGAACTCTTCATATTTCAGAATATTCGACATTCCAAAGAAACGGATATCATTATCTAAAATTACAAAGACAAGAGATTCTGTTTCCTTTGCCAAAATATTTAATATGGACTTTACTACTAGATCCTTTGCGAATCTATCTCTAAATATACCCTGTCTAATTTCTACTGTAACCAAGGGATTGATCCTGCCATTCTCTACAATATTTGAAACATACAATCTAAGTGCCTGATCAGTTGGTAATCTTCCAGATGATATATGGCTTTTTTCTAAGAGACCAAGTCTCATCAGTTTTACCATCTCATTACGGATTGTTGCTGAACTGACACCAATGTTGTATTTTTCGACTAAAGCCAAAGATCCAACCTCATCAGCTTCTTCCATAAATTCTTTTATTATGGCCATAAGGATTTCTCTTTGTCTTTCAGTTATATCCATCTTAGCAGAGTTACAGATTATTTGCTAAGTATATGGCATTGATATACCGGATGTCAAATGTCTCTAAGAACATTCAGAATCTTGCTCCACACTCTTTTTTCTGATATACTCCTACTCGTTATGGAAAAACTTACATTCGAAAAAAGAGAACTTGATGGTAAAAAGAACAAAATCCTTTTACAAGAAGGAAAAACACCAGCAGTTGTATACAATGCAAAAGGTGAATCAACAAATATAATGATTGACTCCTCTGTTGCAGGACAAATATCAAGAGAGGCTACTTCTACAACAATTCTTGAAGCTTCTTTAGATTCAAACAACATGAAGGTTGTTGTAAAAGAGATAGATATGAATCCAATTACCGAACAGATTAGACATATTGCGTTCTTTGAAATCGATGAAAGTAAAGAGATGGTATTTACAATTCCTTTCGAAATTATTGGTATTTCACCTGCAGTTAAAAATAACCTTGGTATTTTGGTTGAGGTTATGAACGATATTGATGTCAGATGTAAAGTATCTGCATTGATTCCAGCTATTCAGGTTGATATTTCAAAACTCGAGCATCCTGGTCAATCAATTTCTGTTGAAGATTTAGATATTCCTTCAGATATTGAGTTGGTCAATGATGAGTTGAAGCATGCAACTATTGTTACCGTAACTGAACTTCAAGCAGAAGAAGTCTATACATCTACTGAAGCTCCAGTTGAGGGAACAGAAGCTGCTCCTACAGAAACTGCTAGCGAGGAAACTCCTAAAGAATAATTCACTCCTATTCAGAATGATTGAATCCAGTATATTACTGGTATTTTAACATTCAAAAAAAGAGACCCCTATGGGTCTCTTTTCAATTAGCAAAGTCCAGATATATTACCATCTAAAATGTGCAAATGCTTTATTAGCTTCTGCCATTCTCTCTGTATCCTGTTTCTTCTTGATTGCATCACCCTCTCCATTATATGCACTTACCAATTCTCCCATCAAAATCTTGTCAAATGATTTTCCTGACTTCTTCCTACACAAATCGATTATCCATCGAATTGCTAAAGTCTCCTGTCTTTTAGGGGAAACAGGCATAGGAACTTGGTAATTTGCACCTCCAACTCTTCGAGCTTTGATCTCCAAGGATGGTCTAACATTATCTATTGCTTTATTAACAAAAGATACAACATCTGCTTCTTTTACAGCTGCAGTTCCTTTCTCCAAAGCTGAATACACTAACTCCTCAGCTAAGCTTTTCTTACCATCTTGCATTACCTTGTTAATCATCCTAGCAACAATTGCATTGGAATACTTTCTATCTATCTTCTGCGTTCTTTTTTTAGCTCTTTTACCTCTCATAATTCAATATTAATAATTAAAACTATTCAGCAGCATCTTCCTTCTTAACTCCGTATTTTGATCTAGCCTTCTTCCTACCCTTAACTCCAGCTGTATCATACTTACCACGTACAACAATATACTTAACACCAGGTAAGTCTCTCTTTCTACCAGCCTTTAGAAGTACAACAGAGTGCTCCTGAAGGTTATGTCCTTCGCCTGGGATATATGCAGTTACTTCCATACCGTTAGACATTCTAACCCTTGCAACTTTTCTCAAAGCTGAGTTTGGTTTCTTAGGTGTCATAGTTTTGACTTGCAAACAGACCCCTCTCTTAAAAGGGTTTGCAATTTTCTTATACCTATTTTTCAAAGGATTGAAGTTTCTAGCAAGTTGAATATGCTTTGTCTTCTGTGTCTTCGTTTTCCTAGGTTTTCTTACTAATTGGTTAATCGTCGGCATGGTGTGTATTATATATCAAAATCAATTAAAATTTAAGCTCTTCAAGGTCATTTATATTCTTAACCTCTGCAGAGTCACCTACAGGTATTGGCCTTCCTATGATGACATTCTCTTTCATACCTCTCAGGTAATCTGTCTTCCCAAGAATCGCTATACTTGTTAATACTCTAACCTGCTCTTGGAAGGATATTGAAGAGAGGAAGCTTTCTGCATTTAGTGAAGAGGTTTTAATTCCAAAGAGTTTTGGAACTACTAAGGCTTTGTTCTTACCTTCAGCAAGAAGCAACTCATTCTTAGCTTCTGCAAGATGCCTGTTCACTATCGAACCTACTAGATAATCGGAATCTCCAGATTCTACAACTCTACCTAATCTCATCATCTGTCTTAAGATTACCTCAATATGGATATCATCTATAGTTACACCCTGTTCATTAAAGACCTTCTGTACACCATCAAGTACGTACTTCTGTGCAACTATTGGGTTAGTAACCTCTGCTAATTTCTTTGGATCGACAGAACCTTCGGTTATCTGGGTTCCTGCTTTGATTGTAGCTCCATCTTCTACCAAGATATTTACTCCAGGTAATACAGAAACTATCTCTTCAGCTTTCATCTCTCCATTTATTGTTAGAATACCACCCTCTATCTCCACAGTACCATCAAACGGTGCCTGTTTCTCATTCTCCTCATAATCTATGTACATCACTTGGCCAGCTTTAACCTCTTGCATATTTTCTACCAACACTTTCTTAGCCTTTGATACAACATAGTATCTAGACATCTTCTTAACACCTGTGATTGAAACAACTGCTGATTCATCCTCTGCCACTTCAACATGTACTTTACCATCTATCGAAGAGATCTCAGCTTCTGCCTTAGGCTTTCTTGCCTCAAATAGCTCTTCAATTCTTGGAAGACCTTGAGTGATGTCGACCTTTGCAACACCTCCCTTATGGAAGGTCTGCATAGTCATCTGAGTTCCTGGCTCTCCTATGGACTGAGCAGCAATAACTCCAACTCCTCTACCCATTTCTATCTCTTTGTTGTTCTCCAAGTTCAAACCGTAACACTTTTTACACATTCCTAAAGGAGCATTACAAAGCATTGGAGATCTTACATAAATCTCTTCCAATGCAGCACTCTCTATCTTCTCAACAATATCTTGTGTGATGATATCGTTTTTCTTCGCAACCACTTCCTTCCCTATCTTCAAATCCTGTGCCAAAACTCTACCGAATACTCTATCTTTAAAGTCTATTCTTCTGTCATCAGACCTTCTAAGTACAAGACCTTCACCATCATATCCACAATCATCTACACGAACAATAACATCATGAGCTACATCTACAAGCTTTCTAGTTAAATATCCAGAGGAAGAAGTCTTAAGAGATCTATCAGCAATACCTTTTCTTCCGCCATTTGCAGCTACAAAGTATTCAAACGCACTTAGACCATCTCGATAGTTACTCTTGATAGGCATTGGTACCCAGTTTCCTCTAGAGTCTCTAACGACACCCTTGATTGTTAATACTTGTCTAGCTTGAATTTTACCTCCATTACCTCCAGATTCAACCATTTGGTAGATTGAGTTACCCTTATCAAGTTTCTCCCACGCTTTATCTGCCAATTCAGTTGCAAAATCATCCCACATATTTGTTGAGATATTGATTTTCTCTGTCTTTGTCATTAATCCTTGTAGGTAATTCTCCTGTAATTGCTCATCTTTCTCTTCCATCTTCTTGATTTCTGTCTTTAAATCGAAATCAACATCACAATCCTCCATAGCAAAAGAAAATGCTAGATCTGTTGCATATTTGAAACCTAGTAATTTCATATTATCTAAAATTTCAACAACAACATCTAAATCTCTTGTATTCTTTATATCATCAATGATTTTCTTGATAACTTTGATTCCAATCTGATCGTTTATGAATTCATAGTCTTCTGGAAGAATCTTGTTAAAGATTATTCTTCCGACAGATGTATTGACAGTATTCCCCTTTACTCTTGCAACTATTTCTTCAGATATGGATATTTCATCTCTCTCGTATGCTTTTATAGCGAGGTCTTCAGATGCGAACATCTTTGGTTTTTCAACCTTGTTCATATCGGACATTAGATAGAACCCTATCAACATATCCTTAGCTGGAGAGGCTAACACTTGACCATTAGAGATATTTACAATGTTCTTAGAAGACATCATTTCTCTCTTTGCTTCTTCCATTGCTTCCTCTGTAAGGAGAATATGTACAGCCATCTGGTCGCCATCGAAGTCTGCATTGAATGCTTTACATATCAAAGGATGGATTCTAATGGCCTCTCCTTCAACCAATCTAGGATAGAAAGCCTGTACACTATATTTGTGCAGTGTAGGGGCTCTGTTCAAAAGAACTGGTTTGTTCTTAATTACCTCTTCCAAGATATCCCAAATCATATCTGTTTCTTCCTCAACCATTTCCTTTGCCATCCTTACATTAGGAGCTAATTCTCTTTCTAAGAGTTTGTATATTACAAAAGGTTTAAACATTTCCAAAGCTACAGACTTTGGTAAACCACACTGATCAAATTTCAAGCTTGGGTCACCATCAATAACTGCTCTTCCAGAATAATCTACACGTTTTCCAAGAAGGTTCTTTCTAAAGATACCCTTCTTACCTCTAAGATCATCAGTCAATGATTGATATGGTAATCTCTTACTGTTCATCATTGGTTTAGATGGTCTGTGTGAGTTATCTATTAATGCATCGACAGATTCTTGTAACATTCTCTTCTCATTTCGAAGAATAACCTCAGGTGCACCAATTTCAATTAACTTCTTAAGCCTATTATTTCTATTGATTATTCTTCTGTAAAGATCGTTAAGATCGGATGTTGCGAATTTACCACCAGACAAAGGAATGATTGGACGTAACTCAGGAGGTAAAACAGGAAGTGTATGAATAATCATCCAACTTGGCTTACTGTTATTTTTAATAAAGCCCTCTAAGTATTGGATTCTTCTAATTGTTGTTGCCTTCTTTTCACCTTTCTCTTTATCCGCCTGCTTTTTCAACTTTAGTAATTCTTTTTGAACATCAAGTCTTTCTAAAAGTTTCTCAATAGCCTCTGCACCCATCATAGCTTCAAAGAAAATCAGATCTCTATCAGCTAAATCAACATATTCATCCTCTGAAATAACAGTACCTACTTTAAGCTTCTCTATTATTTGATTAATTCTTGTATAGAAAGCTTCTATCTGCTCCTCTTTCTCTGCATATTCCTTTCGAACTTTTGCTAAAGCTTGATTTCTTTTATGCTCTATCTGACTTACTTTAAAATCATTGATCTTCTCTTTAACTTTCTTTAATTCTTTTAACTCATCCTCAAACATATCAGCTGTAACCTTTAACTCTTCCTGCAAATCATCTTGCAATGTTTTAAGTTCTTCTTCTTTCTGTTGTTCAGCTTTTGAGGAAATCTCTGCCTTCTTGCCTTTTTCCACATCAACAACCATATATCTGGTGTAATAGAGGACGGAAAGAATCTTTTTATGGGAGATATCTAGGATTATAGACATCTTGTTAGGAATACCATATGCAAACCAAACATGAGAGACAGGAATTGCCAAATCAATATGACCCATTCTTTCTCTTCTGACATCCTGTGTTGTAACTTCTACACCACACTTATCACAGACTATCCCCTTATATCGAATCTTCTTGTATTTGCCACAGTAACATTCATAGTTTTTAGTTGGTCCAAATATCTTCTCACAAAACAAACCATCTGGTTCTGCTCTGAATGTTCGGTAGTTAATAGTCTCTGCTTTTGTAACCTCTCCGTATGACCAATCTAACACCTGATCAGGGGAAGCCAAGGTTAGCTTCAATACATCAAAGTCTTCGAATTTATCTTTGCTTTTATTCATTTTCTGTAACCTCCTCCTCTTGGAACTTTTTGTTAGAAATTAAATCGATATTTAGACAGAGAGCATTCAATTCTTTTACCAAAACCTTAAATGATTCTGGCATATTAACATTCTCTATCTTGTCTCCATGGATTATCGCCTTGTATGCAGACGATCTTCCTTTTATGTCATCAGACTTTATTGTTAACATTTCCTGTAAGGCATAAGGAGCACTATGTGCCTCTAAAGCCCAGACTTCCATTTCTCCAAATCTCTGGCCTCCCATTTGTGCCTTACCACCTAATGGCTGTTGAGAAACAGCTGTGTATGGTCCAGTAGATCTTGCATGTACCTTTTCATCTGCAATATGATGTAGTTTTAGAACATATTTCATACCAACTGTAACTTTTTGTGGGAATTTCTTACCCGTTCTACCATCATACAAATCTATTCTTTGAGAAGAATCTAATTGAGCTTTCTTCATCTCTTCTCTTAACCATTCTAAGTTCTCACCTTCAAATATTGGGAATGCTAATTTTTCATTTAATAGTTTTGCAAATCTTCCAAAGTGTATCTCAGCTGCCTGACCCATATTCATTCTCTTTAAGAAGGTTGGAGTTAAAACCAAATCAACAGGTTCTCCATCTTCAGTAAATGGCATATCCTCAATTGGTCGTATTGCTGCAATAGTGTTCTTGTCTCCGTGTCTTCCTGCAATCTTGTCTCCAAAATCGATTTTCTTAGTGTTAGCAACCCAAACCTTGACTTGATGTAATACCCCTGGGGATAATTTGTCTCCTCTGTCTGCCGACAAAACCTGACTTCGAACAACAATCCCTTCTTCACCATGAGGAATCCTCAAGGAGTTATCTCTAACATCACTTGCTGATTCTCCGAATATTGCTCTCAAAAGTCTTTCCTCTGCGGTAAGTTCTTTCTCACCTCTAGGAGCAACAACACCTACTAATATATCTCCAGATTTCACTCTAACACCAGATCGGACGACTCCCAAAGAATCAAGTTTCTGCAAAACCTTGTCATTAACATGAGGGATATCAGCAGTTATGATCTCTGGCCCCAACTCTGTATCTCGGATATCAACGCTATACTCTCTAATATGCACAGATGTTAGAAGGTCATCTTTAACTATTCGATCAGAAATGATTACAGAATCCTCATAGTTATACCCCTCGTAGAACATAAGGGCGGCCTTAAGATTGATACCAACTGAAAGTTCACCACCAACCATAGTAGGACCATCTGCCAACACATCACCTTTTTTAAATTTGTCTCCAACATTTACAACTGGCTTCTGTGTGAATGATGTATTCTCATTACTTCTGTAGAAAGATGTTAAGGTATAGTCTCTAACACCACTCTGTTTGTATTTAACAGATATTTTTTTAGCATCTACATAGTAAACTTCTCCATCTTCTTCTGCAAAAATACCCCATGAGGATTGTCTTGCAACTATCTCTTCCAAACCTGTACCTACATATGGTGTCTCCTGTTTAACAAGAGGCACAGCTTGTCTTTGCTGGTTTGCACCAGTCAAGGCTCTCATAGCATCGTTATGTGATACAAATGGAATCAATGCCATACCCAAACCAGCTTGCTGGCTAGCAAAAGCATCAACATAGTTAACCATATCTACGTCTTCAATCATGAAATCACCCTTGTGCCTTACAGGGATCATTGTATCAACAATATTTCCATATTCATCTGCATTTATAGTTGCAGTAGAGATATAGTGTTTCTCCTCCTCCATTGCATCTAAATACTCAATGTTTTCTGTTAAGAAAGGTTTTACCTTTACAGATTTAATACTCTTCTCAGAAGAAATTGCAGAAGCAAGCTTCTCGTCTACAACGACACCAGCCTTTGCAACAGTCTTTTTCCCTACAACAACATCTTCAGCAATAGTTCTATTCAACAAATCCCCCTTCTTATTCGCTACCTCGTGGCACACTTTTCTATATGGTGCTTCAAGAAAACCAAAATCATTAATTTTTGCCAACATTGCTAACTGTGTTACAACACCGATATTCGAACTTTCTGGACTGGTTACAGGGTCAAACTTGGAATAGTGAGAATTGTGTACCTCTCGGATAGAGAAAGTTGCTCTTTCTTTAGTTATTCCTCCTGGACCTCCAGCTGTAACCTTTCTCTTATTCTCCAATTCAGAAAGAATATTGGTCTGATCCATGAAAGAAGAAAGTGCGTTAGCACCAAAGAAAGATTGTATAGAAGCTGATATAGGTTTGGTACTCACAAGCATAGAAGGAGTTACCTTAGCATCCTGACCATAGAGACTCATCTTGTCTTTGATATTTTTCTCTAATCTTCTGATACCAGGATTTAACTGTCTCTCAAGAATCTCACCAACACTTCTAATTCTTCTGTTACAAAGATGATCAATATCATCTGGTTCTACAACACCATTATTAATCTCTATCAATCTCTTAACTATCAAAACTACATCAGATGGGTAAAGCATAACTTCCTCAGGATTATCTACATTGTAAGATGTCCCTAGTTTTCTGTTTAATTGATATCTACCTATTCTTCCAAGATCGAACTTTCTAGTATTGAAGAAATTACTCTTAATATATCTCTCAGCACTTTCCAATGTTACTGATTCATCTGGTCTTAATTTGTTATATATACTTATAACGGCCTCGTCTTTACTCTTAGTAAAATCCCTAGCTAAAGTTGCCTCTATATATTTATTCTCTTCATGAGTGTCAACATCAACAAAAAGCTTTCTAATTTCATCATCACTCTCCCACCCAAAAACTCTAAGTAACTCAGTAATGAGTACCTTTGGTCTCTTAGGAAGAATTCTCATTGAAATAACATTGTGTCTGTTGGTATCAATCTCATACCATGGACCTCTACCAGGCATCAATCTAACTTTGTACAGGTTTCTCAATGGTAATTTTTCTGCAAGCTCATAGAGAACACCTTCTGCTCTTACTACTTGGTGAGTAACAACTCTTCGAACACCATTAAAAACAAAAACCCCATCATTTGTCATGAGGGGGAGATCAGCAATGAATATCTCTTGCTCTTTAATCTCACCTGTCTTGTTATTTAGCAACTGAACTTTCGCATAAACAGGAACTTCATACGACAGTCCTTTTGTTATAGCTTCCTCTACACTTCTGTATGGTTCTCCATACTTAAAATCTTTGAATTCAAGAGTCCACATCTTCTCCATAGTATCCTTGACAGGATTGATTTCAGAGAATATTCTTTGAAAACCGTTCTTTTGGAAATCCTTAAAAGAAGTAAGTTGAGCCTCTATTAAATTTGGGAATTCTACGTTGGAAGAATAACTAGAACCCAGATTTAACCTACCAGATCTGTTACGCTTTGGTTTTAGCATAATGATAATTATTTAGTAATGTTATACTATTGTTAAAAGAGAGCAACCAACATATCCTCTACTTCTAGAGGAGCGTAAGATCGCTCTGTAAAAGCAAAAAACAAGGGACTCGAAGGATATTACCATATTTATATGTAATAGTCAAAGGTTTTTTACAACTCTTAGCTTAGGACAAACACTAGAATTCCGTGAAGAATATTATATACTATAATCTGGTTTTGTAAAACACTTCAATATATCATATTATATACTAAGAAAATGCCCAGAAAAAAGAAAAAAGAGAAAATTACAATTCAAAGTAGCGAAACACAGATTCTGTTTGGAATCATCATATTCCTTGGTGGCTTAATAGTTGCAGCTTCTGTCTTCCTGCCTGAACAGTCAGCACTGTTTGACAGTATTGCATTAAAATTTGGATACTCTGCAATCTCTTGGGGTATCTTTCTCATATACCTTTCGTTCTTCCTCCTAACCAAAAGCAAAAGATTCATCTCTGTAAAGCAAGCCATTGGGCTATTCTTTTTCTCCATATCTCTAAACATATTGCTTTCATTCTGGCAAATAGAAGAACAGCTAAACAACCCAGAAGCACTAAAAGGAGCTGGAGGAGAAGTTGGTAAGGTTTTACACTTGGCAATTAACGGATACTTCGGTGGTTTCATTGAGATAATTGTAGTATTGATACTCCTCATAATTTCATTCTCATTAATAACAGGTACAACATTGTCACAAATAAGGGATTTTGTTGAATCCTCTGTTCCAGAGAATAAAAATGAAGAGAAAAAGATAGATGGTTTAAGAGCCTTCCTTAAAAAGATTGGTTTTGGAGAGGCAGATTCTAGTGACATAGAGCTATTGGGAGATCACACCACAGCAGCAGAATCCCAAGACGAGACAGAGGAAGATATTCAAAGAAGATTAGATGAGATAATAAATTCACCACAAGAAACAAAGAATGATTCGGAACCGTTAGAAGAAAGTAATGACAATATAGATAGCGTACTTCTTGAAGGGACTAATCCAGTCAAAGTGAACGAAGATCAAGAACCTCAGAAACCAAAATTCCTAGATTGGGTATTCCCTAGTATAGACATATTACAAGATGGAGAAATACAGGAACAAGACAAAGAGCTCTACAAGGAGAAAGCCTTAATAATAGAAAGGACCTTGAATAGCTTCGGAATTCAGGCAAAAGTAGTTCAAATTTCTGTTGGACCAACTGTATTAAGATTTTCCCTTTCTGTCAGTGTTGGGACAAAAGTTTCTAAGATCAAGAATTTAAGCAATGACCTTGCACTTGCATTAGCATCACAAACGTCTTCAGTACGTATAGAAGCTCCAATACCAGGAACCTCTTTTGTTGGTGTTGAAATTCCAAATCCCACACCAAACTTTGTATATATTAAAGATATGGTAAAGCGATTGAAGAAGGATAAAGTAAGATATGAGTTACCATTAATATTAGGGAAAGACATTACAGGGAAGACAACGATAAAAGATTTGGCAAAAATACCACACCTCCTAGTAGCTGGTGCTACAGGCACAGGAAAATCTGTCGCTATGAACTCCTTAATCACAGGATTACTAATGACCAAAAGTCCAGATGAGGTCAAATTCATTATGATAGATCCTAAGATGGGAGTCGAGATGGCTCTGTACAATGGTATTCCACATCTTCTCAACCCAGTAATTACAGATTCAGAGGTAGTACCGAGTGTCTTGCAATGGACCATAGAGGAAATGATGAGAAGATACCGTCAGTTGAAACAGGTGCATGCAAAGAAGCTCTCTGAATACAATGTTAAAATGGGTTTCGTTGCTATGCCATATATCGTCATTGTCATAGACGAGATGGCCGATTTAATACTTACCTCTGGTATAGAAGTTGAGAAAAAGATCCAGAGATTGGCACAAATGGGAAGAGCTGTCGGTATTCATTTAATACTCGCTACTCAGAAGCCAACTGTTAACGTCATTACCGGTTTAATCAAATCAAATATCCCAGGTAGAATGGCATTTGCAGTAGCAACTGCACTTGATTCAAGAGTTATTCTTGATGAAATGGGTGCAGAGACACTCCTTGGGAATGGCGATATGCTGTTCAAAGATCAAACGACTCCGAAATCTCTTAGAATACAAGGAACATGGACCTCTACAGAAGATTCAGAGAATGTAATAAAAGCAATAAAAGATCAAGTAAAGGAAGAAGATATTGAATATTCAGAAGATTTAACACAAGCATTAGAGCGAGGTGTTGCATCTGAGGGTGGAAGTTCCAATGGAGAAAGAGATCCAGATTTTGGTAAAGCATTAGAAATAGTCATTCTTACCAAGAAAGCATCTGCATCCTTCTTACAAAGGAAAATGCGTATAGGATATAACAAAGCAGCCAGATTGATAGATGAGCTAGAAGAGGCTGGCGCCATAGGACCAGAGGATGGTTCGAAACCAAGACAGGTTCTTGTAAATTCCGCAGAAGATATAGATAACAAATAATAGCGTGACTAAACACTACATTTAGTAGTAGAATTAGCCATGATCACTGCGGGGGAAATTTTAAAAAACAAAAGAGAATCTCTTGGGAAAAGCTTAGATACTGTATCCTTAGATACCAAAATACAGAAAAGATTCTTGGTAAATATAGAGGAAAACGAATATTCTGAATTTGAATCTGAAATTTTCTTAACCGGTTTCATAAAAATATACTCCAAATATCTTGATTTAGACACAGAGAAAATACTTGCTCTGTACAGAAGAAGCAGTCAAAAAAGAAAAGCTGAGAAGATACCGGAAGCTCAAAAAATCAAAACACTGAAAAAATTACCCATAATTTCTCTAAAGACCTTCATAACAATACTCTTGATAATCTTCTCCCTCTCCGTACTTGGCTATGTAGGATTTCAGATATATCGCTTTCAAACTCCACCCACTATCACCCTAGAACAGCCCGATGACAATATTACTACTGAAAGCCCAACAATAGAGATTGTTGGAAAGACATCTCTTAACACAACAATTAGCATAAACGATATTCCGACAGATGTAGATGAAAATGGAGAATTCAAGAAAACAGTAACTTTGAATGAAGGCCCAAACACAATCTTAATCAAGGCTAGAAAGAATAACAACAACATTTTAGAGAGCACTGTTACAAGAAAGATAACATTCACACCTCCACAAATAGAAACTCCGGATTCAGAGGAAATACCAAGCACAAACAGTGTAATTACATTAGAGGTCGTAGGGACAGCATCTTGGATCAAACTGGATATTGATAATAAGAATGTGATTTCCGAAGTTATCAAACCATCAGAAGTAAAGTACAATGTGAAAGAAAGCTTCTACTTAATAACAGGAAGAGTAAATAATACAAAAATTTTCTACAATGGAGATCTCTTAGAGTGGCGAAATAGTAGAACAGGTGGAGTTGCAGAAATGCGCTGTACCATTAAAAACAAGGCCATAAATTGCCAATAATGGTATAATCAGTCATAAATGGATAACAGTGTAAGTCAAATCAAGGAGGCTCTAGACATCGTACAAGTGATAGAAGGCTATGTACCATTGAAACAGACAGGAAAGAACTATTCAGCCAGATGTCCTTTTCATCAAGAAAAAACTCCTTCTTTCATAGTAAGTCCTGACATTCAGAGATACAAATGTTTTGGCTGTGGTGCTTCCGGAGACATTTTCAATTTTGTACAAAATATTGAGAATATAGACTTCCAAGAAACTCTTGAAAAACTAGCAAAAATGGCTGGGATCGAAATTAAGAGATACGGACCAAATACCGTTTTTAAGACTTTCGAAGAAATTAACTACATAGCAACCAAATACTATTACAACGAATTAAAGAAAAATATCAAAGCTTCTAAATATCTTGATGAAAGAGGTATTAACAAAGATTCAATAAAATCATTTGGACTTGGCTATGCCCCACAGAAACCACACTTACTCCAGAGTTTGATGAACGAAAAAAAATATACACGAAAAGATCTCCTAAATTCAGGACTCTTTGTAGAGAAAGAAGGTCGCTTAAGAGAAAAATTCTATGACAGAATAATGTTTCCAATTCGATCAAAGAGAGGGAAAGTAATAGGATTTACGGCACGAGTATTACCTGGAAACGATTGGGGACCGAAATATATGAACACACCCGAGACACCAATCTTCCATAAGAAGGAAAATCTTTTTGGGCAGTATGAATCTAGGCAAGAAATACGAAAGTCAGATTTGGCAATAATTTGCGAGGGATCCACCGACGTTATCTCTGCACATCAGAATGGAATTAAAAATATTGTTGCACCGTTGGGAACAAGTTTAACAAAAGAACAATTGCTATCTCTAAAATCTCAAACAAAGAATGTTCTATTCTTTTTCGATAGTGATTCAGCTGGCAAAGGTGCCCTTCTGAGAGGATTTCTACTAGCATCAGAGTTACAAATGAATCCATATGCTGCAAGCTCCGTACCCTACAAAGATCTAGATGAATTACTACAACAGGATGTAACAGCAGCTAAAAAACAAATCGCAACCAGAGCAGAAGCCTTCTCTTTTATTCTCCAAGATTTTCTTGCTGACAGGAATTTGGAGAAGCTGAAAGATATGGAAGAGCTTAAAAAACTTGTCACAATATTACTCGGGAGTGTAACAGACGAAATAACAAAAAATCATTACATACAGAAGCTAGAGAAGATTACGAAAATCAGCTACCAGCAAGCAAAAAATGGACACGTGAAAACAAAGCTAGATGCAGAAAGCTCAGAGGGATTTCCTGTGAAAAGGAACAAAGATATAGTCGAGAGAAGATACATCGGCCTGCTCCTGATAGGCAACAACGAAAAGAGTAAACTGAATATCCCAAGCAAGTATTTTGCAGACAGAGAGTTAAGAAAAATCTATGAGATAATCTTAAACTTAGGAGATCTGAACCGAGAGGTTCTTTACAAAGAATTAGACAATGAAGAAGAGCTAAGAAATATTTTCGAAGATATCATTTTTGAAGCAGATCAAATTCTGACAGACAAAGTGAGTATTACAGATCAACTTGAAAAATGTGCGAAACAGCTCGAAACACGATATTATGAAAGAAGAAGACAGGCAATCTCGATTAAAATAGCAATGGCAGAAGAGTTGGGCGATAATAAAACATCTGAAAGATTGCTTTTGAAATTGCAGAATATAAACAATAAGTTAAAAGGAACACATAATGACAAAAATATCTGATTATGACATGTTTGATTATGACTACAGAACATATTGGGAGAACCGAGAATATGAAAATATGGCAGAAAAAATCCTTCTTGAGCGAGTATTCGACAAAACACAAGGGGTTTGGTTTTTAGATATAGGTGGCTCATATGGAAGACTAACATCTACTTACTACAATAGATTTAGTAACCCAATAATTCTCGACTATTCACTCAAAACTTTACAGAAAAACAAAGAGATCCTGAAGAGTAAATACAAAAACATCTCCTTAATTGCTGCTAATGCTTACAATCTACCCTTTGCCCCCAACTCCGTCGATGGGGGATTGATGGTTAGAGTTCTTCATCACATCGAGAAGCCGGCAACATACTTCAAAGAGATTGCAAGAGTTATGAAGTATAACTCTCCTTACATACAGGAATTTCCCAATATGATTCATATAAAAGCGTCAATTAGAGAGTTATTAAAGTTTAATTTCAGCTTTTTCAAGCAAGATTCTTACAAACAGCCGACAAGAAATAATTTTGAAGGAGTAAAAGAGGGAGTTGAGGGCATATTTCTCAACTACCATCCCAAATTCTTGAACAAAGAGTTAAAGAAACACAATTTTAAAATTACAGAGAGAATCGGTTGCTCTTTCTTGCGTTTACAATTTCTCAAAAAATTCCTAAATGTTGATTCTATGCTATTTTTAGAAGTTCTAGCACAAAAGGTTCTTTCCTGGACAAATATCTCACCAAGTATCTTTTTGAAAACTTCATCACAAAATCACAAGGATAAAAAGGAAATATCATACGAAACACTTGAGGATATGCTTGTATGTCCTAAGTGCAAAGAAAAACTTACTTTTCCAAATCCTACTACTGCAGTTTGTAGCAAATGCTCCACTTCTTACATAAAGGATCAAGATATTTGGGATTTCAGAGTAAAATAGAATGAAACAGAAAAAATCTCTTGGTCAAAACTTTTTTGTCAACAAAAACCTCGCAAAGAAGATAGTATCAAATCTCCTAGAGAAGCAACCTGATATCATAGTAGAAATAGGCCCTGGGAAAGGTTATTTTACTCAATTAATACAATCTCAATTCACGGGGAAAATAGTACTAGTCGAGAAAGACGACGAACTATCATATTTTCTAAATCGGGAATATCCAAACACAAAGGTCATCAATACAGACTTCCTTGAATGGGATCTAAACGAGCTTGAAAAGATGAATTTTCAAAAAATTCTTTTCTGGGGATCCCTACCTTACAATGTTAGTAAACATATTATAAGGAAGATAATAGAATCAAAATATTTTAACTCTGATATTTTCTTCATAATCCAAAAAGAGGTTGCAGATAAATATATAGCAACAAAACCAAATAACAACTTACTGGCTCTAGAAACGAATCTTTTTGCAAAACCAAGGAAACTATTTGATATATCACCAGCCTCATTTGCACCACAACCGAAGGTGAACAGCTCTTTAATTCAATTCTCTCCCACAGCGAAGCAGACAGATCTAGATATTTTCAAATTTAAAAAATTTTTGAGAGTAGCAAACTCCCAACCAAGAAAAACGTTAAGAAACAATCTAAAAGGTACAAACTTTGTTGAAAATGCTGAAACAAAAAGAATTCTAGAACAGAGAGCTCAGCACCTTTCCCTGGAGGAGTATATTTACCTTTTTTCTCAAATAGAGAGCATTCTGGTATAATCTCTTGATGAAAACTAAAAGCCACAAGAAAAAAGTGGCTGAGGAAAATTTAGTCCAATTAGGTTTAGATATTAAAGAACCCCTTAAGAACAAATTCTACAAGATAAAGGGGAAAATAGATTTCATTATTCTTAAATTTGAGGTACGAAAGTTCTTAAAGGATCCTTTTGTATGGGCAACAGTCATTATTTCAACAGTAATGATTCTTACACAGCTCTTTCTCATTAGAGATAATTACTCAAACCTTCCATCATATTTGCCCATTTTCAAAACATTTACCATTCTTACAAGTAAACTTGTAGAAAAGAGCTATATATTACTATACCCCATAGTGTCCACATTTGTTTTGCTTGTTGGTACTATCGCTGTTTCAAATTACTACAATAGAGAGAAATCACTTGTTAAGATCTTGCTTTTTACAATTCTTTTTAACGCTATTGGTCAGAGTATTATTTTAATTGATCTCATAAACTCTTTTTAAAATGGATATTTCAACATCAACGACCATATTAAATTCACTTTTTAATTTCATTCCACAAACTTTCCAAGGCTCGGTGTATGCAAAATATATTCAATACTGGCCAATATTGCTAATAGGGATGGTTCTAGCACTGATCTTGACTCCAATTATCGGCCATATAGCGACAAAATATGATATTACATACAAACCGGGCGTAAAGAGGAAAGATAAAGAATTTGAGAACGAGCAAAAAGCTGTTCACGAAGGAGTTACACCTGCTCTTGGAGGATTAGCCCTGACAATACCCGCCCTGATCGCTATACTTGTATTTTTCAGGCTGGATAGTTTTACCTTACCTTTAGTTTTAGCTCTTTCCATTTTAATTATTGGCACTGCATTGGATGATATTTTTAATCTTCCAGCCAAAATTCAATTTGGATATCAGCTACTAGCAGCTTCAATAATTGCTTTTTCCGCTATTAATTTAACCAATCTATCACTCTTCAATCTGCCATTAGACTCGTACGTATGGAATTTCTCAATACTGGGACTTCAACAATCTCTTGCATTACCTGGAGACATACTGTTGATATTTTGGATTTTGGTTTGTATAAACGCAGTAAAGTGGACTGCAGGCTCCCCCGGAATTATAGAAGCTAATTCCCTCATTATCTTTGCATTAATCTTTGTTATTGCAATAAGGTCAACCTCGCTTTTCTCTGGTACACTAAGTATTTTGATGGCTGGTGGACTTCTCGTATTCCTAATATTTGCATTCCCTCCTCAAAAGATAATGACAGGCTCATCTGGAAAAACCATATATGGATTACTCATCTGTGTATTAGCCCTGATAGCTGATTCCAAATTTTCGACAACAATTATGCTCCTTGCATTGCCCGTTATTGATTTTGCATATGTAATAATCAAAAGATTCATTATTTACAAACCAAAAAATCTAATCGAATTGATAAGGATAAGCGATACCAATCATATTCATCACCAACTTCTAAAGTTAAACCTTAATAGGAAGCAGGTTGTTCTAATAGAAACTGCAATCACTCTCTTCTTGGGATCATTCGCGGTCCTAAGTACTGGAGCTTTAAGATTCTTTGCCATCATATTGGCATTAGCATTATGTATTGCTTTCATCGTGTATATAAATATACGAGCATCACAAAGAAAATTTACAGATAAAAAGGGAGAATCTCCCGAATCCAAATATTCATACTAAAATAGACAAATGCAGTACTTCTCCATATAATAGAGCGTATGAAAGAAAATAAAACTGCCTTGCTTGTCCTAGCTTTCGTGGTGTTGCTATCACTTTTCTTCTTTTTTGTACCACTAGACAGCATTATCGGAAGAATCCCCTTAATCAGCAGATTTTACAACAACACAACACTAGAGATAGTCACACAGAGAGGTAAAGCAAAAATATGGGTAGACGGGAAAGATTATGGAGAGACCCCATCTAAGATAGAAAACCTCCCAGAAGGAAAATATTTGGTAGAGATTGAAAAGATTGTAGAAAACGATTCTTTCTACAAAAAGCACGCATTTCAGATAGAACTAACTAAAAATACATCAGCTCGTATTGATTTGGAGATAGGGCCGGAGGATTCCCTACAAGGATCTATCCTTTACTATACCCCTAGCAAAGTATCCTCTGAGGGTGGATTCTTAACTGTAACTAGTAATACAGAGGATGCAAAAATATATATAGATAAAGAGTTTGTAAAACGTACTCCTGTAACAAATATACCTTTGAAGAGTAATCAGTATGAAGTAAAGGTTACATCACAAGGATATGAGAACGTCGAAATCCCCATCTTAATAAGGGATGGCTATCAATTAAATCTAAAAACATATCATTTTCCAATTCCAGTAATATTTGAAGGTGCAAACAATGAGTAATTTAAGATTAAATAAAATTAAACCACAAACTCCAATCTCCATCATCGTCCATGGAGGTAATAGGCTTGGATATCTAACAGCTAAAACACTCATAGAGCAAGGCTGCTATGTAATCATAATAGACAAATTTGATAGCACAACAAAAAAATATATTTCAGAACTTAAGAAATCAGAATTATTTGATTTCTTTGATTTCAAAGGATATTCCTCACTCTTTAAAAATATCAAAAGATTTGACTATCTCTTCTACCTCCTAAACGAGACCTTAACACAGCAACAATTTGATAGTAAAGAATTCCTTGCGCACACTAAATATTTAGAAGAAAGTCTTACCAATACAAAAAAGAACAAGGCTAAGTTTGCTCTTGTAACATCTCTTGCATTAAACAGAGAGCTTGCGAACAGAGTAAACAACACAAAACTTGCACTACCTTCACCATATTCAAATATAGAGCTACAAAAATACTGTGAGACATTAACCGCTGAATTCAAGGACAAAACAGATATAAATGTAAGAATTTTAAGAATAGGCACAATAGTTGGCAAAGGAGTAGAGAAGGTATCTTCTCCAACAATCGATTCTATGCTTCAAGATGCAACACAAAGGGCTCAAATCACCATAAATGGCGAAGGCTTAGATATTCATAACATAATCCACGAAACGGATGCCACATACGGGATATTAAAATTGACTTTTCTTGAAAGAACAAAGGGGGAGGTAATTACTCTTGCAAATGAGAATAATTACACAACACTCTCTTTGGCATACAAACTTCTAGAACTAAATACAGAAGCACAAAGCATACGATTTCTTGAAGACAAAAATCAAAAATTCTTAATACAAGACCTCTATGTACCAGCTCCTCATGCAACAAGATATGACTGGATTCAACAGGTATCGCTTGAGGATGCTCTAATTGAGCAACTACATACTTACTATGATCAGATAAATAAAGCGTGGGATATAGATGGGAACCTGGATAGCAAGAAAGAGAAGAAGGAAAACATAAAAACAACAAAAACAGATTTAGGGCAATTCTTAGCAGATTTGGTTAATCCCATAAGAGTGATCATTAAAAAGGCTTTTGAGAAGAAACCAAAACCCTCAAGTTTCCTTAAAACACTGGCTATTCTAGCCTCTGTTGCAATAGCAACATATTTCTTAATCTACCCCTTAATTGGAACAGCTCTTGGACTGACAATTGTAAATTCCTCTGCAAAAACTCTCTCCAATTCTTTTACTAACCTCGAGGACAATTCCTCACAGGTGGCAATCCAAAGGATAGAGAAGAATATAGATAGAATTTCAGACAACATAGGAACACTTAACTGGATATTCTACATAACAGGGCAAAAAGATTTCTACAACAACATTTCACAATTGATACTAGGCACACAGTACACGATTGATGGTGCACAAGAGCTTTTGAATGCAACATATCCACTTGCACAATATATAAAGAACTTTGAACCAGCTGTAACATTTCAATCTGCTACAGCAACCTCAACAAGAGAATATCGAGAATATTTGGAGCTGATGGAAGACAATAAGTACAAGCTAGATGAAGCCTCATACAAGATATCCCTAGCATCGGAAATCATAAATCAACTCAACACAAACTCGTTTCCCAAATTCTTACAGGATAAAGTCCTGGAAATAAAAGAGCTCATAACAAAAGTACAAGGAGGAACACAAACTTTTAAAGAGGCAATCCGATTCCTTCCAGATGTTCTTGGTGTTGATGGAAGAAAGAGATATTTAATACTCTTCCAAAATGAATCCGAATTGCGAAGTACTGGTGGATGGTTAACAAGCTACGGCATTATCGGTATCGAAGGTGGGCAAATTAGAGAAATTTTCGTTGATGATATATACAACGTAGAAGGGACATTAAGGACACAAGGTAAAAGATATACCCCTCCAAGATCGATGTCTAATGCTCTTGAGCTTAAGGAGTGGCCATTCTCTCTTGTAAACTGGTCTCCCGATCTCTCTGAAACACACATGGCCTCAGAGCAATATATTCGTGACCTAGGTAAAGGCAACACATTAGATGGAATCATAACTATTGATATCTCCGTTGTTCAGAAGCTGTTAGACAAATGGGAAGGAATTGAGGTTCCAGGAGAAACTCAATTAATCACTAGTGAGAATATATACAGCAAGATCTTTGATATGCATAGAGAATTTTCACCCGGTTCTTCTGCCAAGTCGACATTCTTAGCAAATCTAGCAAACGAAATGGTAAAGAAGCTACTCTCGTTAAAAATAACTGAATTGATGGATCTACAAGATGTTTTACAAGAATCCTTAGATGAAAAACATTTACAAATTAACTTACGGAATACAGATGCTCTCAATTTCTTCTCCTCTAGAAATTGGGCTGGAACATTAGATTCGAAGTATAATGATTCTCCATTGGCAATCGATTGGAATTGGGGTGGTAACAAAGCAAATCTTTACATAGACAAAAGCTACAACCTATCCATAGATGTTAAGGATACAGATACCATAGATTTTACATATAGTATATCTGCAGAAAATAACTCCAATAGTAATACATATCCAGAGGGTGACTACATAAACTATCAGAGGATATATATACCCTCCGATGCAAAGATTCTACGAATCTCAGGGATCAAAGATAATGAGTATGATATCTATCGTGAAAGCGGATTTAAGGTAATAGGAGGTTGGTTCAACATCCCAATAAAAACTACTGCTACCTTAGAGATTTCATATCGACTAGAAAGAGATTCAAACAACAAAAATTTCCCTATCCAGATAGAAGACAGTACTGTTTTCTTTGACGTAAATATTTTCAAACAAGCAGGGGAGAAGAAACATGCGTATGTATTGGATATAAACTATCCTTCGACATGGGTTCTAGACAATCCTGGAGGATTAAACAGCATTAGTAGTCAACTCTCAAGTAGATTTGAACTGGCAAAAGATATTGAATTCCCAATTGTCTTAAAAATACCGAATTAAAGGATAACTTTACTTCTCTTCTTCATATCTACATACAGATCCAAGATGTTTTGTAGTGACAAAACCTCTTTCTTAGAAAACTTACGAATCTCATCTATACCTAAATCGGTATTTATTGGGACTCTGCTACTCATTCCCATGTTGGAAGAAACATATGATGCTATATGCTTTGATTTACAAATGTGACATGAGAAGTGTATAATGGCAGATGCTCCGGAGCTTTGGAGTATGTTAAGATCATCTAGGGAGTATGCGTTACCACATTTGTCACAGAATTTTGCAATCGAATCTAAATAAAACTGCTTTTTCTCTATTACATTAATATTGTCCATAATATAAATTATATCATAATCCATATATGACAAATAAAAGTAAAGCAATTGCTTATTTAGTCAAGAAAGGTAAAGAACAAGGCTTCTTAACACAAGAAGATTTACTTGATGTCTTTCCTACCATAGAGGAAGAGATCGAATTGTTAGATGAAATATTTGAGAAGTTACAAGAGAACGAGATTGAGGTCCTAGAACCTGAAGAGAATTTGGAAACGGTCTCAAAGGAAGAGCTTACCCTTGAAAATAAGATAAAGATCTTGAAAACTATTCAAACCAACCTCTCAACAGATGCAATCAGATCATATCTTTATGAAATCGGAAGAATACCTCTCTTAAATGGAGAAGAGGAAATTATCCTTGCAAAAAGAATAGAGAATGGTGATTCCGAAGCAGGGCAGCTACTCATTACAGCAAACTTAAGATTAGTTGTAAGTATTGCGAAGAAATACAGTAAAAGCAATTTGGAACTACTTGATCTTATCCAAGAAGGAAATATTGGACTAATGAGAGCAGTAGAGAAGTTTGACTATACAAAAGGCTTCAAATTTTCCACCTATGCTACTTGGTGGATTAGACAAGCAATTACCAGAGCAATTGCCGACCAAGCAAGAACAATACGAGTACCTGTACATATGATTGAAACCATCAATAAATTCAACAAAGTTAGCAATACTTTAGCAACAAAGCTTGGTAGACCTGCAACAGACGAGGAAATAGCTAAAGAAATGGATGTAGAAATTGAAAAGATAGCAGAAATTAAAAAGATCAAACAGAATCCAACTTCTTTGGCAACCCCAATAGGGGAGGAGAAAGACAGTAAACTACAAGATATAATCCCTGATGATTGGTCTCAATCTCCAGAAGAATATGCAACTAGTGAATACTTAAAGAATCAACTTCATGATATCTTGGACACACTCCAAGACAGAGAGAGAAGGGTACTAACATTGAGGTTTGGTCTGGATGATGGTGTTTCCAGAACATTGGAGGAAGTAGGAAGAGAGTTCGGTGTTACAAGAGAAAGAATTAGACAGATAGAGGCAAAGGCATTAAAGAGACTCAAAGAGAAATCGTCACAACAGAAGCTCAGTGACTATATTGATTAATTCTCTCCAACCAAAGAGAAAAATTCATCTGGTTGAACAGGGAAGCTACTGGATGTTCTTTCTGTTATCTTAGCTAACTCCTCGAGATCAAACTCCCCCCTTAATTGCTTGGTATACGAGCTGGCATTCGGATTAACATCCAGAGAAGTCGTATCGTAGTAGACACTTAAACCAACCCAAATTGAGCAAACAACAAGAAGAAGTATTAGTGCAAGTATAGATCTCTTAAGTAATTCCATTTAGTTATTTGTAAAATTTATCATTATCTATGTCATAGACCCTTAGCACTATAGAAAAAGATGTCAGTCCTTCGTCATCTCTCTGAGTTGCGTAAGAAACTGCTTCCACAACAGGATACATTGGAAGAGCCTCGAAATCTCTTAACAAATTTATAAGGTTAACTTCACGACCCTTAACACTCATTCTAAGAATTTTCGGTTGTAAAACTGCAGTACTGGTCTTGTAAAGATCCCCTTTGTAATCGTCAAAGTTAATTGACAGGAGAGAGAAACCATTCCTAGCAACAACAGAATCAATATTTGACATTAACAAACTAAAATTTCCATCTGCAGGGAATATTAATTCTAAGTTATCTAAATCTTTCTTCTTCTCAGCATATTGATTCTCTAACACTGTAAGGGTGTTGATCTTAGCATCTAACATCTTTGTCAAAGCTTCCTTCTCTTTAATCTCCTTGTTTATCTTCGTTATTACAACAATTGTTGGTCTAATTGCAAAAACAATAAGGAGAATAGAGACCAAAATCGTCACTCCAAGAAAAATATATGATTTCTTTCTCTCGGGTGACTCCTTCACCATTTTAATATATTCAACTGTGTTTATATTCTTCTCTTCCATTATTTTTTAGCTGGTGGAACTAAAGAAAACGCAACCATAACACTAATCTCTGTACTCTCTTTATTTATGGAGAACCTCACATCATAATAATCGGAGTTGTTTTTCAAAGCACTTTCATAATTCTTTACAGCTTCTAAACTTGACGCCCTAATTTGAAGCGACACTTTAGCTCCATTGTATGAAAAACTCTCTAGATTTAACGATGATGGCACACCGCTAATTAACTCACTTACTGTTATCGAATTTATACTCTGTTCCATTCGAACCTTACGAACATCCCCGAAAAGAGTTTGATAATTTTCAAACAAAACAGCATTCTTCCTCCAAGTATCATTGGCAAGGAGAACAACCTGACTATTTACCTTCTCTGTCAGGTCATTATTTTTTCTATCTAGTATGAATCTAGAGAAAAAGACACCAAGGACAACAACTTCTACAAAAATCAACAAATACTTACCTATTTCTGTAAGCCAAATATATGCATTAGACCATATGTCATTAGGAGAATAGACTGCTTCTAAGAAGTTTATAGATTTTGGTTGTTTTTCAGTCCTTAACATTGGGCAGTGTAAAACTTTTTACTAAATTCAGTATAGCATATATATCCCTATATTTTACTAAAAAGAATAATACTCTCTCTCTGTTCCAAAGCTCTCTTTGCCTTCTCTGCACTAGATGGGATTATTGGGGAGTACAATTCAATAACTACTGAGAGTAAATAACTTAAATTGTTGAGAATCTTCTGTGTTGTTTCGAATGGTAGCTCTTTCTTCCAAGGCTCTTCCTTTGTAATATACTTGTTCCCAAAATCAGCAAGTTCATCTACCTTCTCACTCCCAAGCGCAATCTCAAAATCACCAAACAATTGCTTTGCTGCATCAGCATAACTATCAACTTCCTTTTTAAAATGTGCATCTACCTCACCAAGATTATTAATTTCGACTTCCTTTGTATTACTAAGATGTATAACTCTATTCAGGAGATTTCCAAAATTGTTTGCTAAGCGAGAATTATACATATTGACTAAGTCATCCTCTTTGTAAGCTGAGTCGCCGTATGTTGAGATACCAGAGAGTAGGTAGAACCTTACAATTTCCGCACCATACTTCTTCTCTTGATCAAAAGGAGAGATGACATTCCCCAATGACTTAGCCATCTTTCTACCATCTGGGCCCAAAACCATTCCATGCTCAAGAAGTTTATAGCTCTGAGGTAATCCTACAGAAGCCAACATGCCTTGCCATATACTACCTTGAAAGCGAAGATTGTCTGGACCAAAAAGCTGTACTCCAGGCCACCATTCTTTTAATCTTTCTTCATCTTTGCCAAAACCTATCACATTGACATAATTTGTCAAAGCATCAAACCAAACATAGAAAACCTGTTCTGGATCATTTGGAACTTCTATACCCCAAGGAAGACTTTCTTTTAATCTCGAAATACTTATATCCTCAGCCTCACTGATTATTCTTTTAAGTTCCTCAACCTTAGAAAGAGGCTTAAGGCACTCTGGATTATCTTCCAACCAGTTAAGAAGGTGATCTCTGTACTTTGATAACTTAAAGAAATAGTTCTCTTCATTCCTCTCTTCTGGAACAACTCCGTGATCGGGGCACTTACCATCTACCAATTCCTTCTCCGTTATATACCTTTCACACCCAACGCAATACCACCCACTGTATTTCTTCTTGTATATATCACCATTTTCATCACACTTCTTCCAAAACTTCTGTGCAGCCTCATGATGATTCTTCTCCGATGTCCTGTAAAAAGAATCATATTCAACCAAAAACAGTTTACAAAAATCTTTAAATCTCTGAGAGTATTTATCAACAAATTCAATAACTCCAAGACCTTCCTCTTGTGCTTTCCGGAATATCTTCAAACCATGCTCATCAGTACCCACATTAAAAAACACATTCTCTTTTCCCAGCTTGTTTCTAAAATATCTTGAGATCGCATCTGCTTGAACAAATTCTAAAGCATGTCCAATGTGTGGCTCAGCATTAACATAGGGTAGAGTAGTTGTGATGTATAATTTTTTTCTTTCCATTAAAATTCAGCAATAATTTAGATTAAAATATAATCAACTATTTGATTATATAACTATTTGATTATCGTTAGAAATATATGCCCCTAGCGGGACATCATCTGCTGGTTCATCAACAGTCCTTCAGCAAGCCCCATTTTCACTAACTCTTGCCATACTGCTTCAGTTACAAAAGGTATGAAAGGATGCATAATCTTAAGATTCTCCTTGAGGACATAAAGTAGTTCGGCTAATTTTTGAACTCTCTGTACATCTCCAATTGGTAAGTCCTTTACCTCACCTTTTACTTCTTCTATCCATTTGTCACAAAGTTGGTGCCAGAAAAACTCACGGATTTCTTCTGCTCCTAAATTGAACTGATATTTCTGAATATATTTACCTACTTTCTCTACATGAATATCTGTTTCCTTTTTCATTTTTCCATCCTCAACACTAGATTCATTAATCTGTGGAATTTCTTTCTCCTCAATATTCATAAGGATGAATCTACTAGCATTCCAAATCTTGTTTACAAAGTTTCTGTTTCCCTTAATCTTCTCTTCTCGAAGCGGAGCATTAGAACCAGGTAGTGCATCTGAGTAATACCAGAGACGCAAAGCATCTGCACCATATTTTGTAAAAACTTCATCAGGTTCAATACCGTTGCCTTTAGATTTTGACATCTTAGATCCGTCAGCAGCCAGAATCATACCGGTAAGGAATACAGTAGGGAATGGAACCTGTCCTGTTCTGTAGATACCCATCATAATCATTCTCGCAGACCACCAAAACAGGATATCCCTCGCATGAACCATCATCTGAGTTGGATAATATTTGCCGAAATCATCTCCCTCAGGTCCACCTAAGGTAGAGAATGGCCACTGTCCAGAGCTAAACCA
>CAIMEL010000016.1 GCA_903840015.1 uncultured bacterium
GGAGTTACAGGTGTTACATCGGGAGTTACAGGTGTTACATCGGGAGTTACAGGTGTTACATCGGGAGTTACAGGTGTTACATCGGGAGTTACAGGTGTTACATCGGGAGTTACAGGTGTTACCTCAGGAGTTACTGGTGTTACTTCAGGAGTTACTGGTGTTACTTCAGGAGTTACAGGTGTTACATCAGGGGTTACAGGTGTTACCTCAGGAGTTACAGGTGTTACATCGGGAGTTACAGGTGTTACATCGGGAGTTACAGGTGTTACATCGGGAGTTACAGGTGTTACCTCAGGAGTTACTGGTGTTACTTCAGGAGTTATCCCATTTGCTTCTAGCAGTGCTGCTAATCTTGCGACTTCTTGTGATAGTTCATACACTTCTACCATTGAAGAACCTATCTGATGTGCATCTTCATACCCCTTCTCTATCAATGCATTCCTCTCTGCTAGAAGTCTTTGATTTTCCTCTTTTAACTCTTGTATCTCTATTTGTAATTCTTCTATAGTTTTTTCTGGAGTAATGTCTACTTCCTCTTGTTCCTCTCTGGCATGCTTTGCAATCTCACCCTGTCTTGCGAAGAAATCTTTGCCATTCTCAGGCATAGGTGTTAAAGGTTTGAATCCTTCATTAGCCCTTGCATTTGCATCGAGAGCCTCCTGATGTCTGGCATCTCTTCTTGCCTGTCTTTGGATTTCATCTTCTCTTGCGAAGAAATCTTTACCATTCTCAGGCATAGGTGTTAAAGGTTTGAATCCTTCATTAGCCCTTGCATTTCTATCGAGAGCTTCTTGGTGTAAATCTCGTGCTGGAGTAATAATGGTGTGGCCCTCTTCTAAAGCTTCTGTCTTTGGTGGTTGATCCTTACCTACAATCAAATCTGCTCCTCCTTGACCATCTATAACAAACCTAATTCCATTTGGTGATTCATATACCTCTGCGCCATTCTGCAATCTGTCATATTCCCCAGCTGCCACTCTACCTTTAAATTCATCTATATCGGGTCTTGGAGTCAAACCTTCAGATCCTGGTTCACCTTTAGTATCCATATTGGAGCAGTCTTATACAATTTATCTCACCGATATATCTAATCGGATAATATATATTAAATCTAGTAGTATCTAAAGTCAAGAGAATTAGAACTGTCTTTTGATTTTCTTGCCTTTGTAATACTCCTCTACTGTGAAATTGGTTGTATTGAAATACAAAATCTCCAACAGAGCCTCTATACCATTCTTAAACCATCTCATCTTCTTACCTTGGGAAACCGTTCTTGGTTTGTAATATATATCTATCTCTTTAAACACAAGTCTCTTTCCATTTGGTTTTCTGTATCTAACAAGCTTTGCAGTAATCTCGGGCTCTAATCCAAAGTTACTCTTAGATTCAAGTGATTTAAATAGTGCTCGCATAATGTCTCCTCTAACCATCTTGTAACAAGTTTCCATATCTTTCGGTGCAAATCCTCTAGGTCTTGTTACAATCCCAGAGATATATGTAAGGAACCTGTTTCCTGCACTATGTATTAAATTGCTGAACTTGTTTTGTGAATTAAACCTGTTACCATATATCACATCTGTATTGTATTCCTGGTAGAACACTCTTAAGAATTGGACCAAATCTTGAGGTTTGTATTCTAGGTCTGCATCCTGTGTTACAACAAAGTCTCCAGTACTTGCTAATACTCCTTTGCGAACAGTTCTTGATTTCCCACGATTTCTTTTGTTTTCGAGGTAAATATATCTGTCGGAGTCGGATTGGTTGGATTTAATATGTATATCAATCAGTTTCTCGGAATTATCCGTTGAGCAATCATTAACTATGATTATCTCTTTCTTCATATTATATGGTAATTTCAAAGAAGATATTTTATCTAGCAATCTCAAAACTGTTTTCTCCTCATTGTAAACAGGTATGACTATTGAGAGAGTTTTTGTTGTTTTCTTACTATACTGTCTCGGTAGTAATCTCTCAAAGTACGAATCAATCATTTTTTGTTTTGAGAATATCTCGTTATTCCTATCTATTAGGTTTTCTATATAGTTATGGTTTTTAGATTTCCAAATAGCTTTTTCTATAATCCTGGCCAACTCTTTGCAGTTCTTTCTTCTAAATGTATATTCGGAGGTATTCAAAATTTTTGCTATTTCAATATTGCTCTTCGCATTAGAGATTACCGGTATGTTCCCAAACGATATGGCTTCTAAAATTGCAAGTGCCAAACCTTCACTTAATGATGAGTTAACGTATATCTTTGATTGTTTTAGGATCTTGAATAGCTCTTTTTGAGGGATTAACTTATTTACAATCTTTATATTTGTTGCCAGCTTGCCTTTTTCGTATATCAAAGAATTGCCCTGCCCTATTAGTATGAACTCCCAATCTGAAAATTTATTGGCTAGTAATTCATATGCTTTTAGGGTTGTTTGAGGATCTTTTACCTTTATCCATTTACTTGCAAAGACAACTGCATTCTTTTTCTCTGGTAATTGCTTCGTATCATATTTTGTGTCAAATGAGTTGTATATTACTCCAACTCTTTCTTTTGGTATTCTGAAGTTGTTACTAACCCACTCTCTTCCAGTATCTGACACAGCAAAGATATCTTCGGAATTTTCTAGAACAGATCCAAAGACATTTTGATCTAGCCAATTTACAATTGCTGTCATGCTTTTGGAGTTAAGAAATATCGGACCAGCATTATGTTCAATGACGGTATATGGGTGTTTGAGTAGTCTACAAATTACTGAAGTTATTAAGCTACTAGTTAGATGTCGGCTATGTATTACTATCTTCGCATCGGGATTATTCCTAATTATGGAAAAAACCTTTATCAAAAATTTGAGTCCAAATATTGGGTATGTATTATCGAAAATACTGAATGTCTGAAAACTTAGCCTGTCAAAGTAATCCCCTTCTTCTTGGTAGTGTGCCTTAGAACTATATATTGCTAGAGAACGAATTCCTCTTTTGGACAAACCATCTATGAGGTTGTATGCCATATTTTCTAACCCTCCTATCTGTGGGGGGAAAAAATGTGAGATTGAAATGAATTCGTATTTTTTAGATTTAAGTCTGTGCATTTAAGAGCAGTTTAAGTTAGGCAGTGTTATTTAAAGAGAACAAAATTATCACTGATATATACATATTCTTTGTCTATCCTGTTCATCTCTGAGCTTAATTTGCCATCTATCTCTTCAATTGGTTCTGTATTATTTATGGAAAGTGAATATATATTGTAGATCCAAGCTGTATCCTGATACAAGATTGATCTGTGGAGTCTAGATGTGTAAAGTAATCCAAAATTTTCTTCATCTGGGAATCCAGGAGAAGTTATTAATTTTTCATATGTTTCTGGAGATGCATCCTCTAGATATTTAAATAAGTTCTCTCTTGTTTCTAATTGCATATACTGTGCTTGCAGAGTATCCCTGTTTGCCAAGGAAGCTATGATTAGTTGGGTATATGGATCTGACACTATGATTGGATTTGTCCTATCCTCCTTAAAGTACTCTACAGCAGCCATATCCTCCTTTGTTATTGCAGAAACAGTGCCATTAGATTGTGTATAGAAGACTAGGTATCTGTTGTATTGGATATAGAAGTTAACTAGAAATACTGTAATTAGTGGAATTGAGAAGAACAGTTTTGAGAAAAATTTTAAATTCAAAGAAGAAAGAAACGATACTATTAAAAGTGATGCAAAGAATCCGAAGCCTATTGTAAATTTATTTGCATATGTCGGAGCTAAGAAGTAGCAGATAGTTCCGATACTAAGGAAAGAAGTTGCTATGATGGCCGATCTTTTGCTTATCCTTTCAAATATGTTTGTTACGAATGCTAAACCTAAAAGTACAAAAATAGGTCCTAATATTTGAGAGTATACAGTTAAATTATTTGGGAAGTATGGATTGGTCAAACTCCCTATTACTTCTGTTGCATCTGTTTGGATTAATCTCTCAACACTAAAACCTGCTATATTCGCAAGAATGAAAAAGAATATGGAGAGAAGTAGTACCATATAGAAGATTTTAATCTCTGTTGATTTCCTTAAATTATCAATGAAAATATATTTAAACCAGAGAAGTGCAGAGAAAAAGGCTCCAATTATGAAATGACTGGATACGAGTAGTACACTCACCAGCAACAATGATCCAAATTTCAGATTATTATCTCTCAAGACTAAAAGGAATAGTAACAAAGCAAATGTCTGAGGAATGAAGAATACAAAATCATATCCCCCCATTACGAATACTGAAAGGGAGAGAATTACTCCGATTTGGGACCATAATCTGTTTGCAGTGTATTTTTTGAAAATATAGTAGATGGGAATACTTGCTACTAATGGGAAAATGAGATCGAGAATATAGAAAACTTTAATTGGATTGTTTTGTATAAATACAGTTAAATTCCCAAGAATTATGTGATAGAAGGTTGTATATCCATGTTGTAGGAAGAGGTTTGAGCATTGACCTGGTAATATACAAATTAATTCATCAAAAAACATCTTGTTACTTACGGTTAAGTGCTGCAAATAATCAAGTGCTACTACTGAATCAACCTGTCTGATAAATAATGCTACAAAGATTGAGAAGAGTATTGCGGGAAGTAATGCAGAACCAATATCTTTGATAATCTTTTCTGAATAATCGCCTCTCTTCTCGTCTAGTGTGATGAATAGAATGAAGAGTACATTCCACAAAATTATATTAAATACACTGTTAAATGGTAGCACTTCACTCATAGAGAGACCTGTTGTGGTAGATATTAGGGTTGAGATTACGAATTGAAGTGGAAAGAAGAGAAAACAGAGCGCTGTTATTACTCCTGTGATTCTAGATTTGAATATAACCTTGGATATTAAATTTGGTAAGGTAAGGGTTGTGAATATCAGGTATCCTATGAAAATATAATTGTCTGAGAATGATTGTAAACCTCCTGAAAAGATTGAGAAGATGAAGTAAGAGATTATTCCGATATTGATTGTTATCGCCAATATATCAAACATTCTATTTATTACACTTAATATTTAAATCGAATCTGAAGATTACCTCTGGTTCATACTTCTTACTCAGGATTAGGGTTTGTCTGTTCTCTGTAATAGTATACTTTATATCCTCCCCCACTACTCTCACGGTGCATCCTTTGTCTGTAAATACAGCATTCTTACCATCGATTTCAAAATTGGTTCTGTTGGAATAATCCAACTGTATACTGTATTTGAGATCTTGAATGTATTTAAATTGTGTATTTACATATACCTCAATAGATATGTTTTTACTATCTACAGGTTTAAGCCTAAGTAGTCTATCACTGCTATCTCCATTTTCGATGTATTCTGTATGAATATTTGTTCTAGCTATTGAATTCTCAAGGTTTGAGTTTTTTAGTACTTTGGTTACGCTACTAAATGGTTGTTCAAAGAACGCCTTCCCATCTGTAATATGATCATTTTTAGATATGATTTCAATATATCCTGTGTTTGGTAGCTGTATTATGACACTTTGTCTTTCGTTGATTATTTCAAAGTTTGTTGTTTTGAAGTATGTATTAAGATTATTGACTGCAAGAATAATTGAATACAGGAGAATTATTCCTACGAGTATTTTAAGATAAAAGGTTTTCATACTACCTTTAATATATATATATTTGGGTTAAAAAGAAAGTGAATATAACAAAAAAAATAACCTTTCGGTTATTTTGATAATTATATTTAATTTTAGAAAAAACTACCTCCCCCATGGAACAACGAAACAATGACAGCCGAAGCTAGTCGAAAGTTTCTCCATGAGGGAGGGCTGGGAGGGGGGGAATTAGCGGACTTCGGTGGAACCGAAAAACTGTCCCTGGGACATCACGCACGCGGAATCTCCTTGGAGAATCCAGATGACCTCGTCGGTCGCGGTTGTGACATAATTGCTTCCAGGGAGTAGCAGGATTGCGTGGTCGCGGTCGCGACTGGGTTTAATCACTGCCGGTCCAATGACGGTGGTGTTTTGAGACACAACCTTGCCAAAGGAATCGTACCCATCCGCATACCTGCAAACCGTCGAGCCTGCCACGGGAGTGGCTGAAAGTCCGGCGGTCGGGAGCGGAGTGACTTCGGTGACAGGCACCTGAGTCGTCGGAGCGGGCGCTTCGGGCTTGCTGACCAAGATGATGGCCAGTATGCCGAGAATCAGGCAAAGCATCAGGACGAGCCCGATGCATCCAAGAGTGAACGCCTTTCCGTACCAGTTGGTATTGCTATTGCGATTTTCCATGATAATCCTCCATTGTGAGTGAAATTTGAATTGAACAAACAACAGGAAACAGATGTTCCCTACCCAGCAATTAAGAATCAATAATTATGTATTAATTACTAATTGCTGGGTTCAAATCACTCTCATACCCCTTCCATTTTTAAAGAACTTCTCTTTTATAAAAAAGAGATAAATAAAGTAAGTTCTACTTCAGACATCTCTCTTTTACATTTATGATTTAGGAAAATTTTTAAAGTGCAGTTTATTAATTCTCTGATACATTATACCATGAGGCGGCTTGTAGTGTCAATACTATAGGGTAAGGGTTGCCCCTTACCCCAGTATTGTTTGGTTAGTCTATCTTATTACTAAGGACTTTAGATACACCTATAGAAGCTATACCTAAAAGGTATGTTACAACGGCTACTATATTAAACAACATACCGTCTACCAATCCAGTATCTTCTGGAATGTGAGGACCATATGGTGTATAGCCATCTGCTAATACGGGAGATTTCAATAATGAAAGAATTCCGATAGTAAGGATAGATACCAAAAGAAGATTTGTTTTCTTCATGGTAATTTGTAATGAGCAATTTAATTACAGCTACATTATATCTCATAATCTGGGAATATGCAACACTATGGGGTGTTAGTTCGTCCTGCTCAAATATCTGAACACTCTTGTTGGAGAGTTATACATTCGACAGGTATAAAGAATAAGATCTGCTTCATAGTCTGTAATCTGAGAATTATCTTCCGATTTGTAAACCTCATATTCATAGCTTCTCTGGTTCCAAATAATTTGTACCTTATCACCTACTCTCAATTTAGGAAGATTGTAAAACGAGCTCTTGTATCTAAACTCCTTCGTCCACTCTATATATCCAAATCTATGAGCAGCTATAATTATGGGGATTTCATTCTCTTCTGGAGTTCCGAAATCAGGAACAATCCATATCCCTTTCAAAAGACCTTTGTATGCGTCCTTGTTTTGAACAATCTCAGAATCTACTCCAATAGAAGGAATCTTCAAAACATTCTGTTTTGGTAATTTCTCATCGAAGGGTGGAAGTTCAACTACTTTCGGTTCCTCTTGGGTATCAGGTTTTACATCTGTAACCAATGCCACAATCTGTTCTGTATCTTCTTGAGTAGCTTCTTTGTTTACGGCGTACCAAATAGAAGGATAGAAGGAAACTGAGAGAAATAGAAATCCAAGAAATAAGAGCAGTATTCCAAAAGAGAGATATATACGAGACAATACTTTAATAGTTTTCTTTTCCATATTTTTAGTTTTTACTTCTTAGGTACAGTTCCAATATCATACCACTATTAATCATCTCCTGTGCGTTTGTTTTACCAATATATCTGTAATGCCAACTCTCATAACTATATCTCGTTATACTCTCATATCCTGCTGGATATGAAATCACGAATCCATATTTCCATGCATTCTTGGCCAACCATTTACTTGCTTTAGTAGAACTGAAAGTACCTCCTAACCCATCCGCTATCTCTGCACTACTGAAATCTACAGTTGTTCCAAGTTGGTGTTGACTGTGTCCTGCCCTTGCAGATACCTTGTCTGTTGCGGAGATACTTCCACCATTAATACTCAACCAATAGTTGTAAGTAGAGATTTGTGTAGCATATGATCTGTATCCAGATCTGATACTTAGATCAATACCATCAGCTTTTGCATCAGTTACTAGATTCTTCAAATCATTTATGATGATCTTTCTCAAGTAGTAGCCTGATCCTTTTCTGATACCCGAGAGACTTGCACTAACAAGATCTTTTGGGGCATAGCTTTGAGGTAGTTTGTATTCCTTGTTTACCAAAACAAGTAAATCATCTCCATTTCTCGTACACATCTGTATCTTTGTTGGATATGTCCACCAAGAACCAGTTGAACTCGATGTTGTAGTTCTTCCTTCAACAGGCTTAATCTTCTCAAGTGTAACCTCCTCGACGATTTCATATCTCTGGCCGATGATTATCTCTTGGTCCATTAATTCGTCCTCTGTATATGTATGGTTCACTGTGTGCGAATTAAACGCGAGTACAAATCCTCCAATTATTCCAAGTATGCTCTTAATTATTTCCATTTTGTATATATTACAATATATAGTTGCTGGATAATAGTAATTCTTTTACAAGTCAGAGATACTTCTATCTAGGTCGAGAAGTATATTTGGGTATGGGTTAAAATAGAGTAATAAATTGTAAGGGATATAGATATGGTATTAACAAGAGAAGACATGACTGCGATAAGTAAAATGATGGAGAGTAACATAAGGAAGATTTCTCGAGAGATTAGGAGTGTGAATTCATATACTGGTCTTACATACAAAGAGCTTTCTGATAATATTGCTCAAATATCCGGAGATGATTACAATCGTGATTTTAAAATAGAAAGGATAGAGTAACAGCGTGTATTGTATAGAGAAGAGATAGGGAGAGCCTACCATTAGAGCATAGGCTCTCCACTATATTATGGAATCCAACGGAAGTTGAATCCCCATTCGAAGTCTTCTCTTGGGAGAGTGATTGTCTGTCCATCAGAAAATCGAAGGATCAAATCAAATCTTTCAATCTCAATCAATCCTCCTCCCGGTATAACCGCCTTGCATTGGCTTGAAATCAAAGGTTCGATGTCTCCTGATAGGAATGGTGAGAAGTGAAGTTTCTCCTCTTGTACTACTATCTTATTGGTTTCACTGCAGTCAATATATGGTGGGTTTTCGGAGTCGTAGAAATTTCCTCCAGAACATCCGATGAGCAGGAACGCAGTGATGCAAAGGATCAGGAACTTCTCCATCTTCATTGTCTCCTTGTTTCTTGAATACCCTCGGCATTAGGGTTGTTGAAATGATACACGCTGTTGTTGATGTGTGATTAAATCTTCTCACATCTGTGTTAAAGAACAGATGTATTATACTCCGATAGTGTGAAAAACACCATTACAGCAAAGCTACCGTGGCTACCTTGTCTCCATCATTGATATTCATAACTCTCACACCAGAGGTTTGTCTACCTTGCGTGGGTACTGTCTTAACATCAGAACGTATAACTTTCGATTTCTGAGATATTACAACAATCTCTTCATCTTCCTGTGTCAAGATTCTTGCCGTAGCAATGTCCCCTGTCTTAGGTGTAACTCTAAAAGTAAAGATTCCAGTACCACCACGTTTTTGAGGAGTATATTCCTTAAGGAGTGACATCTTCCCGTATCCGTGCTCAGAAAGAGTCAGAAGTTTCTGAGCATCATTCTCAACTATTCCCATTCCTATTACAGAGTCAGTCTTGTTCTTAAACTTTATACCTGTAACCCCTCTAGTACTACGTCCCATAGGTCTAACATCAGTTTCTTTAAATCTTACAGATTTTCCTTCTTTGGTGATTATTATAATTTCATTTGTACCTGTTGTTGCTTTAACCCAAGTTAATTGATCTCCTTCCTCCAGTTTAATCGCTGTTAGTCCATTTGCCCTTATCTTTGCAAATTCGGATAATTCTGTTTTCTTCACGAATCCTCGTTCAGTCGCCATTAGGAAATATTTGAAATCTTTTTTCTCAGAAGCAGCATTCTCGTCTTTTCTCTTCTCTGACACTATACCCTTAGGATCCCTGGTCAGTACGGATGTGACTATCTCCTCTGGTTCTAATTGAATCAAATTCACAAGAGGCAAACCTTTTGCAGTTCTCCCTAGGTCTGGTATCTCAAAGATCCTAAGATTGAAAACCTTACCTTTATTAGTGAACAAGAGTAATTCGTCATGTGTATTGCACAGGAAAGCGTGTTCTATGAAATCGCCCTCCTTTGTATCTCCTCCTGAGACACCCTTACCTCCTCTATTCTGTGCCTTGTAGGTATCTGGGGAAAGCCTCTTAATATATCCAGAATGAGTAATTGTTACTAATGTGTCTTCTGAGGCAACAAGATCCTCCTCCGAAATCTCATTGATTTTTCCCTTAACAACCTTAGTTCTTCTAGCATCTCCATATTTCTCTTTAATTTCTTGCAAATCAGAATTTACAACAAAAAGAATTTTATCCGGATCACCTAATATCTCATTGTATTCCTTAATCTTTGCTTCTAGTTCTTTGTATTCATTTTGTAATTTCATCCTTTCTAATGCCGCAAGTCTTCTTAATTGCATATCAAGAATGGCCTGAGCTTGGACTTCTGTGAAATCAAATTTGTCCATCAAGTTTGTTTTAGCAGTATCCTGTGTTTTAGATTGTCTGATGGTAGCTATTACTTCATCAAGCATATCCAATGCTTTTAACAAACCCTCTAAGATGTGTGCTCTAAATCTAGACTCTGCAAGATCAAACTCAAATCTCCTTATGGTTACAGTTAATCTGAAGGACAGGAATAATTCTAAAATCCTTTTTAATGGTAATGTTTTAGGTTCTTGTTCTACTAAGGCAATCATATTCGCATTGAATACTTTCTGCATCTCGGTATATTTGAACAGTTTGTTCAAGACGGTTTTAGGTTGGGCATCTCTCTTGAGTAGAATTACCACTCTCATACCCTCTATATTTGATGTGTCAGTTATGTCTGCAATTCCTTGTATCTTCTTCTCCTTAACCAAGTCTGCAATTTTCTCTATCATATGTGCTTTGTTAACCTGGAAAGGAATTTCTGTAATTATGATTTCATATCGCCCATTCTTCCCTTCAACTATTGAAGCTTTTGCTCTTTGAAGAATTCGTCCTCTACCAGTTGCATATGCGTTCAGGATCTCTTGTTGATCGTATATGGTTCCCCCTGTTGGGAAGTCAGGACCAGGTATTATCTCGATGAGCTCAGTTGGTGTGATTTCGGATTTGAATTCAGGATATAGTACTGCCTGTTGATCTGAGATTTCCCCACGAAGTTTTTCAATCTCTTTTTCAAAATCTATGTCTGATATATTTACATAGTTTTCTAAATAGTCCATAGGTTTAGAGTTCAACACCTGTGGTATTTTTTCTTTGGATTCTTTCTTTTTTCTAAGTTCATTGTATATCGCATTCCCTACCCATTTATTTCCCAAAGAGATCATCTTTTGTAATCCATCTATGAGTTCAGTAAGGTTATGTGGCGGGATCTTAGTAGCCATACCAACAGCAATTCCATCACTGCCATTTGCAAGGACATTTGGGAACAGTGCAGGTAATATTGTTGGCTCTAAACGTGTACCATCGTAGTTTTGAATGAAAGTAACGGTACCTTTATTTAAGTCTCGTATTAATTCTGGTGTAATCTTCCCCATCCTGGCCTCAGTGTATCTCATAGCAGCAGCACTATCTCCATCTACAGATCCAAAGTTTCCTTGTCCATCTACGAGAGGATATCTAGTAGAGAAATCTTGAGCCATCTTTACCAATGTAGGATATACGATGGCTTCTCCGTGAGGATGATAGTTTCCAGATGTGTCACCAGCAATCTTTGCACATTTTCTGTAATGTGCAGAGGGAGTTAGTGCCAAATCATTCATAGCAACCAAGATTCTTCGTTGAGATGGTTTTAATCCATCCTTTACCTCTGGAAGTGCTCTAGATACTATTACGGACATAGAGTAATCAAGATAGTTGGCTTTCATTTCATCAACGATGGATCTGTATGCTACTTCTCCTGGGTTGAATGAAACCTCTTGATTTAATTCGTCGGTATTTTCTTGTGTTGTTTTTATATCATTATCCATTATTTCTTAATCTATACATCTAAGTTAGCTTTGGTAGCATGTGTTTGTATGAATCTTCTTCGTGGTGGTACTTCGTTGCCCATGAGCATCTCAAAAATCTTTTCTGCTTCCTCAGCATCTTCGATATGTACCTGTTTCAACACCCTGTTCTCTGGTCCCATGGTTGTTTCCCTAAGTTGATCAGGATTCATCTCTCCTAAACCTTTGAATCTGTTTTCTACTGGAACTTTGCCCTCTAATTTAGCTTTTCGGACAAAAGCTTCTTTCTCTGCATCGTTTAAGAAGTAGTATTTTTTCTTCCCTATCTCGACCTTGTGTAGTGGTGGTTGTGCTACATACACATAGCCACCTTCAATCAAAGGTCTAAAGAATCGGAATAGCAAGGTCAATTCCAAAGTTGTGATGTGCAGACCATCGACATCTGCATCACTCATTAATATTATCTTGTGGTATCTTAATTTGGAAATATCTAGGGTGTCTCCAATACCTACCCCTAGTGCTGTTGTAATATCATTGAATTCAGAATTTGAAAGAACTCTGTCTACTCGGTATTTATGTGTATTTATGATTTTACCTCTTAACGGTAGAATTGCTTGTGTATGTCTATCCCTACCCTGTTTAGCCGAACCACCTGCTGAGTTTCCCTCTACTAAGAATAGCTCACTAATACTTGGATCTTTACTTGTACAATCTGCAAGCTTCCCAGGTAGTGTTGTTGATTCTAATGCGTTTTTCCTTATCACAGCATCTCTCGCTGCTTTTGCTGCCGCCTTTGCTTTGTTTGCTAATACTGCTTTCCCAATGATATTTTTTGCTTCTTGAGGATGTTCTTCGAAATATGTTAACAATTCGTCTCGTACAACTTTTCCTACGATGCTCTTTACTTCTGGATTATTCAACTTTATCTTAGTTTGCCCTTCAAATTGAGGATTAGGTACTTTTACAGAAACAATTGCTGTAAGTCCTTCTCGAACATCATCTCCATTAAGGGTTCCATTTAGACCCTTAAGTAATTCCGATTTCTGTGCATATGTATTTATTGCACTTGTAATTGCAGTCCTAAAACCAGCTAAGTGAGTTCCTCCCTCCGGGTTAACAATATTGTTTGTGTAGCATCTGACATCCTCCTCCATACTATCTGTGTATTGTAGAGATACCTCTACCAAGACATCATCTTCCTGTTTGCTCATGAAGAAAGGCTCCTCTCCAACTACTTTCTCATCTATGTTTAGAAACCTTACATATGATTTTATTCCATCTTCGAAGTACAGATCGTACCTTCTATGTTTCTCTTCCTTCTCGTCTAGAACAGAAATTCGCAGTCCAGCGGTTAGGTACGCATGTTGTCTGCATTTCTTAACAATTGTCTCAAATTCGAATTCAGTTGTGGAAAAAATCTGTGAATCGGGAAGAAAGGTATGCTGTGTACCTGTCTCTGTTGTGTCCCCAATTTTTTTAACAGGAGCCACAGGTACTCCTCTCTCGTACCTCTGTTCATATATCCCTCCATCTTTCATAACGGTTGTCACCATCCATTCAGAGAGAGCATTTGTACATTTCATACCTACTCCATGCAATCCCCCAGACACTTTATATGCCCCTTGTTCGAATTTCCCTCCAGCATGAAGATTGGTCATTACAGTTTCCAGTGTTGAGACTTTTGTCTCAGGATGTATTTCTACTGGAATACCTCTACCATTATCCCTTATCGTAATTGAACCATCTGCATTGAGTGTTACATATATGTGA
>CAIMEL010000017.1 GCA_903840015.1 uncultured bacterium
GCATCCTTCTGGCCCAAAACCTTCCTGTTCAACTCACTCTCCAAATCCAACAGAGATTTCTTCTCCTTGCTACCGAGTGTATTCAATGGAATACCTGTCCATTTTGAGACCACATGCCTAATATCTTCTGTAGTTACCTGATTACTCTTACTCTTTTTGTTCTTGAGACATTCCAGTTCTCTTCTAGCAATCTTACGAGTATAGCTCTTCTCTCTCTTCTGCAACAACAAAGCTTCCTCCATATTCCCAAGAGATATTTGCTTCTCCTTCTGCTTCAAAACCTTTGTTAAATTTTCATGCATTTCGGAAAGATCCTTAAACTCATATTCAACAAGAAGCCGTCTAGAAGCTGCAGCTTCATCCAGTATATCTATCGCCTTGTCTGGCAGATATCTATCACTAACATACCTATCAGAAAGAAGCACTGCTGCCTTCACTGAATCATCTGATATTTTTACCTGATGGTGCTCCTCAAGTATCGATTTAACATTTGCTAAGATCTCCAAAGTATCTTCTACAGAAGCCTCTTTCAAAAATATTGGCTGAAATCTACGAACAAGTGCATTGTCTGATTCAAAATACATTGTGTATTCCTCTGTCGTTGTAGCTCCAATACATCTAAAACCTTCCTGAAGAAGGGCTGGCTTAAGAACAGAAGCTATATCAGAGGAACTACCTGGCATTCCAGAACCAACAATATTATGGATTTCATCTATGAAGAGGATTGTATTCTTCGACGAAACAACCTCATCTACTATGGCCATAACCTTCTCCTCAACATCGCCCCTCATTTTACTACCAGCCATTATATTTGCTACATCTAAGGAAATTATCCTAAAGTTTTTCAAAGAGGATGGTACATATCCATTAGCTATCCTCTGAGCCAAACCTTCTATGAGGACACTCTTCCCAACTCCGGACTCCCCAACAACTATGGGGTTGTTCTTTTTTCTTCTGCTCAAAATATTTATGAGCTGAGAAATCTCTCCATCCCTCCCTATGACCCTATCCAATTTACCCTCTCTTGCAAGCTCTACTAAATCTATTCCCAGCATATCTACTACTCTAAAGGAGTCATCCTGTTCGTTCCGTATTGCTGGTTTTGACAAAATTCCAGAAGGATAGAAGGCAAAAGAGTAAAGCATTTTTTCAAACGATTCATGAGTCAAACCTAGGATCTTAAGTTTCTTGATTCTACTACTTCCAGAAAGTAAAATAGCCAGCATTAAGTGTTCTGTGCCAACATACACATGAGCCATCTTCTGGGATGAATCAAACGCTCTTCTTAAGATATCCTTAACCTCTTCTGAAAGAACGAGTTCTCTTGGCGATTTAGTATCACCAACAACCTCAACAATCTTCCCATCGAAAAGAAGCTTTAATAATTCCCCCCTATCTACTCCCATCTCCACGACAATCCTCGTTGCCAAAGCTTCTTCAGTAAGAATTATCCCTATTAACAAACTTACAACCGAAACAGATTGCTCCTTAAAATACTCCGAAACAAAAGATGCATTCCTAAAGGATGTCGTTGCATTTTGACTCAACAAAGAAAATGTTGAATTGATTGTTTTAGATAGCTTTCTCTGCATACCGTATTATACTACAAAGAGAGATTACTCTTTCACATTAATCTCTTCATCTATTGCAGTATCTATAGCAGATGCTAATTCCTCCTGAGTAATCTGAGGCTTTTCAACTACTTCCTCCACTACGGTAGAACTCTTTCCTGTTGCTTTGAGACTCAATCCAAGATGTCTCTCTGTAGAAGATATTGAAAGAATCTTAACCTTAACATCATCTCCAACCTTAACAATATCAGAAGGATCCTTAACAAGCTTGTCTGAGAGTTCTGAAATATGGATCAAACCATTTAAACCCTCTGCAATTCTAACAAATGCACCGTAAGGTACAACTTTCTGTATAGAGCCAGAGACTACATCCCCAACCTTGTACTTTGCAATTGCTTGAGACCATGGATCTTTCAACAACCTCTTAACACTGTATGCTACCCTTTTACCACCATCAGAGACTCCGATAACCATAACTTTAACCTTTGAACCTACTGCATACATACTACCAATATCCTCCACTTTGTCCCATGAAAGCTCTGAAAGATGTACTAGACCCTCCAAACCCTCTGCATTTACAAAGATTCCAAATGGAGTAATACCACTTACTAATCCCTCAAGAACATCTCCCTCTTTAACCTTGTTCAAAGTCTTCTCTCTCTGCTCCAAATCTCGTGATTGTGTAACCATCTTCTCCGAAAGAATTATTCTATTCTTCTCTCTATCTAATTCTATGATCCTAGTAGAGATCTTCTCTCCAACTAAAGAATTCAATCTCTTCTGAACTTTTGAAGATATATCTTTTCCAACCTGTCGAATTCCATTTAAGTAAACTCTAGAAGCATCCAACTGAGAAGTTGGTATAAAGCCTCTAATATCCTTACCTATTTCAACTATCAAGCCACCATTATTAGCTTCAACTACAACAGTTTCAACAATATCATTATCCTTCTTCGCCTTTTCCAATGTAATCCAAGCACTAGCTTGCTGTGTTCTTCGAATTGAAAGTACTAACTGTCCTTCCTCATCCTCCGGTTTTACAACATATACTAAAATCTTGTCACCAATCTTAAGATCTCTCCAATCCAAAGTATCACTCTTCAACTCCCTTCCTGCAACAATACCCTCAGATTTGAAACCGACATCTACAACAACAAAACCATCTCTGGTATCAACTACTTCTCCCTCTACAATATCACCCCTTGAAAATGTTTTAATTTGATTAGATTTATCAGCTAGATATGAATCTATCTGTGAATATAAATCTTGATTGTTTTTTGTACTACCCATAGGATTATCCTTTGGTGATGCTTTGCCCGCAGTTAGCTCTAGCATACTACTTATATTATTTACTGCGGTCCGATTATAGCACAAGAAGTTCTTTTAAAACAACTCTTTCTAAATCTGGTTTTTTCGCCTTAAGAATATACCTTCCATAAAGAACAAATGTAGAATTTACCTTGTACCAGCTATCTTTTGGATAGAGTTTTTCTAAATCATGGGATATCTTGGTCGGATCTTTCTCCTTTGTTAGACCATACATTCTAGCCACCCTAGCAACATGAGTATCTACAGCAATTCCTTGATTAGCCTTGTACAAATCATTTAAGAAAACATTGGCTGTCTTGTATCCAACCCCAGGAAGCTCCAGAAGCAACCCAATTTCCTTAGGAGGTACTCCACCATATTTTTCTTTCAAGATTCTTGCTGTCTCTTGGATATGTTTCGCTTTCGTCTTGAAATAGTTTATACCCCCGATGGTATCTTCAAGGCCTGGGAGGTCCGCCTTAGAGAGATCCTCCGCAGAAGGGAATTGTAAGAACAGCCTCTTTGTAACCTTATTTACCTGCTTGTCAGTAGTTTGAGCAGAGAGCATTATACAGACTAGGAACTGAAATGGTGTTTCCCAATTCTGAAGCTCTGTGGTAGCCCCTGGGAAGAGATTTTCCAGTTCAGAGAGCAACAGCTCCGCTTTCACTCTTCTATTCATCCTGAACCCCCATGACTAATTTAGCATAGAATCCATTGTCGAGATACCTATTAAATATCTCCTCTATTTCAGGGAAACGATTGAGCATCTTTTTAAACTCCCTCCTAACAGAACAGTTATTGAACTTAACGTTTGGTGTACTCTTCGCAATTGCTCTTCCAATCTTGATACCGTATTCATACATACTATCTTTGTCATTCTCCATTAAAAACTTCATATATCTATCAACATCAGCTTTTGGAACCTTTGAATTGGGATATATGCTTTGTCTGATTTCTTCAATATTGATGACATACTCTATACCAAAATCCTCCCTATCAAGCTTACCATGCCTCATCTCCACAAAGTTATATATCTCAGAGAATATATCCTCCCTATCTTTCCACCCCTCCTCGGTACGAGTCACTACTTTCCTCCAACCTTTCCCTACAAGTTTCTCATAGATATCGTAAACCATACCAGACAGCTTTTGGACATCATCCCTCTCATTGATATCACCATCTTTTACTCTTAAATTACCCCACTTCTGAGAAGCCGAGACCATCTGCACAACACAATCCTTCAATCCAAGAGAACCAATCATGAGGCCATCTAACCGCATTGCATACCTGACCAACTTCCTTACATTCTCCTCTGTGCAATCTGTTAATTTAAGCAACCCATATGCTATTGTCACAGCATTACTAAAACTGCTTCGATCGAGAACGATCAATGTCTCCATATACTTCGGATCTGACAATAGAACATCAAGAAATTCCAACCTGTTCAAAGCATAAAGAACCATTTTCAATTTTGTTTCCCTTTCAATTGGGAATTTAAAATCTTCGAGACCGTTCTTTAGAAACATTCGGATGACAGTGCCAATTGGTGTTGCATATATTGGGAAGGAAGAGTAAGTAAACGGGATTTTAGAATTAGAAAGTTTTCGGCACAGAGTTATCACTGCATCTCCCTTACCTACCTGATCTCCCCCCTCGCAAGACACCACCCTATAGTTTCTCTCTGCCATTTTAGATTACCAACCGTAAATTTATCATACTTTTATTATACATCATGACGTTTCTCGCCGATTTTGTACAAATATTCTACCCTGCGAAAAGGCTGGAGGAGCAACCCAAAAGGCAAGAGCCAAGAGTCTCTGTCGTCTTAAACGATGAGGACAGGTGACAAAACAGGCCAAGAGTAGCTCACGGCCTAGCCAATGTTACGCTTCACCCAGAGGCGCAGATATACTCCTAGTAGAATAGGGATAAAAAGTAACAGGCAGATTTCTACCCAACAACCCCCAAAACATCACAAGGCCACCAAGAAGGACCGAGAGGATTTGTCTATCGGATTCAGATTAGATCTCCTGACTATGCTATACTTTTAGACTATGAAACTGCTTCTCTTAGATTATGACAATACAATAGCTCGTCCACAATCAAAGCCATCATTAAAAACCTTACAGACTTTGGCCCTACTCTCCCAGAAGAATTATGTTGCAGTAATAACTGGAGGAAGAAGCTTTACAGAACTTAAAAAACTTTTTGTAAAAAATCTCCCGAAAGAGAAGAAAGCCCTCTTACAAAGCATCTTCTTATGTACAGAGTATGGTAATTTAATATATTCTTGGGACAAAAAATGGTCAGTCCTTTCCAAATCAACCCCCTTAAGAGAATCAGAGGCAGAGAAGGTCAGAAAGTTAATTGAGAATATTACATGGAGTAAATACGGAATTCAGAAGAGCTATGGCAGAAGGATTAGAAAGAGAATCAGCTACATCTCGATCGATTGCTTAGGAATGAATGCTCCCAGAGAGATTAAGGAGCGATGGGATTCTAACAAGAAAAAGAGAGAGAGTATAAAAGAGGAGATTCAGGAAGAAATAGATAAGAAGTATGACATATACATTACAGGTAGGAATACAATAGATATAATTCCAAAGGGGTTTAATAAAGCTGACTGTGTTTTAAGATTATGCCGATTGTTAAATATCGACTTGAAAGAGTGTATATTCTTTGGAGATGAGTTCAACAAGGATGGTAATGACTACCCTATCCTTTCTCTCGGTATTAAACATTACAAAGTAGAAAACCCTGAGGAAACATTAAAATTGTTGAATAATATTTAAGAAAAAACCCACCTTTTCAGGTGGGTTCCAGATTCAAAAAGTCCTGGCAATGACCTATCTTCCCAAGACCAAAGGTCTAAGTATTTTCGGCGCTAGAGTGTTTTACTTCTGAGTTCGGGATGGAGTCAGGTAGTTCCACTCTGCTACAATCGCCAGGCACAAAAATTCATAGAATAAACTCTTGTGCCTGGGGGTCTTTCTTTCGAAAGACCAACAGGACTTCAGTTCTAAAGAGCTAGGGTGTACATTTGTACACTTAAACCGAATAGAAAGTAAAAATTTCAAAAAAGCATTTGGTCTATTAGTACTCCTTGGCTAAACATATTGCTATGCTTACACCTAGAGCCTATCAACGTGGTAATCTTCCACGAACCTTCAGTGTAGTCAAGCTACACAAGTATATTTAATCTTGGGGATGGCTTCGTACTTATATGCTTTCAGTACTTATCCTATAATAACTTAGCTACCCAGCGATGCTCTTGGTAGAACAGCTGGTGCACCAGAGGTTACCACACCCTGATCCTTTCGTACTAAGGGTCGAATCCCTCAAATATACAACGCCTATACCGGATAGAGACCGACCTGGCTTACGCCGGTCTGAACCCAGCTCACGTGCCGCTTTAATGGACGAACAGTCCAACCCTTGGGATCTTCTCCAATCCCAGGATGCGACGAGCCGACATCGAGGTGCCGAACCTTGCCGTCAATATGAACTATCGGGCAAGACTAGCCTGTTATCCCCGGGGTAGCTTATCTCCGTTAAACAATGGCGCTTCCACGCGCAACCAAAGGGTCACTTAAACCTACTTTCGTAACTGATCGGGATGTCTCCCTCACAGTAAAGCCTCCTTATGCTTATGCACTCTTCACCCGATTTCCATCCGGGTTGAGGAGACCTTTGTGCGCTTGCGGTACTCTTTAGCAAGCAACCGCCCCAGTCAAACTGCCCACCATGCACTGTCTAGAATCCAGATAATGGATACTGTTAGAAACAAATTCCCAAAAGAGTGGTATTACACTGTCGACTCCACCATCCCTAACGAGATGATTTCAAAGTCTCCCACATATTCTATACATCCGAAAACTTATTCCAATGCAAAGCTGCAGTAAAGCTCCACGGGGTCTTTTTGTCCTGGTATAGGTAGGCCGCATCTTCACAGCCATTTCAATTTCACCGAGCGCGCTGTCGAGACAGTGGAAGAATCGTTACACCTTTCATGCAAGCCACTAATTAAGTGGCGAGGTATTACGCTACCTTAGGACCGTTATAGTTACAGCCGCCATTGACCAGGGCTTCGATTTCCTGCTTTGCAACCGCTAGAGCACCGAGGTGCATCCAGCAGAGAGCTAACAGGTCACCTTAACCTTCTGGCATTGGGCAGGTGTCAGCACTTATACATCCTCTTACGAGTTTGCAAGCGCCTGTAGTTTTGGTAACTAGTCGTTCTTCCCTATTCTGTGCCACTCCCATTACCACAAATAAAAATACTCATGATAGAGAGTCCCCCTTCTCGCGAACTTACGGGGTTAATTTGCCGAATTCCTTAACAACGCATCACTCGTACGCCTTGGTGCATTTACACCAGTCTACCTGTGTCGGATTGCAGTACGGTTACAAATATCATTTCAGTTACCGAAGTAACTGTTGATAGAAGATTTTCCTGGAAGATTAATCTCACAGATCGGATTCCCGAGGGTCACCTTTATATAACAACTCTTGTACATCCACCGAAGTGGAAACGTTTTTTCGGATTTGCCTGAAAAAACTCTCTCGTTGCTTATACCCCAAACCAATTAGGGGCCTGCATTTTCAATCTTCTCACTCCATTTCTGATATTAGTAGTACAGGAATATTAACCTGTTATCCGTCGTATACGCTTTTCAGCCTCTACTTAGGACCGACTAACCCATGGTTGACTGACATAGCCATGGAAACCTTAGACATTCGGCGAGCAGGGTTTTCACCTGCTTTACGTTACTCATCCCAGCATTCTCACTTCTATACGCTCCAGCAGCTCCTTCCGGGCCACCTTCACAGCTAATTACCAACTGCTAAGTTGGTCATGTATAGAACGCTCCCCTACCGCCCGTTTAGTTCCGAAGAACTAAACAAACTCGCAGCTTCGGAATCTACCTTCAGCCCCGTTACATTTTAAGTGCAAAATCTCTTGACTAGTAAGCTTTTACGCATTTTTTAAAGGATGGCTGCCTCTAAGCCAACCTCCTAGCTGTCTGAGAAATTTCACTTCCTTTCCCACTAAGGTAGAATTTAGGGTCCTTATCTGACGATCTGGGCTGTTTCCCTCTTGAGCACAGGAACTTAGCTCCCTGACTCTAACTGCCGTAATATACAAGATGGTATTTGGAGTTTAACTGGACTGGGTACTCTTTCGAGCCCCAGATCCAATCAGTGCTCTACCCCCACTTTTTAAATTACGACGCTAGCCCTAAAGCTATTTCGGGGAGAACCAGCTATTACCAAGTTCGTTTGGCATGTTACCGCTAACCATAAGTCATCTCATAATTTTGTAACATTAAATAGTTCGGGCCTCCATTTTGATTTCTCAAAATTTCACCCTGCTCATGGTTAGATCACTTGGTTTCGGGTCTCGTGCATGTGACTCAAATCGCCCTATTCAGACTCGCTTTCGCTTCGGCTCCCCAATAAACATGGTTAACCTTGCCACACACAACGAACTCACTGGGTCATTCTTCAATAGGCACGCCGTCACCGGATATACCGGCTCCGACTGTTTGTAAGCATACGGTTTCAGTAACTATTTCACTCCCCTAACAGGGGTACTTTTCACCTTTCCCTCTCTATACTAATTCACTATCGGTCGCAAAAGATATTTAGCCTTGCCAAGTGGTATTGGCCGCTTCCCACAAGATCTCACGTGTCCCGTGGTACTTAAGAATTCAAAAAGAAGATATCACTTTTTCATATACGAGGCTTTCACTCTCTATGGCACACCTTTCCAGATGTTTTCTATTAAAATGACATTTTGTAACTTCTCGGATTGCTTGCTACCAATCCCTATGATTCTTACAACACCCATATTGCACGAGTAGCAACCTACGAGTTCAAGTCCTCAATCGTCGCAACGCGACTCATGATTTCTATTCCTCTTACACAACATGGGTTTAGGCTCCTCCCTTTTCGCTCGCCACTACTAAGGGAATAAACGATTGTTCTTTTTTCCTGCAGGTACTGAGAGGTTTCACTTCCCTGCGTTACCATCGCTACAGCTATGTATTTACTGTAGGACAACTGGGTATAAATCCAGCTAGGTTACCCTATTCGGAAATCCCCGGATCAAAGCTTGTTTGACAGCTACCCGAGGCTTATCGCAATCTACTACGTCCTTCATCGGTCTTTTGCGCCAAGGCATCCACCATATGCTCTTTGTTCGCTTAATTGAAATTACTTTCTATTCAGTTTTAAATGTGCAACTACAAGTAGTGCGAATCTTACTGTAAAACATTGGACCTACCTCAACAGTAACGATATGCGCATATACCTGGTACATCAGGAATTAAAGATTTTATCTTCTTTCCCTGTTATCTATGGACCTGAGGAGAGTCGAACTCCTGACCTCTTCATTGCAAATGAAGCGTTCTAGCCAACTGAACTACAGGCCCGTTATTCGAATCTGGTGGGCGCACCAAGGATCGAACTTGGGACCTCAGTCTTATCAGGACTGTGCTCTAACCAGCTGAGCTATACGCCCCTTGCCTTAGGTACATATATTTAAAGATCTATAGCTTTTAAAAGCTAAAAAGTGACAGGAAAGTCTTGGTTACTCCTTAGAAAGGAGGTAATTCAGCCGCAGATTCCCCTACGGCTACCTTGTTACGACTTAACCCCAGTTATAAGCGTTACCTTCGTCATCCCACTCACAAGGAGCGGAACACCTTCGGGTATCACCTACTTCCATGGCTTGACGGGCGGTGTGTGCAAGACCCGAGAACGTATTCACCGTAGCATGGCTGATCTACGATTACTAGCGAATCCAACTTCATGAGGTCGAGTTGCAGACCTCAATCCGAACTGAGACCGACTTTGAGGATTAGCTCCATCTTACGATTTGGCTTCCTACTGTATCGGCCATTGTAGCGCGTGTGTAGCCCAGGACATAAGGGCTATGCGGACCAGACGTCATCCCCACCTTCCTCCCCGTTTTACCGAGGCAGTTTCCTAAGACACTTGTAACATAGGATAGGGGTTGCGCTCGTTTCGGGACTTAACCCTACATCTCACGACACGAGCTGACGACGGCCATGCAGCACCTGTGTATCACCCTCTAAGGCTGCCCTACTTTCATAAGGCATGCAGATACATTTCAAACCCTGGTAAGGTTCTTCGATTGCCGTCGAATTAAACCACGCGCTCCTCCGCTTGTGCGGGTCCCCGCCAATTCATTTGAGTTTTAGCCTTGCGGCCGTACTTCCCAGGCGGAATGCTTAACGTGTTAACTGCGGCACTCAATACTTCCATTATTTCCCGAAGGAAAAAATAGTTGTATCAAACGCCTAGCATTCATAGTTTACAGCGTGGACTACACGGGTATCTAATCCGTTTCGCTCCCCACGCTTTCGAGCCTTAGCGTCAGACAAGGACCAGCGAATCGCCTTCGCCACTGATGTTCCTCCCAATATCAACGCATTTCACCGCTCCACTGGGAATTCCATTCGCCCCTTCCTGTCTCAATTTCTGTAGTTTCCAAAGCTTTTCCACGGTTAAGCCGTGGTCTTTAACTAAAGACTTACAGAAACGCCTACGCATCTCTATACGCCCAATAAATCCGGATAACGTTTGCACCCTACGCATCACCGATGCTTCTGGCACGTAGTTAGCAGGTGCTTATTCATATGGTACCGTCATCTATTCTTCCCATATAAAAGGAGTTTACAATCCGAAGACCTTCTTCCTCCACGCTGTGTCGCTGCGTCAGGGTTGCCCCCATTGCGCAAGATTCCTAATTGCTGCCTCCCGTAGGAGTATGGACCGTGTCTCAGTTCCATGGTGGCTGACCGCGCTCTCACGCCAGCTACCCGTCTTAGCCTTGGTGAGCCATTACCTCACCAACAAGCTGATAGGACGCGGACCCCTCTTAAAGCGCCGGAGCTTTACTTACAAAATCAAAAGAATTGTAAGACTATCATGTATTATCCCATCTTTCGATGAGCTGTTCATGACTTCAAGGCAGGTTATCCACGTGTTACTCACCCGTTTGCCACTATCCCAAATAGAAAACTATCAACCGAAGTCTCAAGAAATCAGAAAGGGATCGTTCGACTTGCATACCTTAGGCACACAGCCAACGTTCATCCTGAGCTATGATCAAACTCTCATTGAAAAAATACTTAACTTACATACTGCATAAGCAATATGACCAACCAGTAAATATGTTGGATTTTTAATATCTGACTAAATGAATTGTGTGAACCCTTCACACTATTTTAGAAAGTCAATAAGTCGACTTCCTGTCACTCTTCAACTTTTAAGGAGCTGAGGAGGGTATTTGTTTGAAGATATAATAATATCCCGCTGTCAGGGTTTCGTTAGAGAATGTATTACTCTAAGAGGAAGCCTGTATCTCCGTTCATATAATCCCAAACTCGTGACAAGGATTTTAACACACCAAAGGGGAGGATGCAAGTCTTTTCATACAAGATATCAACCATTGCGAAATAAGCACTTTTTGAGGAAAAGGATTAGATCCCCTTGAACCCTACCTCCTGCTTGTACATTGGAGATTCAGTACCAAAAAACACCCTAGATATATCAGAATACCTCGGATCATAGGACACCACTAATGTTGGATAAGAATAATTGTACAATCTCAGATTACGCTTAATATCAATAGATGCTGCTCCACCAGTATCCCTACCTAGAGCCACCACCCCTCCCTTGATCTGCAAACCATCTCGTTTGAGCTTATCGACATCTACATACTCTATACTAACAACATTTTCCGAAAGGAAGAAACCCTCTACCATATCGTACTCTAGTCTACTCGCACTAAGATAATCCCCTCCTTTGATCTTGATATCACCTTTTGCGAGAAATATACAACCAGATGTTGCATCATACGTTGTGAGATCTGGATTAATAACAATGTCACCTTCCGCAACAACTAGAATTTTTCCTTTACATACAGCCCCTTTCGGGATTTCAATATTTGCAACCTCTATCAAACATGTTTCCAATCCAGCTGGAGAACACTCATCTATCTTGTTAACAGCCTTAAACTCTTCTTTCCTCTCCCCCAACTTCTTTGTTAAATACGAGAACCAGAAATTCTTCTTCTCATTAGAATCATACACTCCCGTTACCCTGACACCACCGATACTACGCAAGAAGCTCTCCACAACCTGATGCCTTGTTGCAACAAGTTCTGTACCTTTGTCAATTTCTGAAACTAACATTTTAATCCTCTCAAAAGGATTGTAACCCATTTCGTCGGACATAGATTTAGCACCAATCCCTGAATACCCCTTTGAATACACGACCCCACCCTTTGTTGCGAACCAAGGATCTAAGTTCACATTTAATACTGTTTTACTTACATTACAGGCCTGATCGTAAGCGGTTGAATAAATGACAATAGTACCAAGTTCATTTGCCCCTATCCCTATAACTCTCGAATCTTGATATATATTTGAACTTGGAGTCAGATTATTAAATTGCCAACTATTAGTATCATCCAACAATCCAATCTCCTCCTCAGGAGGTATTTCATATGGCTCTTCAAATTCTATTTGACCAACATCAACCATATCTACCATATCAATACTTCCTACTTTACCATCATCTCCAGGATCTAGGCGGTAAGCATTTAATACAAAATCCGTTATCTTAGAATTTGTACCATCTATCCTCCAACTTAACTCAAGACTTTCGGGAGTTAATACTTTTTCCTTAAAGCTAGAGACGTCCGGATCCTGCAAATCTATACCCCAATTAAAAAATCTTTGGATTGTTGGAAGATATACCTGGGTCCCTGTGAAAGAGGAAGAATCTAAGACTTCCAGATTAACACCATATTCACCAGCGAAATGCTGTAAAGAAGAATTTTCATTGAAAAGCAAGCTCATTTCGAAGGTTATTATTGTTCCTTCATAAACCTTGAGATAGTTACCACTATCGCCCTTAATTACACCACCAATACGTTCACCTGATGAATTCCTAATCTCAAGAACGGAACCAACCTCCTGCATTCTTCCCCATTCAGAGTCTGAATATGTATAGAATACTGGGCTATTCCAATCTGAGCCATTTTTTACAACAAGGATCCCCAGATTGCCTAGAGATGTACCTAAATATGTATCAGAAAGAGATATGCTATCGCTTACAGGTGAATTTTTAGAAAACCAGAACATAGCTCCCCTGATATTTTGAGTACCATCAGGATCATAACCAGCAACTCGCATCTTAAGAGGATTGTTCAAGGTCTTGCCTGTATACCAGGTATCCGAAGCTCTACCGTTACAAAGACTCTTCTCCGGTACTATCTCATCTATGGTACATTTTTTGTCAGGCTCCATGTCACACACCTCTGATTCTGGGCAACTTGGATCATCCGCTGCTATGGCTGGATTGGTATCGCAAGGGTCTACTATTTTAGGGGCTAAGTTAATTTGATAGTAGCCCTTAATAGATGTTGAGTATCTTTTCCCATCATCACATTTGTTCAGATAGTAGTAATACGCTGCGACTTCCCCCCCACCCCCAGCGGTTAAAACTTGCGATACAGGAACAGAGGAAGGTACAAAATTTTGGACATTATCAGAAGTACTACGCGTACACTGATCTTCTCCTGACAAACTACTACAATTGATATTACCTTCCCACGAGTCTCTAGTCCCATAGTTATCAACTCTGAACTCATACCCTACAGCCCTTGCCGAGCTTGGAGTTGAGATTTTAGGCATACTCATTTCAACCAGGTAATCTTTCTCCACCTTAGCATAGTATCCCCTGTAAGTACCATTACTTCCTGAGTACCACATTCTGTACTCTCCTCCATCTATTAACACAAACGGATCTGAGGCATGCGTAGTATCTCCTCCAGAGGTTCCCCTTGGGATTCTACCTTCTGTGGAGGTGGTATTAGAGTTAGCTGGTGTTGCATTGTTAACCTTCTGCCAGTTGATACCATCCAAAGAGTATGCGTAATATATTCTCCAGTTACTACCATCACTTCCTGAGTACCACATCTTGTAAAGGCTGTCTTCCTTGGTCACTGTTGGAGATTGGATATGGGTGTCGTCTCCACTACCACCTGTACCTCTCGGGATTGTTCCATTGGTTGATGTTGTGTTTGAGTTCGCAGGTGTTGTGTTGTTGTACTTACTCCAATCTGTACCGTTAGAAGATGTTGCATAGTAGATTCTGTAGTTACTGCCATCCGAGGCTGAGTACCACATCTTGTAGGTTCCTCCATCCTTGATTACAGAGACTGAGAGTATATGAGCACATCACCCCTAGTGTTGGTACCTCTTGGTATCCTTCCGTTAGTTGAGGTGGTATCTGAATTTGCTGGATTGTTGTTGTCCATCTTGTTCCATGTAAGACCACCATCACCAGAAGTTGCGTAGAAGATTCTCCAGTTTGCTCCATCGTAGCCTGAGTACCACATTTTGTACGTTCCTCCATCCTTGATTACCCACGGGTTTCTAACATGTACATCATCTCCCTTCCCACTGTTACCTAGGCCAAGCCTACCATTACTTGAAACTGTATCACTTCTACCATGGGCCTCGTTGTCATACTTGTTCCATTTAAAGCCATCCGTTGAAGTTGCATGGTAGATTCTCCAGGTAGAACCATCGTAACCTGAGTACCACATTTTGTAGGTACCATCTTTTACGATCGATACTCCTTGAATACCTGCATCATCACCTCTACCACTAGAACCAAGAGGAAGTCTACCTGATGTACTTACAGAGTCCAGTTTACCTGGAATATTGTTGTTGTACTTAGAGATATTTAAGCCGTCAGAGGAGGTTGCGTAGTAGACCCTGTTGATTGATCCGTCCTCACCTGCATACCAGATCTTGTATTGGCCATCTACATAGATTACATATGGAAAGTAGACATGATCATCGTCTCCTTTACCACTTAACCCTTGTGGGATTTGGCCATCAGAAGACACAGTATCTGAGTCCACAGGTATAACATTGTTTCTTTTAGTCCAATCAATCCCATTGTTTGAGGTTGCAAAGAATGTTCTGTAAAAGGAGCCATCCGATGCAGAATACCACATCTTGTAAACACCTTCTACCTTAACAACTGAGAGGCCTTGGACATGCGCATCATCTCCTTTACCATTTGTACCAAGAGGGATTCGTCCATTAGTTGAGGTTGTATCTGAAGCGACAGGAACAACATTATCTCTTTTAGTCCAGGTCAATCCGTCAGGGGAAGTAGTATAGTAGATTCGGTAGTTACTACCATTAGATGCAGAGTACCACATCTTGTATGTCTCGCCATCTTTGATTACTGACACTCCAAGAAGATGTGTACTGTCTCCTTTGCCACTAGTTCCTCGTGGGATTCTTCCATCGGTTGAGGTTGTATCTGAGTTTGCAGGATTGGTATTGTTTCGTTTGCTCCATGTTAGGCCTTCATCGCTAGAGGTTGCATAGAAGATTCGCCAGTTTGCTCCATCGTAACCTGAGTACCACATTTTAAGTGTTCCACTGTCATCAATGACCCAGGGGTTTCGTACATGGACGTCGTCCCCCTTACCACTTGTCCCTATGGGGACTCTACCGTTGGTAGAAGTAGTATCTGAGGCAGCAGGTGCTGTGTTGTCATACTTGGTCCATCTAATTCCATTGGTTGAGGTTGCGTAGTAGATTCGGTAGTTTGAGCCATCGGAAGCGGAGTACCACATCTTGTACACACCATCCTGTTCGATGACTGCACCACCAATTACATGGGCATCGTCTCCTCTACCTGCAGCACCCAAAGGTAGGCGGCTGTCTGTTTGAGATACGGGATATCCATCAGCTACAGGGGCTACTGCATTGTTTAGTTTGGTGGTTTTGTTGTCATTTGCTAAAAGAGCATCAACATCTCCAAGGGAGGAGATGTCTATGTTCGTTGGGTTCGCTGGATCGGTAGAAAGAGTGTACACTATTCCGTTAACATTCATCTTTACAGACGTAGGAGCCGAAGGATTTGTGTTATTCGTTTCCAAAGGATAGCATAGTCTCGTCTTGGAATTACAACTACCTCCACAGTTATCAGTACCACTACAAGACTGTGTTGCACTCGAATCGGCAGGACACCCAGTCTGTGAGCTTGAGTATCCAGAAGGACACTGCTTCAAGGTACAATCTGTACAGCTAGTAACAACACAAGTTATTTTGTTGCAGCAGCCAGCAAATTCAGAGTTAATTTGTGCTTGGCAATCAGCAAGAGTCCTGTAGTACTCTTTTCCACCAGAACAGGCCGCATCAGTTCCAGAGCAAGAGTATGGGACTGTATATTTCTCTCGGAAAAAACAGTAAGGAGGGGTAACATATACACCCAAACCAACAACACCTCCCGAGGTCTCACAATAGTATCCAGTTGGACACTTATATGCCATAGCAACAGAATCGAAAGAAAGAAGAAAGCCTAAAGAGGATAGAATCAAAGAGAATAGTAGAACAAAATAGTTGTATTTTTTAGATTTACTTGGCATTCGGAATCAGCACATAAAACATTAAATCGTCTACAAACAATTCCTCGGTAGAATCAATTAAATACTCTTCTATATCTACCTTATACCTATCTATATCTTCTCGTTTCTTCTCTGAGCAAAACAAATCAAGCTCTCGTGGCCTGTTATCGCAATAAGAGTTTAGATCCATATCTCCAACTTGACTATCTTTTGGGAAATATAGGTACCCCACACTATACGAAGAACCTTCTTTCAACAGATTAATCGTACTCTTGTTTACAGTCCTAATTTCGTCACCATCGAGGAACCCTACATTATCAAGCCTCTGGGAAATTTTCAGAATACGGTCCTCTATACGTACAAGAAATGTTAGAAGGATCCCACCCTCTTCTCTCTGGATCTTCTTTAAAATGCCATCCATGAACATAACGCTACCTATATACTTCCCTTCCCCCATATCTAAAAAAGTACTAGTGTAATATCCCTTAGAAAGAATCTCTTCTTCCGATTGCAAACGAACACCTCCTAAATCAACTCCCTGCTGAGACAAAAGAGAGTACGTTTTGAACGCTTTTTCATCTTCCATCAGGGAAAGGTCTATTCTCTTGACTACCCAACCCTTAGTAAGAGAAAGTCCATACTTAATATCCATATACATAGGGACTTGCTTTGCACCATCAAATAGAGCTACATCAAATTCTATATTCTCCTTTTCCTCACAGACAACTATGTCTTTTACAGAGGCTACTCTGTCGAACACCTTGAGTGAAAAACATTCATCCCCAGTATCGTTTTCTTCTATCAACTTCGCAAATACTTCATAATGCATTTTGATACCAAACCAATCTCTCCTCGCAATTCCAGAATCTGAGATTTCTTGGTATTTTGAGAGCTCAAATTTCCCTCCCTTAACAACAGAATCCAAGACGAGGAAATAGATACCGAGGCACAAGAGTAGCAAGGCCAAAAGCCCAACAAATCCCAACGGGACAAGTAGAGACCTATTTATACGAATTTTCATTTTTCTAAAGATTGTGAGAAATCATTTTCAAGGCAGATTTCATCTCTAAATCGTACAGTTTTTACTTATTCATTTCAAGCTAATGTCTTGCTTCAAAAATCGTTTCTAATTCTGCAATAGTTGTAGCTTCTGCAACTCCCTTGTCTCTTCCCCATTCGACCAATCTTGGAAATCGCAAAGAAAATCCACCACCGATATTCTCGTCTACTCTTGCTAAACTCCTAGTTATCTCATCTGCTTCCACAGTGAAAACGATTTTAGGGACAACCCAAATATCAGGCGTCAAAGAGTTCGGACAAATAACATTTCGTGCCATGTCGTTAATCCTGTCTTGCCCTAATTCTTCCCCAATTCTAGTTAAAATCTCATCATCAAAACCAGTTCCAACCTTACATATCGCTTCAAACCTATCCATCTCTGGGTTATACAAAGCTCCGAGTACAGCCCCCACACCAAGAGAAGATCTACGACCAGAACCAACATAATACCCTACAGCTACTAGATCAACAGTATCAACAAGTGATGTTAACATAGACTTTTTCATCTTAATCCAATCATAGTTCCTCTCTCCAGGACAGTATCCACCTTCGAGTTTCTTTACTATAATGCCCTCGTAACCAGCAGAGACATTAAGATCAAACTCACCCTTTAAGGCTTCTGCACCCTGAACTACCTTAGTATCACAGGCATCTATACTCCCCTGGGTATCCAAACCTTCTAACACCTTAACTCTTTTTACAGTATCCTCCTTCAAGAAATCCCTATCCTCAAGAGCTAAAATGTCAAAACACATAGCCTTAACGGGTATATCTTTGCCCATATTCTCCACTCCATGCTTTCGTCTTCTTTGCATAGTATCTTGGAATGGCAAGAACTTCTTCCCATCCCACCCTAGGACTTCCGAATCTAAGACAAAAGACCCTGCAGACATCTCTCTTGCTGACTGCACGATTTCTGGAAACATCGCAGTAACATCCTCAAGGTTCCTTGTAAAAAGTTTTACTGTAACAATATCCTCTGCCCTACCAAACAATCCTCCTGTATTCATATTCTTTTGCAAGTATTTCTTCCAAACTGCCCCATCGTCGCCTACAGAACCACTCTCTTTGTACTTGTGTATCTGACATCGAAGCCCATCGAATTTAGGTTGAACCAATACCTTCTCTCCCAATCTCTCGATAGTCTCTTCGAAGGACCCCACTCTTTCTACAAGCCTAGATAGCACTGGGATGCCAGGAGTAATACATATCTCTTTTAACATCTTCTTGCTCTCCTCAGAAGACCTACCTACTACTGTCGCACAAATTTCACCAATATCTGCATATACACCGTAAGCTCTTGATAGTTCATCACTTAAACCCTTGCCACCCACTGCAACATACGAGAAAACATCTAGTAGAGTTCTGTAGTTTATGCCAAATCTTAAAGATCCACATACTATTCTAGTGAAGTATTTAAGCTCAAGCGGTGACATAGTGGTCATCGCAGAAGAAATTAAGATATTCTTCGACGAAACAGAACCTGATCCTGTTGTATTAACAATCTTCCACAAGAGCCCATATACCTCAAGAAGTGATAGATTTGTTTCTTTCGATTTAGCACCCTCCACAACTTTGTAAACAGTATCCCCAATATCACCTGTTTCCCTTCTAACAAGAGAGACATCAATTGTAAGGCTATTCATTTTTACAAAAGATTCTAGAAGATTGAGAAAGCTTTTCTCTGAATAGTTAAATTCGCTATTTACAAATGATGGAGCAACCCTCCCAAGAATCAGGTATGAAAGAATCTGAGCATCCTCCATACCTAAAGTTTTGTAAAATTCAGAGAGAACCATTGTTGTCTCGTTGCGAGAAGAGATACCTTCTATGGTATCAAAGATTTTGCAAACATCAAGAAATTTCACTCTCTCCATATTAATTTCCTACATAGATATAACTAGTGGACTTAGTAGCCCCATCCTGGCGTACCAAGCCCTTCTCTACTAACAGATCCATATCCCTTCTCAAAGTTCGAGAAGAGACCTCCCCGACCAGTGAGTATATCTTACTTGGAACCAGAGTACCCTGCTTTTTAATTTCTGCGAGGATTCTCTGTTGCCTATCATTCAGATTGCTCTGTTTCGAAATTTCGTTGGGAAGTTTTTTTACCCCACTCTTTTCAGATTCTACCCGATCAGACAAATGTACAAATCCTTTCCCCTCCTGGTGCTTAAGAAATATGATCAAAACTAACCCTAACAGAAAACTGAAGAGAGTTATTAAATTGATCATTCCCTGCTGCTTTTTTGTATGATTCTTTTTCATAACATCTGGCTACAATATTATCCACATCTTGAGATAGTAATCCACCTTCATTATACAGAATTAAAGTAAAGGATGTTAGCTATTTTAATTCGGACATATTATCCCCTACTGAAGACGATACTTTCAAAGGAACCTCCAAAGACACAACACTTTCCATAATTTTCTTTGCCTTTTCTCTAAAACTATTAATTACATCCTCTCTCACCTCAAACACCAGTTCATCATGCACCTGTAGAAGTATATAAGCTGATTCCTCGTATTCAGTATTGATCATCTTCTGCAATTCTATCATAGCTAATTTCATAATATCTGATTCACTACCCTGAATAGGCATATTAACAGCCTCTCTTTGGGCTGCCCTACGATTGCGAATATTCTTTGATTTAATACCAGGGATATGCCTTGTTGTACCAAACATAGATTGCACATATCCATTTCTGTAGGCATCTTTTTCCAAATTACGGATATACTCCTCAACTCCTAAGTAATGTGTAAAGTAAGCTTGGATATATCCCAAAGCAACATCATTTGGAACTCTAAGCATACTTGCCAATCCAAAAGATGTCTGTCCAAAAAGAATACCAAAATTTACGGTTTTGCCAACACTCCTCTCCGCCTTTGTAATCTCCTCTATTTCTTTATCTAGGATCCTTGAAGCTGTTGCGCTATGTATATCTAGATCATTGTTGAAATCCTCTATCAACAAATTATCCCTAGACATATCGGCCATTATCCTTAACTCTATCTGAGAATAGTCCATACCTAGCAATTTGTAACCTTTTCTTGCAACAAATGTCCTTCTTAACTTCTCTGCCCACTCACCCTGAGCAGGTATGTTCTGCATATTTGGATTCACAGAAGAAAGACGACCAGATGTCGTACCTGTCTGTTTGAAATCTGTGTGAATCTCCTTCATGTCTTTCGACATCTCTAAAAGTGGTCCTGTATATGTGCCAGATATCTTCGTCAACTGCCTGTACTCAAGAATTTTCTCAATACAGGGATGTTGCCCTAACAAGTCAGTGAGAACAGACTCTCGTGTAGAAAGCTTCTTACCACCAGACAATCCTAATTCCTTAAAAAGAACATCTGAGAGTTGTTTTGGAGAAGATATATTGAATTCATGACCAACAGTATCAAAAATCTCCCTCTCTATCTTTCGAATTTTTTCCTTTACTTCAACATCAAGACTTCTCAGGTATTCTGTATCTACAGCAACACCTCTTTTCTCCATATTTGCTAAAACAACAGAGGTTGGAACCTCTATCCTCTTAACAATGTTTCTAAAAACCTCCTTCGTGATTCCTAGGTTCTCATTCAAACTCGCTTTCGTATATTCATGTAAACCCATTCTATCTCCACGCTCTGTTAGGTTCTCAACAATCTCCCCAACAACATCTAAAACAGCTGTGGCATTGTATGGAGAAAATTTCTCTGGGAGAGATTTTGTCGAGTAGTCAAAAGCCAAATCTTTAAGTAGATATGACTTCCTTTCCGAATGAATTAAATGAGCAAAAAGAGAAATATCTAGAATATTGTTCGGAAGTGTATTCGAGCTATACTGAACTGCCATTTCCTCCCAACCGTATGTTGTGATTTCACCACTGAATGATTCAATCTCTGGCATCTCTTTGAGAAGGAAGTCTTTGATATTACCATCAGCCAAGCGAACAAGAAAAAACTCTTCATCCAACAAAGACTCCTCTTCGCTTATGTACACCAGAGTCATACTCTTCGAAGTCTTAAGAGATTTTGAAACTTCATCTGCATTACTCCAGACAATCTCTCCCTTCTCTTCGGTGGAGAACATATCTAACTGTGAGGAAAGGTTTTCTGCTTCACTCTTTTTGATTTCATCCAACCTTGGTATCAGGGATCTAAAGCTATATTTCTTAAAGACTTCCAGAACCCTCTCTTTCTCAAAATCACGAAGTAAACACTCCTCCAGATGAACATCTACCCCAACCTCTTGCTCTATTCTTGCTAACTTGCGACTTAATTCTGCCTGCTCCAGACCTTCAAGAAAGAGATTGGCTTGTCTAGGTTTAACATCTTTAAGATTTTTGTAAATTGTATCTAAGTCTCCATACTTCTGTAGAAGCTCCAATGCACTCTTGTTCCCCACACCCTTGATTCCAGGGATATTATCAGAGGAATCACCTGCAATTGCTTTGTAATCAACTATTTGCTCTGGATATATGCCCATATATTTAAATGTTTCTTCTCTGTCATAGGCTACAAGGTTTTTAAAATTCCCAGATGGCAAACATATCTTAACTTTCTCATTCACAAGTTGAAGCAGATCTCTGTCTCCACTTAGGATATACAGTTCAAGATTTTCATTAATCCATTTCCCAGTAGAAACAGATTTCGATATCGTGCCGAGGATATCGTCAGCTTCAAAACCCTCTTTTTTCAGTATTGGGATATTGAAAGCTTTCAAAACTTCCTCTACAAGTGGAAATTGCGCTATGAGTGACTGATCTGTCGGTTTTCTAGTTGCTTTGTAATCTACAAATTCAATATGACGAAAGGTAGGTTTGCTTGTATCAAAAGCACAAAGGACATATTTGGGATCGAACAGCTTAAGAGCAGAAAGAAGCATAACAGTAAATCCGTATACGGCATTAACTTGAATACCATCCGTTGTTTGCAAAGTTGATGGATATGCGTGAAAAGCTCTGTGCACAATGGCATTCGCATCTATGGCAAGAAACCTGTCCTTAGATGTTTTAGTTAGATTCATATCGTAATTTTACAATATCCTTTAGAACAAAGCATCAAACTCCTCTTTAACAACAACCTCTTTCTCCAAAAGTAGTTTAACCAATTTCTCAACCATTTCCTTTTTCTCTTGTAGAAGTTTCTTGGAGTATTCATATGCCTCATTAATCATCCTTACAACTTCTTCGTCTATGATTCGTGCTGTCTTCTCACTATACTCTCGCCCACCCCCGTAGGTGTATCCCAAATGTCTAGTCTCTTCCAAATCTCCATACTTAACCATTCCTAACTTTTCACTCATTCCATATTTCATAACCATCTCCCTAGCAACTTCGGTAATTTGCTTAATATCGTTCGAAGCTCCTGTTGATATCTCACCAATGAATAGCTCTTCAGCGACTCTGCCCGCAACGCCAGTTCTCAACCAAGCAAGCATCTGCTTCTTGTAAAGAAAACTTCTGTCTTTCTCGGGAAGGTATACAGTCACACCACCACTCATTCCTCTTGAGATTATTGATATCTGCTCAACAGGATCAGAACCGTCTGTAAACTTAGCAACAATAGCATGCCCTGCCTCATGGTATGCAGTCTTCTTAATATCATCCTCCTCCTTGTCTCCCTTCTTCTTCCTACCAAGCTTAACTTTCAGATATGACTCCATCAAATCCTCTTGTGAAATCTTCTTTCTGTCCTCTTTCGCAGCCATTATGGCAGACTCATTTAGGAGATTTTCCAAATCAGCACCAGAGTACCCAACTGTTTTTTTTGCCAAAGTATCAAGATCTACTCCGCCCTCAAACTTTTTGTTCTTAGCATGGACATCAAGGATTGCCCTTCTGCCCTTCATATCCGGCATTGGAACAACAACCATTCTATCAAACCTTCCTGGTCTCAAAATTGCTGGGTCTAGGACATCTGGTCGATTAGTCGCTGCTAGAATAATGACGTTCTCCCTTTCCTCCAAACCATCCATCTCAACAAGAATCTGATTTAATGTCTGTTCACCCGCACCAGAATGTAGAACAGTACCTCTTTTCTTTGCAACGGCATCTATTTCATCAATGAAAACAATACATGGAGATGCTTTCCTTGCTTTCTTAAAAAGATCTCTAACTCTAGACGCACCAGCTCCTACCAACATTTCTTCAAATTCAGAACCAGAAGTATGGAAAAATGGAACACCAGCCTCCCCTGCGATAGCCTTCGCTAGAAGAGTTTTACCAGTACCTGGTTCCCCTGCTAGCAATACACCTCTAGGGATTCTTGCTCCTAAATCTCGGTACTTCTTCGGTCTCTTAAGAAAATCAACTATCTCAGTTAGTTCCTCCTTAACCTCCTCTATTCCTGCAACTTCATCGAATGTTATACCTGTCTTTTTACCAAAGAGTAACCTCGCCTTACTTTCTCCGAAGTCTAGAATTTTCCCTCCGGATGCCTGCATATTTTTAATCATTATGTAAACCAGAACCAAACCAGCAGAAAGGAAGATAAATGTTAAGACATCACCAAATGTAATACCAAGTTTGGGCTCGTAGAAATCATTTTCGAGGTCTTTAATGTTGATACCAGAAGATGCCAAAACTTCATAGAAATTAGTGCCGGCAGGAAGAAGTGCATATTTCTTCAAAACAGTTTCCTTTCCCTCAACCTCTCCTTTGTATTCAACAATCACCATATCGTCCTTCAAAAGGATCTTCTCATATTTCTTCTCCGTTATATCTGTAACTATCTGACTTACAGCAACCTCGTCACCCTTCGTATTTAAAACTCGAAAAACATACAGGGAGAGGGAAAGAATAACTGAGATACCTATTATGGTTAAAATTCCAGAGATATTGAATCTCTTTCCCTTAGGCAACTTCCTGATATCCACTATATACTCCTTTGTCTCCTTTTTACTTTGTTCTTTCATGATGAAATTCGTAATGTAATATATGGTGGGAAGTGGAATCGAACCACCGACCTTGGGTTTATGAATCCCATGCTCTAACCGACTGAGCTATCCCACCTAGTCAATTCTCACTATTATATCAAACAAGAAATCAAAAACCTATGTTAACTTGCCTTCCCAGAGTAGGTTCCACTCTCTGTATTAATCTTCAAAACATCACCCTTTTTGACGAACAGGGGGACATGTAGTTTGTATCCTGTCTCAACAGTAACTAACTTTGTTGCTGTATTTGAGGTATTTCCCTTTACTGCATCTTCAGACTCTACAACAGTAAGATTCACAGATGAATTCTCCTTAACAGTAAGGACTTTACCCTCATACATCATCACAAGGGTTGAATCTCCCTCTTTCAAGAAATTCACATAGGTTCCAATAACATCCTTTGGAATCATTATCGTTTCAAAAGAGACAGAATCCATGAAGTAGGAACCAGTAGGATCGGAATACAAAAATTGCATCTCTTTAGTCTCGGGATTGATATACTCCACCTTAGTTCCAGCTTTGATGGTCTTTGTTAATATCTGTCCATTATCAAGCGCTCTTAATTTCAAAATTATGAGACCACCTTGACGTCCCTGTGTTTTAAGTTTTCTCTCTTGAAGAAGAAAAACCCTACCCTCTTCTAATATATACATTCCTTTTACTGGCTGATCTGTTAATGGCATATTTGTCGGAGTTAATAATTTAGCAACAAGCGCAATTCTAGCACAATAGCAATGCTTTTCCAAGATTAGAGGAGCTAAACAGAGAAGTTTTGAATCGGAAAATATGGTTGCGGGGGTCGGACTCGAACCGACGACCTCCAGGTTATGAGCCTGACGAGCTTCCACTGCTCTACCCCGCGTTAGCAAGTGTCAAATTATACCTAAATAGTAATATTTATTCAAATACCATCCTTTAGAAACTCCCACCATACTGAATACAGCTCCCTTGAAGAAAAAGGATTTTCTTCAGAAAGTAAATTATCTATCACACCTCTAGCACTCCCAAGTGCATTTTCAGGGATTACAAAAACATACTCATTCTTACTACCGAAATTCAATCGATCTCTAGCCTGAATCTCTACGTACTCAACACTTTGCATATCATCTAAAAGAAGCGCCAATTCCAAATTCTCTAGACGCAAAGATTCTACCTCTACCCTAGCATTTTTCAATATCTCAAGCTTCTGTACAGTTATCTTCACAGAATGGAAAACATTGTAAAGTAGAATAACAGAGATAGCCAAGAAGAAAATCTTAACAGGTGTATTATTCACAACTGAAGAGTTCGGAATATCCACCCTCTTTTCTGTATACGGTTTTTCTTTTCTGTAAATCACTTTGTCCATGATTGATATATACATCATATCAAATCACATTCAAACACCCTATATACAAATATTATTGCCCTCCCCCTTGCAAGGTGATATAATTTTTCTACAATACAAAACTGCGATAAATTAATACGCAAAAATAAAGTGGGGGAAATAAACAATCCAGATTTCAAAGCAAAAAGTAACCTGTTTGTTGAAGATCTAAAGTCTAAGAATCGTTCAGAAGCAACAGTTATTGCCTATGCCAAAGATATTGAGCAACTTTTAAACTTCTTTTCTAAGGATGGGCTCAGCTCACTCGATTCAATTCAAGCAGAAGACCTTGAAAGATATAAACAAAATCTACAGGACAACAACTACACACCTAAAAGTATTTCCAGAAAGATTAACAGTACAAGAACATTTTTCAGATACCTTCTTGAGAATTCATATATAAAAGACAATGTATCTGAGAAATTAGCACACCCAAGATTCGAAACAAAACCTCCCAGAGTTCTAACAGAAATGGAATACAGAGCGTTAAGAGATGTAAGTAGAGTTGATGTCCGATTATATTCCATTGTAGAAATTCTTTTACAAACAGGGATCCGTATTGGAGAATTAGCAGGATTAACAGTTGACGATATAAGGAAATCAAAAGATAATAAAATAGATTTCTTGTATATAAGAGCTTACGGTAGTCATCCTTCTAGAAAAGTTCCGTTGAACAAATCTGCAAAGAAAGCTATAGATGAATATTTAGTCATAAGACCAGAGACAGAGGAAGATACAATCTTCGTAACAAAGAACGGAAGACCGTTATTAGTTAGAAATATAAGGACAGCAATAGATAAAGCTTTTGAGAAAGCAGGTATCAAGAATGCCAAGGTTAATGACCTAAGAAACACGTTCATAGCACACCACCTTTCAAATGGTGTCAGTTTGGTAACTGTTTCCAAATTGGTTGGGCACAAAAGACTTTCCACTACAGAGAAGTATCTTAACCTTGTGAAGATGCAATCAGAAGAGGAGAAAAGTCTTAAAGATTTATAAAGAGTTTGAAATTTCCAAAGTGAGAGATGGTGGGAGTAGATGGATTCGAACCATCGACCACGGCTTTATAAGAACCGCGCTCTAACCGACTGAGCTATACTCCCGTATAACACACGATTTTACCAAATGTAGAGAGATATTAGAAGAGTATGACTAAAAACCCATCGAAGGGAATGGTGATGGTTCTGGTGGTTTCTCCTCTTTACGATCAAGTTGAGATCGAATCTTAATGTCTTGATTTACAATTTCTAGATCTCTTCCATATTTTCTTCTAGACAATTCCTTAATTATCTTAGCAACTTCTGCGTTTACAGGTAAATCAAAACCAGAGTCTGGATACTTTGAACCAAACAGTGTATCCAGTGTAAAAGGTGAAGGATACGAACCTTTTGTTAAAAGTTTTGTGTAATAGTGACCAAGACCCTGATTCACCATATCCATAGCTGTAATATATGATTCAAACTGAGTTTCCAAGAATTTGGCATCCTCTGCACTACACCTCGCAACAAATAGCGATCCTACATTCCCAAAAACAGCATTTCGGATATCTTCAGGCAATTGACCGATATATTGATGAGCCAGAGTAAGATTCAATCTGTACTTCCTTGCTTCAGAGAGAATAGAGTTAAACTCCTCAGTTGCGAAATTTTGGAACTCATCGGCATAGAAGAAGAAATCTCTTCTATCCTTCTCCTCCATATCTTCCCTGCTAAGAGCTGCTGCGAGCATTTTTTGGACTAGGAGCAAACCTAAGAAGGACATATTCTCGTCCCCTATTTTTCCCTTTGAAAGATTCACTATTAATATCTTACCGTTATCCATCACCTCCCTAAAATCAAAGGAAGATCTTGACTGCCCTATTATATTCCTGATTGCCAGATTCGTTGTAAATTTATCAAACTTAGAAATGAAATATGTTAGAGATTCTGACTTTGTCTTCTTATCTGTTTTAGCAACCTGATCAGTCCAATATCTCTTCACTAACTCGTCTTGTATTAAAGGCAACCAGTAACTCATAACCCAATCTTCATCTTGTAAAATCCTTACAACTTCGATAAGGGTTGAATCTTTTTTAGACATTGCTGTCAACATAGAGTTACGCACAGCCTGTTGAAATGCAGGGCCGGCATATCCTTGATTGTGTGGATCAAACAGCCTGATAAGTAATGCTAAGAAGCTATTAACAACTTGATGCTTATGCTGTTCATTGTAATACTCCATGATATTTATACCGAAAGGCCTTTCGAAATCACCAGCATCAAAGTAGATTACATCCTCTGCCCTCTCTGGTGGTATACGCTCAAGAATCATCTCTGCAGCCTGTCCGTGGGGATCAATAAAACAACATCCATCTCCATTGTATATATCTTGCAAAATCATTCTCACCATCAACCAAGATTTTCCAGTACCCGTTTGACCAAGTATATATGAATGCCTTCGTCTATCATCTCTTTCAAAACATACTATTTTCTTCTTACCTCTGAAATGATTATTACCTATCCATATTGTATCTTTCGAATTAATATCAGAGCTAATCTCATTACTTGCTATTAATTCCTTTGAAAGAAGCCATCGGATATTTGGAGTAGATATATCTTTATTCGGGAAATGATACAGTGAAGCTAACTCTTCTAAGTTAAGAATTGTTTTTTTATCCTCTGGCGTTCTACGGTATATTACATCGTAGAGGAATTTTTTTTCATCATTCTTAGAAATTTTTCTCTTCTTCAACCTATTTATCCCTGGATTTCCATACTGGTCAAAAGCCCCAATTATATTATCCAAATGCATCTTGGCTATAGCTTTATCTGGAGCACTAGTGACTATACGAATCTCAGCCATAAGTCCTGGTTTTGAGACCTTTTTACTAATAGCTTGTAACTTCTCTTGCGAGACATTCATTTTCTTTTTTTCAGGATCAGAGTTATTATTCTCTACCTTCTGAACAAATTTACTTCCATTCTTTTGCCATACTGACTCGGCCGGAGCAACAATCAATTGAACTAACGCCCCTTCGTTTTCTGACATTTTGCTCAATGTACTAAGCACATTTGCCATTGGATCCCCAGTAAAATCTTCAGCTACACGGATTGGGCAGTACGAATCTTCATCCAGCCCTAATCTTGCATACTCTATTTGTGACCCTGGAGCAAAAATGTTGTATTCACTTACTACCGAAACATCGGCATCTTGATATGATCCTAGTATTTGCTTCTCAACCAAATCCGCAAATTTCTTGGGACAATGTACATAGAATCGAATCTCTCCTGGCAAACCAATAACCTCAAAGCTAACACAGTTATTTACACTGAAATTCTCAGCTAAACCCTCCCCCTTCCCCCCTATACCATACAGATTTGCAAACATCTTTTCTGCAACCCCTATCTCAACCTCATTATTCCTTGGAACCCTAACTTCCATTAAGACACCATCCGATGCTTTTTCATTACGATCTTTTTTTCTCAATCTCTTTCGTACAACTAAGAAACCTATGACACCTGATATTATTAAAACAAAGAAGAAGACAATCCATCCCCAAGGGATATCGATATTCTTACTAGGTCCATAATATTCCTGATAGCTATTGTCTGGGTACACCACATCTGCCCCAATTTCTATCTCTGGTTCTTTTACAGGAGAAGGTCCTATTTGTGAATATGTGAATTCGTTAAAATCCATATACAGGACAGTATATATTATGCTAAAGAATATCACACAGAAATGTATATATCAAAGAGACTAATCCTGAGGAGGAAGACCTTGGGCTTTAGATGTAATAATTCCACTTGGGGAATCGGCATTACTACCGTCTGGCTCATACCCAACACTAAATTTAACAGCATTTGATGTTTCTGGCAAAACTGCAACAGATTCCGGAGTTTGGGATAATGCAGGAGATGTAGTTTCAGCCTGAATGTTCCCCTCTACTACACCTTCCGGTACTAGATCCTCTACGGACTTCGTGGGGATTTCCGAGGTAGGTACAGGAATGACACCAGTTGTTTCTACTGGTGATACAGGATTCAATTCAGCTGTGTTAAATGTTACCATATTACTCATAACCTATAATATTATACCACATATTTCCGACTTTCGTACAACAATTCCCTGTCTAGAGTCCTTTCTTTCTCCTTCTCCCTCTTTTCGTACTCCCTTTTACCTCTACCCAAACCAACCTCCACCTTTATTCTTCCTCTTGTAACATACAGAGAAAGGGGTATTAATGTCAATCTCTTCTGCTTTAACTTACTATCCAGTAATAGCAATTCATCTTTACGTACTAGGAGTTTCCTAGATCTTTTGGGGTCATATTCTTTCTCTCCGGAGTATTTGTACTTAGGGATATCAGTATTTACTAGATATAGCTCGTTGTTAATTATCTTAACATATGAATCCCCCAAATCAGCCCTACCAAGCTTAACAGATTTAACCTCAGATCCAGTCAGGACAACTCCTGCTTCAAACCTTTCTAAAATTTCATAATTGAAAGTTGCCTTTCTATTTACAATTTTCATATCGCCATTATACTACAACGCGACTTTCCATATGACAAATCCATCCAGAATGTATGCAGTGTTATCTTTCTCATTAACTACGAAATCTTTAACATCACTCCAAACATCATCTTTTCCCCCACGGTAAACATATTGAGTTAGTAAAACTATTTGATCAGGATGAAGAATCTCCCCTCCTCCTTCAAGGGGTTTCTCAAACTTCAATATACGTTTTCCCTCAGAATCAAATAGGTAAAGAGGTTTCTTCATATTATCCCTAGTAAAACCCTTTGTAATATTCCCAAAATTACCATCGAAAGCACCAACGCTTAGGGGTGCCTCAGCCATTTTCTGTTGTACATAACTAAAATTGTATCTAACTAAACTGTTCTCTCCGGATGTTGAAACATACACACTGAGATCGGCGAAAATATCATTTGCTTCAACAAAATCCTCCTTATCTAAATATGGGTATGAGAGACCGTATCGATCACCATATGCAGGTGTCGATTTTAATACAGTTTGCAAATCTCTTGAAAGCAAATATACATTGTCTGAATCTGTCAGGATAATCATTTCAACAATCTCATTAGATTTAACATCCTCGATGGAGAGACCTGAGAGTGCAGTAAAATCCTTAAACCAACCCCCTTTATCAAAAGATGCCTTTGCCATACCAAGCTTGCTATCAAAAACATATACACCATTCTTACCAACAGATATGTACTCTGGATCTATCAAAACCTTTTCGCTATCAGGAACAGTTCTTACTGCCTTGTCATACAGCGCTACTCGATATACAGAATTTAAATCCTTGTCTGAAACAAAAAGATATTCATTCCCTGACTTATCTGTATATATATCAATATCACTAGGAGCAGAACCCTCACCAAAAGATAATCGTGCTTCTAGATACTTTGATATATTTCCACTCTCTTCGGAAATACCAACTCGACGATATATCGTATCTCCCAATCCCTCATATCTCTTATACAGATCTGAATATTTCGCAAGATCACTCTCTTTCAGCCCCTCTGGTATTTCATCAAAAAGTTTCTCCACTTTAAACAGGTATACCTCAGCACCAGATCTATCCACTCTCCAGTTTTTATCCACTTTATCAAGATATTCTGAAATCTGTGTAAATCTCTCATTCGCATATTTAGATACTTCTCTAGACTTTTTCTGGTTAACAGTAAAATTAACACCAAGTGCGAGGATTACAACAATAGAGATAACGACAAAGCCTAATTTGAATTTACGAATCCTCAAATCCTTTACCTTGTAGCCGTCAACTCTAAAGCCCTCTCTTCTGACATTACCACTAGAAATTTTAATTGTAGAAAACTTCGACCCTATCTTCTTGAACCATCTCTTGTTCTTTACTTTTTCATAGACAAAATTAATAATCCCAGACACTATCTTTGCTAGCTTATTCTGTACATTTCGTAATATATCCTTAACCTTCAAAAGCAAAACTTTTGCTTTACCACCCTGTAATCTAGGGATTTTAATTCTTTTTGTTGAATTAAAAAGTGCTATGAGTTTTTTCTTAATGCCATCAACAAATACTAGATATTTTTTACTGGTAACCTTTGGTTGAGAAGTTGGCTTCTCTATGGGTAAGGGTTCAGAAACGGGTATTGGCATTTGCTTCTCACCAACTGCAAAGGCAAACAATCCACTAGGTTTACTCAGACTCTCCCCGAGCAGTTTAATATATTTCAACATATCCTCACTTGTTTTCACTCTGGATATTCTCTCCCTATTCTCAGAGATATTGCCCTGTGTAGATACAATCAAAACATCCCCTTGTTTTAGAACTACCCCAACTGTATTCGCTTTTTTCTGCTTGAGCATTTCGGATATATCAACTATGGTGCCGTTCTTGTGCAAAGCAACTTCATTCTCTCCAAACACCCCTATATATGCGCCCTCTTTTTTGAATACAACAATTGAGAAGTTAACATCTAGTCCTACTTCTGTTAAATCCTTGTCGTTTTTGATTAGTTCTTTTACTTTGTTTACACCATCATCGACAGCTTCCTTAACAGATTCATTTGTTGAACGACTATTCGAGTAGAGATAGCCATCTAAGATTGCATCTAGGATGAATCGACTAAATCTACTTGGAACAGATTCTTTCTCAGAATGTACACTTAAGAGGATATATACATCTCCATCCTTCCCCACTTTCTTACCATCCTGAGAGGATTGGTTATGCTTGTGGCTTGTAACAAAAAGCTTCTCTTTCTTAGAGTTGTATATATATTGTTGAGCAGTAATCATCTTCCTTAGCTTAGAATTAGAAGCAAAACAGAAAGTAAGGTCAACATGACAGTAACAAAGATATATATGAGGACAACAGTCTGGATTATCTTGTTTTCAGGTGCTTTAAAAGTATCTGCAAGTATTCTAACCCTTAAAAAAAGTAAAAGTGAGAAGAGAACATTACCAAGCAAGAACAGGAACAGAGGAATCTTCAAAATATTCAAAAGACTTACAGTGAAGACACCCATATCTGTGCCTCCCAACCTATCAAGATATGATTTAGCTGTATCCATTATATCTCTCCTTTCTGCTTCGCCTCCAAGAGATCGTACAAGATATCTTGTACCTCTCGAGGACGAGGGATATTATCAAATTCTATCTCAGCTTTTGCTCCTGCTGTTTGAATATATACTGTACCGACATCAAATACACTCCCTATTAATCCAATCTGCTTGTGCGTTACATCCTCTATACGCTCTAATCGAGCCTCCGAGGAGGTATGGGACATTACGCTGGTGAAATCAAGATCAACTACTCTTTGATCCGTTATGATGTTTACATTGAAATACCATTTGATTAATGCAAATACCACTACACTAAGAAAAATCATCAAAGACATTACAAAGAAGACGAGGAAAAGAGCACCATTATTCTGCAAATCTGGTACCACCAATTTAAAGAGGAAGGGTAACAAAAAAGCTAAGAAACCAAGTAGAACATGAGGGATGTAGAAGATCCAATGAGTCCTCACTATTAATACAACATTTTCTTCCTTTTCCTTACCTAAGAAAGAAAGATTTTTAGGGAAAGACATGAAGAAACTATTGTTATGATTCTGGATATTATCCAAGAAACTCTTTTTTAACTTACGAAATTTTTTTGGTATTTGATTAGGATTTTCTTTCTTTGCCATAGGAAAAGAATATCATAATTAAGTTGATATAACAAACTATTTCTTCTCTATATTGATGTGTACAAAACTCCATTGAGGGATACGAAGATATGAAGGTGCCCTCATATTAAAGATTTTCTTAAAATCATCTCCAGGAATTGATATTAAACCTCTTTCCCTTGTATTGAATCGTACTGTATTGGTCGTACCATTAGAACTACTTGTAACGACACCGTATATCAGTTTAACTGGATTATTCACCATAGACCTGAGCTCTGATATGGTATATGGATTGGCTGCCTGACCCCAACATTTTGTTACATCTACAGACACAATTCTCGGATCACTATCAGGTTTGCCTTTGTCCGTCCACAACAGATACGCATTAACAATATCTGTCATCTCATCCATTGACAACCATGGTTTATGTCCACAATCATTACCAGATGTTGCATAATTTTTTCTAAACCAGTTTTTGTAGAACCAAGATACTTTAGACTTACTTTCCCAAGCCCTAAGCATCCAATCACCCGTACCCAATCCATCTTCGGTATCCCACCCTCTACCATTAATCCAACCCCCATGTACTGCAGCATATTGCGTAAGAGCTGGGGAACCATCAGAGTTAACCAAAACCATACCTGCAGTTGCCAGTACCGCTTGTTTCCAAGCCCCTGTCTTTACAGGCAGGCTAAATACCTGACAATACTCGTCTGTACAGATACTCTTTCTTCCATTGCTTGTATATCTGATTGCATATGTCCTTGCCGCTATAGCTTGGGCCTTCAGAACCTCCATTGGCCAACTCTCAGGAACTTCTTTTATACCCATCAGGTAAACATCTTCAAAAGATATCGTCCCATATCCTTCTACCTTGATATTGCTTGTTATTTGTTCCGAAACACCACTAATTTTAACTGTCCCCGTTACGGTTTTCTTCCCCGGATAATATGCCGCCAGAATCTGTTTGTAAGTTTGACCTGCCTCTGCCCTTGCTCTCGCACCCCACTGACTCATACCATTCCTATAGGTATATCCTCCGAAAGAAAATATTCCAAAGCTCCCTGGAGGAGCATTATCTAAGAAATATTTCTGAGAAGATGCAGGGTCCGAAGTGCTCTGAGGAACTGATCCTGAATTAACTATAGTTCCACCAGACTTTGCTATTAAAAGATAGTTCTGAAGAGAAGAAATTTCTTTAGACAGATTACCTATCTGTGTCTTCAATGTATTCTTTGTTGCTACATTACTATTCAATTCTTTCACTAAACGAGCCTTCTCATCAGCAAGCAATTTATATGATTTATCTAAATCACTCCTCTCCTTATCCAGCTCACTCTTCTTCTTGTCTAGATCTAATTTAGCTTCAGTCAAATTACTAAATTCTCCTGACACTTTCAGAATCTGCTGCTGTAAAATTGTTATGGTGTTTTTTCTAACAAAAATACTCTCCATCATATCGCTCCACCCCGAGGAGGAAAGGAAGAATGTACTAGCCCTATGCCTTGACTGCATATACAAATCAGAGGAAACAGAATCTAAAAGGACCTGTTTCTTCTCTAATTCCCTCTGCTTCTCTGCTATCTCTTTAAGTTTCTGATCTAAATCTTTCTCTGTAGCTTCAATGCTTTCTTCTAATTTGTTAATCTCTGCATTAATTAAAGATATTTTCTGAGAAACCGAATAGTTACTCCCACTGATTTCAGCTATCCTTTTTTCAATACTGCTTAGTGTCGATTGTTTTTCTTTGACTAATTGATTCTTCTCTTCTAGTTGCTGTTCCAAATCTGATATTTCATCAGAGAATACTTGAAAACTGAAAAGAGAGAAGGAATATATTCCTAATACTAAAACAAGAAATATGTTTAGAAATTTTTGGGGCATCTTTCGCATAGAACCATTATACCATTAGAGAAGAAAGTTTTTTGCGAAATCTATGAGATATGGTAAGAAGACAATTAAGCCTGTAACGACAGAGACAAATGCACTTACTAAAACAGCTCCAGCACTTACATCTTTCGCATATTTGATATTTATTTTGAAATCCTGAGATACAGTATCACACAAAGCTTCGATTGCACTATTTATTACTTCAGACATGAAGACCATGGATATTACTAGACTCAAAGCTATCCAATCGTAATGGGAAATCTTAAAAAGAAAACCTGCAATGATTACTAAGACGGCTATGAAAATGTCTATACGGAAATTTCTTTCGTTTCTGAAGATAAGCTTGATTCCATTACGAGCGTAACCTTGACTCTTGAAAAAGCTCTCAGCTTTAAAATGATTATTCTTCATATATTTACGAAGTAACAAAGGCAACCAAGACCTTTAATACAGCAAAGACGACTAGAAGGAAAACCAAACCAAATATTGCCCATGTCAAAGTACCCTGAGCCTGTTTTACCTTTGAAGGATCTCCTGAAGATACAATCCACATATACCCACCAATAATTACAAAAATCACTGCTATCAATCCACCTATTGGGAATACGTATCGCATTATGTTGTCAAGAATACCTGAGATTTCCGGCAATGTGGGAGGGGCATCTGCACTTACTGGCGAAACAGAAAACAAACCTATGAGAAAAAGGGCGAGGATTGTTTTTAATTTGTTCATTACTTTGTTGTCAAAAACTGATCTATTACAAATTGTATAATTGTTGGGGACAAGAATACAAGTATTAAACCAACTAGAGAGAAAGCTAATGCCCTACTTGCTTCTTTAATCCTCTTCTCATCTCCTAAAGAAAGAATGAATTTGAAACCTGATGCAACTATGGAAATGACAGCTATTATTACTGAAAAAGATATTGCAAAATTCAACACAGTTGAAACGAAAGTTATCAAATCAGAATAGCCTGAATTGTTAAGAGTACTTAAATCGACAAACATTGTTTACAGAATATATGCTTAAACTCCTGTTTGACCCAAGATTGTATTCAATACGAATCTAACAAGGATTACTGCTATGAAACAGATTACCAATCCTACTATTGCATATGTTAATGACTTGGTTGCTGTGGAAACCTTATTCTCATCTCCAGCTGCTGTTATGTATAGGTAACCACTGTAGATAAGGATACCAACACAAATCAATGCTGCAAGTCCTACTGCAATATTAATAACACCGCCCAACCAATCCAAAAGATTTGTTTGAACTCCGCCGGTAACTTTGCCTAAAAGACTTCCTGGATCTGTACTCATAATAGTTTTATAAAATATTATATTATCTTAGAAAGATTATATACAAAGAGCCTACAATATGCAACTAAACCCCTGCTTGACCCAAGATTGTATTTAATACAAATCTAACAAGGATCACTGCTATGAAACAGATTACCAATCCTACTATTGCATATGTCAACGACTTGGTTGCTGTAGAAACTTTCTTTTCATCTCCTGCAGCTGTTATGTACAGATAAC
>CAIMEL010000018.1 GCA_903840015.1 uncultured bacterium
AAGCAGGAGTAGACAAGGTAAGTGCTTCCGATTACACAGAAGAAATTTACTTCATTTTAGTTCCTTTGTATTAGAAAATAGCTCTTGACTTTTGATATATATTCTAATATGTTTAATGTATAACATAAAACAACACATACTTTATTAACTGCCAAATTTTATGAAGAACAGAAGGATTCCCATTTTAGTAATCTTATTCTTGATTTCCATAGTCTCTTCAGTACTCTTTGTCATGCCCTCTTTCAAAACAGATGCAGGTGCTTTAACAGCAGTATATCTATACCTTAGTCGAATCAAAACTGATGTAAACGGTTCATCTGCCACTGTAGAGTATGTTGTGGCCTTAGCAACAAGCCAAACTATATCTTCAGGTGGTACAGTCACACTGTACTTCCCCGATGGTGACGATGCATATTGGTGCAGAACTGCTGGGACACTAACAGTAGCAGCCGTAACTTCTTCCGCAGCAGATATGAGTGCAACCAACTGGGCAATTGATGCAGGACTACCGACTTCTGGTACTTTAGCTGCAAGCTGTACCCAAGGTTCTGGAGCCTCATCAGTAGATACAGTTACCATTTCGAATGTTGGAACCCTAACTGCAGGAACAACATATGGTGTTAAAATAACCAACGGCTCAACAGCAGGCGTAATCGGTACAGATGATACTGCAGGTGAGCACGAAGTCACTGTTGAGGCAAAGAATGGAACTACTATTGATTCAAGTACTTTTAAAGTTTATTTAATAGCAAATGATCAGGTTGTAGTATCAGCAACAGTAGCCTCTACCCCATCAGTAAACTGTAGTATTAGTACAAACACTGTAGACTTAGGTTCATTATACCCTGGAGGTTCATACTCAACTGGAGGCCATACTATAACAACAAGCACATCTACAACAACTAGTGGTTACTACTGGGCAGTGTATGGACAAGGAGATGGTTCTACTGACGCTGGACTATACAAGTCATCTGCAACTACTTACTTGATAGCTTCCACAGGAAGTGGAACTGTAGACTTACGAGGCGCAGGAGCTGAAGGTTTTGGCTTGACTGCAACCGATCCTGATGCAGGAGGAGCAGCCAATGTTTCTACTGATTTCGGATCTGGTACTGCGGGCGTTTTCGGAGCTCTAGACAGAGGTCCAGCAGGAGCACAACTCCTCATCTATCAAAACGGATCTCAGTCTTCAGGTGAAAGCTCAACTATAACCTATGGTGCAAAGGCAGGAGCATCTGCAGTTGCTGGAAGTTACCAGGAGACAGTGACATACTCTTGCGGCGGTTACTATTAATTATGAAAAATCAAAACTTACTTGCTGCCCCACTACGATACAAAACAATCGCGTATATACTAATTACTGTTATTCTTTTTTTTGTTTCTTTCCCAACTAATCTTTTTGCACAATCATCCCTCTCAATTGGTACTGCACCTGTTTCTGAGAAGTTAACCCTAAAACCAGGACAAATCCATAGTGGCGAAATTGTTGTATGGAATCTCTCCAATACTACAACCTCCTACAAGATTGTAGTGAGAGGTTTTAGACAGATAGAGAATCAACCTGGTACTGCAATAATACTCACCGAAGATGAAGAATCTAGGGCTCTGTACTCTGCTTCCAAATGGTTAACAGTCTCAAAATCCACAGTAGAACTAGTACCAAACAAGAATGAGAAGATATATTACAGAATAGAAGTTCCAGAGGATGTAACAAAAGGTGAATATTTGGTTATGGTTGCTTTTATCTCGGAAGCTGAGAATAAAGCATTGGGGACTGCAGCCTTCACTACCCTTTCATCAGGGACACCATTCTTGATAAAGATTGGAGACGATTTCGTTGAGAATGCAGAGTTATTAAAATTTCAAACCGATAAAAACTTCTATGAAACTCCTGCCGTTAGATTCATTACAAGGATTAAGAATATTGGAGATACACATATCTCACCTGTAGGTGAAATTGTTTTAACCAACATTTTTCAAAAAGAGGTAGCACGAATTCCTTTCAATCCTAACTTTCAAAGCATTCTAAGAGAAAACACAGGTGAGTATGATCTAGATTGGAACTATGGATCCTTCATAACAAAAGATAAACAGCTAGTTTTAGGGCCAATAAAAGCACAGTTGATTGTTACATATCGTAATTTTCAACCTGGTTTTTCTCCCCTTGTAGCTGAAACCTCTTTCTGGATAATACCTTGGAAATATATTGTCTTAATACTTCTCTCAATCATCACTATTATGATAATATGGAGATTGAGGAAACGAAATAATAATAAACCTCAAGCATTACCTAAGTAATAATCTAAGATGGTAAAAAGAGTTCTCACCACAGTACTACTGTTACTATTTGTACTATCCCCCCTCTCTGCTATTGAAGCAAAAACAGTAGTAACTCCATTTAAAAATGAAGTACTACTCTCTGGAGGAGAGAGATTAAAACAAAGTGTAAACCTAAGAAATGATGGTGATTCACCAATAAATGTCTCCCCTATCGTTTTTTCATATGACCCTCAAAATCAGGCACTTCTTGATACAAGTATGTATGTTTTTGTTAAAACTGACAAAGAGATTTTCACCATACCCGCTCGCAGCTCTTTAAACTTCAACTACGAAATCATCCCTCCCGCGAACCTTGTCCCTGGCACATACTTTAATTTAATAGTCCTAAAGAAAGAATTAGATACAAGCTTCAATAAAGAGAATATATCTGTCGGAGCAATAGATTCTCTTTCACACTTAGTAGTTCTACATATAACAGATAAAGACAATGCCGTCTACGGAATATCTTCAGATTTCGCCCTCACAAATATCACCATCGAGGAACAGGGAATTCCTTTCATACGTCCAACAAGAATTAAGTACATATTTCAAAATATTACAAACTATGTTTTAACTCCTACTGGAGAGATACAAGTATTCAATCGCAAAGGTGGATATCCTCCAACTTACTACAAAATAGCTGGGGAAGGAGAGAAATTGTATCCCGGGGGAACAATTGAGAAGACAATCGAAATAGATCAAATACATCTCATAGATATAATATCAAGTCGAACTATAGTTGGGAGATTTTACAATGGAATTGATGAGAATATGGAAATGGTCGAGGTGAATCAAGAACCTCACTATCTTTTTCTTGGGATCTCCGTTACCATGATAGGGCTTCTAATCGTTCTGATCAAAAGCATCTTGGAGGACAAAATCAAATCTAAAAGGAAGACTGTAAAACCTTAGCTGTCGTCTTGAAACTAATTTTTGCTACCTTTCCAAGTTCTTCAGTACCGTATCTCTGCACAAATTCTTTAGCTTGAAAAATCACATCTGAGGCCCCCTTTGGGAAATCAAAATAATACTGCTCTTTCATCTTCTCTCTCTCTACTAGAAATAATCCTCTAGCTAAAACGGATGCAGTTGCAACAGCCATATCAGATTCTCCTTTATGGAACTGTCTAAAATCAACTTCCTTACCTAAGCTCCCTAGTTCATCAAGTACCCTACTCTTTTTACTTGAAAACTGATCAATAACTACATATTGACACTCAATACCCTTCTGCTTGAGATCTTCTAAACCCATTTCAATGACCTTAGCATGCTGTTTTGCAAGAAGGACAGAAGCATTTCGATATTTTTCATAAAGTGTATTGTATTCTGTTGGGGAAACTATACTAGGATAGTAATATTCATAATCTTTTAGACTAGAATACATTTTTAAAATTCTCTCATCCGAAAATTTCTTTGAATCACCAACACCCAAACAAAGGAGTTTCTCTTGAATTTCCTTTGAAATGAAGCAAGAGACAACAACCAATGGACCGAAATAATCACCCTTCCCTACCTCATCCACCCCTATATGTGCCTCAAAGGTTCCTACAGAACTACTCTCACACCCTCTCTTGATCAATCCAACAAGCTCTGTAAAATCCTCGTTACCTTGAAACACAATCTTTTTGCTAGTATATAGGGTCATAACGGAACCCCTGTCATTCTTCATTCTTAAAGCTACATACTCATTAATAATAGGATCCTCCTGCCACCCATATGTAGAAAGAACAGATTTGATATCTACAACATCTTCAATTTCTAATTTTAGGGAAACTGTACTTTGAGTCATATCTATTTCTTAAACAATTGTAAGCCATCTCCTGTATCTACAACTTGATATCCATGATTCAGTAATTCCTCACGAATTTCATCGGCTCTTTTGTAGTCTTTTGATTTCTTAGCACTAACTCTCTCTTCAATCAACCTATCTATCTCACTATCTGTTCCTAATATATACTGTTTCGATGTTTCGTCAGCACTAAGATTCACCAAGTTTAATCCAAGAACATTATCTAAATCCAGAATTGTAGCTAAAATATCAGCCTTCTTTTCAGAAGATCTAAGCAACTCATTAATCAAAGCAAGAATAGCTGACATATTCAAATTAGATTCAAGATACTCTACAAATCTAGATTTGTATGCTTGAACTACAGAGCCCTTTTCAGTACCCAAAGACAACACTTTAGAGTTTAGCCCCAATCTAGCATTTCTGGCTCCTTGCAAAGCTTGCTCAGAGTATTGGATTCTAGTTCTGTAATTAATTGAAAGGAAAAGATATCTAACATCCAAAGGATCAAAACCTTGATCCAAGATTTCTGGTAACGAAGATGCACCTCCCTTACTTTTAGAAAGCTTTCCCTCATCTGTATTAAGCAGCCATTCATTATGGACCCAGTATTTAACCACTGGATGCCCAAATGCTCCGATATTTTGGGCCCTTTCATTTGTGTGATGAACTGGAACATGATCTATACCACCCGTATGAATATCAAAATTCTCTCCAAGAATAGCTGTTCCCATTGCAGAACACTCAATATGCCAACCAGGGAATCCTTCTCCCCACGGAGAAGACCAATTCATTATGTGATCTTTGTATTTACCAACTCTCTTCATCCAGAGTACAAAATCGGCAGGATTTTTCTTCTGAGTATCAACTTCAACCTCTTCTCTAGAAGCAATGCTTTTCTCCTCCAATTTCTGACCTGTAAATATTGTATAGTCGGGAAGTTTTGTTACATCAAAATACAGTGCCTGCTCAGTCTCATATGTATATCCATTCTCTTCAATCTTCTTGATAATTTGAATCATTTCATCAACATATGAAGTGGCTCTTGCCCAACCATATTTCTCAACATTTTTGAAAGTTAAGTCTGCTGGAATGATACTGCCTATGGGAGAAAGAATATTTAAAGCTCGGAAATCATCAAGCACTGAATCTATATACTTATTAGCGATATCAATTGGTTGAATCCCTTCTTTCTCAGCCTGCCTATCCATCTTGTCATCACCGAAATCACTTCCAAAGTCATCCTGAGATGACATATGACCAACATCAGTTATATTCATAACTCTTTTAACTTCAAATCCTAGATATATCAGGGCCCTGTGTAGTACATCCCAATTCACATAGGCACGAATATTCCCTATATGCATACGAGAATATACAGTAGGCCCACAACTATATATTGACATCTCACCCTCCTTAAGAGGAAGTATATCTACTACGGATCTGTCGAGTGTTGAGTACAGTTTCATTAAATATCTCTCCTTCCTTCTAACGCTTTTTTTAAAGTTAACCTATCTGCATATTCCAGATCAGCTCCTGTGGGTAGACCCATTGCCAATCTAGTTATTCTAATTCTACCCTCTTTCAAGAAATTCTTAAACAAATCAATAACATAACTGGCAGTAGCCTCCCCCTCAAGACTTGGATTTGTTGCTATTATGACCTCCAAAAGCTCTTCTGATTCAAGTAGTTCAACAACTCTCTTCTTCAATTCATCAAATCTCAATTCTTCTGCCCCTACACCTTCAGCAGGAGAGATGACACCACCAAGAACAAAATATACACCATCGTATACACCAGAATCTTCAAAGGCAACAACATCTAGAGGCTCTTCCACAATACAAAGTTTAGAGTTCTTACGCAGAACACTACCACATATCTCACACTCTTCGCGCTCTGAAACGTTGAAACATTTCTTACAGTTCTTTACATTACTCTCCATCGCAAGCAAAGCCTCTGCCAACTTTGTAGCATCCATATTGGAGGATCGTAGATAGTGATATGTCATCCTTGAGGCAGACTTGGGACCTACTCCCGGAAGTCTACTAAACTCATCTATAACTTTTTGAACACTCTTTGGCAATACAGACATTCTATTTAAACATACTCTTCAATTGATCTAAATCCATATCCTGAACCATTTCTTTCTGCAATTTCTTCTGATAGTCCTTAAAGGCCTCCTTAAAACCTCTCTTAATTGCTTCCTCCATATCAGGAGATAGATACTCTTCATCAATATGCACATCTTCAAACTCTTGTGCACCGTTCATATATATTGCCACCATACCATTTTTAGATTCACCCTTTATCTTCCTCTCTCTCAATTTGTTCTGAAGCTTCTTAGCTTCATTCTGCATTTTTATAATTTCAATTGGATTCAACATACTCTATAAACTAGAATTTATATACTTAACAATCAATGATTATATCGTAAATCTCAAAACTAAACACCATCAAATATTGCCTCAATATCACTTTCAAGCTTCTTTCTCTTATACTTTTCCTCCTCCGTAGAAACCTCCTTACTCTTTTTTTCTACTTTAGGTAAATTTCTCAATACAAAATCAGCATCTGACTTTCCCTTAGGCTTAATTGCTTCATTAACATGACAATCTATACTACATGCCACACCATATACTTTTTGGAAAACCTCAGAA
>CAIMEL010000019.1 GCA_903840015.1 uncultured bacterium
ATTACTCCCAGTACAGGTATTTGTTGTAGAAGAACAACCAGTATTAGTTGATGTATATCCGGAAGGAGTACTTGGAGTACAACCTGTACATGCTCCAGGTGTACAACAGCTACAATTTGTTGAAGAGTTATAGCAATATGATTGAGAAGACTCAGAGTAAGTACACACCCAACAGGATGGATAATGCCCTGGATTGTACAATCGACAACTAAAGACAATTGTTTGATAATTCGAGCAACACAATCTAACTTTCCCCGCAGGGCAACTACAACCAGAGTTAACCCACGAGGTAAGACATTTACGCTGAGTAAAACTTTCATCATCAGGCAAACAGGGAACAGAAGAAGCTATTGTCGATGAAAAAGCAAGAAATAGTATACCAATTAGAGCTGAAAATATCTGCTTATTTCTCATTCTCTAACGTCACCAATCTTAAATTACTACATCTATTATATATATTCATACTAGGATCATACTCTTCAATATATAAATTCTTCTTAATGTATATCCCTATGCTATCATATCCATCCCCTAAAATATCATGGCATATTGGAGAGTGTATATTCATTATATTCTCTTCAAGAAATCCTCTGAGAGCATCGATATCCTCAGAATAGCTCTTATCAGACTTTAGATACAAAGAATACACCTTACCTAACGCACATAACACTGACTCATTGAAAGATTCACCATTAATTATAGTTTCGTCAATCCTTCGATACTTTTGGAACAAGGTACTATCTTTCTGTTTCATTCCCAGTGTTGCATCATATATATATGACAACTGTTTCAAAAGATACATATCCTGAGGTGAGATATTGTTGCCAAAAGATACTCTACTAAAATCCAAATTCAAATGTGGGATTCTGTTCTTTGATACTTTTGTATCGATACCTCTTAAACAACTTTTAGAATATCCCAGATTTTTAGCCGAATCGCAAAGAAACAGAGATTCTATCTCCGAAGATACTATTGGTAGCAACGAATTCTTAGCATAGTACTCCTCATCCAACCTATTCTCCTTTATCTTCTCAATATACAGGGCACTCTGTTTTAAAGAATCAAGGAAGGGGCTTTCAACTGGACACAAGTCAAAGCTATTTGCTAGCACCTCAGATACTTTTATATACTCCTGCCCCTCAGGAGCTTCTTTCTTGACGTCCTTCTCACCCTCTCCCTTCTCCGGGATAACAAATTCAATGTCTTCCTTCTTAGTAATTGTATTAGATGAAAGATAGGTAATTATTGAATTTACATCTTCCTCTATGAATCTACTTAAATATCCCTTACTAAAAGGAACTATAACTACAGACTCTAAATCATAGTCAAATTCTCGTGAGAAAACATACTTCATACTAACTTTCACAGGGGTTAACTTCCTTAAGGAGACTACATCCTCACCATATTGATACTTCTCCTTGCTATCACAGATTTTAATCAGTTTTGATTCACTTTTGTCATTGTATACAATTCCAGATATACAAATTTCATTGTCTGCTACAAGCTCAAGAAAAAGCATATTACAAGTAAACAAGGCATCTGATTTATCTCTCCTAACAACACAAAGGGAGGAAATATCGCCGGATACACCTTTGTAATTATCTTTTCTATTCAGCAAGAAAAAGAAGTAAAAGCTTGATAGCAGGAGTAAAATCGCAATCACCGAGAGTATTATTAAAACTTTCTTAGACATAATCATATTGTAAAGATATTAGATTTTTAAAACAAGTGTTTATTTTGACATAACAAGATACAAATGATAATCTAAGAGTGAATAATATATAAACTGCCTAAGAAATGAAAAAACTATATATACTCTTTGCCCTTGCTATACTATCCGTATTCCCAACAAAATTGTATGCTGCTGTTGATTTCAATCTCGCTGACAACTCTACAACATCTGTCAAAAGTCTCTCTGTTACAGTAAATACCGGAGCAGAAACTCTTTCAAATGTTGAGTTTACAATTCAAGGATCAGAGGATATGACATTTACAGATGTAAGTACTGGTACTGTATCCTGTACAACCTTTAACAAGAATATAACTGGTCAAACTGTAAATATAGTCTGTAATTTAGCGGAAGAAACAACTGTAAATGGAATAATTGCAAATGTTCTATTCACTGCAACGAGTGCAGACTATACTGTAGAGGTTCTAGAAGATAGTATTAAGATTGACACATTAAAAGTTGGAAACATTGTTAATATTGGGACATTTGAGACAACAGAAGCACCCGATGATGCTACAACAGTAGGACAGGATGAAGAAGCTGTTGAAAAGACAACAGAAGTTGCGACTGATACAAATACAACAGAAACTGGTTTTGATATTATGAACTACCTTCCATATATCTTGCTCGGTGGCTCAGTGATTCTTTTAATAAGCATAATAGGTGTTCTTTTGAGTAAAAAGAAGAATAAAAACCCTGAGATTATTACTGAAGAGAGACCAAAAGTTGAAAGTGTAAGTGAAACTCAAACTATATCAAAAGAGCCAACCTTAAAAGATATGGTAAATCTAAACACCCCTATGACTCAAGAGACTCCTCAAGAAACTACAGTGGCACAGGAGGTAACAGCTCCAACACAAGCAGAGGAGAAGGATTTACAAGATATCCTTAATAAAGAACAGACACCACAGATGACAATGGCTCCAGAAATGCCTTCTACTCCACCAACAAATGAAGCACCTGTCGAAGTGGCAAGTACACCTGCGATGGAAACTCCTCTTTCAATGCCTATGAATACCCCGCCAATCCAAGAGGAGCAAACAGAGAGTAATCAAGCTCCTGCGGAGGTCTCCATATCGGAACCTACTACAGATCAACCAATTGATTTGCAGAAAATAATAAACGATCAAATACAGCAGATACCTCCAGAGGCTATGAATACAGAGGAAAAGCCAGCAACAGAGGAGCCTGCAGAGGAAGAGGCATTACCACCCGTACCACCTCAGATGTAAGATATGATTATTCTTTGAAGTTTTTCCAGATTTGGCTTTCTTCAACTTTCATATCTCCCACATATTTACTGTTAAGTTCTTTAGATCCGTAAGGCCTTTCACATTCTGTAGTTAATTCTTCAAATGCTATCTGTGCTATCTTCATCCCTGGATAAATTTTAATTGGTACTGGAGAGACATTCGCTAATTCCAATGTCAATCTAAGCTCATTTCCAGGATCGAGAAACCCTGCTGTTGCATGAATTATCAATCCTATCCTTCCCAGTGAGCTCTTACCTTCTAATCTTCCTACATGCTTACTATTAACACCTGTAATCTCTTTAACATTTGCTAAAACAAACTCCCCTGGATGAATTATGAATCCCTTCGATTCATTAGCTACTATTTCTCTCATAAATCTCTCTGGTTTTTTCTTCACATCTATCATTCCAATATTTTCTTTATCAAAGACTAAAAAATATTTATCTAGATGCAAATCATAGGAGGCAGGTTGTAGAAACTCTTTCTTAAAAGGTTTAATCGAGATCTCACCTTTCTTCAGCTTCTCTTGAATCGTCTTGTCAGAGAGTATCATATTGGGGGAAATGTAAATTTAACTTCTATCTATGAACTGATGCTTGTCATTTATCTTTGGCTCCACAATATTTCTTAACAATGGTTTCCATATAAAATCTTTAACACTCAACTTTCTTAGCCATTCATAAACCAACTTCCTGTATGCTATGTGCCCCCCATTTCTAGTTCTAAGATTAATCAAATACTGTAGATCATCAAAAGAACCATAGAAAACATATTTGGTACTGTGAGCATGAGGAAGAAGATATTTTGTATATTCATCACAAACATCTCTACCAAGAACCTTAAGAGCATTCTTTCTCCATTCTCGAATCAGTCTGTATGTCGACTCCAATCTAGAAACATATTCTTTTCTTAATGTCGAGAGATTAGGTAAATCCAAGTAATTACAGAGGAAGAAATATTGATCATCCTCCCTGTCTAACTCTTGATCCATATCTAGCTCTTCATGGAATAATGGTATAAATCTCTCTAAACTTCTATGCCTATTCAGATCCTTCAAAGTCCCTAAAGAAGCAAAGCCTGAGATTCGGATAGCTCCAGACTGCCCTATATTACCCAACATGTTATGATGATTATGCCTTTGAAATAGTATGTCCCCTATCTTCTCTTGATCCCTTTCGGAAAATTCAAATTCTTCCTGAGAACCTAATGGGTTTAACAATAGTTCATAGTGAGATACTAGGGTTTCGGTACAATCGGGAGCATAAGTCACCGCAACCGACTCACATTCACTCCCTGGAAGATCCTTAATTTGTTTCCTAGAGATATCTTTTTCAATGTATTCCAAAATTTCTTTTGTTGACATCTGACGACTACAATTTGGGTCAGTATGACGAATTAAACCATCCGCTTCCCTTGTGTATCCTTTAATATCTAATTTCGACTCACCCAACAAATTAAGAAGTAATGTATATACCTCATTCTCAACTACACTATTACTTGAACAAAGATAACTTATGATATCAGACCAATTTCTTGCAGACATCAAATATGCAGAACTTGTGTTCAACCCAAATGGTAAGAGATATCTTGCTACA
>CAIMEL010000020.1 GCA_903840015.1 uncultured bacterium
AGAGAAGGTGGTAATGAGGTTGCTAGAATCTGAAACTACGGATATTACTCTTGAAAGTACCGGATTAAGAGGGAATGCATACAAGATATATTTAGATGCATTAAGTGTAACTAACGGTATCGTTTTGATTACTGGTCCAACAGGTAGTGGAAAGACAAGGACTTTAGCCTGTTCTTTGATTAAGGTTAATGATCCTAAAGTAAACATTATCTCGCTTGAAAATCCTGTAGAGATCAGAATCCCTGGAGTTACTCAGGTTCAAATTAATCCTGATGTTGGTTTGACTTTTGCCAATGGCTTGAGATCTGTTCTTCGACAGGACCCAGATATCGTAATGGTTGGAGAGATCCGAGATGAGGAGACGGCTCAACTTGCCGTGCAAGCCTCTCTTACTGGTCACTTGGTACTCTCGACACTTCACACAAACAGTGCTCCAGCTGCTATCCCTAGGTTGATGGATATGGGTATTGAGCCATATCTTTTGGCTTCAACAATGAGGGCGGTTGTAGCTCAGAGATTGCCTAGACAGATATGTAAGGAGTGTGTTGAAGCGTATCCTGCGGCTCCAGAGGTTGTGAATAATATCTTGGATATTATGAAAGGTGTTAAAGATTTTGATTTAGTATCATATTTAACTAGAGTAGCGACATCTAAGCATATGGCTGATAGTCAAGAAAAAGTCTCAATTGTGAAAGCTCCTGTAACAGGTCCAGATGGTCAACCTGTCATATATCTCTACAGAGGGAAGGGTTGTGACAAATGTGGAGGGTCTGGTTACTCTGGGAGAATCGGTATTTTCGAAGTTCTCGATGTTAGTGAAAAAATTAGTAGAATGATTATGGATAATGTGACGGATGCTGATATTCGAGATGCTGGTATCGCTCAAGGAATGTTGACTATGATTCAAGATGGTTGTCTAAAGGCTTTAGAAGGGGTTACTACACTTGAAGAAGTCTTAAGGGTTTCAAAAGAATAAATTTTTGGTATAAATATATATGGAAGATACTGCCCAAAATCCAAATACTCAGTTTCAGTATCCAGATTTTTCTGGTACTCTTACTCCAACCTCAACTCCGCAGAATCAGGGAGCCACAGATGATCAAAAATTGGCAGATTTGCGTAAGAGTTTGAATGATTTAATTGCGACTGATAAAAAAAGTACAGAAAACCCATCTGCTCCAGAGGTATCTACTAGTCTGCCACCTGAGATTCCTGTAAATTCATATACTATTGAACCTACTCCTATTCCTGCTTTGGCAGAAGATGTAACGACGACTCCAGTAGGCTCTAGTACTATGCCCATTGCTGAGGAGAGGATAGCTCCTCCAGTTTCTGAGGATTTGTCTGTCCTAGAACCTACAGTAGCAGATATTCCACCTCAGATCTCTCCGGTGGTTCCAGCTCCTCCTCCTTTGAATATGGGAGGATTGGAAAGTATCATGCCCACATTAAAAAAGCCGAAAGCAATGAACAGAGATCCAAAGAGTAATAATTTGGCTGCGCCGTTATTACAAAAAACAGACGTTAAAAATTCTTTGATACCAGAGGATGCTACTGGGGATGCGATAGAAAGCAATGTCGATTTGAGTATAGACAGACTACTTGGTGAAGCAGTAAGTAAGAATGCTTCTGACTTACATCTTGCTGTTGGATATCCTCCTATTATGAGGTTAGATGGTGAATTGGTAGATATTAGTGAAAAAGTGCTTACTTCTGAGGAGGTGGAAAATTTGATATTTTCTGTTCTTTCCGATGAGAAAAAAGAACTTTTAGAGGTTAACAGAGAGATTGATTTCGCATACACATACGAAGGTGCTGCTAGTGCAAGATTCAGAGTTAATGCCTATTATTCAATGAAGAATCTTTCCGCTGCATTTAGGTTGATTCCTGCTAGAATCCGAACTATTGAGGAGCTTCTCTTACCACAGATATATCATCAATTTGCAAAATTAAAACAAGGATTAATATTAGTTACAGGTCCTACTGGTCATGGTAAAAGTACAACTCTTGCTGCGATTCTAGAGGATATAAATAGGACAAGATTTTGCCATTTAGTAACTATTGAGGATCCAATTGAATATGTATTTGAGGGCAAGAAAGCTTTGATTGATCAAAGAGAAATGAATGATGATACACACTCGTGGAGTATAGCCCTGCGCAGTGCGTTACGTCAGGATCCTGATGTAATTCTAGTTGGAGAAATGAGAGATTACGAGACAATTGCTGCTGCTATAACATTAGCTGAAACTGGACATCTTGTCTTCGCAACCTTGCACACAAATAGTGCTGCTCAGACAGTTGATCGTATAATCGATGTCTTCCCAGAGAATCAGCAACAACAAGTTAGAGCACAAATAGCTAACACATTGGAAGCTGTTGTTGCTCAAAGGCTTATTCCTTTAGATCAAGGAGGAAGAAGAGCTGTTTCAGAAATTATGTTGAACAATGCTGCAATATCAAATCTGATTAGGGAGGGTAAAGCATTCCAGATAGATAATGTTATTAGAACAAGTTCTGATGTCGGTATGACCTATCTCGAAAAGTCATTGGTTGCTCTAGTTCGAGAGGGTGTAATCTCTGTTCAGAAAGCACAAGAGTATGCTGTACATCCCGAAGAGGTTTTAAGATTACTTAAATCATAGCTATGCAAAAATACAGATATTCAGCAAGAGATGTAAATGGAAAAGTTGTAGAGGGTGAAATTGAAGCTAAAGATGATGTCTCTGTAGCAGATATTCTACATGACAGAGGGTTGATAGTTGTTTCAATTAAAGAGGGTTTTGGACTCGATCTTGAGAAGCTGAATGAGATCAATATCGGAGGAGTTCCGATGAAGGACAAAGTTGTGTTCATGAGACAAATGGCAACTATGGTCGGATCTGGTCTCCCCTTGACTCGTGCACTTGAGATTATGCATATGCAAGCATCCAACCCGTTGTTTAAGAAGACCTTAAAAACTGTCTTGAAATCTGTTGAATCTGGAAAAACATTGGCGGACTCTTTCAGGGAACAGGAAGAGATTTTTGATGAAATCACAATTAACCTCATTGAAGCCGGAGAGGAAAGTGGTAATTTAGAGACCATCTTGGAAAAATTGGCAACTGAGCTTGAAGAGAAGAACAGCTTGGGGAGCAAGATTAAGTCGGCCATGATCTACCCCGCTATTATTTTGTTTGTCATCATTGCTGTTGTTATCTTAATGATGTTTGTATTGGTTCCATCAATGGCTGAGATTTACAAAGATTTTGATGCTGAACTACCTTGGACTACCCAACTTCTAATGAATATGAGTAGTTTCTTTGTAAATTACTGGTGGGCAGTTGTGGTTATTCTTGTCGTCTTAGTTGTAGGAATAAAATACTATCTTGATACTGACAAAGGGAAGAGGAATTTTGACAAATTGATTCTTAAGGTTCCTGGTGTAGGTTCCATAGTTGCGAAAATGCAACTGTCTCAATTTACAAGAATCCTGTCATTACTATTGAGTAGTGGTTTGTCAATTTTGAAGTCTTTGGAACTTACAGCATCTTCCTTGAGCAATCAGATGTTTAGAGATACTGTTATCGAAGCAAAAAATGAAATTGAGAAAGGTGGTGCTTTGGCTATTCCAATAGCGAGAAGTGAGTACTTCCCTCTCTTGGTTAGCAGTATGATTGCAGTTGGAGAAGAGACAGGTGAGATGGATTCTGTTCTTGCAAAAGTTTCAGAGTATTACAAGGAAGAAGTTAACACTGCTACGAGTAACTTGTCTTCGATCTTGGAACCTTTGTTTTTGATAATAATGGGTTTGGCCATTGGATTTATTGCAATGGCTGTATATATGCCTATGTTCCAACTTTCATCTGCCATAGGATAAAGTACCTATTGACAGCTATATAAAAGTTGTGTAACTTATAATTAGTTAAATTAATTACTGTCCTATATGATGATTCGAAAAAATTCTTACGGTGCATTTACACTGGTCGAGATGCTTATTGTTATGGGTATCTTGATTGTACTTATGGTTATTGGTATCACGGCAGGTAGGTTTGCTATCAATAGGGCAAATGATGTTGCACATCAGAATGCAGTGGACCAAATATATCAGGGTCTACAAGCTTACTATACAGATAATAGAATTTATCCAGGAAATCCTGAGTGTGGAAATGCCGCTTGTACAATCGAAGGTTTGATGGGTACTGTTGCTTCTCCTGGTATCTTAGGTGCATATTTAGATTCTGGAGCTTTCAATGGTGGAACAAAAGCAACGTTCTCATATTTTGTAGCTCCTGCTGATCAGCAAACCGTTCTTGTATGTGTAACTTTGGGAGGATTCTCAACGGATATAAACCTGTTGAGAGGAGTCTACTGTAATGGTAATGGTTTCGGTGTCGCAGGATTGATTAGTGCAGGTGTCACAGTCTCCGAAAAGAGTATGACAACAGTGACCACTGGAGCTGCCGAGGCTATTGTAAATGCAGGAGGATCAGATTGGGATGGTAAGACTTGGTAGATCTATTCTTTTGAGATATTTAAAAGGACCCCGAAAGGGGTTCTTTCTTTTTTTGAATTGTATATAATTATTTTATGATCATCATATATATATGTATCTTTTTCCTTGGTGCCTCTTTGGCAAGTTTTCTGAATGCCACTCTGTATAGAATAGACAAAAAATACAAATATCCAGAGATAATTACGAAGAATTCTCATTGTGAGAAATGTAAAAGACAGTTAACTTGGATAGAACTCTTTCCAATCTTTGGATA
>CAIMEL010000021.1 GCA_903840015.1 uncultured bacterium
AATCTCTTGTGCAAGTTTTTTCCCCTCCCCTTTCTTACTCTTACCAGTCATTTCGAACAAACGACTAGCCATACTTATAACTACATCCTCAAGTTCGTGACACCTATTCTCCTCCCGCTCTAGGATACGCAAGACCTCTCTTATCTCCATATTGGGTCCTACACTTCTTCCATCTGGCTTGTTGATATTTCTCTTGATCGTTTCACACTCTATACCGAATTTCTTAAATAGTTTCTTAAACTCCCTATCCAACATCACGACATCATCTGGACTCTCAACTTTTGAGCCTTTGCCATATGGTAAATCTATGAGAATATGGGTAATACCCATTGAGACTTTCTTAGCAACTATACTCACCAACACTTTTTGAAACTCCTGTATCCTAAGTGATCTTTCAACATTAATAATTACATCATCTGCAGGAGATAGTTCTAAAGAACCTCCCCAGAACATACAACCACCTGTTTGTTTAACAACCTCCATTACCTTCTCCTTAGAGAGAGCAACCGGCATAACTACCTCTAAGATATCAGACGTCCCTGCGGGGGAAGTAATTGCTCTCGTAGATGTGTTAGGAACAATCAGACCCCCGGCAACAAGTATTGGCACTAAGGTTGGGGTTATGGCTTTACCTGCAACACCACCTATGGAATGCTTGTCAGCTACTAAATCTCCATTACCTCGAATTCCCTTAAAGGAAAGGATATCACCGGATTCGGCCATACCTTTAGACATCCAATAGATTTCATCATCGTTGAACCCTGGGTTAAAGAATGTAGACACAAAGAATGCAATCTCTGTTTCTCTCAATCTACGAGACCCAATATCATCCATAATCATTTGCAATTCGGCTTCACTCAAACTCTTACCAAGAAGTTTCTTACTAATGGCATCTAAAGATTTACTTGGTTCTGGGATATCAACAAAGACTGAACTTCCATTATCCACATCATACTGTTTCCATATCTCTTCAAACAGCCCTACTTCACCCTCCTGAACTTTAGAGTCTGTTTCCATAACATTCGCATGCAATTCAACTTCCCCTAAGCCAACCAATGCTATTTCACCCTCTCTGACACCAAGTCTTTCAGCATCCTTTCTGTTAAGGATAATATTGAAATCGCTATCTTCACCCAAATCCAAATTTCTACTTCTTAAATAAAACGACATAGTTTTTCTTCTTAAATTTTATCTACTATCCATGGATACTTTTTCTTAACTACTGAAACAATTTCTTCCGGAGATATAATTCCTAACTCGGTTATATATCCAGTTATCAATTCTTTATCTATGATCTCGAAGGCAGGATTATATATCTCCAAACCCTTGGGAGCCTCGGGCCATAATTCACGATCTTCTCGTATCTCCATCTTATTGTTACTTATTAGGCTATGGTAGTCAAGTTTTAATGCTGGAGTAACAACATACAGTGGTTTCCTTGCGTAATGAGCTGCCATCCCTATTCCCCAACTCCCAATCTTGTTAACTGCACTCCCATCTCCTAAAATTTCATCACACCCTATGAATACAATTTCAATAGGTATATTACCACGTCCAATTACGAACGATTCTGCTGCACTATCAACTATCATAGTAGTTTTGATACCTCCATCAACCAAAACCCTCGCAGTTTTTCTACCTTGAAAAAGTGGCCTCGTTTCAGTACATACTACCTCCGCCCCTTTCTTTTTCTGAACAATTGACTTGATCAAGGAAACAGCAGTGGAAGAATGGCAGTGTGTCAAAATTTTGTCGTATTTTTGAAGTCTCTTTTCACTTTTTGAAATCAATTCCTTTTTTGAATCTGTGATGATTTTCAAATATTCGTCGCAAAGAACAAGCAACTCACGTTTCATACTGTTTACATCTTGTAAATCAGTAAACTTCTCAGAGAAATAGTATTTTAAAAATGTTACACCATTTGTAGCAAGTGGTTCATTCTCCCTAGCATGAGCAAGAGTTTCTCCAACTTTAAAAAACTCTTTAAGAAAGTTATCCTTTTCCCTCTCTTTCGTAATCTCAAGGAAAATCTTCATTCCTTCGAAGGTCGCAATACAAACATTGGTAGCTCCCTGTATGTTCAATTTTTGTATATCTTCATATATTTTTTCTATTCTTGGGTACTTTTCCATATTTTTAATCTAATTTAACAATATCTCCAATATTTGGAATTTGGATTGGAATATGTATCTCCTTGGCCAAATTTCCAGCAAACTCATTTATGATCTCCTCATCTCCGTGTACTAAAAATATCTTTCTCGGTGTATGACCAAAGCTTCTCAACCAGTAGTTAAGATCTCTCTGATCTCCATGTCCTGAGAAGCCTCCCAAAGTATGTATCTGAGCATTATTCTTATATTCCGCTCCGAATATTTTGACAACACTTTCTCTATCTACCAACCTTCTACCCAAAGTACCTTTTACCTGATATCCAACGATAACTACATTGGTTGATTTGTTCTCAATATTGTTTTTAAGATGATGCATTATTCTCCCCCCTGTACACATACCACTACCAGCAATTATTACGATGCCCTTTTTCATAGCAAGTCTCTTTGATTCCTCTGCACTATCTACTTTGTGTAAGTCTGGGAAATCAAATGGATCATCCCCTTTCTTAAGTAATCGTTTAGCATCTTCATCATAGAAATCAGGGTATTGTCTGAAAACCTCCGTAGCTTTAGATGCCATTGGGCTATCAAGATATACTGGCAAACCCGTTAAAAGACGGTTTTCTATGAACAGATTTATCTCATACAGAATCTCTTGCGTTCTTTCAATGGCAAAGGATGGAATCAGTATGTTTCCTCCCTCTTTTTGTGCATTTTGCAAAATACCCAATAGTTCAAGGACTGTTTCATTTCTATCCTTATGAATCCTATTACCATATGTTGACTCGCATATAACATAATCAGCTTCTCTAATCAGGTCAGGATCACAAACAATCCTAGCTCCTGGTTGACCTAAGTCGCCAGAGAAAACCAGTTTTCTAACTCGCCCAGCACTATTCTCCAACCATACTTCAAGTATTGCAGATCCGAGGATATGACCAGCATCTCTCAATCTGAACTCACATGTTCTAGTAAGGTTGACAGAACTACCATATGGATATACTTCAAAGAATCTCATACAATCCTCTACATCTTGTTCGGTAAAAAGAGGCTTTCTCTCCTCCACATCTGTCCGGGGATTAACTTCCCATCTTTTGCTTTCTTCTTGTTGTAAATTTGCAGAATCAAGAAGTATTATCTTTGCAAGATCTCTTGTTGGTTGAGTACAAATGATTCTTCCACGGAAACCTTGTTTTACCAACACAGGTATCCTTCCACTATGATCATAATGAGCATGTGTTAGAAATACAAAATCCAAATCTGCAGGATCAAAAGGAAAAGGTTTGAAATTCTCTTTCTCCAACTCATCCCCACCCTGATATGCACCACAATCAACCAAGAACTTTACTTCATCTGTTTCTACAAAAAAGCAAGAACCTGTAACTGTTTTAGATGCTCCAAGAAACTGTATCTTCATTTAAGCAGTAGGCAGTAAAATAATATATATGATAGAGCAAAGTTAACTCAGAATACAACCCTCATTGAGCTATACATTCCCTAGTCTTCTAGCTTCTCTAAGTAAATCATCTTTAGTATTTAAGAGAGGATTTTCAACAACTAACTCAAGAAGCTCCTTCAGAACTAGGCCTACCTTGGGTCCCATGGGGATACCTAGAGAAACTAGATCCTCTCCAGTAACTTTCAAATCAGTGACCTTAAGTGCCATATCTTTCATTCGTACTTCAGATATTCTCCTTTGCAACAAAGTTATCTCTTCAGGTTTAAAAGCAGTAGAAGGGTTTGATTGAGCATCTGCCATTCGAAGTTTAAACAGGTCTTCGATATTCTCCTCTCCTACTCTTTGGATGAAACGACGGACAGCAGCATCAGTCCATTCATGTATCATGATATTCTCCCTCTCTTCATCTGACATACCTTCTTTAATGTGAGGGTAATAGAACATATGGTTTTTGATAAGAACAGATACTCTATGAATTTCCGATTGTGGGAATTTCATTCTCTTCATAATATCGGAGGCCATATCTGCACCCATAGAGTCATGGCCATAGAAATGCCCATTACCCATATCGGTTCTAGGTTTGGCAATATCATGTAATAGTGCTGGTAATTTTACAGAATCATGAGCAACATCACAGGTTTTAAGACTGTGCCAATACACATCATGAGCGTGGAATAGTTTTTGCTCAATATCAACACCTTCCAAAAGTTCGGGCATAAAGATACTTAACAAACCACTTTGCCTCATTAATTCAATTCCTACTGATGGCTTTGCTGACCCAATAAGCATTTTCATAAATTCATCTCGGATACGTTCCATCGACACCATAGAAGCAACTGGTATCGATTGCTTCATAGCTTCAAAAGTCTGAGGTTCAATATTAAAACCCAATTGAGAAGCCATTCTACAGGCTTTAAAGGCACGTAAGCCATCCTCCTGGAAACGTTTCAAAGGAGTACCTACAGCTCTTACAACTTTATCCTCTATATCCTTCAAACCATTAAAAGGATCATATATCTCTACTTGGAATTCTGATATCTCACCTTCCAAATTCAATACAGACATATCCAATGCCATTGCGTTGAAAGTAAAATCTCTTCGTCCCAAATCTTTATCTATATCATCTACGAATTTAACATCCGATGGCCATCGGCCATCAACATAGCCTGATTCGCTCCTGTATGTTGTTACTTCAACCTCATGAGTCTCCCCTACACTATCTTGAACTAATGCAATTACTGTCCCAAATTTTGCACCTGTAGAAACAGCTTTGGGAAAGAGATTTAGCATTTCATCTGGCAAAGCGTTCGTTGCAAGATCATAATCGTGGGGTTCTTTCTTGATGGCAACATCACGTAAAGCACCACCCACTAAATAGCAATCATACCCTTCCTTTATTAGGATTCTCGCAATCTTCTGAACATACTCTGGTATTATTATCTTCTCTTTCATATTTTCTAAGTCCCTTTATGAAAGAATACCAAAGATAACCGTCAACAACAATGAACAGGAATATGAAATAGTTTAGAGTCCCAGTTTTGGGTAAAACTTTCAAAGAGGAAGATATCCCTGCAACAGAATGCTCTTCTTTCTCCACATCATCTTCGCCCGCAGTCGAAGTAGATATGAATATGCCCTCAGAATACATAGCATAAGGGATCCTTTCAACACAGAATCCCTCAACCACAGGCTGCAAATATGCTCCATTAATCCAACCACCATCCTGTCTAAAAGAAAGAACCGAGGCGGCACCTGAATATGTCCAGGCATAATAGTTACCACCCAAAGTTGCACACTCTACCTTTCTGTTGGAATTATATATTTTGATTTGTCCAATATCTGTATGTTCTAAATCTAAGGAATATACAATATCTCTACTACTGAAGGCTGGCATATCAAACTCCTCAGTATATGAATGGTGCGCAATTGAAATACCTATTAAATATTCAGGACTACTATTCTCAAGTTGAAAAGTTATTAAAATATCACCACTTTCTTGATTTCGATTAGCTTCTACTTGGGATATCTTGAGTGGATTTTTCAATCTCACAGAGCCCAACTTTATCCCACCTACAGAACCACTACCTACCAACCCCACCCCCTCATACTCAAGGAGATAGCCCTCTCTGCGTACAAGTTTGTTGTTAAATACAACGTCTACAAAACTATATGTGACCTCTTTTTGCGATATCTCGACCAAATTTAGCAGATTCCCCTGATTAATATCATTCTTTGTTAATGGGACAAGAATTCTACCAATATCTACTGGATGACCTGTCTCGTTGGAGTACAGATATATTAAATCGACTGTAGCACCTGGTGGTAAACTGACCCTATCTGCTAACGATGGTAACCTACGCATTCCACCGAAACCAACCAAAGGAACCATACCATTACTTAAAACCACATCTGTAGGAGTATACGAAACACTACTAGGATCATATTCAACACAGCCAGGAGTCGAGCAGTTAGAGGGTATATCACTCCCAGAGAAAGCAATTGTGCTAAAGAACAAATTATTCACTCCATCACCACTTGTTGTAAAATCATCAGCCCAAACGTTAGTTGGAAGAAAGAATAACAGAACAAAAAGAGTGAATATCATCAAAATCTCTTAAAACATTATTAAGGAGATTCTATGATTTAAATATGAAAAGGTTTTAAACCAGATTATTTTATTCTAACTTTTTCAGTAATATAGAAATTTCTCTTAAATGTGCTCTTTCCAAACATCATCTCAGTGATAGCCTGAATGTATGGGATGAAGGAAAAAGTCAACATATTAATAGTAATAAGGTAGGTTTCTAGGAAATCTAGGACATGTCTCCACCATTTCCAATTTTTAGGAACAGGGGTTATGATTCTTCTGTAGATAACAATTGCAATATTCGACAGCATCACCAATGTAAACACATAGCTTAATATCCTCGGTAAGTTATATGAAAAAACAGTATATTGATAGTCCGGATTTAACCACCCCATTATATTCAGTCCGAATGTCAAAACAAAAACTACAGTTAAAAACCATAGATATTCAAACATCATCTTCAACATATACAGCTTTCTGTGCAAAGGAAAATCCTTCCTATCCTGAGCCAGAACTGCCAAAGATATTGGGAAATTAATAATACCCCAACCCCATCGATACTGCTGTTTGTAGAATGAAACATGAGATTTCAGAAAAGTTTCGTTTTCAACAGCATCATTGTATGTTGGAACATATACTTCCTGACTCTTGAAGGTTCCCTTTGTACGCAAAATTGAATTCCAGTAAAAGGCAGTATCATCATTTGGGATTTCTGGATCCCAATATTGCACTTCTTCCAATGTTTTCAAATTGACAATATATGATGAGAAAGTATCTCTCGTATACACTCGCTCTTGAGAGAAAGGAACTTTAAGAAATCTATCTAAAACCCACATATGCATAACAACAAGAGTCAACATATTTGACTGCGTCCTAATTATTGGTGGAACATTCCATATATTATTATTAAAGGTATGAACTGCAGATGCATAGAAAGTATGCTCTGGATCCTCAACAGTAAGATATTTGTATGTAACAGCAGAGAGATATTTAGGATGAGGCCTTAAATCAGAATCACATGTTACTAAGAGATAATTTGACAGATCTTTATCTTGCTTTTTAAGATCCTCAACAAAATGTCTTGCAGCCCAGTTTATGTTAGCACCCTTAACACCAGCAACCTCTCCGGGAATACCAGCGGGATGAATATAGTACTGCATACTACCAAACTTTGAACCATACTTTTGTTTGAGTTTTTGAAAGTTATCAATCTGCAAATCTTTTTTTCTATCCTCCATCGCAACTACAACATCAATCTTCTCAGCACCTATATCACTATTTGACCAAGTTTCAAAGGATGGGTCCAAAATTTCCAAGCTTTCAGCATATACAGGACAGAGGTACACATATCTTAGCTTTGATTCTTTTCCTGATTTTAAATCTGCAATCTTTTTCAACCAATCAGTTGCGATACTTTCCTTCATACGCTTCACACCAATATATCCACCTACAACAAATTTAATTGTACGATAGAACCAGTAGGCAACTAAATACGATATATATATCACCAGAGCAACATTCCACCTAAACAGTGCGAAAACGACTGGTAGTAATAATAAGGTCCATACAAACAATCCTGGCAAAATCTCAAAGAAACGTCTCTTATATCTCGGCATATCAGCGGGGAATCCCCCTTCTCTATCCTGTGGTTTATATGAATTATTCTCTACATCATCCATGACTTTGATTCTACTCTAAAAAATATAACAAGACCATTCACTTAATATCTATGGCGGAGAGGGAGGGATTCGAACCCTCGGTACAGAAACTGTACAACGGTTTTCAAGACCGTCCCATTCGACCACTCTGGCACCTCTCCAAAGATTAGTGATTATACCAAATAACCTTTACACTTTATATTTCCCATCAAAGATATTCTTCACAACACTTTCTAGTGTAACCTCCTCTATATCAATATCTTCAACTTCATAATTGCTAAGAATCGCCTTTGTTACAAATGTTGATCTCTCTTTCGGCACTTCCAGAATGCCTGTAATACCATCAAACTCTACTACTCTACCAAGCTTCTCAAGATCATCTCTCATGGCATTCTTGCTTAAAACGAATTTAACATACTTCTCCTTTACAAACTTTTGTTTTAATTCTGAGATCTTACCATCATAGATAATCTTACCCTTCTCAATAACAATACTTCTTTTACAAAGGTCTTGAACATCTTCCATATTATGGCTAGTTAAAATAATAGTAGCCTTATACTTTTTGTTGTACTCCTTTAAGAAATCACGTACTTTCTGTTGTGCCAGAACATCTAATCCAATTGTTGGTTCATCTAAGAAAAGAATTTCAGGAGTATGTATCAATGAGGCAACCAATTCGCACTTCATTCTCTCTCCAAGGGAAAGCTTTCTAACTGGAACGAGAATCTCTTTCTGAATACCTAGCATATCAACCATATCCTCTACCGTGTCTCGATACGTATTATCCTCAATCTGGTATATCTCTTTATTCAGTAGGAATGTTTCTACTGCAGGCAACTCCCACCAAAGCTGACTCCTATTACCCATAAGGAGGGAAATCTTTCTTAAATATGAATGTGTCATCTCCCACGGGCTATGTCCAGCAACTTGAATAGAACCAGCGTTTGGATGCAGTAATCCAGAAAGACATTTCAATGTGGTTGTCTTTCCTGCTCCATTAGAACCTATGAATGCTACAAACTCCTGCCTTGAAATGTTAAAAGTCACATCATCAACAGCAACGATATCTCGTAATTGGGGATTGAAAAACTGTTTTACCGATGAAAACAATCCAGAGCTATTTCTATCCTCAACACAAAAATTCTTTACCAAATTCCTTACTTGAATTATTTCCTCCTTCATATAGAGTTGACTAGGTTATACCATTTACAATATCATTACTATATGAAAACTGCCACAATATTTACAATTTTTCTTGTATATATCTCCTTTCTTTTACTTGCCACGGCGACTCTTGCCGAAGAGCTTGACTCTACGAATTACAAGTTGGTTGGAGTCACTACAACCCCAGGTGGCGGATTAGGTGATTCCTCAAACTACAGCCTTATGACAACAACTGGTGAAATATCTGCAAACCCTAGAACCTACTCAACAAATTACCGCCTTAATCAAGATCCGTCTGCTAATTTTCTAGCTGCACAGCCAAGTATTCAATGTTTTGAAACAGATACTGACGGTACAACCAATTGCACTTCAGGTCCTTCTGAGTTACTAACTGGTGGTATGGTTGCAATTTGTGGACCTGGTGGGTGCTATGACAAAGCTAGATTTGAGATTAAACCTAATTCCAATCCATCAGATACTCTTTACAGTATTCAAATCTCAGAGGACAACTTCAGCTCGGATATAATGTGTATAAATGGATCAACTTTTCGTCCTAAGAGTTTAGCCACCTGTGATATTAATGACTTCAGGACAGAGACATACTGGGAAGATGAGACATTTAATATCCAAGGATTAGAAACAAACACACAATACTATATTAGAGTAACAGCTTTACATGGAGATTTTACACAGTCTGATTTTAGTACCATATCAAGTGCCACAACTGCTCCTGGGAGTATAGAATTTGATATAGATATAGCGAACAGTGGAGGAACAGGTTCCGAAACAGATGCTCCATACAACATATCTTTCACAGGAGCACAACAACTAATTGCAGGAGCAGCTCCTACTACATCTTCAAATTTGATTTGGTTGGATATAATTAGTAGTGCAAGTGGAGGTGTTTCCGTCATTCAGTTTGGGAAATATGGGGGTCTTTACAGTCCAACAACAACTCAAACTATTCTATCGGAGAATAAAGACCTTGATGATCCTCTTGACGAAGGTTTTGGATTGCAAAGTTACTACATTGATTACGATGACTCCTCCCCGTTCTATGGAGAACTAACTGCAATGTCAAATTACTCAGGTACAGTAAACGAAGTCGGGGAGATTTCAACAACAGCAAAAAAGACCTATCAAGGAGATGGACCAATTGTTAATGGTCGTCTTGGATTATATGTCAAAGCTAAAGCAGGAGTAGACAAGGTAAGTGCTTCCGATTACACAGAAGAAATTTACTTCATTTTAGTTCCTTTGTATTAGAAAATAGCTCTTGACTTTTGATATATATTCTAATATGTTTAATGTATAACATAAAACAACACGTACTTTTTAACTGCCAAATTTTATGAAAAACAAGAGAATTCCCATTATAGCGACTCTATTCCTGATTTCCTTAGTCTCTTCTATACTATTCGTAATGCCCTCCTTTAAAACAGATGCTGGTGCTTTAACAGCAGTATATCTATACCTTAGTCGAATCAAAACTGATGTAAACGGTTCATCTGCCACTGTAGAGTATGTTGTGGCCTTAGCAACAAGCCAAACTATATCTTCAGG
>CAIMEL010000022.1 GCA_903840015.1 uncultured bacterium
GAAACCTCCTTACTCTTTTTTTCTACTTTAGGTAAATTTCTCAATACAAAATCAGCATCTGACTTTCCCTTAGGCTTAATTGCTTCATTAACATGACAATCTATACTACATGCCACACCATATATTTTTTGAAAAACCTCAGAAATTATATTCCTACTCTTTGGAATTTCCATTCTCTCCTTGTGGAATTTGAATGGAACATCTAGATACATAATCCCATTTTTAAAATCTACTACAGTAGCTCCTCCCAAGAAAGCATAAAGATGACCATTAAAAGGTTTAATTTCAGTAACAAACAACTCCCACTTTGACACTATCTCTGAAACTGGGATATCCTCACATCTAATAGTTTTGTTCTCACTTTGTACATCTCCCTGCTCAACTGGTTCAACTTGCGAAATTCTTTTCTTAACATCCTTGTTTACAATCTTAACGCCACTATTTGCTCCTGCCTTCATCATGGATGGGATTATCATTTCAAGAACAAGAGCTTGGTTATTTGCATATCGAATCTTGTTCTCCGCATCTAGGAATAGATTTATGAGTTGATGAAGATCCTTAATATCTATATTTATCACGAAATCATACTCTTTTCTAATTTTCCCACGAATCTTTTCAGAGAGAACCTCCCTAAGAATATCCAAGATATAGCTGGTAAATTGCTGCATATTAACACCACTATTTTCCAAACTTTCAATAATCTCAAGAGACTTGGAACCATCCCCTACTAACAAACTATTAAGAAGATTCAAAACTTGTTCACTATCTGGAATTCCAAGAATCTTTCGGACCTCCTCCATTGTTATTTCCTGCTTAGTATCTTCCTGCCCAGAATATACAACATCAAGAATTGATAGTGCATCACGATAACTACCCTTCGCGTTGTTCACAATCAAATCTAATGCATCGCCTTTGATATGAATCTTCTCCTTCTTAGCTATCTCCTCTATCAAGCTTTTAATTTCACCATCTGTACCCAATCTAAAATCATATCTTTGACATCTAGAAAGTATTGTTGGTGGTAACTTGTGGACATCAGTTGTAGCGAATATGAAAATAACATGCTTAGGAGGCTCCTCAAGGGTCTTCAACAGGGCATTAAATGCCTCTGTGGTTAACATGTGCACCTCATCCACTATATACACTTTAAATTGCCCCTCAGAAGGGGAAAACTCTATCTTCTCCTTCAACTCTCGTATCTGATCTATGCCACGATTTGAAGCAGCATCAATCTCAATTAAATCTAGAAAAGTTCCATCAGCGATACTCTTACATACAGAACATTCATTACATGGATTTCCACTGGATGTTAATGCAAGACAATTCACCGCCTTTGCCATTATACGTGCCATACTAGTCTTTCCAGTTCCTCTAGATCCAACAAAGAGATATCCATGAGAAATCTGTTTCCCTTTAACAGCATTCTTTAAAAGCCTAGTAATATGTTCCTGGCCTTTAATTTCATCAAAATTCGTAGAACGATATTTTTGGTACAAAGAAGACATGCATATATACTAGATGAAAGTGAGGAATTTGCCAAGTGAAATTTATTTACCCATCACCTTAAGCTTCTCTACTGCCTCATTTAAAAGTTGAGTATACAAACCATACCCGACAGAATTAATCACTCCCGACTGATTATTCCCTAATATATCACCAGCACCTCTAATTTCTAAATCTTTACTTGAGAGCAAAAAACCCGACCCTAGCTCTGCAGATTCTTTAATAGCTTCGAGACGAAGTTCAGCAGAACCATTCAAAACATCATAATAGAAGTAGGCATAGGCTTGCCTTTCTGACCTACCTATCCTCCCCCTTATCTGATACATCTGAGAAAGACCCAATGAGGACGCATCATCGACGATCAAGGTATTAACATTAGGAATATCCAAACCATTTTCAATAATTGTAGTACAAAGAAGAATATCACTCTCCTTTTGTATGAATCTTGCCATTCCATCATATAGTTCCTGTGAGCTCATTTGCCCATGTACTACAACAATTTCATTGTTTGGAAAAAGTTCAGTTAATTTCCTGTACACACCCGATATTGTTGCCACCCTGTTATGCAAAAAGTACACTTGCCCTCCTCTTTCCAATTCTTTCGATATCGCCTGCCTTACATCTTCCCAATCGAATTTTTTAAATGTATTAATAATATTCTTCCTACCTTCAGGAGGTGTCGCGAGTACTGAAATATCACGAATACCGACCAAGGCCATATTGAGTGTCCTAGGAATTGGTGTTGCCGTAAGAGAAAGAACATTACTGTTAACACGACACCCTTTTATTTTCTCTTTCTGTTTTACTCCGAATTTCTGTTCTTCATCTATGATTAATAGCCCTAGATTTTTAAACCTTACATCTTCATTTAGAAGAGAATGTGTTCCAATGACAATATCTACTGTACCTTTCTCCAAACCCTCAAGTACCTCTTCTCTTTCATCATTGGAAGAGAATCTAGACAAGGAGGAGATATTGAATGCATACTCTTTAAATCGCTCCTTAAATGTTGCTATGTGCTGTTGTACTAATACCGTTGTAGGAGCAAGAACTGCAACCTGATAGCCCTCGTTTACAATAGCGAAACACGCTCTCATTGCAATTTCTGTTTTACCATAACCAACATCTCCCACCAACAATCTGTCCATAGGTGTATTTTTTTGCAAATCATCCACTATATGCTTAGTCGCTAAGAACTGATCTTCTGTATCCCTAAATTCAAATTTCTTCACAAAAAGATCAAAATCATTTAAAGAATTTTCAGAGGATACTAATGGATCCCTCTTAGCCGTTTTACGCAAAGCATACAATTGAAGAAGCTCTTTGGCGATATCCTCTGCTCTTTCACTAGCTTTCTTTGATATCCTACTCCAAACACCACTATTTAAACCGGTTAATTTAGGTTTAACCCTACCTGCTCCTACATATTTAGTCAATTTCTCGGATGCACTTAATGGTACATATAGTCTATCTTTCCCAGCATAGGCAATTTCTATGTAATAGCCAGTTTCTTTTCTTGATATTTCGACATATCGTCCGATACCGTGGTCCGCATGAACAATATAGTCTCCTGGTAATATCTTCTTCAAGATATCAACAGAAGCAGGGTCCATCTTAAGGTTTTTTTCTTGATACAAGGACAAATCTACCTCTCCAAGAACTTCAAAATCAGTAAGAAGTAGAACCTTTGCAATTGAAGAAACAAATCCCCTGATTAAAATTTTTGATAACTCGCCATCTCTTTCAAAGACATGATCTATCTTCTTGCTCAATACTTCATTACTATTTGCCTTAAAATGCTCAAGATTCCCTGTAATATACACTATCTTGTAGCTTCTTGCCTTGTAATTATTAACTATTTCCAAAACAGATCTACTGGTAGAATAACTATCGATATATGGAATTCTTCGAATAGCCAAATCTACAGCATTTGAATCAAAATCTGGACCTGCAAGAACTGAAAGATTTATACTCTTTTGAGCCTCTTCATTACCTACCAATAATTTAGATGATCCATTGACAAAGCTTTTACTCTGAACTGTCCTCACTTTCTTTCTACTTACAGCATCCACCAAGTCTATACTCTCTACAACATTATTGTCTAAACTAATCCTAACAACCTGCTTCATACTGAAGGGCCAGATTAGAACAACATCCCCCAAGATAGCGATTTCTCCTTCACTCCAAACTCTCTCAACTCTCTGATATCCTTGTTTTACAAAACTCTCAACATCAAAGATATCTCCTACCGAGATTGTAAAGATACTATCTTTCTGGCTGCCTTCCTCGCCCTTGAATAGCCATACTGAAGAGTCAAACATAATACCTAGCATCTCAGATACAAACTCGTAAAAATCAGGGTCTATTCCTGTAACACATTTCCTCTCAAGAATATCTTCCTTCAAGGACTTGTACTCAGGATTCAGAAGAGAAACTAAACTTTTTATTGTATCTTTACTGCTATTCACAAGCCTATTTTATCAATACTAACAAAATATGTATAATTATTAAGATAATTTGACTCATTATTTGGATGTTAATTGCACACGCCCCACTGTCATATCTAGGAAACGAACTAATTCAAAGAAAGAGAATCAAAACTCTTCAATCCGGAGAACAGCTATTGATTGCCCTCTTTAGCCTCTTCTTTGGCATTTTGCCTGACTTTGACCTTTTCTTACTAACACTTTTCCGAATTCCAACATTTCTACATCACGAAGTAATCACTCATACACCGATCTTCTACCTAATAGTATGGATAATACTGAAGTTAATATACAAAACATTCCATAATTTACTAAACAAGAAAATCCAAAAGGTGTTAAATTTGAATTTACTAGAGATACTCATAGACACATTTCTGATTACAACCCTCTTACACCTTTTAGGAGATCTCCTAGTAACCGAAGTAATGGTTCTGTTTCCTTTAATGTCAGAGCAATTTGTAATATTGAAATATATCCTTGAGCCAAACCGCTTTTCAGGATATTCATTCAGTCCGTTATTTGCAATAGAGATTTTGATTTTGTCAATTTTCCTAGGAACAATAGTTCGAAAATATTTGAAAGAGAACAAGGTTTTAGATATTGTTTCCAAATCAGTATTCATACTCTCCTGTATATACATACCGTTATCAATCCTAGTTAATTTCAGGACATACAACAGCAGCTATCTTTACGACAAGAACGGCAACATTAATTATGATATGGATTACGATGGCACCGTAGATCACAATGATTTGGATATTGGAAATACTGGAAATGGAAATATTCTGCAACCTACTAGTGACAATCTCTTTGATGCTACTTTAGATATTGTCAATTCCAAGAAACTTGTAGCCCAGAAAGGCTCTCTCTCTTATATCTTGGGAGGGCTAGATTCCTACAGATTGATCTCACAAGCCTACTATAATTTGCATCTACCGATAGAGTCTACATTAGGTAGTTACAAACAATCAAAGAGTGATTCCCAAGGTTATGAAAACGAGATTGATTACTTAGATACTTTAAGGGAATATTTAACAGAGAAAGAACTCTTAATTGAGTTGAATCTTTCATCTACTCCAAACATTCCGAGAGGGAAAATACTCTTTTTAATAGACAAAGAGGAAAAAATTATTAATGCAGGGATATCCTTAGAGGGTAACTACATAGGGATTGTACTAGAGAGTGACAAATACTTACAGATGCATTCATACTACAGTGTGATAGAGTATTACGAAGAAAAAGTAGACAGCATTTACATCGTTACTGACAATTAGAGCAATATTTCTGCTAAAAGAGATTTAGTGGCTTCTTCCAAGGTTTCATCTAGGATGATACGCTCCTCTTTTGTGAAATTCATCAACACATAATCTTCTCCAGGAATCTTACTATCGTATCTGTTTTCAATGCCGATTCTCACTCTCCGGAAATCTGTTGTCCCTACCTTTTGTTCTACACTCTTAACTCCATTATGACCCAAAGGAGATTTGCCTTGTTGAATCTTAAACTTACCAAGTTTGAGATCTAAATCATCATGAATGAGAATAAGGTTCTCGCTTGGAGATCCAACTTCATATTTCTCAATAACTTTCGACACCATTGCCCCAGAATTATTCATATATGTTAGTGGCTTTTGTAATACGGCAAGAATCGTAGAGCCTTTTTTGATAAATGATAATAGAGAGTTAAAGGTTGTCTCTTCTCTCCATTCTGTGGCATATATATCTCCCATATACAGAAATTTCTCCTGTACTCTATCTAGAAAAAGGAAACCAGCATTATGCCTAGTATTGATATATTTTTTCTCAGGGTTACCTAGCCCTACTATTAATTTCATCTAATATATTCTGCAATATATTCTCTTGTTTTACAAACATCTCCTCTGGAGATACATTGCCTTCTTCAAATTTACCAGTATGATCATATCCAAGAAGATGTAAAAATCCGTGAATTATGTCTCTCAAAACCTCTTCAAAAGAGTAATTCAAAGATATATATTCAGGGCATATATACACCTCTCCAGAAAAAGGCTCCCTATCAATCTCAAAGGATAACACATCTGTAACAGAATCCACCTCCCTATACTCTCTATTCAACCTTCTGATCTCCTCACTTGTGACAAAGATTATACTCAGGTCTGAAATATTGTATACAGAAAAGATCTTCTCCAAAGAAAGTTTCAATATTTGTTTTGTAAAAGACACCTTAGGAAAACTCTTTCTGAAAATACCCCAATTGAAAATATTCAACTTCATACTATTGCAGAAGACTTTCTACAACATTTTTAACAAGCATACCATCAGCCTTACCATTCAATTCCTTCATAACAGAACCCATCAATCTTCCCATATCATGCTTACCACTAATTGAAAGCTCTGACATTTTAGCTTTAACCACAGCAAGAACTTCTTCCTCAGACATAAGGGTTGGGAGATATGATTGAATGACAGCCAATTGCCTCTGCTCTTTCTCAACAAGATCTTCTCTTTGCATCTTAGTAAACTGGTCGATAGAATCCTTGACCTTCTTCTCTTCCTTTCGAAGAACTTTCTCTATTTCGCTATCTTCAAGCTCTTTGCCTATCTCTATTGAATAGTTTTTACATGCAGCTATTACCATTTTAAGGATATCCGATCTATCAGTATCACCATCTTTCGTAGCAGAGAACATATCTTTTCTTAAGGTTTCTAGCAAAGACATATTAGAAAAATCAAAGTTATTTTGCTCTTCGTGCAGCAGATCTTCTTCTTCTCTTCATCTTAGCCCACTCTTTCCTCTTAGCAATTTCCAAATCAGCCTTTCGAACTCTGAAAGCCTTCGTTCTGTAGGTTTCTAAGATTTTTTCTCTCAAAACTTCTCTATGAAGTCTCTTAAGAGCACTATCTATATTTTCGTTGGAATGTACAATTACTGACATTTTACCTCCTTTAAATTAATAACTACGCAAGTCGATTATATCACACCATTTTACTTTTTTACTACCTTCTTTTCGAAATTGTTTCTCCTTTTTTTAACATTACTCTCTTCTTTCTCCTTATTAGCCTTTTTAATATTCTTCACTATGTTCTTTGTTAGCAATACAAGACTACTCCTAGCAGAAGAGAACATATCCATCAACAAACCCCAAAGAATACCCAAGAACAGAAGTATTGCTCCAATCTTTATGATCCTAGAGGATTCAGTAGGCAAAGCGGTATCTGGCAAAGGTTCATCATTTGTAATGATACAATCTGCAACTATTTCTGCGGAATCAGACAGCGAAGAACCTGATTCTGGATATACCGTAACTGTATTTATATATCTACCAAAATCTAGTTTCCCTAACAGGTATGAATATGTATATGTTTTCTGTTGTCCTCCAAGGAATTCAGCATCCGTACCACTCAAATTCCAAGTGATTACGCCATTAGAAAATGTTCCTCCCTTTGATATAGAGCCCATTTGATCTTTGCGAACTTTTGGATCTAGATTATCGACAATCTTAGTTATTTTCCTGCTACTTTGTGAGAGATTCTTAACTGCGATTACATAGGAAAGGCGGGCTTTTGGAGAGCTGGTTTTTTCATCAATACAACTCTCGACAACGTTCTTTTGGACACTCCATCCAGGTTCTCCGATTGTGAATGTTGTTGTCAATGTACAAGCAGAGCTAGCATTTCCCTTTTTATCCTTCCAAGATAGATCCAGTGTGTATGTCCCTGGTTCAAGACATTTACTTGATGTACTGAGAGTTTCAGAAATTGTAGTTTGTGTAGCAGACTCTGATTTTTTGTATGAGGATCTACCCTGCCCATTCAATTTAACAGAAATAGTATTGGCATCAATGCCATCACTATCCTTTGCAAGAGCATCATATTCTATTGGATCACAGTAATTGTACTGTCCAGAGGGTTTTTTGTTCCATGAACCTGAATCGCAGACATTCTTAGTTTCCGTACAAGGATTATCAGCGTATGGGTTCTTACATTGAGAAAGCTTACCATAGCAAGGATGACCAGGTCCATAATCTTGAATACTAATTTGACCTGAGCTTACATTACACATAGCAACTTTCGGAGCGCAATCTTTCTTTGCCGCACTATTTACACTACTTTGAGTTCCACTTGGGAACGTGCAGTTTGTACCACATCCATCGGACCAAGAAGCACAACTACATTTTACGACTGGAGTATCGCCATCACAGTCACCATACTGACCACCATTACCTGAACAAGCATCTGAACAACTCCCACTATTAACTGTAACCCATCTCCCATCACAGCAGTGACATCGTTTTGCAGTTCCACAAGCAACTGTACCGCAAGGTTTACCGTTTTCTTCACAGGGGATGAACCCATTAGTGCTTCCACACTGAGCATAACACGCCGCCGTCGCCGCAGCAGAACAACCTTCTCCACCTCCACCTCCCGCATCGCTATCCCCGGGCCCTAAACTATCCTCTTGGTTAACTCTCCAAAGGAGATATCCTCCAGCTCCTGCAAAAAGTATACAGAAAACAATTAGAAGTATTAAAATGGTGTTTTTCTTTGTTCTGAGCAGTACCATAGTTACATAGATTACATAAACATATTCTTCAAACTCTCTATATTAACAATATCTTTAATAATTACAAAGACTATCAATACGATGAGAAGACCAAAACTAATATTTATTATCAAAGCTTCTACTCTTTCATCCAAATTCTTCCTCAACAAACCCTCTATAGTCAAGATAAAGACACGACCACCATCAAGAGCAGGTATTGGTAAGAGGTTAACTATTGCCAAAGAAAGAGATAGATCAGCAATAATGCTTAAGAAAGGTATCAATCCGAAATCTTTAAAATAGTCTATAACAAAGTAGATACCAACTGGACCAGAAACTGAATTAGAAAGCTCTGTATAATCACCAGTATCCTGAGCCTTATTTATAATTTCACCAAATTTAATCCAAATTAATCGCAAGGTATTTACCAAGTGAACAGGCCCTGCAATCAACCTGTTATCTTCATACGACAGGATAACAAGATAGTTACTTGGTAACGAAATACCAACCTTGCCTTCTGGAGAAACACCAACCAAATACTCTTTACACTCCTGATCTACACAGATATCCATAGATACATTCTGCCCTCGATTCTCCCAGAGTAGAAGTCCAACCTCGTCTGAATTCTTAATATCTTGCCCTTGAATAGATACAATCTTACCCTTCTCAGGGATACCAGCCTTCTGTGCACCCCCACCATCTAAAACTTCAAGATATTCCACATCCCCTATTCTTTCCCTGTAAAGCTCTCCTCCAATTGCATCGAATTTCTCAAATTCACTACCGATAACAAGCTTCCATCCAGAGGCTCCAAGAACTATATAGTAAAAAAGTATTGCAAGGAAGATATTCATCGTAACTCCTGCAAGCATTACAAATATCTGTTGAACTTTAGGCTTTTTCGATAAATTTCCCTTTGGATTAGACTTAGAATCCTCTTTTCCCGGATCTCCATCACCCAGAATCTTCACATAACCACCCAAGGGAAACAACCTTATACTATACTGTGTACCTTTGAACTTCTTAGATATTAATTGGGGACCAAAGCCCAATGCAAATTCAAAAACTTTTGCTCCAACAATTTTCGCAGCTACAAAATGCCCCAACTCATGAACAAAAGTTAAGGTCCCTATAACTAGGATGAAAAGTAGGATATTTACAATCACAGATTCCATTCAAGTAAAGTATAAATTATATTGTTAAAAGATCCTTTTCTTTCTCCTCCCTAATATCTTCAATAGTCGTATTTGCAGATTTAACCTCTTTCTCGATCTCCTCTCGCAATCTGTCTGCTTCATCTTCAGAGAAACCTTCCTTCTGAGCTTCATCAATCTCCTTCATATACTTCTGTCTAACCTGTCTTACAGCAACTCTTCCATCTTCTATTCTCTCTTTCATAACTTTCACATACTCTCTCCTTCTTTCCTCTGTCAAATCAGGGATTTTAACCAACACCCTATCACCCTCTGTTATTGGTGAGAAACCAAGATTTGCGGAATTTATCGCTTTAGAAATATTATCTAAAATACTCTTGTCCCATGGTTGAATAATTACAGTCTTTGCATCAAGAGCATTTATGGAAGCGAGATTTTTCAAAGGTGACGATGTCTCATAGGCATTCACCATAACATCCTCAACTAATTCAGGTGTAGCTCGACCTGTACGAATCTGTGAGAGATCCTCCTTTATATGGGCAATACATTTAGCAATATCAATCTGAAATTGTTTGAAATCCATTTGCAAAATACTCAAAGATTATTAGGATATTGTATCCCAATGGTATAATCTTGTCTACTTTTTACCTAACTCCCAAATAAGGATTCTGGAGATCTCCAAAGGCTCTCCCATTTTCTGGATTGCTTCATCTAAGAGATCTTTGATTGCTTTAGATTCATCTTTAAACCATTTCTGCTCTAGAAGGCACTTCTCTGCATAATATTTATTTATCTTACCCTGAAGAATCTTCTCTATCATCTCCTTCGGCTTATTCTCTGACTCCAATTCCTTTGCGAATAGTGCCATAAGTTTTTCGACTTCCTCAGAAGGGACTGAATCTCTCGACACAAATTCCGGCTTCATTGCCGCAACTTGCAAAGATAACTCATGAACAAAACTTCTAAAATCCTCATTTCTTGCTACAAAGTCAGTCTTAGTCTTAACCTCAACAAGTGCTACTAACTTCTGCTCCTTACCATGAACATAGACATCTATAACACCCTCCTGTTTCTGTTCACAATCAGGTTCTATTGGCTCATCCCAACCCCTTTCTTTTATAATTTCTACCGCCTTTTCAAAATCCTTTTCTGCCTCCTCTAATGCTAGCTTACAAAGACCTATCTTTGCACCGGTAAGATTTCGCAACCTACCGATGACATCACTTCTTTCATTTATATACTCGATTGCCTTTGCCATATCACCATCACTCTTCACCAAAGCTTCCTTACACAACCCCATACCAGCAGAAGTTTTTGCTCGAAGCACTTTTATATCATCTATTGTTACTCCCATTAGATTGAAAACTAGAAATTATTTAATTGCTTTCAAAATCTCATCAACCGCCTTCGCACCAATTCCTTTCACAGAGAGAAGCTCTTCCTTTGGAGTTGATTTCACCTTTGCCACTGTTGTAATTCCAGCATCCAGAAGAGCCTTAACTATTCGAGATGAAAGACCTAAGTCCTCCAACCCCTTGTTATCTTCCTCCTCTTTTACCTTCTCAGCTGCTTCTATCTCCGCAGAGATATCTTTCTCCTTTTTTACAACTCTAACTACAGAGCCTGTATTCTCAGCCTTAATCTTTCCTTCCCTCAAAGCTTTCATTCTCTCTCTCTCCTCTTCTTCCATCTTTGCCATTCGCATCTTCTCTTCTTCAAAATCCTTTGTCCATTTGCTCAAAAGTGCCTCCTGATCTCTCCTCAAAGACACAACAGAAAGAGATTTCTTAGATTTACCAACTACATCTCCTAGAAGATTTACCAAAAGTGATACACTCTTCAAAGAATCATCATTCGCAGGTATTGGGTAATCTACTAAATCTGGATTACAATTAGTATCAAGGATTGCAATGATTGGTATATTCATACTCCTAGCCTCTTTGATTGCATTCTTCTCAACTTTCGTATCAATTACAACAACAGCCTCTGGTAATTTGTCCATAAATTTAATACCTTGATAGATCCTATTCAACCTCTCTACATCTCGTTACATCAACAAAACTTCCTTCTTGACCAATCCTCTAGCTCCTTTCGCAAGAAGTTCTTCCATCTTCACCAAACCTTGAACACTCTTTTTCATACCTTCGAAATTTGTAAAGAGACCACCAGGCCATCTTCTATTTACATAGAACATACCATTTTTCTCCGCAACAGCCTGAACAATGGATGCTGCTTGTCCCTTTGTCCCAACTATCAAAATATTACCAGTTTCAGAATATTTAGAAAGAACAGCAAGAGTCTCCTCAAGAAGCTCCTTCGTTTTAACCAAATCTATAATGTGAATTCCATTTCTCTCTTCGTAGATATACTTCTTCATTCTCGGATTCCAAGCACTTTTCTTGTGACCAAAATGGGCTCCGGCTTTAAGTAAATCTATGAGTTCTGGTGTTTGAAAACTTTTATTTTTAGTCTCTGTTTTCTCTGAGACCTTTTCTTTTAACTCGGTCATTATATTTTTCCTTCCTTTTATTAATATCTTTGTAGGACTTATGTCCAGGAATGACACAAAGATATATGAGATTAATTAACTGTAGGATTATACTAATTAAAGATATCTTTGACAACCCTGTTCTACCTAGTCTTTGATTTAGGAATATGGTAGCATACGATTTGAGTAATTCCAGATAGAAATCATCATGAAGATACATATTCCAAAGAAAATTAACAGAATTATCTTAATCCTAATCGTTTCGGATGTCTTGATTATCTCTGCATGGGGACTGATTTCTCCATTTCTAACAATCTTCATGACAGAACAGATCTCAGATGGGACTATTCAAGCTGCAGGATTTGCCACTACTATCTTTCTGATTGTAAGTGGAATTTTACAAATACCCATATCTATTCACCTAGACAAGAAGGAAGGATATATGGATGAATATTTCTTCATTGTAGCAGGCTCTTTGCTTTCCGCTATTTCATGCCTACTTTTCATACTTTCGACACAAATGATCCATATATATCTAATTCAGATAATATATGCTCTTGGTTGTTCATTTGCATATCCAGCTTGGTATAGTCTATTTTCCCGAAATGTAGATGAAGAAAATACTGCTTTTGAGTGGACTATATACAATACAGCTATTGCTCTAGGAACTGCAGTATCAGCCTCTATCGGAGGCTTGATGATATCAGGATTAGGATATCAAACAACATTTATATGCGTAGCAGCAGTCTCTGTCATTGGTTCTATTCTTTTGATGTCTCTCAAGAAATATCTTAAGGATTAACTCAAGTCGACCCTTTCCCACCCTTTCTCCCCTATTACAATATGGTCAAGTAAATTCAATCCGACAAGACCCAATCCTTCCGAAATACGCTTAGTAATAACGATATCATCACTACTTGGGGTATGATCTCCTGAAGGGTGATTATGCGCAAGAACAACACTGCTTGCATTTACCTCGAGTGCTGGAATTATTATATCCCGAGGCAAAACAGAAACCCCATCTAAGCTCCCAATACATATCGTTCTACGTGCTAGCAATTCGAATCTTGAGTTTAGGAACAACGCTACAACATGCTCCTGTTTCCTTCTGGAAATATCCCGAAGCAGTGTATATGCATCATTCGATGTTTTCAAAAAAATCTTCTCACCCGAATCAACCTCATACAATCTTCTCCCCAACTCTATCCCACTTAAAATTCTCATTGCGGTAACCAACCCAATCCCTTCTACACCAACAATGTCCTTTATATCTATCTCCGTTTTCTTCTGAACAACTCTTTTCATCTGTAAAAGTACACTTTTAGAAACGTCTAAAAAATTTCTACCTTTTACACCTTTCCCTACTAGAATAGCTATCAATTCCATATCTGACAGATTCGTCAGACCTTTTTGTAGGTATTTCTCCCTTGGAAGCATGGAGAATATTTTAGAGGAGGGCAATTAAGAAATTATTAACTCTCGGAATCTTTCTTGGCTTTTGACTTTTTTACTTTCTTAATATACTTACAGTTTGGATAATTGCTACACCCAGTAAAGCTTCTACCCCATTTCCCTTTTCTTTCTACTAAGTGATACCCACACTCAGGACATTTCTCGTTTAGCAGCAATGGAACCAATCCCTTACAAGTTGGATATTTCTCACAGGCCCAGAATTTACCATACTTACCATTTTTAAGTACAAGTTTTGATTTACACAAAGGGCATTCTTCAGGCTTAAAGTACTTGTTATAGTCTAAAGTATCCTCTTTACCTTCTAAATCCTTCATACCTTTACATTCTGGAAACCTATTACAGCTTAAGAACTTACCATATCTCCCAACCCTAATAACAGTACCACTCCCACACTCAGGGCACTTCTCCTCTGACTCGCCTAAAATCACCACATCCTCCTTCTTAACACTCTCCTGAGCTATATTAATTCCCTCTTGCAACATTTTGTACTCTCTGTCTATCACAGGGACATATTTCTTCTTCCCAAGCGCTATCCCATCTAACTCATCCTCTACCTTTGCTGTATATGCGTAGTCCATAAGCCTATCAAAGCTATTACGCAGGAAGTTGGTTACAATCCTACCAACATCTGTTGGGAACAAGGATCTTGCCTCTCTCTCAACATATCCCCTACCTTGAATAGTAGAGATAATTGTAGAGTATGTAGAAGGTCTACCAATACCAAGCTCTTCAAGCTTCTTTATCAAGGAGGCCTCTGTATACCTGGCAGGAGGCAGAGTAAACTTCTGCTCATTGACGAACTCAACCTTTTCAAGCTCATCCCCTTTGGTAATCTGACAAATTTCCTGTAAATCATCTTCCAACTCCTTGGTTCCTAAAACTTTTCTAAAGCCATCAAACATCGTTATCTCTCCACCCATTGTAAAGATATACTCTGGAGAACTAGGTTCTCTTGGTACTAAGGAAACAGTTAAAACTTGAACTCTCTTCTCAGCCATCTGACTAGAAACTGTTCTCTTCCAAATCATTTCATACAACTTAGCTGCAGCAACTCCCAAATCTTTCTGTACAAGCTTAATATCAAGATTAAAATCTGTAGGACGAATTGCCTCATGTGCTTCCTGTGCATTCTTAGACTTGTTCTTGTAATAGTTTGGCTTCTCTGGAACATATTCCTTTCCAAAGCGAGAAGAAACCAAGGAACGAATCTCTTCAACAGCTTTACTGCTAAGAAAAACAGAATCCGTTCTCATATATGTAATATATCCTGCTTGGTACAAGATCTGCGCCAAACCCATTGTCTTTTTTGATGTATATCCAAGAGCATTATATGCTGATTGCTGCATTGTAGAGGTTGTAAAAGGAGGATATGCATGCTTCTTCACATCTCTCTTTACAACATCTTTTACACGGAATTTTGAATCTCCCATTTTAGCTTCAAAGTCCTCCACCTCACCTTTTGATTTGGGCACATATTTCTTTCCATCTTTCTTAGATAATTTCGCCGTCAATATCTTCCCGTTATCTTCCTTCAGTTTTACCGAAACATCCCAATACTCCTCAGAAAGAAATGCCTCCCTTTCCTCCTCTTTTTCAACAATCAACCTCAAAGCAACAGATTGCACCCTTCCAGCAGACAATCCATACCAAATCTTTTTCCAAATCAATTCAGAAAGTTTGTAACCAACTAATCGATCTAATACTCTCCTTGCCTTTTGAGCATCAACCAGGTTGACATTGACAACTGTGGGATTTGCTATCGCTTCCTCTATGGCAGTTTTAGTAATTTCATGGAAAGATACTCTTTTAGCATTTTCCAATTTCAATTCATTTGCAACATGCCAAGCAATAGCTTCTCCCTCTCTATCAGGGTCCATTGCAAGAAAGACTGAGCCCTCTTTTGGAATTGATTTCTTCAAATCTTTCAGAATCTTACCCTTACCATATATTGTTTCAAACAGTGGTTCATATTCATTCTCCAAATCAACCCCCAGCTTATTCTTCGGAAGATCAATAACATGGCCAACTGTTGCCATAACTTTGTAATCAGTTCCCAGATACTTATTTATAGTTTTAGCTTTGGAAGGAGACTCTACTATGAGTAGATTTCTGTATGATTTTTTCTCACTCTTTGTGGTTTTCTTTTTACTACTCATCAAATTTAAAATACCTTAATTAGTTAATTGATGTCAAATCAAATGTCGCCAGTTATATATTATTGAAGCTATTTAAGCAATAGCTGCTCCTCTCGAATTGACAATATCTCCTTCATCGTATTTACCCCTCTTACTACTTCTGCACCCTCAGCCAAGAGCATATTACATCCTTGAGAACCTACACTGTCTATCCTTCCTGGTACCACATAGATATCACGGCCATATTCTAAAGCATACCTTGCAGTATGGAGTGAACCACTATTTAACCCAGCCTCTATGAGTATTGTCGTATCAGAGATTCCTGCCAGTAACCGATTACGCATAGAATACATACCTTTATGGAGTTTTACCCTCTCCGGGAATTCCGCCAGGATCAAGCCTTTTTTACGTAACAAATTGTATATCCCCATATTTGCTTTGGGTATCGCTGTACAGATTCCACCTGGAACTATTGCCAGGGTCTTTATACCTCTTCGTAAACAAACTCTATGAACCTCAGCGTCTACTCCCAATGCCAAACCACTAACTATAGCAACATCTAATTTGCTCAAGAAGGAAGGCAGTAGTGAGTTAATAACTTTAATTCCATAACCTGTGATTTTTCTTGTACCTACGATAGTAATCGATCTTGCCGAGAGAAAAGAGATATCACCATAGCAGTACAATTTGGTTGGAGCTCTCTCTATCTCCCTGAAAAGAACAGGATACCTGGAATCACTTCTCATTATCTCCACCATACCAAATGATATTGTGAAGATATTAATTTTGGATTAACCCCTCCTTTATCATCCAAAGTATCATCTCACGAGCCATTCTCACAGCATTTACACTTTCCCCACCATCCTCCAAGAATATTGTTAAGGCATACTTAGGATTTGCAAAAGGAAAAAACGATGTAACCCAAGCATGAGTATGTTCATACTCTCCTTTGCTATTAAGCTTCCCAAACTCAGCTGTTCCTGTTTTAGCACCAACCTCAACCTTCATACCTGAAAGAGTACGTATTGTGGCCCTTGAGCCATTAACTGCATTCCACATTCCCTCTTTAGTAGTCCTGATAGCATCCCTGGAAGCTATCTTGGTATATATTGGCTTAAACAACAATTCATCTTTTTCGTTCTCTTCATTCTCAAAATACTTCGCAACATGAGGAGTATGTAAGGTTCCCTCATTTGCGATCGCAGATGTCCAATTAGCCATTTGTAAAGGAGTAACCAGAGTGATTCCCTGTCCAATGACAGAGTTACAGGAGTCTCCTTCAGGGTACCAGATTGGATCCAACCACGGACTCGTTGTATTAGCTAATGCTATCTTGTTTGCTGGGGAAGGTAAACGACCAGGAGCCTCTCCTGGCAGATCGATACCTGTATAACTACCAATACCAAATTTCTCTAAGTATGGAACCAATTTATTCATATCCCAATTCCTAATTACTTCACAGAAGTAGATATTTGAAGACACAGAAATAGCATCAATTAGATTAAGCGAGCCGTAAGCACTATTTCGATAGTCTTGGAATGCAGCACCATTGGAAAAAGTATAGCCTCTACGACTAACATACCTAGTATCCCGAGTTATGGCGCCCGCATCTAGGGCCGCGACAGAGACAATTGTCTTAAATGTAGATCCAGGAGGCATTTGTGCAGCTATGGCCCTATTCATCAATGGATTTCTCTTGTCTTTAATGATTCGTGCATACTCTTTGAAAGATATTCCACCAACAAAAAGATTGTTATCATAACCAGGGAAAGAAACCAGAGATATTAGCTCCCCCGAATTCACATCTTCCAGCACAGCAGCTCCTGCATTTGCGGAGTATGTCTTAACACCCTCATTGACAATTGAATACAGCCTCTTTTGAACATCCGCATCAATCGTAAGATACAGATTATCCCCTGACACTGCCTCCTTGACGACATAGCCTTCCTTGGAAAGAGTTCGACCAAGAGCGTCAACCTCCCAAGCTATCTCACCACTCTTTCCTGCCAATCTTTCATCATACTCTCTCTCCAAACCACTTCGCCCAATCTCATCCGTTGGCAAGACATAATTAACGGTATCAAGATCTTCGGCAGTTACTCTTCCAGTATATCCAAGAATATGGCCTAAAACTTCTTTCTGAGAATAGACTCGCTTACTACCATTCTCTATATATACACCAGGTAATTCTTCAGCCTTTGCTTTTATCTTGATGGCAATATCATCATTAATATCTGAAGAAATAAGGATTTCTTTAAAATACACATTATCAGCATAAACAGAATAGATCTTCTCTGAGATACTCTTAAACTGATAATTATCTTCCCCAGAGAAGCTATTCCACCTCGTACCAAGGATACCCCCAAGGGTATCAGATGTTTTCTCCAATAGCTCAGAGTCTATATCCCCCTTACTGTCCAAATAATGCTCCAAAGAGACATAGACCTTCATAGAAGCCGAATTTTGTGCAAGCAATTTCCCATTCCTATCAAAGATGACACCCCTATATGGAGGAATCTTTCGAATTTTTACCTGATTATTCACAGACTTAGACAACATCTCCTCCCCCTCAGTTATTTGCAATCTAGACAAATCAATTACCAAAGCACCAAAGAAAAGGAAAAACAGTAGAAAGACAAGAGAATACATCAACAAAGGGTTACCTTCTGAACTCTCGTTACCTTTCACAATCTTCTTTAAAACACCAATACCATCAATCCTTTTCGCTCCATTACGAGACGACTTGACTCTCTTGGGAATAATGTTCTTCGAAAATTTTAAATCCATACCTATTTAAATCTAAGATTACTTTTTGATTTCCCATCTCTAAACCTAACAAATATCCTCTCTAGCAAGAAAGCCACCGAAACAGAAACTACTGCTCGCAAAATCCAACCCCATACCTGGCCCCAACCAACCAAACCACCATTACCAATGAGGAAGAAGTTCTGAGCATAGAAATATGCTATGTAGAAAAGCAGAAATCCAACAAATTTGAATATGTAAGAATAGAAACCAGTTTCAGTCGAAAGAGAGAATGAAAGCAGATTATAGATTAGAATAGAAAGAAGATATACCAACATTGTTACTCCCAGAGGGATATTAAGAACTACATCTATGAAGACAGAAAAAAGAGCAGTTCCTAAAAGTAAAAGTTTCCAATTAACCTTCTTAAACAGAAATAGACATAGAACAAAAACAATACTAATCCCAAACATTGAAAGTAGAAAACTCTCAAGGAAAAAGATTCCCAGAAAAAGCAAAATAATTAAAAGTATGTAAAGCAACATTAATATATTCTAATACAATTTAACGAACTCTGATAAAAACAGTTATCAGATCATCATATTCAACAACAGGGACAACAACTCCACTACGAGAAGTCTCCGCAGGATTATTGGAAAGATTAACGATATAACCTAATACTAGAGATTCTCCAACCTTAGAATCATTAACAACTACCAGATCACCATTTTTCACTTTCGAGTTCGCAGAGATATTCTCTATCCTTATCCCATCCGACGTACCACTAACAACAGCTTTACTTAAGATTGGAACCTTTCTATTATCCTTAACATCCATCCAGTCGCCATTAACAACAATAACCTCTAAATTATTATTCTTACTACGTGGCAACCTTACAACAGAGCTCTTGTCATCTACCTGAACAACACTCCCTAGATACAAATTCCCAAGAACTGCAATATCCCCCATTTCGATCCCAGAAGCTTTACCCTCATTCAAACGTAAGAATTCGACAGAATCTGTACTCAGTACCTTTACTAAAAGATACTCTTTTTCATCGTTTGCTAGGTTTACCTGTTTGCGCAGAGATTCGTTTTCCTCAACTAACATTGTAAAGTAAGAATTTTCGACATTCTTTGCGTTAAAATCCTCTTTCAAGGCATCACACTCTTTTCTAAACTCACCAAAATCCTTAAAGATTTCAAAAGAAGAAGCAACCTCTTTCCCTGCAGAGTTAGCACCAACAAATATTGGCTCAGCTATGTAAGAAATTCCACTTCGCACGAAGGAAACACCTATCAAAGAATCTAAGAGAACAAGGGTAACAGCAAGGAATATCCCTATGGGAAAGAATAAAAGATCTTTCTCAAATATACTCAAGGCATTTCTCTTCATCAGATAGTAACAAAAGTTAAACTAACTCATCCCAAGACTTCTGGACCCTATCCAACAGTTCGATATGATCAAGCATCAAGGAAGTTCCTCTCGCAACTGTAGACATAGGATCTTCAACAACTTTAACTGGGAGATTCAATTCAGCAGAAAGGTAAGAATCAAGACCACGAATCAAAGCTCCACCACCAGTTAAACAAACCCCAGTCATCAAGATATCCTTAAGAAGTTCTGGTGGTGTATCCTCAATGGTATCCTTGATCGATTCTGTTATTATCGAAATAGTGCTAGCCATAGCTTCTCGAACCTCTATACTACTTAGCTCAACTGTTTTTGGTAACCCAGTTAACAAATCTCTACCTTGAATCCCAGATTTCTTCTCTTTCTTTAGAGGCATTGCAGAACCCATTGTTATTTTAATATCCTCAGCTGTTCTCTCTCCTATGAGGATATTATATTTGCCTCTAATGTAGCTAATTATATCCTCATCCATCTCATCACCAGCAATTCGAACAGTACCATCTACAACTATATCGCCAAGAGAAAATACGGCAATATCGGTAGTACCACCTCCAATATCTACAATCATACTACCAGAAGCTTCCTCAATCCTCAGTCCTGCCCCGATAGCTGCAGCCATAGCTTCTTCAACAACAAAAACCTCCCTTGCACCTGCTGTCTTAGCAGCATCAATCACGGCCTGTCTCTCAACTTCTGTAACCGAAGAAGGCACGCCTATAATTACTCTAGGTCTAGGGATCTTAAATGTCTTACCAAAATATCCATGGGCTCTATGAATGAAATGATGAATCATTGCCTGAGTCGTATCAAAATCGGAGATAACACCATCCTTCAAAGGTCTAACAGCAATAATATTCGCAGGAGTCCTACCTATCATCTGTCTTGCTTCCTTACCTACTGCCAATACAGTTTTACTCTTTTTCTCAATAGCTACAACAGATGGCTCCGAAACAACAATACCGTGATTACGCATAAAAACCATAGTATTGGCTGTTCCTAAATCTATTCCTAAATCGTATGTAAATAAACCCCAAAGGGAATCAAATATGCCCATAACAGTATCTCAAATTATTGATGAATTGTATCACTTTAAAAAAAAGAACACGAGCTTATGTGTTCTTAAATTACACACTCCGAGTATTAAATTACCCCTATTCCTCTTTTCGAAGCTTCTTATAGCATTTCATACAGGAAGAAACACGAACAGTAGCTCCATCTAATTCTAAATCTATATTCTTTAGATTTGGTTTGAATTTTCTTTTTGACTTTGGTGCTTTGTACCTCCAACCCACAGAGTGCTTGTGTTGGATTCTGTTACCAGCTACCGTAGATTTTCCACAAATTTCGCATATTTTTGACATAACGAGGGTATTATATATAACTTATTAAGATACGTCAAACATTCCCAACTTAAAACAAATTGGTATAATACTAAGATGTTTGAGATATCATCAGAAACAATATATTGGATACTCTTTGCAATACCATCTATTCTCATTGCTTCTACTATTCACGAATACTCACACGGATTTGCAGCTTACAAGTTAGGTGACCCAACAGCAAAAGCTGCAGGAAGGCTTACATTAAATCCTTTAACCCATATTGATCCCATCGGAGCAATATGTATGATCCTTTTTCGCTTTGGATGGAGCAAACCCGTTCCAATAAATGAATATAATTTTCAAAATAGAGAGGTAGGAACTGCCATTACAGCATTTGCCGGACCACTTTCAAATATTATCATGGCTTCGTTAACTGGACTCTTAAATTTCCTGTTGAATATAGATCCTACAAGTATATTAGGAACATTTCTCTTCACATTTGCCCTCATTAATGTTGTTCTTGCAGCATTCAATCTTTTACCAATACCACCTTTGGATGGGCATAAAATAGTTAGAGCTTTTTTACCAAGGACATTGAGATATTACTGGGAAAAACTAGAGAAATTTTCTATTGTTCTAATAATAATTCTCATACTACCAATTTTACCAACTGGTTCCATTGCTTCCTTTCTAATCTCCTCTATTATTCCAAAAGCGCTTGCCTTACTAGGTTTTATATAGAATAGTCATTATAGGTCAGAATATATTTGTATTGCCCTACCCTGCATAGTAAAATATAGTGCTCTAGTGGGAGAAAAGGTGGTTTCATAGCTCCATACTAAAGAGCTCGGGATCCCACAAATCGCTTAACCTCGTGGGGTTAAGTTGAGGGAACCCACTTAATTGTCTGAGCTCTATGATTCCGCTTCCTGCTAGAGCATTTCCTCTTTTGTATTGATTATCTTCTTTAAATATAATAAACTTCTCTAAGTTGCCGAAGTAGCTCAGTTGGTCAGAGCAACTGTTTTGTAAACAGTAGGTCGAGAGTTCGAATCTCTCCTTCGGCTCCAGTTGTGCAGAGGTGGCGGAGTGGTCAAACGCATTGGACTGTAAATCCAACTCCTTCGGGATACACAGGTTCAAATCCTGTCCTCTGCATATATCTAAATTTACTCATAATCATCATGAGTGAAGCTTTCGGCGTGGTGTTCTTCGTTCTCTCTGCACTACTTAGCCTTTTAGGCGTAGTCGGTGTTGTTTACTTCATCTTTTTCCTAGTTAGAAATAAGGATAAAGATATAAAAATAACAACAGATACCCTACTGAAAGTATATCTGTACCTCATCACCTTCGTCACTCTATTTGTTGCAGTTGGTGGTGCTACAGTATTCTTGAATTCAGCCTTCTCATACAAATTTGGGATACCATTTTCATTCAAATTAGAAAAAACCAATCAGTATTACGACAAGTCTCTTAGTGAACCATCTAAACCAGATTACATGGGCCCTGAGTGCTATATGGGCAATCCAACAGTAATCGAAGACCAAACTGTATGTTTCGACAAAGAGGCACAGAAGCAGGGGTTAATTAATGGCTTGACAATTTCCATATCAATGATCCTTCTCTTTGTAATGCACAGAGTTGGAATCTTTTTTGCAGAAAAGAAAAAGATTATGTATTGGTTAAAGAAAACTTACACCTTTACATCTCTCATTGTATTTAGTGTTGTTGGAGTAGTAACAATTCCAATCGCAGCATATCAACTAGCTACATTCCTATTCTCTAGACCTGAGGACATCACTATGATTAATCCTCCAGGGATAGCTGTTGCAACTGTAATATTTGTACTTCCCCTTTGGATATATTTCTTGATAAGTACAATAAAACTCAAGGAAGAAAACTAAATACAAATATAGTATAATCAATCTCAACGCTGGATTAGCTCAGTTGGTTAGAGCACATTCATGGTAAGAATGAGGTCCTGAGTTCGACTCTCAGATCCAGCTCCAGATTAGACAGAATTCATTTCTCTCACTACCAAATCCCTGTAATAATAACCACTTTTCTTCACCATCCTCTCTTTACTCTTAGAATCTATCTTGACTAAACCAAACTTTGGCCAAAAGCCACTATCCCATTCAAAATTATCAAGTAGAGACCAATGCATATACCCTCGCAAATCAACACCTTCCCTATTCAGTCTCCTCAGTGCCTTAAATGTTTCATCTAGCCACCACTCCCTGTGAATATCTTTTTCGTCGGCTAATCCATTTTCGGTAATAACGATTGACAATCTATATCTGTCATATATATCTCGAAGCAATTCGTAAATTTTACTTGGGTTCATATACCAACCCATATCCGAAAATTGTCCTTTCTCTTTTTTCATAAAAAGGGTTTTAGGATCTATGTACATATAATAATTTATACCTAAAAAATCGACATGATTCTTTACCCTATCAAGATATGACAGAACAAGGTATTTACGTAAAAACCATAATAGCGGTTTCAGCAAAATACAATCTGTAGAAAAATAGTAACAATTCTTAGCGATAGAGACACAAGCTTCAGGATTACTCTTTTTAATAATCTCATAAGCCCTCTTATGGGCCTCCACAAAGGTATGTAGATACAATTTGTTAAAACTAAATGGATTAAAATGCTGTGGTGGCCACTTCCCAATCAAGTGAGATACAGCAAAGGACTCAGGTTCGTTAATAGTTATCCAGTATTTTACATCTTCACCAAGTCTTGCAACCAGAAATTCAACATACTCCAAATACTTCTCGACAAAGCACTTTGACAAAACTCCTCCTTGAGCCTCCAACCATGTCGGTACTGTCCAATGCCAAGTTGTCAGTAGTGGCTCTATATTGTTCCTTCTTAACTCTTTTATCAATTTAACATAGTAGGATATCCCTTCTTCGCGGAAAACCCCCTCTTCAGGTTCTACCCTTGCCCACTCTACAGAGAATCTGTATGCATTTAAGTTCATCTCCTTTAAACTCTCAACATCCTCCTTCCAATGGTTAAAACTGTCACATGAGAATAAAGAATTAGAGAGGAAATTCTCCTCTGATAAACCAGCCCTCTTACTCCTCTTTAACAACTTCTTAGCATTCTTCTCTTCCCACTCGGTCCAGTTATTTTTCAATCCACCTTCAATCTGATGACTCGAAGAAGCCGCCCCCCAAAAAAACTCTCTCGAGAAAGATTTTCTTTCCTTGCTTTGGATACTATTCATAGCTCCCATTATACATTTAAAAATGGATATTTAAATGTCGCCGTTTTACACTTCCCAAATATTCATATATAATCACCATTTCTAATAAATTATGTATTAAAACAAATGAGAGACGATATATTCACACCATTCAATTGCAAACCTACCCCTATGGAAATGGATCCTGATTCTCTTGCTGTAATTGCAGAGGAATTAAACGGATTCCTTGAAGAGAATGACGTACCGGAGATGTTAGAGATGAGCGACTATGTACAAGCAACCTACGAAGCAGATAAATTCAGAGGACCACTCTTCAACATTACAAACATGGTAACAGAAGATGATGTTTTCCAAGTTATTCATTTAGGAAAAGCTATCAAACATGCTTTTCTACGAAGAAACTCAGATGGCAGTGTCGACTTCTTAGAGCACAACTTTGACAAAGGCTACAGAAATGCACTCCCGGACTGGTTTAGAGGTATATACAAAGGTATCCAGGTTGCAAAAGAGAGAGACTCTCTCAAATGGAAAGCTTCTTCAAAATAATATTTGACCTAACAAACTATTTCCAATATAATACGAAGTATTTCCCATAATATACTAATTTTGATCCCTGAGGAAAATGGCTAAAGTAAAAAGAGATATGATGGCTTTCAAGTGCGAGAAGTGTAATGAGAAAAACTACACAGCCTTCAAGACCAAAAATATCAAGGAGAAAATGCAAATTAAAAAGTACTGTTCAAGATGTCAGGAACATACAGTGCACAAGGAGACAAAGATAAAATAGACGCTCTTTACCAAACCTGGGCCCATAGTTTCAATGGTAAAATAGCGGTCTCCAAAACCGTGGTTCTCCGTTCGAATCGGAGTGGGCCTGCCAAAACAGAAATATGAAAACGATAAAAAATATAATAACAGAACTAAAATCTACAAAGTGGCCATCTAAATTAGAAATATTGCAGATGACCATATACACCATTATCCTTTGTGCTGTACTTGCAGCCATAATGGTTGGTTTAGATCTAGTACTGTTCAAAGTAAGAGATTGGTTTCTTAATATTTAAAATATAGAAAATGGAAAAAGAAATAAAAAAGAGTAAGAAAAAAGAAAATCCTAATGCCAAGTGGTATGTACTAAATATCCGAACAGGATATGAGAATAGTATTCAGAAGGAGATAAAACAGAGAGCAGAAGCAACAGGGATGGAAGACAAAATTGTTGAGATTCTTGTACCCGTACAGAAGAAGATCTTTGTTAAAAAGGGTAAACAGGATATAAAGGAAGAGAAGATTTTTCCTGGCTATGTGTTAATAAAAATGGAATTGGAGAATAAGACTTGGGATTTGGTACAAAATACTGAAGGAGTTAGGGGATTTGTAAAAACTGATAGATATCCAAAACCATTAGCAGAATCAGAGGTTAAGGCCATCACCAAATTCATGGAAGTTGAACAACCATCATATCAGTCCTCATTTAGTATTGGAGAAGCAGTAAAAATTACTGAAGGTGCATTCGCAGATTTCATAGGTAGCGTACAGGAGATTGATACAACTAAGGGTAAGATAAAAGTCCTCATCTCATTCTTAGGAAGAGAAGCTCCTGTTGAGTTAGAGCTATCTCAAGTTACAAAACTTTAATTGATATATAAATAGCAATGGCAAAACCGATAAAAAAAGTTATCAAAATAACTATTCCAGCAGGGATGGCAACTATGGCCCCCCCTATTGGCCCTACACTTGCTCCTTACGGAATTAACACACAGGATTTCTGTGCTCAATTCAATGAGAAAACAAGAGAGAACAATGGTATCTTAACTCCAGTCATTTTGACTATCTACGATGATAGATCTTTTTCTTTCATTCTAAAAACTCCCCCTACTTCAGAATTGATTAGGAGAGAGTTGAAGATAAGTAAGGGTTCAGACAAACCAAACTTGAACAAAGTTGGCAAACTTTCTAAAGAGCAATTACAAAGAATCATAGAAGTTAAAATGCCAGATTTAAATACATCGGATCCAAAACAGGCAGCTAAAATAATTGCTGGTACTGCAAAACAGATGGGTATCGAGATAGAAGTTTAATTGATAGAAAAACAAACATGAAAAGAGGAAAAAAACATATAAAAGTAACCAAAGACCTAGACAGATCAAAGACATACTCTTTGGTAGATGGAATAAAAAAAGTTAAAACACTTTCTTACAGCAAATTTGTTGGGACATTAGAAATACATGTAGATATTAAGTTACCTAAAGATAAAGATCCTAAATCTCTCAAAGGTGCAGTATCTTTACCCCACTCTAGTACGGCGAAAGACATTAAGATTGCAGTCTTTACTACACCAGACAGAGACGAAGAAGCTACAAATGCAGGTGCTGATTTAGTAGGTATGGATAAACTTGTCAAAGATGTTAAGGCTGGCAAGATCGAGTTTGATATTGCAATAGCATCACCATCAGTCATGCCTAAAATAGCTATAATTGGAAAAGAGTTAGGTCCAAAAGGATTAATGCCAAACCCAAAGAATGGTACAGTTACAGATGATATTGTTAAGGCAATACAGGAATACAAGAAGGGCAAACAAACATTCGCATGCGACGCATCAGGTGTTGTACATATGAATGTTGGGAAATTGGACCTTGAGACAGAGAAATTAATAGAAAATATAGAAACTGCAATTGCTTCAATTTCCGATGTGGTTGGAAAACCAACTGAGCAAATGATACAGCGTATGCACCTTGCCCCTACTATGGGACCAAGTGTGAAAATCGCATATTCAAAACAAGTCTAACCCATAGGCTATCTTATGTGAATTTAGAAGACCTCCTTCGGAGGTCTTTTTCTTTAGTTTACAAAAAACACAACATCCTATAGAATATGGTTTGTCTTTGCTCTTTAGGGAAACAGATCACGGGAGAATTACATGGCACAGGAAATAGTAGTAAACGGTCAGACGTACACCATTTTAAAAGAGTATGGAGATGCACATCTCGCACAGCTAGGAGATGACCATTTCTTACTCATTCCACGATTAAAGGAGGTATTAAAAATCAGGAAGTGCGAAGAGATTCGCGTTACTCTCCGGAACTGCAAAACACTTCTTCTCAACGAGCTATCGTTCGTTAGAAAATCCCCAAGAGATTTTCAAAGCTCACGAGAGAATCAAGGCAGAGAGAGCAATATCTTCGTAAAAGTTGGAAAGAAATCCATGATTATTATCTTCGACAAAGAAATGGTCTTGGATCGAATCTGCGTTCCACAGTTCTAGAAATCAAACCCTAAAGACAAGACAAAGTGAGTCTGGTAGAAGAATGCTGATTAGCAATATAGAAGTATTTCAGCTTCATCCATTTCTACCAGACTCACCACAACCCTTTACAAATCCCAGTATAAAGCGTAAAATCACATTCCAAGCTCTTACCAATACACAGAAAAGGAGATAACTACAGAATGGTCAAGATATACACAGTATGCGGCAAGGAACGGTTTTCCTGGAATGGGAAGATATTCTTCCTCCTCTTCCACCGAAACGGTATATACATCGGGAAACACCAATCCAAAATCTACGTTTTCGTTGAGAAAACCGAGGAATTGATACAGATCGAATAACAGTATTGGTAAGCACAAAAGAGAGTCTGGTAAAGAATGCCTCGTGGGCTAAACACTTTCGCCTCATAGGCTTCATACCATTACCAGACTCTCTCCTCTCTTTACATGGTTTGGGAATAAGGGTAAAATTACTTGGCAACAAGCCTGTTGCTCTTACCAACACCCTAAAAAGAAAAGGAGATTATTATCATGGAATGCAAGTTCTGTAATAAGGAATGCAATGCTAATTGTCCGTGCTTCGCACTCAAGAAGCTCATTGAAACAGAAATTCTACGAGCGGAGGTGACGAAGCTTCCAGAAGAAGAAAAGATTGTATTCCTAGAGGAAGTATTAGTAATGGAGGGATTGGCACCAATCTAAGGTTTCAAAAATTAAAGCAACGGCTTTGTTAAGCAAGAGAGGATGATTGATTTCATCAACATATGTATCACATATCATCCTCTCTTGACCCTCCCCTCTCCTACTGCTATAATCAGCCTAGTTTGTAACCAAAGAAACAGGGTATCAAAATAAATCCCTGCGAGGTTATACTACAATTCTATTTTAAAAATCTATTACAATGTCTAAAACTCGTTCTCAGAAGACAGAGTTGCTGAATAAGTATAAAGAGATCCTTGAAACAAAAAAGGGATATCTTTTGGTAAACTCTGACAAAACAAATACCTCTACAGTTACAAAGCTCAAGATACAGCTAAAAGATGTAGATGCTAACTACGCCGTTGTAAAGAACAGTATCTTTAAAGTTGCATTGCAGGAAACAAATCAACCACTTCAAACACAAGAGTTAGATGGTCCAACAGCAATAATATACTTTGAGGAAGATCCAACAGGTGCAGCGAAACTAGTTAAACAAACACAGAAAGAATCTGAGCTTTTGTCAGCAAAAGGAGGAGTCTTCGAAGGAGAATTTCTTTCAGAGGAGAGAGTTATGCAATTAGCAGAGATTCCTTCAAGAGAAGTTCTACTATCAAGATTGGTTGGGACAATGAATGCACCTCTTACAGGATTTATGAATGCTGTTACTGGCAATGTTCGAGGTTTAACTATGGTTCTGAAGGGCATATCTGAAAAGAATGCTTAATTAGATACAAATACTTAATTTAATATACAAACTAATATGGCAGAAGAAACAAAGACCTTACCTGAGCTATCAGAGAATGGTAATAAAGTTCTTGAAATAGTTGAGAAAATGTCTGTCTTGGAACTTGCTGATCTTGTAAAAGTGATGGAAGACAAGTTTGGAGTAAGTGCAGCAGCTCCAGTTGCAGTTGCAGCAGTTGCAGCAGCTCCAGCAGAGGAAGTAGAAGAGAAATCTACTTTTGACATCATCCTCAAGGAAGCAGGTGCAAACAAGATCGGAGTAATCAAGGCTGTTAGAGAAATAACAGAGTTGGGACTCAAAGAAGCTAAGGATCTTGTAGAAGCAGCTCCTCAGACTGTTAAAGAGGGAGTAGCAAAAGCAGATGCAGAGGCTATCAAAGCCAAATTTGAAGAAGCAGGTGCAAAAGTAGAATTAGCATAAATCTTCTTGAATTAGGTCATATGGAGGCTACCTTACGGTAGCCTCTTTTTTATTCACCATATCGACAAAACATACTATGAAGAAGTATAATCTTAGCAATCTGCCATAACTAAATATATCTAAGCTATTAGCGTAAAAACAATGGATTACTCACCACTAACATTGTGGATTTTAGAAAATGGTGTATCTGAACAAACGCTTGACTTGTTTGTAACTATAACAATACTCGCAACCATAGTTAGTATCGCAAGATATATATTTGGTTCCAAGACATATGGAATATATGCCCCTATAATTCTAGCCATAGCTTACTCCTACACAGGTTTTCGATATGGATTAGCAATTACCTTTGTTGTCATAGCTACTACCCTACTTTCTTATTCCATACTTAAGAAGATTAGGATGCACTACATAACTCGTATTGCCATAAATTACTGTTTACTTTCAATCTCATTGGTTATTTTCTTTCTCCTAATCGGGAAGTATAGTTTAGGCTTGGACAATATGTCACAAATACCCTCTCTGGCAGTAATATCTATTGCCGCCCTATCCGATTTCTTCATAAAGCAGTTTGTACAAAAATCTTTCAAGACTGCAGTTATGGTTCTTTTCTCAACACTAGTTGTTGCCTCAATTGGTTGGTATGTAATATCAAGAGATGTAGTCACAGCATACACCATAAACAACCTATGGTTAGTTCCCCTATTCATAGCAATTAATCTAGGCATTGGCCAGTTTAAAGGCTTAAGAGTAAAAGATCTTTTCCGTTTTAACTCAATATTGAAAGAGAAGGACAATGTTTCAAAGTAATAGAATCAAAGAAATTCTTGGACTTAACCGAAGGAACCAAGAGTACATCCGTCCATTCAATCCACCCTCTGCAAAAAAGATTGCAGATAACAAGATACTTACAAAGAAAGTGCTAGCAACAGAAGGTATCAATACCCCCTCTGTATACAAATTGGTAAAGAACAAAAAGCAACTTCAATTTCTAGACTGGGAATCACTCCCAAAAAGTTTTGTGATTAAGCCAAACCAAGGAACTGGAGGAAATGGAATCATAGTTTTCTATGGTAAAAAGAAGGGACAGAATTCCTGGATTAGACCAAATGGAACTGTAATGAATCAGAAAGACATAGCATTACACATAGAGAATATCCTAGAAGGGCGATTCTCTATGGGCAATCGTAGTGATATAGCCATCATTGAAGAGAGAGTGAGAACAGATCCACTCCTTAAACAGTATTCCTACAAAGGAGTTCCAGATATCAGGATAATATGCTTCAATGGAGTCCCAATAATGGCAATGACAAGGCTTCCAACGAAAAGATCAAATGGTACAGCAAATCTACACTCTGGGGCCATATGTACAGGACTTGATATTAGTACAGGAATAACCACCTACTCTATGCAGATGAATCCCCGAACTATTTTTAGTGATACATACGAGAGTATTGAAAGCACAACAGATCTTAAGGAAAATAAAAAACTAAGTGGCATACAGATACCAAATTGGAATGACATTTTAACAATAGCCTTGAAGTGCCAACGAGCAAGCAAACTTGGTTATGTTGGTGTCGATATAGCATTGGACATAGAGAAAGGACCTGTCGTATTTGAACTAAACGCTAGACCGGGACTAGGAATTCAGGTTGCCAACCAAGCAGGTTTAAGGTGGAGACTTGAAAAGGTCAAAGGATTAGAGATAAAGAATATAAAGCATGGAATTAGAGTCGCACAAAATCTTTTTGGGGGAGAAATCGAAGAGAGTATCGAAGCCATCAGTGGGCGAAAAGTAGTAAGTATTACTGAAAAAGTTGTCCTCTTTCACAAAGGATATGACAGTAAGAGTAAAAAGAATTCTATGCTGAAAGAAACAACAACAGCTTTTATGGACACAGGAATTCTTACCTCAAGGATAACAAAGAATCTCATAAGTAGAATGGGCTATTTAGATACAGTAAAATACTTTGATTCTCTTAATATACCTAAGAAATTTGAATCCCTTCAATCAGCTCAGAAATTTATCGATGAGAACCTCTCTCTTTTTCAGGATACAGATATTAAGAGGCTTGCAAAAATTATTGATAATGGTGAGATATGCGTCAGACCTGTATTAGAAATAAAGATTAAAATATCTGGTGATATTAAAGATGTTGATATGGTAATCACTGAAGAAACAGAACACTCCGTAGTCATTGGTCGAGGAGAATTAAAAGGATATTTAATAGATACAAGTAAAACATTTAGAAAAATATGAAAGAATACAAAGAGTATTTAAAAGAAGCGGGCAATGTTCACTTGGCATACTACCTTGAAGCTGCAGATTCTTTAGATATTAAATACTCTGTTTTAATACCTAGCTTACTCGCGTTGTTTGAATACAAGAATAAACATTGGTACATCATTAATACTGTAACTCCCCTAACCTCTTCTCCTAGCACAACAATCTGCAAGAGAAAACACCTTACAAATCTCATTCTGAAGAGATATGGACTTCCTGTACCATACCAGGAGAATATTGGAAGTGTTATAGATGCAATTAAATTTTTTAATAAACACAAGGATATTGTAATCAAACCTACACAGCAACTCGGAGGGCACGGCGTCTCAATCCTACCTCAAACAGAAGATCAGGTAATTCAGGCATATGAGAATGCTTTTAAGGAGTCACACTCCTCTGGGTCCAACAAAGTTATCGCGGAAGAGTTCTTTCATGGTGAGAATTACCGTTTCTTAGTCGTTGGCCAAAAGGTTATAGGTGTTGTCAGAAGAAAAGCAGCCCATGTTATCGGCAATAGCAAAAACACTATAAGAGAATTAGTGCAGGCGGAGAATGACTTGCGCAAAGAGAAGCTCTTAATGCCGATCTTGATCGACAATGAAGTGAATCTAAAACTCACACGAAGCAATCTAGATTTAGACTCTATACCAGCTGAGGGAGAAGAAATTATCTTAAGATATAACTGCAATCTAACAACAGGAGGAACAACTGAAGAATGTATGCCAGAGGTTCACGACTACTACAAACAGATAGCCATCAAAGCGATTAGCTCTGTAGGATCAGAATTCGGAGGAGTTGATATCATCGCAGAGAATATCTCCAAGCCATCCAAAGTCGCAATCAATGAAATTAACTACAATCCAGGATTAAGGTTACATTACAAGGTAAATAAAGGTAATATTGTAAAAGTGGCCATACCCATTATGGAATATATCCGAGATAAGTATATAAATTAATATTTACCGAAATGACAGATATAAGAGTTCAACAAGGAATAAACCTAGAATCAGAGATTTCCTTAATTACAATCCCCATTCCTTTTAACAAAAACGTTGACACCCTACTTCGTCTAATTGGATCTTTTCATCCAATTTTTATTAAGTCATATACTTACGAAAAAAACTTAACAATAAAATCTCACCTAACATCCCTCTGGAGGGAAATAGGTACTGTTCTAATTAAACTCTCAAACGAGGAGATAAAATATGAGAAAGCAAAAGAGCTTTGTGTAGACGAGATTATACGAGAACGCATATCATCGATGTCAACGATTCCTTTACTATTTACATCACACAGTATGGGGCTTGAAACAACGCCCACACTACTTCTGGATGAAAGAGTCACATATACAAAGGCATACAACAGACACTATACAATCGGTACTGGACGGAATTCACAGATCATATATTCAATATCTTCTAGTATGGACTCCAAGATAGCAAAGGAGGTACAGAAAGATAAATGGTCTTCGAATTTGATGATCTCTCGGCTTGGACTACCAATCCCAAAGTGGGAGGTTGTAGATAATGTTTCAGAACTCGAACGAATCTGGGGTCAGTATCAGAAGCCGGTAGTAATCAAACCGACTGGTCTTGTCGGAGGACATGGAGTTGTGGTTGGAATAGAAACTATCGAAGAGGCAAGAAAAGCATTCAAATTTGCTCAAGACGCCTGCAATACAAATATGCGTAAAGAGTGGCAGCAGAAGATAATGATACAAGAGCAAATCAAAGGAGAAGATTATCGTCTTTTGGTAATAAATGGGAAATTGGAGATTGCTACAAAGAGAATCCCTGCATTCATAGTAGGAGATGGGAAGCACAGTATAGAGGATCTCATAATTGAGACAAACAAAGATCCTCGTAGAGATATATCGAACCCATCACATACGCTGAAGCCAATAGTTATAGACCAGCCATTAAGAGAATATCTAAAACAACAGAATCTAACTCTTGCATCTATACCTACGAAAGAAGAGAAAATATATGTTAGAAAAGTTGCCAGCATGAGCCAAGGGGGAATAACTGAGGATTTTACAGACAAGGTAGGACCAGAGATAAAGGCAATTGTTGAAAGTCTTGCAACCTCAATACATGCATTCACTCTCGGGGTAGATGTAATGTGCCAAGACATCTCTAAACCACTGACCAAAGAGAATGGAGCTATTCTCGAATACAATACTATGCCAGAAGCATATCTCAACATGTACCCTGTGATAGGCAAGCAGAGAGAATATGTATTTAAGAGGTATCTAGAAGCTTTAATGAAAGAAAATAGAACAAAACAGATAGCTGTTGTTGGGAACTCTTCTAAAGACATTCCTACACTACTTCGCCAAAAAACATTCTTCAGCTCATATATCGGTGATAATGATACTATCGGAGAATATAAGAATGGAGAGATCAAAATAAACGGATTGGATATAAATAAAGACCTAGAGAAATGGAAGGCTATTGAGGGATTAAAAGTAAACGCATCATTAGATGCAATCATAATACACCATCGAGATTGGGAAGATGTTCAAGAATCAGGTTTAGGATTTGACAGAATCGATATGTTGCTTGTTGCCAAAGAGCTTACAAGCCAGAAAGAATTTAGTATTATCAAGAAGTACCAAAGAAGGAAATATATAAATAAAATTAAAATATTTTAAAATGAAATACCTCATAATTGATAAAAGACAACGAGTGGATATAGATGGTATGGGTGATATTCCTACTGCCTCTGCGAGATTACTAGAGGAACTAGCTAAAAAGAATCTCTCTGGAGATTTTGCATACAATGATCAACTTGAGTTTCTTTTTCTAGACGGGAAAGTTGCTATAAAAGCTAACGGTAAAGATATTACCGATTATTCACACATCATCTTCAGAGGCCATGCCCTACACAATGACAAAGAGTATCATTTCAAGAGGTACATCATAGAATACATAGACCAGTATAACGAAGAAAATCCTGAGAAGAAAATCATAGTACAGAATTCCGAAGCAATTAAAAGATTCCCCTATTACAACAAAATAGCCATAGCAATGCTCTGTGCTCAAAATAACATTCCTCACTTTAACACATACTTTAGAACGGATGGCGATTATTCACAGGCGCGGGAGATGCTCAATCAATACCCTCTAATTATAAAAGAGTATTCTGGAGTAAATCGTGTAGAAATTATCGACGGAAAAGAGAAGATTAAGAAGAATGTATTCAAATTGGACACCTTAGAAGATTATAAACAGGAAGGACTAAATGGTCAGGATCTCTCAAACTTCTTTTTGCAGGAGTTTTCTGACGCGGGAGAAGATTATCGAATATTTGTTAAACTTGGGAAAGTTATTGCAGGTTGGAAAAGGATAGCATCAGAAAGCTTTATGACTGTAAGTAAAGGGATCTATGAAATGTATAACGAACCAAATGATGAGATTAAAAATATTGCAGAAAAAATAGCTACTATACTTGATGCAGATTTCATGGCAGTAGACTTTATGAACATTAACGGTAAGCCATATATACAAGAAATTGGATTTCATCCAGGATATAAAGCGTACGAAACAAAGATAGAAAAAGGAGAGCCTGTAAATATTGCAGAAGCAATTGTTACTGCTTTCAAACAATAGCTATATACCAACCTTCTTGAATATCTCTTCCCAAAGAGCTTTTGAAGGAACGAGAAGAGGTTTAGGTATTAATCCGTCCTCTACCCAATCACACTGTTTGAACGATATCTTTCCTGCATACAGTGAAGAATATAGATTTGGTGATTTAGAAAGTTTCCACAAAACACGCTTGAAACCTCTGAAATAGCAGATGTCTTTAGTGTAGATACCGGGCCTATTAGTATCTGACAGGCCTCGTTTTACACGGAAAGTAACATCAAAAGCAGAATACTTTGGCAAAACACCCAATAGAGAGTTATATAGCTGTCTAAATGACAATAATTCCCCTATATATATAGCGTAAACCATTGCAGCTTTATTCCTCAACCATCTCTCAGTTAACAGTGACATATTATGCTCATTCCAAGTTGCCAGCCCCTCCTCTATATCCAAATATTCAACCAAATTAGGCTTACTCAAGGCGTCGAATCCACTGTTAAGTCCATTGTGTGCTCGTAATACATGGGTTCCAACTTCATGCACCAAGGTTTTCCTCAACTTATACTTACTTCTCTCAATATTAGGATCTACTAAAATCTGCTTGGTTTTTACACCAACTTTCACCCCATTCTTTGCTATATTCATGGACTTACTTACTCCCCATCCCTCAAGACCTAATTCCTGAAGTACAGTGTTACAGATTTTTTCAATATCATCATATTTGAGCATTTCACCTCTTTTACCACTCTGCTCAACCAGAAGATTGTAGTTCGAGGTATTTCCTCTTAGTACCCTGCATGCATTTCTAAACAATTTTATGCTGGGTAATCCATACCTCTTTATTGAAATGTCAGTAAATTTCTCATTCTCTCCTACTGCATTCATTAGAGAATTTGCTTCTGCTTTAGAATCGATAAGTTTGATGTAAAAATCAGATATACGAGGATCTACATCTGTAATCTCATCAACATCAGATAATTCTTTTAATATTCTCTCATTATCATTTTTGACAATCCTGTATTCGAACTGTGGTTCATATGTATCTGAATTGAAAAACTTCTTTTTTTCTGACTCTAAATTGGTCGGCGTAAAGACTAAAGCCGTTGGGATTCTAAGGTTATTCAAAAGAGAAGAGACCTCCTGTAGTGTCAACTTGGTTTTCTTGCGAGAGAATATATTCATAGTTAACAAGTATATACTAATTTATTACCTTCTGTAATCTCTATTAAATGAAAATGTTCTCTCACCGGAAGCCATCAATTCTAATGCTATACCTGTTCCATTAGCTACACAAAATATTGGATTCTCTGCAACATAGCAAGGTACATTGGTAGCTCTAGAGAACAGTTTATCTATATTCCTTAATTTTGCAGTACCTCCACTCATAACAATACCTCTATCAATTATATCTGCAGAAAGTTCGGGTGGTGTCTTCTCAAGAACATTCTGGATTGAACGAATAATACTTTTTAATGGAATTTCTAATGCATTAGCAATATCGTTTGAATTCACCACTATGGATTTTGGCATACCTGCACCAATATCTCGACCTCTTACCTCAGTTTCTTTAGGATCTTTCACTTCTACAGCAGAACCAATGCTCATTTTTATATTCTCAGCTGTCTGTTCTCCTATTAAGATACCTTTCTTCTTCCTCATAAAAGAGATTATATATTCATTTAAGGCATCACCAGCAACCCTTAGAGACTCATAACCAACAATTCCATCAAGAGATATTACAGCAATTTCAGAGGTCCCCCCTCCCATATTTATAATCATATTGCCAGAAGACGTATTAATTGGTAAACCTGCTCCAAGCGCAGCAAGTAAAGGCTCTGGCAAAAGTGTAATACTTTTCGAACCCACAGCATTAGCAGCTTTTAAAACAGCCCTCTCCTCTACTGATGTTATTCCAGCAGGAACACTTATGACAACATCTGGTTTAAAAAATCTAGATCTTCCAAGAGCTTTATCATAGAAATATCTAAGCAGAGCTTCTGTAACCCTAGAATCAGCTATCACACCATTACGAAGAGGTCTCTTCGCTATAATGTTCTCTGGTGTTTTCCCTATCATCTCCTTGGCCTCTTTCCCTACTGCAATAACCGTAGCAGTATTAACATCTATAGCCACAACAGTTGGTTCAGTTAATACAATACCCTCACCCTCTACAAAGGCTACGGAGTTGGCAGTTCCTAAGTCTATACCAAGTTTTTTACCAAACATGACAGCTTACTAATTATAAGATAATTATTACAAACTAAAACTTCAACTTCATCGCTTCCTTCATGCTATCGGCGATACCTCTAGCGATTGCTGAAACTTTCTGACTACCAACTACTGCTTTCTCAAGCAATTCTTTCTTCATACCCTCAGCTTCGATTCTACGCACACGTATTGGTGCCAATTTTTCATTCATAACTTCGAATAACCTCTCTTTAATTTCTACATCTTTGATCCGACCCCTTTCATACAGACATTTCATTTTAGAAACTTCCTCAACATTCGGATTAAACAAATCGTGATATACGAAAGCTATATTACCTTCTACCTTACCAGGATCTGTAGCATGAATTCGATTTGGATCTGTATATATTTTAAAAACTTTCTTCCTCAACTCCTCCTCAGAATCAGAGAGATATATACAGTTATTCAGACTCTTACCCATCTTCTCAGCACCATCAATACCTGGCACATTAATTTCTGTACCAAAAAGGGCTTGAGGTTCATTCAGTAGTTCAACTCCATACGTTCTGTTGAACTTTCTAGCCAACTGCCTTGTATCCTCTACCATTGGAGCCTGATCCTTACCAACAGGAACAAGATCTGCATTAACACACAGAATATCTGCTGTTTGATGAATTGGATAAAGGAAAAACCCAAGAGGTGTTGAATCCCCTAAACCTTTTTGAATCAACTCCGTTTTTATCGTTGGATTATGTTGTACCTGTTGAACAGTAGCAAAGTTGGAAAGATACATAAAGATCTCATGTATTTCTGGTACTTCACTTTGAATAAAGACTGTAGCCTTATCAAAATCCAATCCTGTAGCATAGTAATCACACAGCAATTCCTCTATATTTTCTCGAACTTTATCTGGGTTCGCAAAATTATCTGCCAAGGCTTGTATATTTGCTACTATGATAAATTCTTCATATTCGTCTTGTAGTAAAACCCTATTTTGCAAAGTACCTAATAAATGACCAATATGTAACCTACCTGTCGGCCTATCGCCTGTTAAAATTCTTTTTCTTTTTTCCATAATAACCTATTCTAACAACTTATCTTCCATTATGCTATACTTTCAAAATGACAAACAAATCATACACAGCTTCAACAAACCTGCTTCACATACTTTTACCAATCCTTTCAACGGTATTCATATTCGGAATATCTCTTGGTATCTATTACTTCTCCAAAGGATACCGATTCAATATATCTAACAGAGAAATCACAATGACTGGTGTTCTCACAGTCAAAACAGATCCCTCCTTTGCAACTCTATACATTGGGGACGAGGACACGGGAAGAACACCAAATAGTACATCTTTGGATATTGGGGATTACAAAATAAGTGTAAAGAAGGATGGATACAACGATTGGCATAAAGACATCACAATACTGGAACAGAAATCAACACTGATATATCCATGGATGGTACTGAAGGATATTAAAAGCAATAATCTGTGGACGAATAAGAGTAAATTAGTAAAGTATTGGATTAATACAGAGTACGACACCTTCCTATTTCTACTTCAAGTTGCTGAGAATAAATACTCTTTATGGAGCTATCGCGTCAACACATCTCTTTGGGATTTCAATACTAACCCTGTTGAAATACTTGAGTTAACAACAAAAGATATTGAGATTAAGCAATCAAATAAGGGTAACCTCATCTTGCTAACTCAGACTATTGATAAAAAGAAATCTTCATACATTCTTGATAGTACAAAGAAGAACGAATTGAAATCTACCCCTGTATTTAATACAGATGGATATGAAAAGCATACCATTACTTGGGCAAATGATAATAGACATTTGATTTTAGAATCAACAAACGAATTGCTCTCATACGACACAGTTAGACAAAATATGAATATATTGGCAAAGAAGACCAAAGGTAATACATATATATGGACAACTGATGAACAGGGTTTCTTTTACATAATAAAGCAGCTTTCCGAAACAGATCAAAGCATAATATATTCACTTGTACAGTCTAAGATAGATGGCTCAAGTCCAAAGGAAATAATTGAGAAAATATATATGCGTAAGGAAGCAAAGTATGTCGAATACTACAGGGAAAACGGCTATACTTTAACACCATTTACTAATTCTCAGGAAAGTACTCAAACAGCTGGCAAGATAATTTCCATCTTGGTAGATCAGAATGCAAAGGGTGTCTTCATCCAGACCGAATATGCATCCTACTGGTATTACATCGATTCGCAGAAATATATAATAGCCTATCCTTACCCAGCAAAACTAATCAGTCTTGCTCCAGATTTGAGAAAAGCCTTACTGTCAGAGAATAACAAAGTACTACTATTCACTTTTGACAAGGATGATGCAGACCACACAGAGATAATCGGTACAGAGGAAATTCAAAATATACCAGATGCAAAGAGTATTCGATGGGTATCGAATTCGTTAAATATCTACTTTACTCGTGAGAATTCATTATACTCAGCAGATAAGGATGGCGGTAATGAGTGTAAGATTTATGATATTGGAAGCAAAAAGCTATCTACAATAAGGTCATCCCGTGACCATATCGTTTCTTTGGAAGAGACGACAGCTGGAGAGGTTGTAATAAACGAATATAGAATTCATTAAAGTACGCGCACCCGGTCGGAATCGAACCAACAACCTACGCGTTAGGAGTGCGTTGCTCTATCCTATTGAGCTACGGGTGCATAATCTCAGACTCAATTCTACATCAACAGAGCCCAATATACCACTATGCTAGAGACGGAAGCACACACTACAGGGCAGTAAATATATACTAATGGTGATATAATATATATCGGCATGATACAAGAATATATAAAAATAAAAGGTGCGAAAGAGAATAATCTTAAAAATATCTCTGTTAATATCCCTAAAAACAAGCTAGTTGTTCTTACTGGAGTCTCAGGGTGCGGTAAAACATCTCTAGCCTTTGATACACTCTATGCAGAAGGACAACGCAGATATGTAGAATCTCTCTCCTCCTATGCTAGACAATTTCTAGGAGTGATGAAGAAGCCAGATGTAGAGTCAATAACAGGACTCTCCCCAGCAATTGCCATAGACCAAAAAACAACATCTTCAAATCCACGATCAACAGTAGGTACTGTAACCGAAATATATAACTATCTTCGATTATTATATGGTCACATAGGAACTGTATACTGTCCAAACTGTAGCATCCCTATTCGATCACAAACAATCAATGAAATATCAAAAAAAGTACTCAACCATATAAAAGGTTCCACGAAAAAGGTAAGCATAGTTTCACCCTTAGTAAAAAACAGGAAAGGACAGTATTCCAACCTCTTCCTCAAATTACTTAACCAAGGTTTCCTGCGTGTCATCGTAGATGGAAATATCCATATGCTTGATGATATAGAAGAAATAAACATTGATGAAAACAAGAAACACACCATCGACCTTATTATAGACAGACTAGATCCAAACAATATGGATGATTCTGATCTTCAAAAAAGAGTTACAGATGCTGTAGAACTAGCAACTAATCAATCAGGAGGTGAAGTAAAAACCATAATAGAAAAAGAAGAGATACTCTACTCTGAAAAGAATACATGTTCCAAATGTGGAATATCGTATCCCAATATAACTCCTGCATCTTTCTCATTCAATTCACCGGAAGGTGCTTGTAATAACTGCTCAGGCTTAGGCTTCCTTCAAGAAATCGATATAAATCTAATATATAATCCCAATTTAACAATCCAAGAGGGAGGTATATTTCCATGGGGCAACAGAACAACAAAAGACAGTTGGACCACAAGAATATTACAGAGTCTTGCAAAGGAGCACAAATTCGGATTAGCAACACCTATCAAAGACTACCCCAGAGAGATCTTTGATTTAATATTCTATGGGTCAGGCTCTAAACCATATTACAAAATCCTATATACAAACAGATTCGGAAGAACTAGTGTATACGATGCTCAATACGAAGGAGTTATTCCAGAATTAAAGAGAAGATATAAGGAGACAACATCGGAATACTCTAGGGCAGAGATAGAGAAATATATGAGTGAAAAACAATGTCCCATATGTAACGGGGAAAGATTAAAACCTTACTCACTAGCAGTAAAAATTGACGACAAAAATATCAATGAAGTAACAAATACCTCAATCTCCGATTTAAAAACCTTCCTAAACAAATTAAAACTAAACAAAACAGCTACAACTATTGCCCAGCCAATAATAAAAGAGATCATTCTAAGATTAGATTTCTTAATAAATGTTGGATTAGAATATTTAACACTATCTCGCAAATCAAATTCTCTCTCAGGAGGCGAATCACAAAGGATAAGGTTAGCTTCACAGATAGGCACAGGACTCTCAGGAGTATTGTACGTGCTTGACGAGCCGTCCATTGGTCTACATCCTAGGGACATAAAAAGATTAACAAAATCCTTGAGATCCCTTAAAGATGAAGGAAATACAGTAATAATCGTAGAGCACGACGGGGAGACTATGAGCCAATCTGACTGGATAATAGACTTAGGTCCGAAGGCAGGCAAGCATGGAGGAGAAGTCATTGCTGAGGGCACTTTTGAACAAATCAAGCAAACAGATACCCTCACCGCCAAGTACCTAAACAAATCATTGGGAATACAACACCTAGCAACAGGCTCCTCGCAAGAGAGCAACAACAACTGGATAGAAATTCGAAACGTTAGAACCAACAATTTAAAAGATATAAATCTAAAAATCCCATTATCTAAACTAATTTCAATCACAGGGGTTTCTGGCAGTGGCAAATCATCTTTGATAGAAAACACACTCTACCCCGTTCTATCAAATAAAATAATGCGTTCCAAATTGCTCGAAGGCAACTATACTGAAGTCATAGGAGCAGAAAAAATCAACAAAGTAATAGCCATCGACCAATCCCCTATAGGTCGAACTCCACGCTCCAATCCAGCCACATATACAGGTTTGTTCACCCCTATCCGGGAACTCTTCGCACAGACCAACGAAGCTCAAGCAAGAGGGTACAAACCCAATAGATTTAGTTTTAATGTTAAAGGAGGAAGATGTGAGAAATGTAAGGGAGATGGACAAATAAAAATTGAAATGCAATTCCTTCCTGATATGTATATAACTTGCGACCTCTGTAATGGCTCAAGATACAACGAAGAGGCTCTACAAATAGATTTTAGAGGTAAGAATATCTCAGATGTTCTACACATGACAGTAGAAGAAGCTCGTCTTTTCTTCAAAAATATCCCGTCAATATACAGAAAACTCGACATTTTGAATGATGTTGGGTTAGGATATATAGAATTGGGGCAATCAGCCTTAACTCTCTCTGGTGGAGAATCCCAAAGAGTAAAACTCGCGAAAGAGCTATCAAAGATCTCAACTGGGAATACAATGTATATTTTAGATGAACCAACTACAGGTCTTCACTACTACGATGTAGACAATTTGCTAAAAATATTGAGAACTTTAGTTGAGAAAGGTAATACGGTATTAGTTGTTGAACACAATCTAGATGTAATTAAGAATTCAGATTGGATTGTAGATCTTGGTCCAGATGGAGGAGATAACGGGGGTGAAATCATAGCAGAAGGAACCGTTGAGGATATAATCCAATCAAAACAAAGCTATACAGGGCAATTTTTACAACAATACCTCAAAGAGACTTAGAGAGAAAGAGTTTCTGAGCCATCACTTACAATTCTTTAATCATTCTAGATAGTGAAACAACAAGACACTCTAAGGATAACAGAGTGGTTGCCCTCACCATGTACCTATGTGTAAAATTTTTCGTACAATTTAATAAGCCTTTACGGAGCAGTAAATTGCCATCTGTAAAAAATTATGTTTAGAAATTTAAAACATCGAGAACAGTAATTATCATCAGAACAGTTAGTGCACACTTTTGGAAATTTCCTACAGTTTCACTAATATGACTTAGCCCAAATCCATTCGTCGTGGGCATCCTTGCCACAGTAAATACAGTGACCATTCTTACCTTCTCCCTCAACAGTCAGACACCTTGTAGTAGCCTTAGTCTCGTATTTGATACTGTCTTCACATTCTTTACTTCCACACCAACCTGCCACAAGAAATCCTTCATTTTCTTCGAAATGCTTCTTAAATTCATCATACGACCCAACTCTATGGGTCTTCGATATCAAATTCTGTTCAGACTTTTTCAATAGAGATTCTTGTATATCCTCAAGTAAAACACCTATCCTTTCTCTCAATTCAGCTAGACCAACCGTTAGTTTCTCATTACTATCCCTCCTAACAACAACACATGAACTTGCATTCATATCTCTCTCCCCCACTTCAATCCTTATTGGCACACCCTTTTTCTCCCATTCATTAAACTTGAAGCCTGCGGAAACAAAATCTCTAGTATCAATCTCTACATCTTCTATTCCCTCTAAAAGCTCTCCCCTCATTTCTTCACAGAATGCCAACACCTTTTCCTTGTTTTGATCATTGAAGATAGGAACTACTACTACCTTTATTGGAGCAATTTTAGGAGGCAATACAAGCCCATTGTCATCTGAATGCGACATAATTAAGGCACCTAACATTCTAGTACTGGTCCCCCAGCTTGTTTGCCACGGATTCTGCATATTACCCTCTTTGTCAGCGAATTGAATATTAAAGACTTTCGAAAAATTCTGACCCAAATCATGAGAGGTTCCAAATTGTAAAGCTTTTCCATCCTGCATCATTGCTTCGACACCATATGTATTCAATGCTCCTGCAAATTTTTCGGATTCTGATTTCCTTCCAAAATATGTATGCATAGCAAGATATTCCCTAGCAAATGTTACATACATATTTAAACGATCCAAGACCTCTTTCTCGGCTTCCTCATGTCTAGAATGAACTGTATGACCTTCCTGCCACAAAAATTCGGCAGTTCTTAGGAAAGGTCGAGTCCTTTTCTCCCACCTTACAATGTTTGCCCATTGATTGATCTTCAAAGGAAGATCTCTCCACGAAGTAATCCACTTAGAGAAAGTATCATACATTATGGTTTCCGACGTTGGTCGGACTATTAACTCCTCCTCTAATTTCGATTTCTCATCAACCTCAACACCATCTCCAGTAGAATTCTCTTTGAGCCTGTAATGCGTCACAATTGCACACTCTTTTGCAAAACCTTTAACATGACTGGCTTCCCTTGAAAGAAAAGATTTTGGTATGAAGAGTGGAAAATATGCATTTTTTACCCCAGCTCTCTTAATCATTTCTCCCATATTCTTCTGAATATTCTCCCAGATTGCATAACCATATGGCTTGATTACCATACAACCACGAACTGCAGAGTTCTCTGCCAAATCAGCCCTCTCTATGATATCCAGATACCATTGAGAATAGTTTTCACTTCTTGGTGTAATACCTTTGTTTGACATAATTTTGTATTCTACTACATTTTCGATATGAATTTAAACTATTACGGAATTAATTTCCAATGAGCAACTGCTTTTGATAGTGCGGAGGAAGGATTAGAAGCAACCCACTCTTCTAAGGATCCCCTGCCAAGGGCTACCTCCTTAGCCTCCAACATTGCCTGAGCACCCGCCTCAAGCCCCCAGGGGTGCCCTATCACACCCTCAGATGATTGTAGAAGGATATCTCCTCCAAAATGACTTAGAGCACCTAGAACCTCTCCTGGATGTGCAAGTCTAGATACCATATACCAAACAGGCTTCATTCCAAACCAGTTCTGTCCAAGAGTTACAGCTGACTCTGGTGTTGTATCAAGTTGTAGTGCATCGCGAACAAATTTCGATTCTTTTTGGTTAGAGACATTTCCTCCATCAAAAGAATCAGCTCCAAGTAATCTGTGTATTTTTGCATTTAATACTGCTGATATTGAGAAACTTTTAACTTCACCATTCTCGTAAGATCCCTGCCCAAATTCATTTGCAAAGGAACTATTCATTCCACGACAGGCATGAATGATCAAACCAGGATTCATATCACGCAACGAATGTAAAGCTGAGAAACCGGTTGTTACAGTATCAATCATTAACCACTCTCCTCCATAACTCTTAATCATATCCGACCTCTCTATCATCTTCTCCAAACTTGAATGAGATATATTCGGTATATATATTTTCTTTTTTGATATCTTTTCTTCAATATCTTCCTTAATATTCAATATGTATTTGCATCTTTCTTCAAATTTGTTGAAAGAGGTATCTGTAAGATTCTCTGGATCTTGGATACCATGATATTCACCCTGACAGCATGTAAAAATACTTTTAGCAATTCCAGCCTCCTCACGTGCGCTCAATCCAATCTGTGGTAATGGAACTGTTACAAACAAGGGGCCTTCCTCTTGCAGGACTTTCTCCCTAGTTCCATATATACCGAATTGGGGACCTGGGAAAGATTTGATTAAATCCTCCGGGAATCTAATATCCAAACATCTCAACCCATTAATACCCTCTATATTCCAAAGCGATCCAACAACAGAAGAGAGTATATTGGACATATTGCCTAATTCAAAAACCTCCTTTGGATATGCTATCTTAAAAGTCTTTTCCGCAAAGTTAAGATCAAAAGCTACAGCCTTAAGGTTTTTTGCACGCGACAGACCCGGGAGATCTTTTGTATAATCATCGTCCCATAATCCAACAGAACTACGAGCAGCACATAAAGCAACTATCTGTTTAAATTCATCCTCAGTACATTTCTTTGGGACATCAAGATCTAGAAAACTAATGAGAGACTCTTTGTCGGGCTTAGCTGGAGTCCAACCCTTTGAAGCAAGATACTCCTCATGCCTAAAACGTGACTTAAACATCATAAAGTAAACAAAGTTATTCCTTAAAAATCCTTTTCAACACGTGACCTTCGCTTCATAGTCTCTCTCTCTTCCATCTCCTCTCTCGCAGCCTTAACCTTGCCCATAAAGAGAACTCCCACATTTGAAACTTTGTTCCAGAACAGACCAAGAAGCATAACAACAACACCCATTACTATTAAACTTCTAGAATCATCAAATAATCCGGAATCAGGTAAACCTCCTCCTGTACCAGTATTAGGGTTTGTTGCTGAAGTCAAAGTATATGTACCTCCTGTCTTTACAGGTGCATTTGGGTCCACAGATGTAAAGGAAATACTTGCAGTACCACTAGATGCAGTTGATTTGAAATACAGCGTTGCAATAACACCGCTGTATGCTTGACCTGTACTATGCTGGGTTGAGAGACAAAGTATATTTAAAGTTCCAGTTCCTGGAGTAATTGTAAATGTAGAACATCTGGCAGCACCAGTTCCACTTAAATACTGTATAGAACCAGTATACGCCAAATCTATATCTACTCCTGCAAATTCGTCAGTACCACTATTTACATAGACAGAGATAGCTGTACTGTCTGAATATATGTTTCCTGTTGCAGGACTTACGGTAGCCGATGTTAAAGTAAGCACCTGAGCATTAGAGTCAGTATGCATCAATGGCAAGATAAGGGCAACAAAAGCAACATACAAAACAGTTTTTCTTAGGCAGTGCATAAGATATATATTTTAAAATTACCTAATAAATATATTGCACTATCCTAGTATATTTGTCAATCAAGAATACCAATACTTTACATTGTATATTTACTCTGATACTCTAGAATGTATAGAAATAAATTTTTAATTTTCTAAAATGAAATTAAATCGGAATATGATTATGGGAGCATTTTTCGGAGCATCCTCCCTACTTCTTTTTTCTCAGAATGCATATGCGAAGGTTGATATAACCCTCGAGGACAACACGGAAGCCAAGAGCGTCACAGTGTCTGTAAACACAAATGGTAGTTATATTGATGGAGTTGATATGACTCTTGTACTTAGCGAAGATATCAATATAACAGAGATTAAACAGACTGATTCGTTCTGTACTATTGGTAAGAGTAGCAAACAATTACCTGGGAACAAATTAGCTTTAGAGTGTTTCAATGATAAGAATGTAGAAATGACTGGAATGTTTGCAGTGCTAACTTACGAGACAGAGAAAGATGATTATTTCTTCTACTTAGAGGAAGACACTTTGGATATTGGATCTTTGGTTCTTGGTACTGTAACAAATATAAACAAGCCAGAGATAACAGCTCCTGTTGAGACAGACGAAGAGGAAGCAACAACAACAGAGGAGGAAAAAGACACATTGACAGTTGTAAGAGATTTCTTAAAAGATAACTCTATGTATGTTTTAGCTGGTGTAATATTCTTAATCGCAATCACAATTGGATTGGTTGGCTTATCTTCAAGGGAAACCACTACTACGGAATAGTAAAATTACTTGCTTAGAGAAATAAAAGACCGAGGTTAACCTCGGTCTTTTTCATTCTAGTTATAACCCTACTCCTTATTTAGGAAACTGCTTGGAATAGAATGATGGTGTTGTAGAACCAGATATGACACTAGAGTAATATACTGCGATTCTACCTGTTCCACCTAGACCATATGTTGTCCCTCCATTTACTAAGATCTTGTTGGTCCCTAAGACCACATTATCCCCAACAAGCTTCACAGAACCACCAGAACCAGCACCTCTTGGTTGAGTTGTACTGTTTCTAACTGTACCATTTGCACCGGTTGCATTGATTGTACCATTGACATTGATATCTTTTGCCAGGATGAAGACTATTCCACCACCATTTGCTCCTGCTCTCGAGGCTCTATCACCAGACTGCTTGACGGAAGAACCACCAGAACCTAAATATAACTTTGCCAAATCAGCCACACCATATACTAAGCCAGGACCAGTCCCATCAACTCTAGTAGCGTAAGCTCCACCAAAAGCACCCACAGCTGCACCTCCAAAGTTTGCAATTCCACTGGCAACTGAACAACTAGACATACCCTCTCCACTTGAGCCAGAAGTGTTATTCTTCAAACCACCTCTAAAACCATCAGCTGTAACACTAATACTCCCATTTATATTAACTGTACCACTAGCCTTAAATACAACAATTCCTCCTTTATCACCATTCCAAGCTTTCGCACTTAATGTTTTGTCAGCATTGATGGTCACATCTTTAAACTGAGGAATCCTCTGCATTACAACAACTTGAGAACCACAACCCTTTCCAATACCAGCATCAGTACCTGAAGAGGAACCATAGAATTTTACTTTTGCTGCAGTGAACTTAACAGTAGAACCAGTCACTGAATCAATCTTCAAAATCTCGTGATTTCCGACATTATCATATGTACCACCACCTTGGACATTGATAACCAGAACTTCATCCCCTGCTTTCAAACATGTACCTGGTGTGCTGTCAACTGTTGCGCTCTTTCCATCAGAGGCAAAGGACATTACATTGTAACTAGGTGCAAAACCACCAACAGTACATTTTTCAGTTTGAGCATCAATATCTACATTCCCAGAGACAACGAAATCTCCATCTGATCCATTTCCCCAGTTGTAATTTACAAGCCCAGCCAGATCACCACCACTCCCAGGTTCATTCGTCCCCTTAAACTCCCTATATGCATTCAGCCACAGTGAGAAATCCATAATGGTTATCGCTCCGTCAGAATTCAAATCAGCCCTGGCTGCAAAAGCCGCTGGATTTGCCTTGTAATCTCTGTATGAAGATAACCAAATACCGAAATCACTAATGGTAATTTTATTATCCCCATTTAAGTCAGCCTTCTTCAAAGCTTCAGGAAGTTCTTCTGTAGTTCCAGCCCTACTCCTTGTATCAAACACTCCCGCGCCATCCAAAACATAAAATACAACCAAAGGAGTTATTAGGAAGAAAGAAAGCAATCCTAGAATGATCTTCCCTTTATTATTTATTCTCATACAGAAAATATTAAAAAGTTATAATTTACTACATAGAAATACTTTACATATATAGAGGAGCACTGTCAAGAAACCAACTTTCTTTACAACCTACATTCTAGTAGAATAGCGATATGATAGATTTCCTAATGGAAAGATATAATCTTCCAAAGTATAGAAAAGAACAATTTCTGAAAGCATTCTTTCAGGAAGGTATAAATTCCTGGGACGAAATGACTACATGGCCTACAAGCTTACGAGACATTCTTAAGAAGGAGATTCCGTTCACCACGCTACAGAACTTCACAGAAGTAACTTCCAGAGATGGAAGAACAACAAAACTTCTCTCCTATACACAAGATGGCTATCCCATAGAAACTGTGTTGATGAGAGCACCGAAAAGGAACACAGTTTGCGTAAGTTGTATGAGTGGATGTCCCGTTGGTTGTAAATTCTGCGCAACAGGTCAAATGGGATTTAAGGAACAGCTTGATCACAGAGAAATCTTAGATCAGATTATGTATTTTAAAAGGGTCTTAAAGAAAGAATCAAAAGAATTAACTAATGTTGTATTTATGGGAATGGGAGAACCATTGTTAAATTTTGATAATGTAGTAAAAACAATAAAAGATATAATAGATCCGAGAATGCTCGGCATCAGCCACAGAAAGATTACCCTGTCTACAGCAGGATATGTCAAAGAACTCGAGAAGTTTCTAGCTCTCAATCTAGGAGTTAAGATTGCAATAAGTTTGCACGCCCCGAATCAGCAACTAAGAGAGGAAATAATGCCAACTGTTGCCAAAGCAAATAATCTTAAAGATCTCCTACTGACACTGAAGAGGTATCAATTGAGAACAAACAAGAGAATTACATACGAGTATCTCCTACTTAGGGATATTAACGACACAAGCTCACATGCTAAAGAATTGGCAAAGTTGTTAAGGAATCAAATATGTTTGGTAAATTTGATAAACTTTAATGAGTCTGAAGGTATCGATTTTAGACCAAGTAGTAAGAAGGATATAGATGGATTTAGAAGGATACTTGATCAGCAAGGTATTACAAATACTCTGAGGTATTCTTTTGGTGGAGAAATATCTGCAGCGTGTGGGCAATTAGCTAAGAAATCGGGGTGATCCGACTTGAACGGACGACCTCTACATCCCGAATGTAGCGTTCTAGCCATCTGAACTACACCCCGCTATTACATTTTCTCAACAGTATTAATTCCCAGTCTATCCAGACCAACCCTCATTGTAGTCATCACAGCTTTCAACAGTAAAAGCAGGATCTCTCTTTCTTCTTCCCCTGCGTCAAGCACCCTAACGTTCTGATAGAAGTTATTGAATACTTGACCCAAGGTAAACAAATAACTACATAGAATTGAGGGAGAATATCCTTCGGCAGAAGCAAGCATTAAATATCTCCCCCTGCCAATGGCCCTCACTAGCTCCTTCGTATGAGGATTATCTAAACACAGATCTAGGCACAAGTTACTTGACCCAACAGACTCAACAGAATCAAGAATCGAACGACACCTCGAATAGACATACAGAAGATATGGGCCCGTATCTCCATCAAAGGCAACAGATTTCTCAATATCAAATATTATATTTTTACCAACACTTACTTTAAGAAATGCATATTTGATCGCTGCTATGGAGATTTTTTCGCTCACATCCTCTACATCCAAATCATCAACCCTATTACTTGCCTCCATAAGCTCCTCAACCCTACTTTGAACATCTCCCAGAAGGTACTCTGCATTTGCAAAGCCCCCTTTTCTACTACCCATTTTCTTACCATCAGGCGTTTGAATTATCCCATGTGGGATATGCTTAGATCGCTCACTTAAAGCAGGGTCTATCTTGCTCAGGACATCAAAAACAACTTTGAAATATGGAGCCTGTTCACTACCAGTAATAACTATAGATTCATCATACTTTATCAAACCACCTTTCTTGATAGCCAAAGCAAGCTCTTTTGCCTCGTATGTTGGTAACCCATGACTATTCACAAAAACTCTCGTATGAAGACCCAAATCTTCCTTCCCCTCATATATTATTGCCTGGCCATCCTGCTTAAAGATCTCTCCAACATTATCCAGAACCAATTTTAATCCCGCTTCTCCAACTTCACTTTCAAAGAAATAGTAATCAAACTTCGTTCCTAGTCTTTTATATATCGTTTCAAAATAATCCAAGCACCACTGCCTGCCTTTAGTATATTTTTCAAGATATTTCTTCTCTTCGTATTCAGAGGACTCCTTGCTTGGTAGAGAGGGAATATTCTTCGAATATATGTAATAGTTGATACTGTCTATTTCTTTTTGAACCTTCTTGTCACTCTCGACGTCGTATTGCTGGGAACCATAGATATACGAATCTCCGAGGTATCTCACCCTGTCTTCGAGTGAGTATCCTTCAATCTCTTCGAATGTTACACCCTCTAACAACATTTTTCTCTCCAACCCCCACAATGTTTTAGCCACATGCAAACCAACATCACCCTGATAGTTAGCACGCTTTACATTAGCCCCTAGCGACTCCTGAAGCCTCGCAAACGATTCGCCAACTATATTGGTATACAAATGGCCAACATGTAACACCTTAAAGGGATTGGGGTCTGTATACTCGATAACAATATTCCTTCCTACCTTAGAATCAAATTTGAAATATTCATCTTCTTGCTCAACAATCTTAGATAGCTCGGTTAATAAATATCTACTTGAAAGGAAGAAATTAATAAAGCCTGGCGCTACAACTTCAATTTCTTCGATAGAATCATCTGTAACGATCCCAGAAACAATTTCTCTTGCCAATTCTACAGGATTCTTCCCACTCTTAGACGCCAATCTCATCGCAATATTTGTGGTGTAGTCACCCTTCTTAGGATCTCCAGGTACCTCAACAAAAATATCTCCCAACTCTGCGGAAAACCCTTTAGAATTTATCGAATCCAAGACCAACTTCGCAAGCTTAGTAACCATATTTAGCTTGGTTATTATATTAAGCGCACCCGGAGGGAGTTGAACCCCCAACCCTCGGTTCCGAAGACCGATGCTCTATCCAGTTAAGCTACGGGTGCATGTAGCTAAAATATTCTATCACATACGTACCTGGTTGGGATCGAACCAACAACCTTTGGTTCCGCAAACCAATGCTCTATCCAATTAAGCTACAGGTACAAAAGATCTTCTATTAAGAAGATTTTATCACAATAATCAGAATTTAATAACTATATCACCCTCTTCATATGTTACCAGATATTGCACATTGTATTTTGAAAATTTTTCTATGGTTTCATAATGAGGATGTCCGAATTTATTCTCTCTACCAACGGAACAGATGGCCACCTTCGGACCAACAGTTTTGAGAAACATCTCAGAGGTAGAAGTTCTAGAACAGTGGTGTCCAACTTTTAACATATATATTTCTCCCAAATCCTCTCCCAACAGCTCTTCCTCCACTTCTACCTCAGCATCACCCATCAGCAGAATGCGGTAATCATCGACTTCAAGCAGAGCAACTAGAGACTCATTGTTCAGATTACTGCTTTGGGCATCATTGATATCAAAAGGATAAAGAATTTTTAAACTCAGATCCCCATATTCCACAAGATATCCGTAGGAAACAGGGGTTAACAAATTCTCGTATTGGGTAAGGATATAATCATAGTTTTGATTATTAGCCATAGTCGGATTGTAAAGTATCTTGCCAACCTCATACCGAGACAAGAGATGTAAAATGCCCACAAGATGATCATCATGAGGATGAGTTAAAACTACAACATCTATATAGTTATCGAACCAGGGCATATACTGGGGCAATTTATACACGATACTATCATCTGGTCCTCCATCTATTAATATTTGGAACCTTTCTTTCTGAACTAAGATGGTGTCTCCCTGCCCAATATCAAAAAATATCAATTGAGATCTCTCCATTTCACCAATGGAACCAGAAACAACAAGAAGGACAGAGACTAGAAGCGAGAGAACATTAAGGAAATTTTCTTTTACAAACCAAAGCAGCACTTTTAATATAGTAGTTATATTTTTCATTTTCTAAAGGGTAGAAATATATTACAAAAACAAGAATAACCAATCCCAGCAGGATAGAAAGAATTCTTGAATACAGAGGATCTATACTCCATACTCCCCAGTTAACCCTCCCAACATACTCCACCACCCACTGAAAATATTTCAATTGGATATTTACAATTGAAAAGAAAAAATATGATAACTGCGGCAACAGTTGTTGAGAGATAATGGCAAGGACTCCCCAAAGCATAGTCCCCTCTATTACTGGTAAAATTAAAGTATTTGCGAGAACAGACCAAACCGAGAAAGAATTAAACACACTGAGTGTAACTGGCATTGTGGCGATAGTGCAGCTCATAGTGGGCAGAACATATCCTTTTAAAAAATCTGATTTCCCGAAACAGGAATTAGCAACATTCTCGAAGACTGGTAAAAGATATACCAATCCCAAGGTTGCTAACAGGGATAACTGCAAACCTACACTTTCTAGGATATACCTATCAAATATCAAAAAGGTTGCCACAGTGAACGGAATAGCTATATGTATTGAATTACTCCTACCGAATAGAACTGCAACGAGAGATACACTTGTCATTATACAGGCTCGCACTATAGACGCAGACAATCCTGAAAGCATAGCAAACATCCATATTACTACAAGACCAATTATATTCTTTGATTTTCTTTCTAAGAACGAAAAAGTTCTATTAGAAAAAACTATTAATATCGAGACGTTGTATCCAGAGGCCGCAACTATATGACTAACACCGGAATCCCGAACAGCTTTCTCGAAACTTTTACTAAATAGCCTTTCCTGACCAAACAGAATCCCTACTAACAAGGATGATTGTGGTTCAAATAGTACAGTGTCAACTTTCGATATCAGGTAATATTTCAGATCAACCAAAAAATTCCTTACTACAAAGCCATATCTCGCATCAGAAACGGAATCGCATTCCACAGATATAGCTTCAAATATAATATAGATACTTTTCCCTCTCAGATATTTTTTGTAGTCAAAGTCAGAAAAATTTTTAGGTTCCACAAAACTCCCATAGAAAAAACATCTCTGCCCTATGCTAAATATTTGAAAGGGGCTAGATCTTACAAGAATATTACCCTCATACTTATCCAAATTAGTACCATTTCGGGTCCCACCCCATAGTGCACGGGTTTCAACTGATTGTAATATATGCCCTTCGCTTGGTTCGGACAGTACAAACCCAACAAAATCTGTGTTACTAAGTGTGAAACCACCCACTGCCTCATCCTGTTCTCTTTCATACCTGCAAGTCAAGAAAGCATAGACAATAGCCAGGATGCTTACTATGAGAGCGAATCCTATACCTCTGATTTTGTATACAAATTCCCTACTCCACATTTTACTCTTAGAAAGCATAGAGAGGTTCGGCATCTTGAGTAAACCGACGAAAACGAAGAGAAATATTAAAAAAGAAATGACAGATACTAGCAGAAGAACTCCCATAGTGTGGAGATGTGTAACGTTTCTCAGTACCAAAAGGCCTACAAGATAAGAAAATAGGAATAGCAGAGAATACAGAATGAGTTTGTAATCAAGAACATACGAATACAAAGCATAAGATCTGATTGCTAGCTTTAAGATAAAAGCCTTGAAAGCGTGGAACAATCTATATGCAGACAGCATCTTTGAATTTGTTCAACGTTGCCTCGCCTATCCCACTTACATTTAGTAAATCTTCGATTTTTGTATAAGGCCTACCCAAAATTATTTTTTCAGCAGTAACTTCCCCAACACCATTTAAACTAGTAAGCTCTGATTTAGATGCAGTATTGATGTTCACACATTGTACCCCCTGCCCATTTGTATTACCTCCCTCAGTGGAATTAGAAGTTTGAGTACCAGAACTTTCCGCCCCTGTAGACTGATTACTACTAAAGGTCCCAACTTGGGGCAGGAAACTTAATAACTTACACTCCACCTCCTTTTCTAAAGGAAAATATATCTTTTGATTTGCTGTTAAAGGCAGTGCAAGGTTAATGTTTCTAGAAACAAAGCTCAATGCAACTCCTTTAGAAAAACCTCCTGCTTTGTTCACAGCATCTATCATAAGAGCCTCACTATCTAAACAGTACACACCAGGCTCCCTGACAGCACCGCTGACATCTATATAGATTGAACAGCCACGCTCTATGAATAATGACTTGTCGCTCTTCACAGCCTCTACAGACAGAACTTCAGGACTCTCAACCCCAGTTTGTGTATCAACTACCTTTTCACTGAAGTCAAAATATTTAAGTAAAACATACTGAGAAAAAAATATTCCTAGAAGAAAACTGACCAAGAATACAGCTATATACTTTATACTAACTTTCTTCATATCCTTCATAAGAAGAATATATAAAGAAGAGATTAAGTTTGGATTAATTCTCGATTATCTGAACACTCTCTATTACCACCTTGTTAACCGGTTTCTCTTTTGAATCCGTTTCAACTCTACCAATAGAATCAACCACTGCAAAACCATCTACAACCTCTCCGAAGAGCGTGTATACACCACTGTTTAGAGCCTCTAGATTACCTTCCGATATATTACCAAGAGTTATGAAGAACTGGGATCCATTGGTATTAGCACCTGCATTGGCCATCCCTACAGAGTAAGCTTTGTACTTTCTTGCAGTGACCTCATCTTTGAAAGAATATCCGGGACCTCCTGTACCTATTCCTGTAGGATCTCCACCTTGGATTACAAAACCTTCTACTACCCTGTGGAATATGATGCCGTTATAGAATTTCTCTGACGCCAAGAAGAGGAAGTTATTAACAGCTAAAGGTGTTTCCTTTTCAAACAAATCTATCTCGATATTTCCCAAAGATGTTTTCAGGATAACTCTGTAATCTACACCATCCTCCATGACATTTTTAGCCTCAGTATATTTTTTTGTTTGAACGATATTATTAGTAATATTTGTATTCATACCATTTTTTGTCATATATAGCCCTGCAATAGAGACAATCAACAGGCCAACGACAAGAAACAATATCTTCTTGTTATCCTTTACTGCCTCTCCAACCTGACTCATATATACACATTATATTTAATTTATATACTTATATAATACTA
>CAIMEL010000023.1 GCA_903840015.1 uncultured bacterium
ACAAGCGAAAATAGATGGCAATGACGAGTTCTACAATGTCGATGCTAGAATATCTATACTCCCAGTTACACACGGTGAAAAAGTAGTCGTAAGACTACTCTCTCAAGTAAACAGATCATACGATCTGGCCGATTTAGGATTTGAACCGAAAGATCTAGTCAAGCTTGAAAAGGCATATCGAGAACCATATGGACTCATACTGGTAACAGGACCTACAGGTAGTGGTAAAACAACAACCCTCTACTCTATTCTAAAGATTCTCAATCGAAGAGATGTGAATATCACAACTATTGAGGACCCAGTAGAATATAGTATAGATGGCGTTAATCACATTCAGATCAATGTAAAAGGAGATCTCACTTTCGCCAACGGACTTAGATCAATCCTCAGACAGGACCCAAACATCATCATGGTAGGAGAAATTAGGGATGTTGAAACAGCACGAATAACAGTAAATTCAGCTTTAACAGGACACCTAGTACTCTCTACCCTACACGCCAACGATGCAATTAGTACAATCCCTCGATTATTAGAAATGGGTATAGAGCCCTTTTTAGTTGCATCTACAATAAATATTGTAGTAACACAAAGACTTGCTCGAAGACTCTGTGAGCACTGTAAACAACAGTATATTGCAGGAAAAGATGAATGGCACAAAGAGATAGTCAAACTAAGGCCAGATATTGAAAAGAATATCTCTGCGACTGACAAGCTCTTCAAAGCAAATGGCTGTAAAGAGTGTAACAACACGGGCTACTCTGGAAGAATAGGTATATATGAAATCTTGGATATGAACAAAGAACTACGAGATGCAATAATCAAAGACCCCAGTCCAGACAATATCCTTTCAGTAGCAAAGAAGGATGGATTCAAACTAATGATTGAAGATGCCATCTCTAAGCTAAAATCAGGGACTATAGATATAAAAGAATTAGTCAAAGTTATAGCTATAAAAGAATGAGCCTAATCAAAAGAACACAAAAGAAAGATAATATTTCCAAAGAGCTAAAAAACCTCCAGAGACTAAAGATATCAACTACAAACTTACTGATATCTATAAAATCAATGGCCGCTCTCTTGAAAGCAAGTATTCCACTTTCTGAAATGGTAAAAACCATATCGGAGCAGTCTAGTGATCCAAATCTAAACAAGATATATGCATATATACACAAAGAAATAGACCGAGGATCTGAACTTGCAGAGGCAATGGCTCTCTTTCCTAAAATATTTCCACAAACAATAACATCTGTTGTTGAAGCAGGAGAAAAAGGAGGTTCACTGGAAAAGAATCTTCTTTACATTGCAGATACAATAAAGAAAGAATATGAATTACAGAGGAAAATGAAAGGAGCCATAATATATCCCGCAATCATCATCTCTCTAACTGTTGTTGAATTTGTTGGAATGATTTTCGTTGTACTACCGAAAATGGAGGCGCTTTTTTCAGCATTTCCAAATGTCCCTCCCCTAACAGTATTCATTATGAACAGTGCAAACCTCATAAGGAACAACTGGATCCCAATCGTAAGTGTACTCATTGGATTAGCACTCATAGCAAGACTATATCTCTCGACAAAAAGTGGAAAAATGTTTCTAAGTTGGCTCTCTCTTAACTTTCCAATATTAAAGCGATTATTCATTAGCAATATCTTAGCCTCTTTTTCAAGAGGATTAAGCGTTTTACTTGCAAGTGGTATACCACTAGCAAAAGCACTCAGCATCTCCTCAGCAACAACAAGCAACTTCATCTATGCAAATATTATCAAAGACATACATAAAAATGTCGAAGAAGGACAAAATCTTTCTAATTCTTTAGAAAAACATTCCAAGTACTTCAACAAATCATTCATCAAAATGATTGCAGTAGGAGAAGTAAGTGGCACACTCGAAGATAACCTGATGTACCTACATGAATACTATTCAGAAGAAGTAACAGAAATGAGCAACAATATTGTAACTTTCGTAGAACCTCTTCTACTAATCCTCGTTGGTGTGATAATTGGCCTTCTTGGAGTTACAATATTAATGCCAATATATCAACTAATGGGAAGTATTAATGCTTAAACAAAAGAATAATCAAAACTTAAAAGGGTTCTCCCTTTTTGAAATAATAATAACCCTCGGGATATTAATGTCCCTCTCCTTGATTGTGTTCCCAATTGCATCCCAAAAGAGCCAAGAATCAAAACTTAAAAACTATGCCTCCCAAATAGCCACAGATATCTATTACCAACAACAGAGAGCCAAATTAAAAAATATCTCCACCGGAATTAATCTGGAAAACAATCGATATACCATATTCGATGGAGAGACTCTAAATTCGGCCATTGAAAAGGATACAAAAACTCTCCCAGCAAATATCCATATCTATGATCTCTCCCTATCGTCACCCAATGATATCCTTTTTTCAGAAGGTAATTTCAAACCTAACTCATATGGACACTTTAAACTAACTGACGGATTTTTTAATATTCAAGTAAGTATAAATCAAGAGGGCCTCATAGAGTATGAAAGTATTTAAAAACAAATTAAAAGGATTCAGTTTAGCAGAAATACTTCTGGCTATCGGGATCTTTGGAATCATATCCGCTTCTTTGATTCTCTTGATCGTGGATTCAACAAGAGTCTTTGAAAATATTCAATCAAGATACAAAGCTACCCTCCTGACTCAGGAAATTAAAGACAGTATTTTAATGCTCAAGAAACAAGGATGGTACAACATTGCACGCCATACAGGAATGGGAGAAAAGCATCTTGAATATACTAGTGGTACATATGAAGTTGTAGATGGAGATGGTACTAGAGGAGATTTAACATATAACTTTACTGTCGAACAGGCTCAGAGGGACATCAGCAGGAACCTAGTAGAAACAGGTGGAACGATAGATCCACATACCCGAGTTATAACAATAAATATAAATTGGGTGGACAGGCTTGGTCAAACAGTTAGTATTTCTCCTAAAATGTATCTGAATGACTGGAATACAAATTCGTTCCTTCATACAACGGTTGAAGATTTTCTTCCAGGAAATCAAGAATACACACTCGTTCAAAATCTAAATGGAGGAGAGGTAAGATTACAATCAATGTTCTATGCAGACTGGTGCAATCCATCGTTAAGTATGACATCACACGATTTACCTGGGCAGGCAATCGCAAGCAGTATTTCGACATACGACACAACTGTTTTAATGGGAACAGGTGGTAATGCATCAGGTTTACCTTTCTTAAAAGCTACAGTTGCTGGAGATCCTCCCACTGTAAATATTGATTCTTCCTATTCATCTTCCGACAAAGTTAATGATGTATTCGTACAGGACAATATTGCTCTGCTGGCAACTGATAGCAATGCAAAAGAGGTAATCATCCTAAATATAGCTTCCTCTCCTTTCGTGGAAACAGGTTTCTTCGACGGATCTGGCCCTCAAGATGCAGCCGCTGTATATAGATACAGCAATAGAGGGTTTGTAACCCATGGTAACACCCTCTCTATCTTCGACCTCTCCTCTATTAACGGAAGTAGACCCTTAATATCAAGTACAAACCTCGGAGCTGTGGCATCAGATATCTTCGTAGATGATACCCATATATATATGACTCTTACTTCAAGTACAAATGATTTTGTAATTTACAGTTACTCCCCCACTCTACAAAAAGTTGGAGAAATTAACCTAAACTCTTCAAGTGCAACAAGCCTATTCATCTCAGAAGATAGTACAAGGGCGTATGTCGCTACTGCAGTTAACAGTACAAGCGAATTTTACATACTCAATATCTCTAACAAATCAAATCCAACAATCATCTCCTCTTTCGATACCGTATCCAGTGGTGGTTTAAGTCCGACAACCGTGGCAGCTATTGATAACAGAGCAATACTCGCAGGGACAGGTGGTGAGGAATATACTGTCCTTGATATTACGAACGAAACAGCACCTATCAGATGTGGGGGATTACAAATCAACACCGGTGTAAACTCTCTCTCCTTGGTCAAACAGGGCATCAACCACTATACATATGTAGTAACAAAGGATTCAAGTTCAGAGTTCAAGATTATACGAGGAGGACCGGGTGGTGGTGGTGCAGATGGAAATGGATATCTCCCACTTGGGTCATACACTTCTTCGATTTTTAACTCTGGATCTGACACATCTACTTACTATCTTCTTGGCATGACATCAACAATACCCGCGGGGACATCACTAAGATTACAACTTCGAGCTAGCAACAATGCTGATATGTCAGGGGCTTCTTGGAAGGGCCCAGATAATACAGGGAATTCATATTACACTCTATCTGGCGTTTATGATTTAGATTCGATGTTCACAGGAAGATATTTACAGTACAGGGCGTTCTTTGAATCTGATACTGTAAGAACACCTTTACTTGAAGAAATTATTATAAACTATGAGAAATAGACTAAAGGGTGTAACCCTAATAGAAACAATGATATATATAGCACTGTTCTCCATTATTCTTCTCATCATCATCAATTTTATGTTCTCGGCCCAGGAATCAACAATGAGAAATAACAGACGAGCAGAACTCCAGAAAACCATCGAATTTTTAACACAACATGTTACTGACACATTTGATAGGACCAACTCTGTAAACACAGAGAATTGCGTCTTCTTGGACAATCAGGGAGTCTTGAATATCACAACAGATATGGTGAATGAGTATAAATTGGAAGATGGAAGAATACTATTCAACAATATTCCGATAACACCTAAAGGAATTCTGGTCGGAAGTTTTCGCTTAGAGCCAGTAAACGATAGTTTTGACAAAACGATTGGTGTTAGATTTAGCATACAATTATCTTCGAGAGAGGATTCTCCGGTAGCACAAGAGATTAATCTTTTAACCGTCATCAGATGAAAGGATACATAGCATTAACAGTGGTATTACTAATAGTCCCCCTACTTCTCTTAGCTGGTGTGGACTCTGTATACAAGAATCTGACCTCACTAATTGTGGGGAGGATGAATTACGATTCTAAGGTTTTGGAGATCAATACCGAAACATGCCTTGAAGAAAGCGTATATATCATTAAGAGGTCTCCAGCATATACAGGGAATTTGATACTCACAATGGGAGACTGGTTGTGTAATATAACGATAGAGAATAATCCGACAGACACGAAAATAAAACGAATAAGTATAGAAGCGATTGGCGAAAATGATATCTCGAAAAAGATAATTAAAGAATTGAATACCAATGAAAACCCATTCTCTTTACGAAATATGTAAACAACCCTGCGGAAAGGTTGAGAAATTGTTCATAGGAACTACCTTTCTCACTCTTACAGTTCTAGCTTTCAAGTTCTTTGGTTTTAGAGATATATCGGCCATAGGTTTCGGACATCTCACCGTCATCTCTGCGATCTTTTTGATTCTTGCCTATCTCGCATATTTCGACTTTAAGAAAATGGAGGTCCATAACTCATTATCTTTTGTCTTACTTACCTCTCTACTCCTATTAAATGTTGGAATATATATACTATCTGGATCGGAAGGATATGTGCAGATATCAGAGACTTGGAAGTATATCCCTTATGAGAACTTTATCGCTGCAATAATACTTGGGACTTTGTTTCTACTGACTGTATTGATTTCGAAAGAGAAAGCTTTAGGACTAGGGGATGTCCGAATCGCAATTATTTCTGGACTTCTTGTCTCTTATGGAAATTTAATACTCTGGGCTTATATAACTGTATTCTCCGCACTAATATATGGTTTACTCATAACAAAGGGGAAGCGAATGAAAGGGTTAAAGATTCCCTTTGTACCATTTATGGTTTTGGGGATATTTGTTGTTATATTACTAGGAGTTTAAAGGCCCTCTCTTAATACGATAGTGCATATCATCTATTCTAATATAGCTAACTGGTTTAAACTCCTTTTCCTTGTGTGGTATAGCTCCCCTTATACGAACATTATCAAAACTAAAAACCCTACCACCATTTCCGGGATTTTGTTCGGGGGGGATAACCCTAATAAACTGTTTCTTTCTTCCGTCAGGCAATACGTCCGCACGTGTCGCATCAACAAGATACCAACTATCACCAATTTTAACCATATTTGCGACATGATTTGCTCCTCTTTGCTCTAGATAGGGTAAAGCCTCCTCGGGGACACGATCTGCTTGGGAGGTCCTGTTTCGCAAGATTCGGGAATCAATGCCAAACATCTGGTTCAACACTTGTACATACATTGCATGATGGCGACATACACCAAACCCTCCACGCCACAGATCGCCAAACATCACCGACCTTCCATTCTCTATCTCTTCATCAACTCTTTCTTCATCATACGGTAGCTTTGTATGAACAAGCTCAGTTATACGGTGTAGTACATAAAATCGCTTATCAACACCTTCCGGCACTTTCCCGCTTGCGACATCTTTCAATATCGTAAGCGTATCTTCCTTCATCAAAGAGTACAACTCCTTTTTATCAACACGTCCCCTTTCCCTCCCAGGCCTAAGCTTACCTAAGTCACTATACCCATCGGGAATATAGTCAGGAATACCTTGTAAGATTTTACCTTCTTCTGTCTCAGGAAATATAATTTGGTCCATCTTTACAAGAAGATTCACATAAGCATCATAATACCTCCTAGCCCTAGCCTCTCTTGCTTCTGGTGTATAACGAGGATCTTTTAATATTCCAATTATATTTTCTGTACAGATTCTTTGCCCTCGAACAGGATCGGCTCGGAATGATTCAACTAGAGTGTCTAACTCTGTATCTTTTACTTCAAAATTAAAGACCCTATCTGGACCCTGCTGTTGAAAGGATGTCGTAAAACCAAAAGCCTGTTCTTCTTTATCTTCTCCTCCATATCCGAGAATCATTGCTTTGGCTAGTATTATTTCCTGAGCTTCATCTCTTGAAAATCTCAATAATTTCTGAGGAGCAGATCCAACAGGATCGGATGAACCCTCTGGGGGAAATTCTGGGGGCATATCTATGCAAAACTTAAGTTATACAAGTAGATTGTATAACTACTACACTTATTGTCAACATTCGCGAGTGGATTGTGAATTTCCAATGGTGGAGACGACGGGAATTGAACCCATGTCCAAAAGCTTTGTCTAGCATCATGTACAAACATATCTAACCCTGTATAGTAAGAAATATCTAAAAGGGATAGCAAAAAGATATATCTCCTCGGTTATATTTCTCAACCAAAGACCCTACCGACCAAGTAATTGGTCATACCCTGATAACGACTATCTATATTCCCTAATCAGGGATAAGGAAAATAGACACTAGCTAAAATATTTAGCTAGACCTTATGCAAAGTTAAATGCATAGACTGGAGCTGCAAAAGCTGCTCTTAATCTTGCAGTAAACTCATTTGCCAAGGCGACAATGTTATTTTTTACACTTATCTTGTGTGTTGAATAACGCATCAACGAACGGTTTGTGACAACTAAACGCAAACTTCTGTCGAAAGCCTTACGTCCCCATATTGAAAAAGAGCAGGAATATGTTATTCCTACTTACATTATATCACTTTTTCTCTTAAACTCCCACATTCCAATACAGGCGGCAACAGAGAGATTAAGTGAATCTATATCCTTCGAATGTGGAATATATATACTTTGTCCGAAATCTTTATACTCACTAGACAATCCCCTTCCCTCATTACCATGGATAAAGGAGAACGGTTCCTTAAACTTCACCTTCGTTATATCTTCTGCCCCATCAAGCATAAAGGAGTAGAGAGAATGATCTGTATAGTGGTCTATATACTCTTTAATACTGTTAAAATATTTGTAGTTAAGCCTAAATATCGCACCCATAGAGGAGCGGACAACCATAGGTTCAAAGAAATCTACAGCTGGTTTAATAATGGCCAAATCCTTAAAACCAAAACCCAACATACCTCTTACTATCGTCCCTATATTCCCAGTATTACTTGGTTCAACCAAAACAATATGGTTTGATTTCAAATCGAGATCAGTCTCATACTTCTCAAACACTCCTACAACGTATGTGTTCTCCTTAAAAGCAATTTTGTCTATCAACCTATCATTAACCTCAACTTCAATGCTATGACTCTCACAAAGCCCTACAAGCTCCTTAACTTCATCACTATTCATAGCATTCTCTTTTAAGAGAACACGCAAGACAGAATCTTTCCTGTATTTCAACAAATCAATCGTTGGATACGCACCAAATGAATATGAATAATTGTTTTTCTTCTGATATCTCTTCAATTTAAACTTCATCTTCTCCATAATTCTACTTTCTCTTACTCACCTTCTTCTTTGGTACAGGTTTCGCTTTCTTTACAACCTTCTGATTCGCCAATTCCCATTTCTCCTTACGGGTTATCAAATATGCCTCCTCTATTTTCACCTTAGCCTCACCCAGCAATTTATTCTTAACTGCAAGCTCCTTCTGAATTTCTTTCTCTCTCTGGTATAGCTCGTAGATACTATTCATAAATCCAGTTAGTAGAGCAATATATCCGATGAACTGTGCCCAAACAGAGAGGTTTGTCATATTGAAATACTCAAGGTTTAGGAATGGTAAATAGAACAGCTGGGAAACGATTAGGAAGGAAATCATAAAGATCATCCAAAAATCAAAATTCTCATACCACCAACCTCGTCTGAATATATATCCTACAAGAGCAAGTATCAACAGAAGCAATGACCCTATACCGACTAAAACAACTAGCAAAGATTCCTGAATGACGTCATAGAGAACAAGAGATATTAATATTCCAGTAAAGAAAAGACAGATTGTTGAAACGGAGAACATGACAGCTTTCTCTTTACGACGTATTTCCTCCTCTTTTTGAATAATACTGTTTCTATTCAATACAAACCAACTGAGGAAGATTAACAAGGAGAGGAAACCCTTAGAAAGAATAGTATTGAGTGTGTAAACCTGTGTGGTTGATGTAAACAAGAAGTTAAAGCCATTAGATACAAAAAGTATTTGCAATATATCGAGAAGCCCAACACCAAGAAATCCAACACCTAAAAAGAGAAACTCCATCTGTCCCTTGTTCGTATAGTATCGAAGCATTGCTATTACCCCTATGAATATTGCGAAGATTCCAGATATTAGGACTATGAAATTTCTAAAATCTGCAAACCATACAATATTTCCTACATAGGCAGCTAATCCTAAGAAAGCCAACAACGAAAGAAACATCATTAGAAATTGCAACTTTACATGTGTGACATCTAATTTAACCCTTTCCATATATATACAAATAATAATTAAAATACAGCACGAGTGAAAGAGACTTCAACATTTCTTTCAGAGTAAGGAGAACAAATAGTTATATTACCTTTTCCGTCCTGAGATATATAGTAGCCAGTACCATTCACGGATTTGCTTGAAGGATCTGATGGTATTGAGAAAACTTTAGCTTCGGCCTCTGTATCTGCAAGGAAAGATAGGTTTACTAGGCCTGTGCAATCGTACGGCCCTACCTTACATATTTCGTGACCAGCAGAAATACACTCATTTGATATAGGGATAACTTCTGGAATATCCCCAACCTTTAGGGAGTAAGCACTTATTGAGGTCAACAGTGATGAGACATCTGCACTTCTATGGATATTACGCACATCAGCACCTTTTTTATCGGGATTGAGGTATAGATAGCCCAAGAATGCCACAACTAATAGTGCAGAAAGTATTACCAATACATCTAAAATGGAAAACGATTTCTTCTCGCTTTTAACTATCTTTAAGACATCCTCACGACTTAGGATATCTGTTGTTACAGCTTGATTTGGGGCATTTAAGAGGGCCTGCATAAATATATAATACAGAACTCCGCACAAAAGGTCTAGAAGAAAAGGCATCGGGGCATAGTAGATTCCCTATAGTCCAATAGTTAAGATATATAGTAATCAGCAATATGGAAAGTGCTGTATCTAAGCGGTCTCGGAACCATAGTACAAGGTTGTCCACAAAAGAAATTTGACGTGGAAAAGTAAAAAACGGAGGGAGAGGGATTCGAACCCCCGGTCCAGGAAACCCTAGACAGAGCTTTTCGAGAGCTCCCCTTTCAACCACTCAGGCATCCCTCCTAGATTTCCTCTAACGGAATATATTCACCGTAACTCATTCTATCAAGCTTACTTTGTTTTCTAATATCTTTGTAAAGAAGTCTCTCTTGCAACAAAACAAAAAGTGCATCCTTATCCTTCTCATCAATCAACAAAATCAACATACCTGGGAAGTTTAGTTTTGTATCAACCAACAGAGAAACAACATCTTTTCTTTTAGTAAAATAGAAGCTATCCAACATATACCATTCATATAACTTGCCACCTGTATCAATCCCTTTCGCAGTAACCTTATGCTCTACTATAATTGGCTTTGTTGTTCCAGCAACATAGACAAAGAATAGCATTGCAATTATTGCAGCCATCATAAAATACTGACCTAATATTGCTAGGAAAAGTATAAAAAGCAAAGAGAGAACAACAATAATCAAAAAACTCTTACTCTCATATTTAAATTCATACCTATCAGGAGCTTTCCAACTAAAAAGTTTGATATTTTGAACAACCTCCTTCTTCTCTTCTGTTTCCTCTTCTAATTTTGTCCTTCCCTTTACAATATCTTTCCTCCTTCTGTCCTTCTCTAATTCAACTGCTTTCTTCTTCTCCTCTTTCTCTCTATTCTCACGATCCCTTAAGACCTTCTCACCAGTAATCAAATCAACTATCTTGTTTATCTCTGTATTTACCTTTGTCATAGCATAATCATATAACAAGTATGGCTATTAATACAACCAACACGAGGAGACCTCCCCACTCTATATTCAATATGTGGAAAAAGTTTAGAATTACAAAAATTAAAAGCAGTGTTGTTAAGAGGAGAGAATTTTTCAAACTAACTAAGAAAATTTTGTGCCTACTCTCCTCCTTGTATCGAAGTAGAGCTATACCTGCAAAAATAATGGAAGAAAGTGTGAAGAAAGCTACAGTTGCAAGGAGAGCAAAAACGGAAATGTTTAATACATCGTACCCACCTGTCGTATCAAAGGGGAGGAAGTTTTGATTGTTTAACAAATAATACAGGAAGCTAACAGATGAAAGAAGAAGAAAAGATAGTATCAGAAAGAATTTCATAATTATTCATTTACTAGGTTTTAATATTACCCCTTTAGAACATTAATATCTAAAATAATTTTTCACTATTTAATATGAATATCTTAATTATAGAGAATTCCTCTACTCTTTCCCAGTTAATTGCTAAAACATTGGAGGCATACAAGTATATAGTCACTACAGACAATGAGAGTTTTGTTACTAAAGACTTGGTGAAAAAGAACATTTTTGAAGTTGTAATACTTAATAGTAATTTAGGAAATTGTAAAACAGACGAGATATTAACATTTCTTAGAAAGTACAAATCGAAGATAAAGATACTTGGGGTTTGTAATAAAGGTGGTTGGGGAGAAAAGGTAAACTTCCTGAACAATGGAGGGGACGATGTACTAACATATCCTTTTCCAGTACAAGAGCTAATAGCTAGGATACAATCTTTAATGAGAAGGCCCCAAAACTATCTAGAAAACACAATATCTATTGGGAATATAACTATTGATACTGACAGAAGAGCTTTGTACAAGAATGAAAAAGAGGTAGATTTAAGAAAGAAGGAGTACGATCTTTTTGAATATCTTGTTAGGAACTCTGGAAGACCAATATCAAGGTGTGAACTTCTTGATCATGTTTGGGATTACAGAGAATATGTAGGTTCCAATACAATAGATGTACACATCAATAGGCTGAGAGACAAGTTAGAGGATAAAAACATCATAAAGAGTGTACATGGTATTGGATATCAGATTAAGAATACTCCAACTCTTAAATCATCATCGGCATAACAAGGTGGACGAAACTATCATCCCCTTCTATTTTGAAAACTCCTGGCCTAACAGCTTCAGAACACTCAAAAACAATATCTCCACTATCGATATGATTTAAGACATCCGACAACAGCTTTGCACTGAAAGCTATTTTCAAATCATCCCCCTCTACTTTACATTCAAACTTACTCTGATTCTTACCTAAATCCGTTTGAGTTGCAGAAAGCATTATATTATCTTCTTTGCTGTAGATATCTAATATCATTTTGTTTCCTAAAACAGATCTTGCAATTATATTAATAATCTTTAGAGAATTTAGAAAGTCATCTCTGTTGATATTACATTTAGTCTTGTATCCTGTTGGGATAATCTGCTTGTACTCAGGGAATTCCCCATCTATTAATCTAGATATCAGATCAATATCAGAGAATCTGAAAAGAACCTGATTTCTATCCTCTAGAAGGTAAACGGAAACAAAATCATCCTCAGAATCAAAATCAGAAAGAACATGGTATAGCTCCTGCAAAGCTCTTACTGGAACTAAGAAATCTTTCTTTGACAAGCTTTTCTCTATTTTCATGCTTTGTTTTGAAAGACGCAGACCATCTGTAGCAACAAAAGAAACAGATTCTCCATCAACCTCAACCTTTACACCCGTAAGGACAGGTTTAATATCATCGGTAGCAGAAGCAAAAGAAACTCTATTAACAGCAGTAGCTAGATCTGCTTTATTTATTCTAAAAAGAAAATCATCCTCTTTAATATTCGGAATATTAGGAAAATCGTCAGATGGCATAGTATTGAAACTAGCTTCGTTGTTAGATGTAGAGATATTAAAATTTTGTTTCTCTACTTTTACATCTACTTTCTCTTCAGGGATATTGTTAATAAATTCTGCCAACTGTTTAGCTGGTGCTGTTATTTTACCTTCAGTTTCTATATCTGCTCCTATCCAAGTAATCAAACTAAGTTCTAAGTCTGTAGATTTCATAATAAGCTTACCCTTGTTACTTTCAAAGTAAACATTACTTAAAATAGGTAATCCTGGTTTACTACTTACTATTCTGCTTACAATATTAAGGTATTTGGCAAATGTTTCTTGATTACAGGAGAACTGCATATTTGTATAAAATAATATTAATTATTAGGCAGTTTGTTGTTGTTAATTGTACCATTTTTAGGAAATTATAGATATTTTTATACCTGTTCTATTTTATTAAATTTTTATATTAAAGTATCAAGTATTAGTAGTAAGTATGGATATGTTTATAACTAATATGCTCCCTATTAGAATAGTTTTCCTGTAAGGTGTTTATATCTATTTTTCTACTGTGGATATTCTTAATTACTAAAATATTATTCCTTTGTTGATTGGTTAACTTAACAATACAAACGGCTGTGGATTATTAAGTTGGATAACTTTGGATAATTAACAGTTTAGTGTGAATAGTTATGATAGAAGGAAACCTCTCCACTACAAGCTTCTTACAGAAGATCAAGCTTTTTTCTATGTGCAGAACATTAGAGTTATCCTATTCTATCTGCTACTTATACACACCTTTATCCACATGCTAATCTCGTAGAATTTTTAAACAGCTTTGTATTTTCTCACTAAAACGATTATCTTTCTGTATTCTTTCCTCAATCTTTTCAAAAGCATGTATAACTGTTGTGTGATCTTTTCTATTAACCTCTCTTGCAACTCTTTCCAGTGGCAGTTCTAATTCTTTTCTTAAGATATACATGACAATCTGCCTACAGAGAGCAACATAGGCAGTCCTTCTATTTCCTTTTATATCAGAAGGTTTGACATCGAAAGTCTCACATACTGAGTTTATGACTTTCGTTGGTGTTATTTTCTTCCTTTTGTAATCAATATCTATCTGCAGAATTTTAGAGATGTCCTCGAAGGACGGATTTACTCCCAACTTAAAAAGAGAAGATACTTTGGTTAGTGCCCCCTCTAACTCCCTGATATTTGTCTCTATATTCTTCGCAATTAGGTCTATATACTCATCAGGGATTTGAACATTTTTTTCGGAGAGTAACTGTCTCAAGATGGCAACCCTTGTTTCGTAGTCGGGAGATTGAATATCGGCAACCATTCCACCTTGGAATCTAGACCTTAGTCTGTCAGTTATATTTTTAATCTCCTGTGGTGGGCGATCTGAAGCAAGAACAATCTGTTTGTTTGCTTGGTAGAGGGTATTGAATGTATGGAAAAGCTCCTCCTGTGTTCTTGGATACGTTTCTACGAACTGAACATCATCGATTATTAATAAATCGACAGCTCTATATTTGTTTCTAAAATCCTCGTTCTTCTTTGTTCTTATGGCTTCTACCATTTCATTTAAGAATTGCTCTATTGATATGTATACAACCTTTTTCTTTGGATCTTTTCTTAGTATTTCATTACCGATAGCTTGCATGAGATGAGTTTTCCCTAATCCTGTATTACCATAGAAAAAGACTGGGTTATATGCATTTCCCAGATCATCAACAACCGCTTGTGCAACTGCTTCAGCTAGACGATTGTTTGTTCCGACGATAAAGTTTGAAAAAAGATATTTTGGATTCAAGTGTGATTCCAAAAGGGCCTTTTCCAATTGTATGTTCTCTTTTTCGCTTGCAGAGAAGAGATCTAGTTCTACGCCATTCTCTGGTTTGTGATATTCATATGATATTTTCTTTTTGGGTGTTGAATTCTCCGAAACATTTATCTCTATTTCAAAATTATATCCAGAAGATTTGAAAAGAGCCTGCTTCAATGCTGCTTGATAGTCTCTAAGGACCTTCTCTCTTTTATATGCGGCATCACAAGAGATCTGCACAACTCCATTACTGATGTTTTCAATGTAGGAATTTCCTAAGATTGCAGAGAACTCTCTCGAACCAATCATCAACTTTAAATTCTCTTTTGTTATCTTCCATAGATCCTCTGGGGTCATTTCGACCGAGTAGCTTCCCTGCCCTCCATTTTGGTCTAGATAGTTTTTAAAATCAGCTTTGTACATTAAAGCATAATACATAATTAAACATTGGCAGTTCACTGGGAGGGCAGTCTATGGTCGATTGGGACTTTTCTCTATTATATTGATTTCTTTGGAAATGTGGATATGTTTCAAGAGTAATGTGAAAAGGCCTTTAGAACAACGGATTTTATGAGGTGGGTGTAATATCTAGTAATTTTAGACGAAAATTAAGTCTATTTGCTAATTGTTTACTCTTACTATATAATTAGCTCGAATTCAAATATATATACAGGTAAATGAAGAGAACATATCAACCAAAAAATGTAAAAAGAATAAAGAAGCTTGGTTTTAGAGCTAGGAATAAGACTGTTGGTGGAAAGAAAGTTTTGAAAAGGAGAAGAGCAAAGGGAAGGAAAAATCTTACAGTCAGTGAACAGTACAAGCTTGCAAGGAAAAAGCATACAAAAAGTATAAGATAGTATAATTATGCTTCCAAGAAAATATAGGTTATCAGCCAAAGAGTTTCAAAGAACATATCAGTCAGGTAGTAAGTTTCGTGGTGAGCACGGTATGCTTGTTGTAGATAAAAAAAGTTCTAACCCCCTACCACATTTTGGTTTCGTAGTGAGCAAGAAAATTGGAAATGCAGTTCTGAGGCATAGATTTACTAGGTTACTAAGAACAATCTTTCTTGAGGCTGTTGTTGAATTTGATTTAGAAAAATACCCTTACCGCTATGAATATGTATCTTTTAAGTTCCTGAATGATAGGGAAATTCTTAAAAAGGAAATATTTGAACTTATTGGAAGGAGTATAAAGTGAGATATATTCTTCTGTTTTTAATAAAGATATATCAGAAGACACTCTCATATGATCATGGCTTGGTTGGTAAAGTGTATCCCAATATCAGACATTGTAAATTCACCCCTACCTGCTCAGAATATGGGTATCAAGCTATTGAAAAATATGGTTCTCTTAAAGGAGTTTATCTTTTTCTAAAAAGATTTGTCCGATGTCACCCCTGGGCCAAGCCTGGTCAATATGATCCTGTTCCTTAGTCTAAATTTATGATATATTCCCTAAGACTTTACTTATTTGTAAATTTACAACTATGTTTGCAACGATTTGGAATACTATCTTCTATCATCCGATTCTAAACATTGTTTTAGCTTCATACCATCTTTTGTGGGATAACTTGGGATTGGCCATTATTGCAATCGCTATACTGTTTAGATTGATACTTCTTCCTTTCATGAAAAGGCAAACGGAGATGACGAAGAAGATGTCTACCTTACAACCGCAGTTAAAAGAATTGCAGAAGAAATACAAGAATAATCCCCAAAAGCTATCCCAAGAACAGATGAAGCTTTACAAGAAGGTTGGATACAATCCTCTTGGTTGTCTTGTAACTTTTGTCCCTCAACTGTTAATACTTTCTGTTTTAATTCAGGTTATTAGAAATGTCACCAATGGAAGTTTAGATGGAATATATCCGTTTGTTAGTAATTGGATCAACAACGGTAGTGAAATAGTAATAAATACAAGATTTTTAGTCTGGGATCTTACAAGATCATACAATGATGTTGCTGCTGAATTTGGTAGATTTGCTGCAGTGTCACTCTTCTACCTTCTTTTAAGTCTTTTAGTTGGTTTTTCGCAATACTTGATGTCTAAGTTTACACAGGTTATGCAGGACCCAATAAATGTTCCTGTGGAAGAGAAGAAATCTACAAAGAAGAAAGATGAGCCAATCTCGCCAGAGGAAATGCAAAAGAAAATGACGAAATCTTTTATGTTAATCCTTCCACTTTCAACCGTTTTCATTGCTATCAGTGCACCATCAGCACTTAGTCTCTACTGGGTAATTCAGTCATTTATGTTGGTGTTGCAATATGTTTTCTTAGATTGGGACAAAACAAAGAAAGGTGTTCAGAACTTGATAACGATTTACCGAGGGAAGCAAAAGAAGGTTTAACTGTCCAAAGATTTTGTTATTAAATTATTAATATTTAAATATGGAAGATAAAGATATTGTTAGCTTAGTAGAAAAGGAGCTAGAAGTCCTTTGTCCCCTATTAGGTGTTGATTGTGAGAGGACATGTGTTGTTGAAGATGGTGAGGAAGGTATCAAGTATGTAAAGGTGAATTTCAACGGTGAGAATTTAGGATATATGATTGGAAATCATGGTCGTCATTTAGATTCCTTACAATTTATTCTACAAGTAATAATGGGTAGGAAGTTTGAAGAGGATTTTGATTTTAGAATCTTCATAGACGTTGGTGGTTACAGAAAAGAGAAGGATAACAAATTAGAAGAAATGGCTATCCAGAAAGCTGATGATGCCAGAATACTTGGAGAGGAAGTTGAATTGCCACCAATGAAGCCATCTGACAGAAGAATAGTCCATCTCGCTTTAATGAAGTTTACTGATATAGAGACTGAAAGTAGAGGTGAAGGTATGGACAGACATATTGTCATTAAGCCTGTTAAGTAAAAAGGTTGGGTGGTAAAATTGTTCAATGACTAGGACTTCTTTCTTAAAGAATAATCTTCCATATATATTACTTGTATTTCTGTGTATCATTCTCTCCATCTTCTTTCTCCCAGAATCTCTTGATCGAACCTTAGTTGTCCTTCTCCTTCTAATTGGATCTTTGATTCTACTTTTTTACACTAAGAACTCGATATTATCCTCTGCCCTGTTCTTACTTTTTGTTCTACCACTGAACATCACTTTTCAGCTACCAGAGAGTGTATCAATCTTTGGTACGGAGTTAATCCTCTCCAATCCTTACGTTAATGGTGTATATGTGAACTATCTTGTCCCAACGATTGCTTTGACAGATCTTGCCCTCTTACTCTTCTGTTTTGCTAGTTTTACGAGTAGAAGAAAGATATTAATTAAGAACATATCTATTCAATATCTTTGGTATGTAGTACCTCTAATTATTTTTCTTTTACTCCAGGATATTTTAATCTTCTCTCCCCTACACCTTCTTAATACATTGCGGATCTTTCTAATAATCTTTGCTATTTTCTGTTTTCTTTTCACTTTCCCTTGGAACGAAGCAAAAAAAAGATTAAATCTTTTTCTTCTATCTGTATCTTTCGGTATCATTTCGCAAGGAGTTTTAGGTACGCTTCAATTTTTAAGAGGATCCTCTGTTGGTCTCAGTTTTCTTGGGGAATCTCAAGTAGTTAGTGGGATGCAAGGTTCTAGTTTTGTTGAACTCGGGGGCCAACTATTTCTAAGAGCATATGGTACCTTCCCACACCCAAATCTCCTTGGAGGATATCTTCTTCTTGTTTTCCTGTTTCTAATTGTTCTCGAAAAATATCTTAAAGGGAGAAAAAAATACTTTGTGTATATCCTCTTTGCACTCATCTTAATATTTGCTATCTTTACCTTCTCCCGAATTGTTCTACTTTTACTCTTTTTATCATTAATGCTCTTCCTTGTTTCTAAATTCCGACTTATTAAAGCTACAAATTTGTATAGCTTCACCCCTACTCTTCTTTTAGAAAGGTTCACAAACCTTTTAATATCTAAAGACAACAGTTTGGCAGATCGATTAAACCTATTACGGGTAAGTGTACATGTTCTTAAGGAAAACATTCTTTTAGGTACTGGAGTAGGTAGTTATGTCTCATCTATGGGAGAGGATGTACCAAGAACTGTAAAGGGAATTCTTCTTTTACAACCAGTACACAATATATTCATTCTTCTTTTGTCAGAACTTGGTATTGTTGGATTTTTTGCAACAACACTTTTAGTTTTTAGGTTATTTGTACTAAATGTGAAGAAGATTACCACCTACTCGATCCTAATACTTTTATGTATTTTCGTCATTGGAATGTTTGACCATTATCTTGTATCTCTCCCGCAAGGTTTAACCTTGCTGATTCTTTTCCTCCTACTCTTTTTCTTTGAATCAAAAGGTCTGCAGCAGTATGAAGATAATGTAGACTAGGATTAGTCCTACTCCTTCCCATTTGGAAATGAGTCTTTTTCTTCCAAGTAATGCAAAGACATAGAAGATAACAATGGCAAAAACGAGGAAGATTATCTCTATGGCAAAATCTCTCAAATCAAGAGTTCTAACAAAAGAAGAGATACTTGATATGAGTAATATATTTATGAGGGTTGCTCCGAGAATATTACCCATACTTAATTGAAGATTCCCCTTTCGAATCACGGTAAGGGATGTTACAAGCTCTGGGATAGAGATTCCTATTGCTAAGATGAAATACCCAATGGTTGTCTCCGCAATATTGTAACTGGATGCTACTACAAGGATATTGTCGACACAGAGCTTTCCGGTAAGAATTAGGAGTGCGAAGGAGAAAAGTAGAAAAAGAGCATTGAATTTTACACTTCCTTTAACAATGATTGTGTGATTATTTTTAGTCGCAAAGTAAATTGAAAGAAGAAGTAATATGACACAGCAAATACCAATTATCCATGTCATTTGAAAGTTAAAGATTGTGAGAACCCCTGCAAACAGTCCAATTAATATTAACGTTATTGGTATATTTTTCTGTATATCAATATCTACTAATTTGTATTTAGTAAATAGTGCGAGAATACCTAGCAAGAGAGAGATGTTTACCAATGCACTACCAAGGAATGTAGATATTGCAATTTCTGGGTGTCCACTAATTGTGGAGTATGTACTTATTACTAAATCTGGTAATGATGTCCCTAACGCAATAAGAGTAAATCCGATTAAAAAGCTACTAATCTTTATCTTCTTCGCCAAAGCTACAGATTGGTCAACAAATATATCCGCAGACTTAAGCAAAACAACAAATGAAATTAGTGCAATTAGGATGTTAAGCATATATGTTTTAAAACATTAAGCAGTTCTATGATATTAATAATATCATAGAAGAGAAATATATCTATTTTTCCTTAACCATATCTAAACACCACTCTCCATACTGATTTTTAAACTCTTCTTCTTTGCCATTCTCTTCTGCAATTCTATACATTCCAGTACACACACTAGGAGAAGCTTTTTTAAACAAGATGAAATCAAATTTGTTTGTGAAAAGTACCACTAGAATTAGACCAGTAAGTAATATATTTATTATAACTGAGATAATGATTGCTATCTTCATCTTCATAATTTGTAAAATTAGTTAGGTTCGGAGAGAGTGGGATTCGAACCCACGGTATGATTTCTCATACGCACGCTCTCCAAGCGTGTCCTTTCGACCACTCAGGCATCTCTCCAATATCGTTATCATATCAAACTAGATTGATATTATCTAGTGAATATGTTACTTTCTATTGTGAGAAAATATCTGCCCATAATACTTTGTTTAGTTGTTGCCCTCCTCTTCTTGTCCTACTATCGTTCAATCAAATTGTCAGCTTTGGTAGATAGCCATAAAGAAATTCTTGAAGAAAGTACCCCTGAAAAACTTGTTCCTCTAAAGGTGGAGGAAGAAAGCCTTCCCTCAAAGGAGGAGTATGTAGCAATACCATCTTACTGGGAGACTGGAATTAGGAAAGATGAGAAAGACTATCTAAAAGGATATGTTCCCACGATTAGGGAGTATATGGAATATATCTCGAACAAGGAGGTATTGACCCTTGGTGTTAAATCCAAATCAATCACATTTACGAATCAAGATGTAGTAGGTATGGTAAATGAACAAAATCATATCCATAGCAAAGGCATAGAGAATGAGAGTAGGTTTTTTAAATGGGATCCCGGAAAGTGTGAAGTATTTAAGACTCCTTTTGAGAGTAGTCCAATTTTTGTCTGTGAATCATGGATTAATTGGGGAGTCACACCTGTTGACAGCTTTGTATTGACGGAGTGTTTTTTAAATGGCAAAAAGGGTTTCTGTGTCTTTTCTAATTACCTTAAATCTTACTACGAGAACAAGAGTTCTCTGGATATGAGATGTGCTTCTAGAGAAGATATGGAGCTGTGTAATCTTGAAGAGTATCTTTCTCTAGTTGAGAGTAATTAATTTATTTAACAATAATAATGAGAAATATTAGATCAATCCTTTTGGCAGTAGCAATGCTTTTGCTTCTACCCTCCACTATATTTGCTGTAGATGTTGTCAAGGAGCAAAATGGAAAGAAATGTCTTGATTTACAAGCTGCATATGCCGAGATTAACAATACAAGCCAAGCAATTACTGGGCAGGAGAAGAGTCTTGATGCTATTAAAAGGGCAGATACTCTTGCAACGTTTTCTAGTATCTTCTCCATCTTTGTTGGCGACAGGATATATTGTATTAAGGATGAGGTCGCAGCATCAAAGGTGAATGTTTGGACGCAACAGGGATTGTTGGGGATGTTGGAGGAAACCAATATGAACATGCTTGTTGCCATGCCAACTGTAAATATTGGGGAACATTTGGCTGAAAATTTTGTCCCTGGTTACAAACTAAACAACAGTACACTAGCACAAAGTGCTGACGATGATGATTATACTGCGAAAGAGAAGAAAGCCATGGAAGAAGCAAAAGGAGATTCCGGTTTGTACAAAGGGCTATTTGAAGATCAGGCGGAAGGAATATTCGGAGATTTCATAGATGGTCAGACTGATGGTTTGCAGGAAGCTGTTGAAGGGGAAGAAGCAGGAGAAGCAGTTGAACTTTCGGGATATGATTATCTGAAGGATGTTCTGAAATTAGATAAGCTTTGGTCTATCAGTAGAAATATTGCATATTTGTTCTTGGTCGTTGTAATGATAGTCATTGGTTTTATGATAATGTTCCGAAAGAGCTTACCTGGTCAGGTTGTTGTCTCTTTTGGTAATGCTATACCCAAAGTTGTAGTTACACTTGTTTTAATAACTTTCAGTTTTGCAATAGTTGGCCTTATGTTAGATGTTGGGAAAATATCAATGAATCTTGTTGGTAGTATGTTTGTATCTGCATACAAGGATGCAGGTAGAGATACTCCATCCTTAATGGATATTGAAAGTGTAGGATCCATGACAGATAAAGCTCTCTACTCTATGAACCCACACGAATGGTACCAAGAACAAATAACGAAGATTCCAATAATAGGTGGAGTTTTGGAAAAAATATACTCCCCTATTTATGATTGGCTAGATGCTCATGGTGGCAAGGGATATACCTTACTTCTGACAGCCCAGACGGGAGTAGTCGGTGCACTTATGATGATTAATCGTGCCATAATGGGAATAGACTGGAATGGATTATCAATATTAGGAAACAATGCAGACATTCTTTTCACTCTCGCTGAGTTGATAGTTGACCCTGCTCTCTCAATAATGAACTATGGACTATTGGTTTGGTTCTTAATCAACATTCTAATGCTCTTGGTTAGTCTGTATGCATCCTTCAAACTATTCATAACAATAATAAGTACATACTTTAAGCTGTTTATGAATGTTGTTCTTGGCCCTGTACAAATTATGATCGGAGCAGTACCGGGCAACTTCTCTTCAATATCTGGGTGGTTAAAAAGTACTGCTGCAAATGTATTGGTATTTGTTGTTATTTTCTTCATGATTAATTTCTTCTCATTCATTGCATATTTCGTTGATCCCTCTCAATTTAATTTCTTCGGTAACAATGGAGTATTATGGCCCAATTGGTTAATTGCATTAAGGGGAGTTATCGTTATTGCGGGTTACCTGTTTGCTGCTAATGCTCCCACGATAGTGAACGGATTTATGAAAGTAGAACAGAACAGAGAAATGGCTGCTGCTGGTGAATCAGTCAAGAAAGCAGTAGGAAAACTTCCTTTAGTTGGAGGAATATTTAACGGTTAAAGAATATATGGCTCCTAAAGAAGAGAAAAACCAATATGATGCAGTTTTTGACTTCATCTTCGGAGTTCAAAAAAGCAAAAGGAACAAGGCATTTCCAAAGCCTAGTGAAAATATGAGTACATACTCTACTGCTCTCATAGATATTGGAACTCAGCCTTTGGTTTACCCTCTTGAGTCTTCATTTCGTGCCATAAACAAGTATATAGAGAAAGCAACAGAAATAGATCTCGGAGAGGGTATGAAGGCCGGTCTAGGTGGTGAAGCATTTTCTTCTCCCGATGTAGCTTCGAAGAAGAATATTTCAAGAGAGAAGGCAAAAAACAGTTGGGCAAGAGTTGGTGGTGCTCTACACTACGGAATAGATGGTGCTTTGATTTCTCTGTATGCAAAAAACAATGGCGCGACATCTAAAGTAGCATATGGTGCTGGTTCACTTTTCTCTGATGTCTTGAAAGAAAAAATAGCTAAAGGCAATGACCAATTTTGGGGTTTTCAGACAGATGAAGAGATTGCTGGTAAACAGGACGAATTTTTCCGAAGAGGAGCAGATCTCCGAGCTACTTCGATAGCAAAGTCAGACCCCCGAATTAACAAAGCCTGGTTGCTGAGAAATATTTCAGATGGACAAAAGATACCTTCGAAGACAGAAAGAATTAGAAAGACAGCAGAGCTTTTGAGAATGCAGGGATTAGATCCTAGAGAAGGCTTGGAAGTGGCCTACTCTCTTTGGGGAGACCCCAAGGGGAATGATCTTGGCTTATTTAAGACAGATGATGATCCCGTGAGAAAGAAATTGATGCCTCTGTCCTCTGACAGATCAAAAATGGCGAAAGTTTACAGCTCTCTTGGAATACAGAACGAGAGAGGAAAGATGCAAGAAGTGTACAAGGCTCTTAAGAGCGAATATGGTCTTGATCCTCGTGCTGCGATGGTCCTCTCTAAAGAGATTTGTACTTTACAACGTAATAACGGAATAGATATTGCAAATAGTTCAGTATACTTTGCTCTTGCAAAAGATGTGACTAGAGGGTTGGTTGGCAGAGAGGATTACAGCAAGATACCTGCAGTACAAAAACGAATAGCTGAGCTTTTAGATCCCAATGGAGAATCTACTTTGGGAATGAAAGCTGCAAGGGCTGTGACAGTCGCTAACTGGCTCTCCTCTAGTGGTGCTTGGGGAAATATTCTTTTTGAAGGGAATTGGGAGAAATTTGGTGTTGATGATCTTAATTTTACAAAAATAGTTGAAAAACAAAAGATAACGAAGGATGGAAAGGAGACAGACCTATTCTACTACAAGGGTGCTAATACTGTAATGGGAAGATTGTTAGGTGATTCTTACTATTTCCATCCAAACAATTTGATAAAAGGTTTATTTTTTGATGGTGATTTGTGGTTAAAGTGGGCATCCAATGGGAAAGGAGAATTAAATACAAAAAGTTTTGCATATTTTATGTACAGTATGAGGTTGAATGAGATGTTAGGGAAATTAACTTCTCCTTTTAAATTTGTAAGTTCTGGAGCTTTGAAGGTCCTAAACCCTATGGCTGTTGCTGTGAAGACATTTATAAAGAATATACTTACGAAAGTTATAGGGGCAACGGGTCTTGCAGGTCTAGTAGTAAATTTACTGATGAATATTGTCTCTGAAAAAGTTGCTTATGTTCTTAATCAGATAATGATTGCAATTATACTGGGTATGCTTGGTTTTATGTTCATTCTGATGGAATCAAGAGGTATCTTCTATTCCGAAGAGAAGGTTGAATCTGTTATGGACAATCTTAATATGGAAGATGGAGAATCTGACGGACGATTTACTGATGAGGATTTTGTTATCCCTGAGTAGAATGGCGTACCTGGCCGGAATCGAACCGACAACCTACTGCTTAGAAGGCAATTGCTCTATCCTATTGAGCTACAGGTACATTACAGAAGCATTTTATCAAGTATTGACTGTAAAATAAAGGTTAAAGAACCTCTTTTATCTCTATAAGGATACCGCCCTGTCTCTTTGGGAAATGTAGTAGTTTTGTTGGGAAGTTTTGTGGTTGGAAAACAATCTCTGTCTCTTTTGCCGAGAAGACCTGCTTTTTAAGAAATTCTTGTCCTTCTTCCCAGCTCATTTCTTTAAGTTCTCGTACAATATTCTCTTTATCAACTTTAGGTTTTACAGAACCCTTTGCAACAAGTTTGATCTTTATACCATTCTTATTGCTTTCTATCACAGTTATCGTTTTCTCAATATCGTCTCCAAGTGCAAGTTCCAAATTCTTGTCACTCTCAAAAAGATTCTTCTGTTGTGCTTCAGTTGTTAAGAGGTTTGCAATACCTTCGTCAAACCCATCTTTCAAAAAGTATGTTGCCGTGCTCTTTGTTTTTATTGAGAGATTTACATCTTTTGCTTCCGCTCCAACGTTAACATCTGTTTTAGTTTCGCTTTTTACAAGTTCGCTGGTTATTGAATCCACTATGACTTCCCATCCTCCATTCTTCTCTTTCAACTCTTGTTCTCCCTCTTCTACAGCTATCTTTCTCAAATCTTCTACGCCTGAATTAACGTCGGCTTGTGACAGTACAGTATATTGCTCTTTTGAGCCACCAGTAAATGCTCCGCTGCTATTCATAGCATATACCTCATTTGAAGAGAAACCTTGTACTGTGAAATGCTGGCCAGAGGAGAGGTTGTACTCTTCCCCTACCTCAATTGCTGTAACAGCTGCCTCTGAGATGTTATTACAGTCAACGGTTGTTGCAGCATCTAATTTGAAAGATTGTCCAGAGGAAGAGGATACGATAACGTGGCCTGCTTGAAGGTTTAGTGCTGAAACACCAGTACATCCCCCTACCTTCACATAGGCGATATTGACTTTACCTTTTGCCTTTTCTCCGCGGTATGCTGTTCCTGTTGCAGTGATTGTTGTTGAACGAGATTTCTCTACAATTTCTTGTTTTATTGGTATCTTTGAATTTTCAAAATCAACACTTTTAATATTTTCATCCCCTTGGAAAGTTCTTTCTATACTCACTTCCTTTGCTTCTACATATATCCTTATCTTAACGAAAGGAACAGTATTGTAGTAGATAAAGGCAACAAGTAACGAAAGTACAAAAACAGAGATAGTGAGGAGCGGTATTAATCTTTTGAGCTTTGTAGGATATTTAATTTTTTGCAATATACTCTTAAGTTTTTCTAAGATGGGTCCGGTTTGTACTACTGGTTTGGTGTGTACTTTTGTATTAACTTGTTCATCCCCTGGAATTTCTTCCGAGCCCAGTGGCTCGATATCTTCGTCAAAAGTAATTAGGATATCATCCTCTTTCTCCTGGTTGTTTCTGCTTTTTTCTAGGGCTGAGTTTATTCTGTCTTTGAATTCATTCTTAGGTTCTACTACTTCCTTCGTTTCTGTCACTTCTTCTTTCTTTTCTACTCTCTTGCCTAATGGGTTATACCGTCTTGCCCTATCAAGCATTTCCTTCTCCCACATTTCCTCGGTTGGATAACTTGGATTATCAATTGTGGTTAGTCCTGCCAGTTGCGCATTTCGTATGCCCGTAGGGTTCTTGATGATTTGAGCAATTATGGATTTATCTCTTTCGTCTGCGGTTTCGAGGATAACTTTTAAGTTTATTGGACTTATCAAGAGATCGGATTCTTCTGCGAATGTGACAAGGATTCTTTCATTTTGAGAATCTAGTATTCCAGTAACAATATCTGTTAATTCATCCTCTTTACCTATTACGATTTTAGTTATCTTCCTATTGTCTTCCATTTTTAATTTCATTGTCATATACGAATTTAGTTAGAGAAGCAGGTGTAATATCAAAAACATTCCTAAGCTCCCCACTATTATCTCTAATATTGTCCAGTTTCTCTGGTGTGAAGAAATCTATCTTTGGAACAACAGAGAAAGGAAGGAATTTTTTCCAAGGAAATTCTAACATAACTTCTTTTATCTCCGGAAGTAATGCTCCTCCACCACATAGATATATTTGATTAGGGAATGTCGTTATATCATCGCAGTAAGACAGTGCAGATTTTAATGTCTTCATCCAAAGCCTAGCAACAGGGTATACAATTTTTTGAATGTCTCTGGAAAGTTCTTTGTTTAATTCTTTCTTGGAATATTTAATTTTTCTTTGCTCTGCTATTCTGTAGTCCAAATCTAAGATTTTAGATATTTCTTTTGTGAAGGTTCTTCCACCAAATGCAAACATTTTTGTTTCAGCTATGTTCCCTCTCTCTACTACTGCAATGTCTGTTGTCCCTCCTCCTATATCTACAAAAAGTGCCGAAAATTCTCTGCTAGAGGATCCTGCATATGCTCTTGCAACTGAAAATGGTTGAGATACTATTCCTATGACGTTCATCCCAAGATCAGATGCAACTTTGCGAAGTGCTTCTACATATGTTCTGGGTGCAAATGATGCGTAGTAATTTAATTTCACATCCCTACCTTTATACCCTATTAAGGAATCCACAGGCATTCCTCCTATTTCGAGTCCAGTTTTAGTTATATGTAATATCTCTATATCTTCATTGGTGAGACCTATTCTCTGGCTAAGATCTTCTTTCCCATTTATTTCGATTTTCTTCTCTATTTGGCTAATTATTTTCTCTTGTTCTTTGATCGTTACTTCGTTGTCATGGTTCTCCTCTCTTTGGTAATTGACCACAATGGAGACACCTTGGATGTACTCTCCCGCAATTCCCATTACGACATTCTTTGGGTACTCAGTTGCTGCAAGTTTCTCAGTTAATGAAGAAATGGAGAGTCGACAGTTCTCAAGTACTGTATCCAAATTGGTTATGATTCCACTCCTCATTGCGTGTTGCTGTTGCTCTATTCTGGAGACTTTGGAAACTTCAACTCCCAATGTGTCAACATTAAAGAGGATACTTTTTAACACCTCAGTTCCAATATCTAAGGCTACAATATTGTCTTCTTTTGTTAGATTTCTTTTTGAAGGTTTGTTCAAAAAAGGCAGATTCAACATATGAAAAGTATATCACATTTATTCTGTGAGAGGCGATTTTAAATTATCGCAATTAAGATGATTGGCTCTCTCTCTGTTCTCTTGTATATGAGCTTGGAAAGCTGCTTCTCTAAATTCGTTTTAAGAACATCCTCATCATACTTTTTTGCCTTCGTCCCTTGGGATAGCCACTCTCGATGAGTATCAAAGATACAATTTTGTAATTGTTTGAGAAGTTCTTGAGAATTCTTGAAGTAGATGAAACCTCTGGAGAGAAATCTTGGTTTACCAAGGATTTTCTTTGTCTTACCACTTAGGTTTAGTATGACTGTAAAGACACCAAACTCAGAAAGTTGTTTTCTATCCTTAAGCACAACATCTCCAATATCTCCAACACCCAACCCATCAATGAGGATTGGTTTTGATTCTATCTTGGTTCCCCTCTTCCAATATCTACCATTATATTCCCATGTTTGTCCATCTTCTGTTAGTAGTATGCTGTCATTGTAGAACCCCCATTTCAACAAATTCTGTTTGTGAAAGTATCTAAATGTAAGGGAGCCGTGTACGGGCATAACATTTCTTGGTCTAACCATCTCTAGCATTGCTTTTATATCTTCCTGATTCCCGTGACCTGTCGAGTGGATCTTCATATTTACAGAATCTTTCATAAGGTCTGCACCAAGTGCAATGAGTCTGTCTGTGAGTTTTTCTATCTTTGTAATATTTTCTGGAATTTCTGAAGAAGACATTATTACCAAGTCACCCTTCTTTATTTTGATGGATTTGTGCTCATTTAGTGAAATTCTATTTAATGCGGCAAATCTTTCACCTTGGCTACCAGTGCAAAGAATCAAAATCTCGTTGTCCGGATACTTATTTATATCGTGATCTTTTATGAATATGGAATCATCGACATTTATGTATCTGTTCTCTCTTGCAATCAAAATTGCTTGATCAAGACTTCGACCTGAAAGGAGTACTTTCCTTTTGGTCTTCTCGGCAATGGAAATCAAAGAGTAAAGCCTAGTGATTAAAGAGGAAAATGCGGAGACTATTACTCTACCATTGTGTTTTGATATGACTTCTTCAAGATTTGTAGAAATTTCGGTTTCAGAAGGCGCTTTGCCAGGCACTGTTGCGTTTGTACTCTCCATTAAAGCCAGATCTATCTTCCCTCGTAAGCTTTGTAATTTTTGATAGTCTGATTCTGGCTCGTTAGCTGGAGCAGTGTCGAATTTGTAGTCTCCGGAGAAGAAAATATTTCCTTTAGGGGACTCAAGAAAGATTGAAAAAGCATCGGGTATACTATGATTAATTCCTATGAAGGTGGCCTTAAAATTTCTCCCTATCGAAAGGTGAGTCTTTCTGTCGACTCCATATATCTTTACCCTTTTCTCCATCTTGTACTCTTTCATCTTTAACTCGATGAGTGATTTCGCAAATCCTCCAGCATATATAGGGGGGTAGTCTAGGTCTGGTAAAAGCCATTTTAGTGCACCTATGTGATCTAAGTGTCCGTGTGTTATTAAGATGGCTTTCACTTTAGATTTGTTTTTCTTGAGATATTTGCTATTTGGAATTAGATAGTCAATGCCATACATCTCTTGTCCTGGGAATGAGTACCCAGCATCTACTATTACAATCTCATTGTCATATTCGACAAAGTTACAATTTCTTCCTATCTCTGATGTTCCTGAAAGTGTGCATAGCTTTAATATTTGTTTGTTATTTTTATACATAATTCCCCATTATATCAGATATTTCTGTGATATAATTGAAAAATCTTTAATATAGATCATTATCATGGACCAAAACAGTATTCCTAAAACATTTGAATCTAAAGAAGAGGAGATATATTCTCTTTGGGAGAGATCTGGATTATTCAATCCTGATATGATGAAAGATTTTCTTGAGAAGAACAATTACGATGTAAAGGACTCCTTTACAATAACTCTTCCTCCTCCTAATGCAAATGGTAGTATGCATCTTGGTCATATCTGCGGATATTCTTTCCATGATGTTGTTGGGAGATACATGAGAATGACTGGCCACCCTACTCTTCTACTACCAGGAAAAGATCATGCGGGGATTCAAACTGAAAGTGTCTTTACAAAACTCCTAGAAAAACAGGGGAAGAACAAGAGGGATATGGGTAGAGAGAAGTTCTACGAGGAGAGCTATCAATTCTGTATGGAAAATATGGAGAATGCTAGGAAGCAAGAGAAAAGAGTTGGGTTGTCTGCTGATTATAGTAGAGAATTTTTTACTTTGGATCCAAGACTTACATCGGTTGTCTATGAGACTTTCTACAAAATGTACAAAGAAGGTCTAATTTACCGAGATAAACGTATCATAAATCAATGCCCTAAGTGTCAAACTGCTTTGGCAGATATAGATACAGAGCATACAGAAATGAGGGGTATTTTTGCATACATAGTATATCCATTTGTAAGTGCAGAGGATAGAGAGCTTGCTAGGAAGAGTTTTGGAGTTGAGGGGATTACTGTTGCTACTACAAGGCCAGAAACTATGTTGGGAGACACAGCTGTTGCTGTTAATCCTAATGACGACAGGTATAAAGATTTTGTTGGGAAAAAGGTTCTTCTCCCAATTGCAGAGAGGGAGATTCCTGTCATAGCTGACGAATCTATAGATATAGAGGTTGGGACTGGAGCTTTAAAGGTGACTCCCGCACACTCTCCAATAGATTATGAGATTGGAAAAAGGCATGAGCTGGAAGTAGAAAATGTTATTAACTCTTCAGGTAAAATGGAAGGTAATATTCCTGACAGATTTAAGGACCTTGGGACAATAGATTGCTCAAAAGCCTTGTGTAAGGAGCTTGATGAACTCGGTCTGTTGTTGAAAATTGAAAATATTAAGCATGAGGTTGCAATTTGCGAAAGATGCAAAACTCCAATAGAACCAATAATGTCAAATCAATGGTATGTTAATGTAGAACCTTTGGCAAAGAAGGCATTGGAGGAGATAGATAAAGGAAATGTTAAGGTTGTACCTGAGGGACAGCAGAAGGCCTTGGAACATTTCTTCCAGAATATCCAACCTTGGTGTATCTCTCGACAGCTTTGGTGGGGACAGCGCATACCTGTTTGGTATAGCGGTGGGAAGAAACTGTATGATTGGCTTTATGAAAACCAAGGAAAAACTGTTGCAGAGTATGAGAGTCAGTTTGGGATCAAAGCAACGGGTACTGGAGATATATTTGTCGGGGAAAAGGAACCAGTGTCGAGGGAGGGTGAACTTTGGGAGCCCGAAGAAGATGTCTTTGATACATGGTTTAGCTCTGGACAGTGGCCATTCTCTACCTTAGGTGGACCTGAGGGAGATGATTTCGGCAAATATTATCCAACTCAGATGATGGT
>CAIMEL010000024.1 GCA_903840015.1 uncultured bacterium
AGAACAAAGTGAATGTTGGGATATATCAAGAAGTATCTTGTTAAAATATCATATATTTTCCTAAACTCGGTTGTCGCAGATTTAAGATATTTTTTTCTTGCAGGGATATTGTAAAACAACTCTTCAACAGAAGCAGTTGTTCCTTTCTCTTTCGCCACACTAGAAACTGGTGAACGCACCCCCTCTAGGTAGGAAATTTGATTTGCAATCTCTTCGCTTTTGAATTTGGACAAGAGTTTAACTTTCGCAATCGATGTAATGGTAGAGAGAGCTTCTCCTCTGAATCCCATACTTAACAGATTATTCAAATCCTCAATGCTTTTCATCTTTGATGTCGTATGTGCATCAAAAACCCTTTCCATATTTTCCTTGGGTATACCAAAACCATCATCACTTACCTCAATTAAATTGATTCCTCCATTTTTCAACTTAATAGTTATGGAGGTTGCTTCCGCGTCAATGGAATTGTCTACAAGCTCTTTAACAACAGAGGAAGGCCTTTCAATAACTTCACCAGCAGCAATCTGATTTACCACCTCCTGTGAAAGCCTGTTTAATTTGTAGTCACTCATACTGACATTCTAACATATTCATTAATTTGCTAGAATCATAGGATGCAAACATTCGAATTAAATGCACCATACAAAGAATCGCTAGATCAGAAACAGGCGATTGAAAAAATATTAGGGAATGTAGAGAGGAATATACCAAAGCAGACAGTTCTTGGTGTTACAGGATCTGGTAAGACCTTTGTAATGGCAAATATCATAGAGAAATTAAACAGACCTACTTTAATTCTCTCGCATAACAAAACTTTAGCCGCCCAGCTATACGAGGAGTTCAAAGAGTTCTTCCCGAAGAATTCTGTGAAATACTTTGTCTCTTACTATGACTACTACCAACCAGAAGCATACATACCTGCAAAAGATCTGTATATCGAAAAGGAATCAGAGGTTAACAAACAGATTGAGAATTTACGCTTCGGCGCAATGAATTCTGCACTTACAAGGAGAGACAGTATAGTTGTAGCTTCAGTATCTTGTATATACAACATTGGTGCCCCAGATAATTATGAAAACAAGTCACTTCTTCTTAGGGTTGGAGATAATATTAAGCTGTCTGACTTAGCATCACAGTTAATCTCCATGCGATATACAAGAGATACATACGATTTTACAGCAGGGGTATTTAGAATATCAGGAGATATTGTAGAGATTTTTCCACCATATGAAGAATCTTCATTCAGAATCGAAATGTGGGGTAACAGCATAGAAAATATCACTAAGGTACACCCCCTTACCAAACAAAGCATTTCAAAACAGAATGAAGTCATAATCTTCCCTGCAACTTCATTAGTATATTCCAAAGATATAATAGAGGGTGCTGTTGAGAGAATTCAACACGATCTTGATAGTCGAGTAAGTTTTCTAAAAAATATTGGTAAGGAAATGGAGGCATACAGGTTACAACAAAAAACAAACTATGATATAGAGATGCTGAGAGAAGTTGGATATTGTAAAAGTATGGAAAACTACTCAATATATTTTGATGGTAGAAAACCTGGTGAACCTCCATATACCCTACTCGACTACTTTCCGAAGGATTATTTACTCTTTGTAGATGAGTCACATATTACAATACCCCAAGTTGGGGGAATGTATAACGGGGACAAGGTAAGAAAAGATAATTTGATTGAATACGGATTCCGATTGCCAACTGCAAGAGATAACAGACCTTTGAAATTCGAAGAATTTAGGAAAAAGCAGGGAACTACAATATATCTCTCGGCAACACCATCTGAATGGGAATTGCAAGACAGCAATATGAATATAGTTGAGCTATTAACAAGACCAACAGGACTCTTAGATCCAGTTCTAACAGTACGCCCAACACAAAACCAAATAGATGATGTAATTAAGGAAATTAGAATCAATACAGAAAAAGGACAGAGGGTTTTGGTTACAACCTTAACAAAAAAGATGGCAGAGGATCTCACCTCATATCTTAAAGAAATTGATATTAAAGTACAGTACCTTCATTCTGATATAGATACAGTAGAGAGAGTCGATATTCTAAGAGATTTAAGACTCGGAGAATATGATGTCCTAGTAGGAATAAATCTTCTAAGGGAGGGAATTGATTTACCAGAGGTGTCTCTTGTAATAATTCTTGATGCTGACAAAGAAGGTTTCTTAAGGTCAAAAACAAGCCTTGTTCAAACAATTGGAAGAGCAGCAAGACATGTCGAGGGAAGAGTAATCATGTATGCAGATAAAATTACGGAAAGTATGCAATACGCAATTGATGAAACCAAACGAAGAAGAGAATATCAAGAACAATACAATTTAGAAAACAATATTGTTCCAACAAGTATCAAAAAGGATATTCGAGAAAGATTGGTCGAAGAGGATAACAAAGAAGAAACAGAACTGGAGATTGAAAAATTAGATATTAAACAGAAGAAACTTTTGATAAAAGAGCTAGAAAAAGATATGCTCCTAGAGGCAGATCTGCTACATTTTGAAAAAGCTGCAGAAATAAGAGATCAAATTAAAGATATACAAAGCTCATTATGAGAATAAAATACTTAGAAAACAAAATAGATCCTAGAGTTCAGAATTTTAATCAATTAATTCAAGAAAAATTTCCGAAATTGTTAAGAGAGAAAAATCCAGAACTATTCCTAGTCGCAGGAGGAGATGGTGCTATGCTTCATGCAATTCATCAGAATATTAACGAAGGGATACCTTTCCTTGGCAAAGCTATGGGTACATTAAATTTCTTGATGAACCAATTTGAAAATGATACTGAAACTATACAAAAGCTACTCAACGACAAACAGGAAATCTCTTGCTTTTCCTCGAATGCAATTGAAGTATCAATGAACGGGAAGAAGCTTGGAGAAGCAGTAAATGATGTCATCCTTGGAGATAAATTAACCAACTATTTCTCATATACCATATCAACAGAATTAGGTGATTTTGATAACTTTGAAATAAAAGGTTCCGGTATCTGTATTAGTACAGTAATTGGTTCAACAGCATTTAACTACAACAACAATGGTCAAATACTACCTTTAAACTCCGGTCTACTATCGATAACAGGTGTTGTTTCCAACAGATATTTGAACGATATTATCCCTATACAAGAAATAACAATCCAATGTAGTGGCGGTAACATTTACCTTTCCAATATTAACTCCGCTAAATTCAAAAAAGATGATATATTAACTCTAAGAAAAGGATCTGAAATTCAATTAGCTTTTTTGGATAAGGGAGAATTTCTAAAGAGAAGAATAGACATTGCAAATAGGTATAGAAAATAAATTGTTAAGAAATAGCTATGCATAGAGGAGAATTACATCTTAACGGGGAGGAGTTGACCTCTCTTGTTAGCAATATAAGGTTTGATAACAACCCATTCCTTGGAGAAAAATTCCATAGTGCTGTAGAAAATATTCAGTTAGAATCAAATCAAATTTTTGTATCAGAGGAAGAACTAGAGTACTTGCTAGACGAAATCGGTGGAAGATCGGAAGAGGATCTAGTGTTACTTAGAAAAAAGCTATCTGAAACACTGATAAAGATAAGAGGCCAAATGGAAAGTTGCGGGACATAGACTCGAACTATGATTCACGGCTTCAAAGGCCGGTGTCCTACCATTAGACGATCCCGCATTAAAACTTAAGAATTATACTATACATGTATAATAAATAGGAAGAATAATATATATTAGACCAAACTAATGCCATTCTTCAATAAAAAGAAAACAGTACGAACATCACGTATAATAATGCCCTTGAAGAAACAAAACTATATACCCAAAAGAAGTAAGAAAGGTATACAGTTTTTTAAGAAAAAAGAGCACCACGGAAATAGACAACAAAAATCCCTGTCTCCGGTTTTCAAAATTTTATTCCTATTCCTAATATTTGGCGCAATCATATATGCAGCAGTACTAATCGTTGAAAAGATGAGAAATAACGATCCCCTTGCAAACTACGAAACCCAATATGTTATTGGACTTAACAATATCCCAACCTATCCTTTCTCACAATTCATCTTCCAGAAAACACTCGAGGAACCATCTGTTGCCAACTTTATTAGCAATGGGAACTCTGCTTACCGATTACCGTTAAACAAAACCGTTGACGATGCTTACCTGTTCTACTCAGAAGAATTACCTCTCTTAAATTGGCAACATGTGCTCTCTGTTCCTGTTGGGTCCGAAGAAATGAAATCAGGGGAATACTGGGTAAAAGACAATGAGGCACTAAGAATATATTCCAAATTTAACGATATTTGGTATGAGATGATTACCGTCGAGGAGGCTTACAACGGCCTCAGCGAAAGAGTAAAGAAAGAGGTAGAAAGAGATCTGCTCTTGGCGAACAAGGAACTGCAGGATCTACTTCCAGACTTCCCGTGGATTCTCAAAATACCAAAGGAATATGTGATTTCATACAGATCTGCAAATTACAAAGACAATCGTACAGTAGAATTAAAGAAACTAGGCTCTGAAGAGAAAATAACTCTCACACCAATAACAGCCAACAATGGAAGCCCTTTAGATACATATTTGGATAACTATATAAAACTTCTGAATAAAGATTCCAAACAAAATTGGGGAATAACAAAAACGGTTCTAACCTATACTGAATATGGTAGAGCACTGAAAGGTGACATAAATTCCGGTGAAGAAAGACACGAGGTTGCCGTCCTAATAAACCCAAAAGACAACTTAGTGTACGTACTAGATTGCAACATCACGGGGAATCCGTTTTTTGAATTTGTTTTAGCCAATTTAAAACCACAAGACTCATTCAAGTATTAAGGGCTTCTTTCAAATCAATTGATATCTTGCGATTTTTTACTACAGTATTAATATCATCGACAGATGCTTTCTTTAGACCCTCAATATCTTTGAATGTTTTAATAAGTTCTTTACGACGGACAGAACCAATACCCGGAACTTTCTCTAGTTGCGAATTGATCATTGATCTAGAACGAGCTTTTCGATGATGCAAAATTGCAAATCTATGAGCTTCATCACGAAGTTCAATCAAAATCTGATTGTTTTCTATCTTTGCTTCAAGAATTGAATTATCCTTTACAAGCCAAAACTCATCCACTAACCTACCACCCTTTCTCTTAAATCGTTTACCCTTAGAAATACCAAGCAATGAAATCCCTTTTGGGATACTACTCTTCAATGTTGATAGCTGAGTTTTCCCTCCATCTACAAGCAGTAACTCTGGCAGACTAGCATATTTTTTCAAATTTTCTTTTGCAAACCTTCTCTGAAAAACCTCAGCAAGCATTTCAGGATCATTTGGTGTTTGTAGTTTCTTAATTTTGAAAATTCTATATTCCGAAGAAAGTATCTCTCCATCTACAGCAACGACCATGGAACCGTATGCATGTTGTCCTTGAATATTTGAGATATCGTAACATTCTATTCGATTTAGTTTTGTAAGACCTAATTCTATTTTAAGTAATTCAAATTTGCTTTTTAACAAAGCTTTTCGCCTAGAGGCATAACTTTCTTCTGTATCTTCCCTTTCAAAATCAATCTTTTCCGAGAGATACTTCATATCCGTAATTCTATCTCTCAAAAGAGCAGCCTTTTCATACTGCTTAGATTTGGAATACATTCGCATATCCTTTTCTAATTTAGAGATATGGCCCATTTTCTTACCTTGAAGAAATTTAATTATCTCATTTATATTTCTTCTGTATTCTGCCTTTGATATATGGCCCTGGTATGGACCGGGACAAAGTCCAAGGTGGAAATAAAGACACTCCCTGTTTTGTTTCTTGGTACAGGTACAAAAAGGATACATTTTTCGTAGATAGGAAAACATTCTCTTGATTGTATATCCACTTGGGTATGGTCCAAATAATCTACCTCGAGCTACCTCTCCATTCGTTATTTTCTTTACAATTTTAACAGTTGGGAAGACCTCTTTAGTAGATATATATATCCAAGAATACGATTTATCATCTTTTAGGTCCGTATTATATTTAGGCTGATACTTTTTGATTAAGAGAGACTCCAAAACTAGAGATTCAATCTCGTTATTCGTTTCTTGAATCTCCACATTATTAATGAATGGCAACATTAAACGAATCCTCGGTCTGTCGTACAAATCGTTTAGGAAGTATGACTTTACCCTACTGCGGAGATTTATTGCTTTCCCAACATAGAGTATGACACCATCCTTATCTAAGAATTTATAGATACCTGGCTTTTCTGGGAGTAATTCTAATTTGTCTAATTTCATACCCTATTATATCAGGCGGGAAAGCGTCTCATCCATTTTTGACACTCTTCATCATTCATAATTTTCTTGTTCAAAACCACCTTCTTACTTTCAATTCCATCGTTCACAATTATTCTGACAGTGGTATCTCCTTGAGAGTTTTCGATAAAGGCTTTAAGTTCAGCTATTTCTTCCTCCCCGTGCATAGCTGTAATTTTGAATGTTACACCCTCGAATTTTGATGTGTGTTTTGTTTCGTCAATATATTTTGCTTTCTCCACAACAACACTTTTCTCACCATCTCGAACATTTAATCTCCCTGCTATTAAAATTGGCTTGTTTGCTTCCAAAGAGTCTTTAAGTTCTTGGTATACCCTTGGGAAAATTATTGCATCGGTAGTTGCAGTTTTGTCTTCAATTGTTAAGAAAGCCATAACATCACCTTTTTTTGTTGTAATTTTTCTAATCTTTGAAACCATAACTCCGAGGATGACTACTGCATTGTTCTTTTTGTTTTCTAATACATCAGCCAGAGGTGTAACATTTCTACTTTCAAAAAATTCTTGAAGATTATCCAGGGGATGACTTGAAAAATACATACCAAGGAGTTCTTTCTCCCATTGTAATATCTTTCCCGTATCAACCTTGTCTTTTAGAGGCAATGGTGTCTCATCAACTGTTTGAGTAGAGTGTCCACCATCCATAGAGAATATATCTATCTGTCCGATTTCTTGGCTTTTTCTTCTGGCTTTTTCCTTTTCATATACCTCTGGAAACACCTCTATCAAAGCCTCTCTTTCACCAAAAGAATCCATAGTACCAGACATAATTAGATATTCTATTCCTTTCTTACTTACAGACTCGAATACTCGGTGAACGAAATCATCTAGGTGGGCATATACTCCATTCTCATCTCTTTCTTCAACAATTCTTTGGACTAAATCATCTCCAACATTTTTAATTCCTCCCAAACCGAATCGAATGCTCCTATCACCTTCGGTAGTAAAGTAATATCGACTTTGATTAATATCTGGAGGTAGAACATCTATACCTAATCTTTCACACTCCTTCAAATCTATTATCACCCTATCAAATTTTTCTAAATCTCCCTCTAAGAGAGCAGCCATAAATTCGAGTGGGTAATATGCTTTGAGATATGCAGTCCAGTATGCAATCGTTGCATAGGAAGCACTGTGGGCTTTGTTAAAACCGTAGTTAGCGAATTGAAGTAACTTGTCCCAGAGTTTTTCGACTTTCTCTCCCTCAAAGCCTCTACTTTTTGCACCTTCCACAAACACAGGCTTTTCAGCTTCCATTACCTCTACCTTCTTTTTACCCATAGCTCTTCTTAGAATGTCTGCTTTACCTAGTGAGTATCCAGCAATAATCTGTGCAATTTTCATAACTTGCTCCTGATATGTGATGACTCCTTTTGTGATTGAGAGCACTGGTTCTAGTTCAGGGAAGATATAGTCAGGGTCCTGCTTACCTTCTTTAACAGCAACGTATTCAGAGATGTACTGCATTGGGCCTGGTCTGTAGGCGGAGAGGATATAGCAGATGTCCTCCTGAGATTCTGGTTTCAATGCTCTGATGGTTCTCTTCATTCCCTCACTTTCAAGTTGAAAGAGACCAACTGTATGACCAGAGCGAAGCAATTCGAAAGCTTTAGCATCTTTTGGATCTATATCTCGCAAAACTATTTTTTCACCTCTCTGTTTTTCTATCTTCTTTAATGCAGCTCCAATTATATTAAGATTTCTAAGACCCAAGAAATCATATTTCATCAATCCTAAGGGCTCTATATCAAACATCTCGTACTGGGTCATACCCATACCACCTCCATGTGAGTCTCGTTGTATTGGACAATATTCAACGACAGGTTCTGGGGTTATCAAAATACCACAGGCATGCGTAGATACTCCTCTACAAAGGCCCGAAACTTTTCTAACTATGTTCGCAAGTTCTTTAGTTTTCTCAGAAGAGTTAATTATTTCAGCAAATTCTGGATTATGCTCTATCATATAGTCAATTGGCTTTGATTTGCCGAAAACTATCTCAACCATCTTTGACAAAGAATCTGCTGTTTGTAGATCTACCCCTATTACCCTGGCGACATCACGGATAGCCTGACGAGTTTGTAATTTACTGAATGTACCAATCTGTTTAACATTCTCCGCACCATACTTCTTTATGGTATATTCAATCACTTCACCTCTTCGTTTATCTGCAATATCAATATCAAAATCAGGAGGACTTGGTCTTTCTGGATTGAGGAAACGCTCAAAGTAAAGTTCCCACGACACTGGCTCTATATCCGTAATATCACAAGAGTATGCTACTACAGAACCACAACCAGAACCTCTCATACCGACTACAATGTCATTGTTTCTACAGAATGCTATGAAATCACGCACGACTAAGAAATAGTCATCGTAGCCTTTACTATGGATAATTTCTAATTCATATTCAATTCTAGATTCCAATTCTTTTGTGATATCTCCATACTTCTTCTTAGCTCCTTCATATGTTATTTCTTTCAGATATGACTTAGCTGTCATTCCTTTCGGAAGATCTAAGTATGGAGTTTCGACTCTTTGGAAGGTAATATCGAAAACTTCAATTTCATCTGCGATCTTCGCTGTGTTAGCTATAGCTTCGGGAATATCTTTAAATAGTAGCTCCATCTCTTCGGGAGTTTTTACATAGAATTCATTTGTAGGCATTCGCCTTCTTTTTGGGTCCTCCATTGTATATCCATCACTGATACACCAAAGGATCTCCTGAATTTGAGCATCTTCCTTGTTAAGATAGTGAGCGTCACAGGTTGCCACCAATGGTAGATTTAATTCCTTTGCTATCCTAATCAATTCAACATTAGTAGTATCCTGTTCTTCCATACCGTTTTTCTGTATTTCGATATAGAAGTTGTCTTTAAAAAGCCTTGCATATCTCCCAGCATTCTCCTTGGCTAATTTGACATTATTTTGCATTATCGGTCGTGCAACAGGACCTGCCAAACAGGCAGAAAGAGCTATTAGACCATCTGAATATTTTGACAGTGTTTCAAAATCTATCCTGGGTCTGTAGTAAAAACCATCCATATTCGACACTGAAACTATCTTCATTAAATTCTTGTAACCTTGATAGTTCTTAGCTAAAACGACCAAATGGAAATAGTTATTATCTATACCGTACTCCTTCTCCTGCATACTACGCGGAGCTATATATATCTCACAGCCAATAATGGGTTTGAGACCGGCGCTCTTCATCGCATCTTGAAATTTGAAAATACCGTACATATTACCGTGATCTGTCACCGCACAAGCATTCATCCCACTGGATTGAAGTTTTCCGACTAAATCTGAAATTCTAATTGTAGCATCGAGTAACGAATACTCTGTGTGCAAGTGTAGATGAGTGAACATAACAAATATTGCCCCAATTTGATATACTAAATTATTATGACAGAGCCAGTATCTCAGAACAAAAACATATCTCTGAAAGAGAAGATAGGTAGCTCTAATATTCTTAGAATTGTAGCATTTCTCTTACTTCTTGTATCTTACTATCTTACAATCTCTCCAAATATTGAGAAATATCTCTCAGAGAAGATATCTTCTGTTGCAAGGAATTCAAGCGAGGTGAATATCAATGTACTTTCACCGGTATTCGATATACATGTATATGCAGGAGAGTACAATCTCGAATCAAATCTTCAATCTAACAACAGTATTAGCAGAACAAAATTCTTTACTCTGGATCCTAGAATTCTTGCAATGAGCAAGTTTCTAACAGACTATCACTCTCCAATGGCGAAATATGCAAATGTCTTCGTGGAAGAAGCAGACAAACATGGATTAGACTGGCGTTTAGTGGCATCCATATCTGGTGTAGAATCCGCTTTTGGGAATCTAATCCCAAGGGACTCAAACAATGCATGGGGTTGGAGAGGTATCAATGGAAATGAAAGAGGATGGAGTATGTTTGCAACTTGGGAAGATGCAATTGTACATATTACTGAAAGATTGGCTCAGGGTTACGGTACTGATTTGACACCATTTGATATCGAAGCCACATACTGTCCTCCATGTGGAAGAAATCCTGAACATTTATGGGCAAATGGTGTTAATCGGTTCATGATTCAGTTACAATATTACGTAGATAATTTAGAAAATTTGTAGAAATGCTTAAGTTATTAATAAGATTGGCATATTTTGCTGCTATTTCCATAGAGGGGCTCATAATCTTAAGAATTGTTTTAACAATAATTAAAGCAAACTTGGAGAATTTATTCGCAAGTTGGGTTATACATATAAGTAGTATGTTTGTGGAACCATTTGAAGGAATTGTTTCATCATCTTTGCGCATTAATGGTATGGAGATATCTCTCACTGCATTTGTTGCACTTCTTTTTTACATAGTAGCTGCATTTGTACTTTCAGAATTACTAAAGTCCTTTGCTAGGGAATAAGGATTGATGTGATATAATAGCGATATGGCAAAAATAGACTTGAAACCAGTCTCTGGTCTTCCGATATCATACGAAAACGACCAGATTGTAACAAAAGATATGTCTTTCAAAGAGAAGAAAGTTGTAACTATCGATACTATTCGCCCACAGTTACTCAATAAAGAACTAGATTGCCCAGACATCTTCTATATCAAATACAAAATGCTTGATCAAAATGATATATACCGAGAGAAGGGAGTACGCATTAATGTATATACTATGAAACCAAACCTAGCAGGTATTGAATTTGTGAAGACCAAAGTAACCAGATCCCGAAATTATACGAGAATAATAGAAATTCTTTACGGTGGAGCAATAGTATTACTTCAAAGATACAGAACACCTAAAGACAACAAGATATACAAGCTTGTTGCTAAAAAAGGGCAAAAAATAATAGTACCTTCTGGGTATGATTTGGTTATTGTGAATACTCGTCAAAATTCAACCTTAATTTTTGCTGAATTCTCATGTACCAAAGCTATTTCAAGAGTTGTGCTTGATGACAATAGCGGTATGGCATATTATGTTATTAGGAAGAATGCAAAACAGGAGGTTGTTAGGAATCCAAATTACAAGATTGTTAATGAACCTGACAAGATAGATATGGAGAAACTCATTCAATCACTTGGTATGACACCAAAGACCCCTGTAATAAAACAAATAATAAGAAAATATGAGAGGTTTGATTGGTTATTTAAAGAAAATACTGTTTCTTTCTAGCATATTAGCTCTTACTCTCTCACTCGCTCAAAAAACATCTGCTGCAGAACCATTTCAAATATATACCTCTTTTGAACATAAAATAGAGAGCAAAAATATCTCTACGGAGACAATACTTCAAATAAGGTCTGACTCCCCAAGAGTCATCTCATACTACACAGCATCAATCCCCCAGAAGAATCTTGATATTCTCTGTTACCTTGTCAAAACTAACAAAAGAATCAACTGTACAACATTCCACAGAGGCTCCAATACAGATGTATTACTGGAATTAAATAATGCGGTTGTAAAAAAAGATGCTCCATTGGAAGTAATGCTAAGATATAAGATAAGTAATGACAGTAGCAATGCTTTCAATATATCCTCGAAAATATTGGATACAACAACAAGCTCTGTTTTAATCCAGTATCCGAAAACAATTGGAGAACCGTTATGGACATCCGATCCACTAAGTAGCATCAAAGCTGTTAAAGATAGTTATCAAATATTAATTAACAAACCAATCCATCCAACAATATCAATACTCTTTGGAGAGAAAGTAAGTTACAAATTCTCCATATCTAGAAATTTACAAAATACAACTGAAGAAAATCAAACATTTGAATTAATAGTTCTACCTGACACTAAAGATCAAACAGTCATATGGACAGACATATCTCCTCTCCCAAACAGTGCAGTATTAGATGAAAATGGTAATTATGTTTTCAAATATATAGTCCCTCCAAGCCAAAGTATGGAATGCAAGATTGATGGGTATATAGAAAAGATCATTTCGGAGGAGAAAGAGAAAGGAGCTGACCATTTAACCAAACCAACAGGTTACTGGAAAATTGTTAACTCTTCGGAATGGATTAGGGTTCAAACATATATGAAGAGACATAATCTTAATATCTTGAAAGATTTTGATGATATCGAGAGTTTAAAAACTGAAGAAAAAGAAATATTCTACAAAGCACTCTACAAATATGTTGTAGAGAAACTTAATTTCAACAAGAACCTTACCCTCGGTATAGAAACAACTGCTCGATTGGGAGCCAATATTCTTACCGAGTCGGCTTTAGAATCCGCACCAATCGATTATGCAGATTTCTACATTGCCCTACTCCGTCATTACAAAATCCCAAGTCGAATGGTCATCGGATATGTCTCTGAAATATCAGGATATACTGCTGATGGCTTCTACCACTACTGGGTAGAGTATTACGATTCAACTTTGTCAAAATGGATTATAGCTGATCCTTTTCTTTCTGACTATTTGAATAAAGATCTATTCAAATCAGATTTCTTCGATCATATAACTGTACTTAAAAGAGGGAAATCAAGTGTATCACCAAATATAACCTTCTACAGTGAAAATGATTTCAAGGTTGAATTCTCACCAAGTGAAAAAGAGGAAATCTCCTTCTCCCCTACTGCAGAGCTAACATTTGAGAAGCTAAAAAGTACCGATCAATATCTAAAAGGATATCTTTACATACTAAATAGCGGAAATATTGCAATCAATAGACATTCTTTGGAGAAATCGAACATTGAAAATGTTCGTAAATATATAGACCCAGTTAATAATATATATTCCAAAATCATTCTTCCAAAACAAAGCGCAACAATACAGTTAAACATACCGTACAACAGTATCCATACATCAAATATTTTCTTAAACATAACCCTAGCAAACAACTCCTCTAATCAGAAGAATTTCTTACTAGAACAGAATGTTACAGAAATTTTACCCATATATATTTTAATCATTAGTAAGATTATATCTATTTCCGTTTTTCTAGTTGGTTTCTTTCTGATATACTTCGGTATAAAGAAAATTCGAAAACATGGATAACTCAGTAATCTTTACAATCATAATCCTTCTCCTTTTAATAATACTCTTTGTGGCTGTTTCTCTAGGTAACAAGAGGGTTAGTATTACGAAGAAAAAACATATCCTTACAAAACTAGAAGAACTACGACTTACATCTTCCAGCCAAGAATCATCTGTTCGAAGAGATTCCATCATAAAATTGGACAATCTACTATCCAAATCTTTACAATACTACTTCAAAAACAGTAATCTCTGTGGAGAGAACCTTAAAATTGCATCAAAAATATTCAAGAAGAAAGAATACAACGATCTCTGGGATGTACATAAGATTAGGAACAGGATAGTGCATGATGATTACGATATTACTCAGCAAGAGGCTGAAAATGTATACGGTATATATAAGATGAGTATATTAAAAATATTAAAATGATTAAGAAAATACTTTTTCTCCTTCTAATACTCTCTCTACAAGCATCTGCAGTATTTGCCACTGGAACAGATCAAGTAGAAGAAGAAAACCCGTTGCCTGTAACAGCCCCTGTTGAAGAAGAGGAGAAGCAGGTTGTAACTGTTGTGAATGAAAATACTACAACTGTAACAAACAAATATTTTGATTTAACTCTTGTTAAAAAAAGTCAATCTGCTTTTGGGAAATACGTTCCATACGAACTAAGAATTACACCACATCTAGATTCTCCTAAAACTCAAATTCTCTGGAACAGTCCAAGTACACTGTCCATAACACCAAGACACAGAGAGTTTCTAGCTATGCGGACAGGGCAAACATATACTGTAAAGGCAAATGTAAAACCGTTGAGACACGGGACATATGACATAACTGTATCTGTTATTTCCTGGCAATATAATACTAATTATACAAATGCAGCATCAGACACCCTTACATTTGATAAATCCTTGGTATCACAACCTGTTAGTGCAGAATATCAAATCGTAAACATACTGAAATATCTTGGAATTTTAATACTGTTTGGGATTCTCTGTTTTGTAGTGATCAAACTTTCTCAGAAGTATTCCAAGAGAATTAAACAGTGGTTAACACCACCATTTTAATCTTCCAGAAAATACCCTATTGATTTACCAAGCTCTTTTGCAATTTTTAAAAGGTTGCAAACGGGAGGGTAAACATTACCTTTCTCATAAATACTAATAGATTTGTCAGAGAGACCAACCCTTAGGCCTAAATCTTTTTGAGAATATCCTTTCTCTTCTCGGGCAGTTCTTAATCTTTTTGCAAATATTTTACTATTCATAAAGTATTACCAAAAAATAATTTAAGAACCTTGTCTAAAAACGACTCCTTCTTCTCAGGAAAAGATCTGTTTCCTACCATATAGTATTGATTCTCAGATACTGCATAGCTCTTCCTGGAATCCTCTAATATCTCTTTGTTTGTAAGATATGGTTGATCTTTTCTTGCTCTTAAGAACTCAATAGCTGAATTTTTTTCATTAAGTAATCTCTTTAGTTCTAGATATTCATCACTTTTATCCTTAATATACCCTTTAAGTTTCAAAATACTATTTTCGGAAAGCTTGTTTCTTTCAAGCAAACTAGGATATTCCAAAGCTTTCTCAATAATCCTCTTATGTTCATCACTCTCAAGAAGTTTCATTACAATCTTACTTTTATCTCCTACAGAGTATCTATGGAAAGAAAGCTCTCTAGAGCTTGGTTCTCGACCTAATACTGATAGATAAATCTTTTTAATCTCTTCACTCTTCTCAGATGCAGAATCAACAGGAAAGAAGCTTTTGTAAGAACCACCTTTCATATAGTTATCTGTACTATCTCCCTTATCCCATATTGGAACATCAACGTTTTTCATATCAACGATTATATTACAAATTGTGGATAATTTACAGCAGGGGAACCATTACACAAAATGGAGCGGGAGACGGGGCTCGAACCCGCAACCCTCTGTTTGGAAAACAGATATTCTAACCAATTGAACTACTCCCGCAAGAGTATATATAAATATACAAAGATTACTTACTTTCTTCAACCACTTCTTCTGCCGACTCTTCAACTACCTCTTCTTCTCCTGTTACTGGTACTTCAACTTCATCAGTCAAATACACATCTTTAACATTTCCAATCTTAAGAGCTCTTCTACCAACCCTATCTCTTAAATAGAAAAGTTTTGATTTAGAAACAGTACCTCTCTTAACAACCTCAATCTTGTCTAAAATTGGAGAATGCAATGGAACAATCTTCTCAACACCTACACCGTAAGAAATCTTTCTTACAACTAAGTTTGTATTAATACCACTTCCCTTAATAGAGATAACAACTCCTTGAAAAACCTGTATTCTTTCCTTGTTACCTTCTTTGATTTTGAGATACAATTTTACATTGTCCCCTACCTTAACTTCAGGTCTTTTCTTTAAAAAACCATCCTCTATTGTTTTAAATATACTTTTCTCCATGACATTAATATTTAATATAATTTGATTAGCAGTTGTGATTATAGAATAAATTTCGAAAATATGCCACAATATACCATCAACTGCCTATGAGACTAAAACAAAGTGTACTCTTAATAATACTAGATGGACTTGGTACTGCACCAAAGAACGCTGGAAATGCTGTAGTTCTAGCAGATCCAAAGAACCTCTCTAGCTTCTGGAGTATATTTCCCAAAACATATTTACTGGCCTCGGGTGAATCCGTAGGTTTGCCCAAAAATGTCAAAGGAAATAGCGAAGTTGGCCATCTAAATATTGGAGCGGGAAGAACGGTAAGTCAAAACCTTCCTAGAATAAACAATGCAATAGCAAAGGGTATGCTTCTCAAAAACAACACTCTCGGAGAAGCATACATTCATGCTCAGAAATTTGGTAGTAATATTCATTTGATAGGATTACTAAGTGATGGTTCCGTACATTCACATATAGATCATTTTAAAGCCATAATTGATTACCTTTCAAAAACAAATTTCCCAAACAATGTATACATTCATGCAATCACCGATGGTAGAGATTCTCCTCCCAACAAATCACTTGAATATATTACAGAGATAGATAGATATTGTCTTGAACATGGTGTTGGCACCATCGGTACAATCATTGGAAGATACTATGCAATGGACAGGAATAAGAAATGGGATAGAACTCAAAGAGCCTACTATCTTTTCGAACAGAACTTCGGAGAGAAATTCCCTTCATATACTACCGCTATAGAAGCACAATACAGTCGTGGTCTTACCGATGAATTCATAGAACCGATTGTTGTGAATGCCAGCAGAGTACAGGCAAATGATGTTGTTTTGTTCTTAAACTACAGACCAGATCGTTCAATTCAAATCACAGAAACATTCTTAGATCCAAATTTCTCCGGTTTTAACAGAAAACCAATTCCCAACCTCTTTGTAGCAAGTATGGTTGAATACAAAAAGAATTTTCCTCAAAAAGTCATATTCCCAAAACAGTACATGAACTTAACACTTGGAAAAATCATAGAAGCTGCAGGTGGAAGACAATTAAGGATAGCAGAAACAGAGAAATTCCCACATGTAACATACTTTTTCAATGGGGGAGTATCAGTTGTTTACAAAAATGAAGACAGAATACTCATACCTTCTCCAAGAGTAGCTACATATGACCTAAAACCAGAAATGAGTGCTTTGGAAATAACAACAACATTACAAAGAAGAATATCTGCTCAGATATATGACTTCATACTTCTAAATTTTGCAAATATGGATATGGTAGGACATACAGGGAACTTAGAGGCAGGTATAAAAGCTGTCCAGGTCATAGACAACTGTGTACATGAGCTAGTAAGGTCATTTACAAGCTATGGTGGTGCAGTAATCATAACCTCTGATCATGGAAATGTTGAAGAAATGATCAACCTCGATACGAACCAAATAGACACTGAACACTCACTAAACCCTGTACCTTTCATCCTTGCTGGGACTCAAGTACAACAGAAAACTCTCCCATACGGATCATTAAAAGATATTGCACCGACAATATTGGAAATAATGGGTATACCAAAACCAAGTGAAATGACAGGGAACTCCCTAATTAGACTTGCGTAAAACTTTTCGACTATTCCAACCGATATACACAGCGACAACAACAAGAAGCAATATCAATATCACATTCTCATATCTCTCTACATATACCGAAACCATATCCCACCTATCTCCGAGAAAGAAACCTGCACTTGCAAGAATACTAGACCATATACCAGCACCAACAAGAGTATAGATTGAGAATTGAGCAAAGTTCATTCTTGCAACACCCGCAGGGAAAGATATGACTGTGCGAACAATTGGAATCAACCTTCCAAAGAAAACAATCCCTCCACCATACTTCTCAAACGCATCAAACCCTTTCTGTAGATCATCTTGGGATATAAAAAGATATTTTCCATATTTCTTTAGAAATTCCATAACAAATTCATTTCCCCACCTTCCAATAAAATAGAAAGGAAGTGTACCCAAATATGCAGCTACTGTTGCCACAACAATAACAATATATATATTCAAACTGCCTCCAAATGCTACAAATCCAGAGAATGGCAATATTATCTCACTTGGTATCGGTGCAAAAAAACTCTCAATAAACATAGCTATGGCAACACCAGGATAACCAATAACCTCAATCAAATTTACTAACCAATCAATAACAGAAGAAATCATAATCCATATCTTTCATATTAAATAGATGAGTCAAGATGCAAAACCAAACTATTACCCACCTCTACACCATTCGTCTGACAAAAATTTGCATTAACCTCTAACACATACTTAAACATACTCTTAGAATTAATACCTGGACAGTAATTAGCAGTACATGGTTCTTGAGCTTCCTTAATATCAACAATATACCCATCAGTATCAACAAAAAGAATATCCAATGGAATATACATATCCTTCATCCAAAAAGCAGAGTTTACCTTCTCATCAAATATGAACAACATACCATCATAATCACCCAAATACTTTCTGTTTGACAAACCCATTCTCCTTGAAACATCATCATCTGCAACCTCTACATTAACCTTAATACTCTCCCCTCCCTTTTTGTAAATCTCAACATAACTCACAAGCTCTTCCTCATCTTCATTCTCCTCAACCTCTTGCTCAGTCTTCTCTTCTGCATTCTTGTCAACCAAAGCAATATCAAAAAGCTTGAATCTGTCCTGCAAAAACAGAAAGATACCTGCCATCATTCCAAGATATATCAATAATTTCAATTGATTATTCATACCTACATAATATATGTATACAGCAATAGTATCAATACTAAAAAGTATTGACTACTCTACACATTTCATATATCCTTACTCTTTGTAACATCACGCCTCAAAACAAATTATGCAAAGCTTCAAAAAGTATTTAAATCCTTTGTACAAGGATCTGGAGCAAATTGCAGACTTTTCAAATATTACCAATGAAAATACACTCATAGGGGATGAATATCCACATCTCGAGAAAGTAACTAAGATCAATTTAAAGAAATTACACTTTCTACTTCCCAAATTAGACAAACTAGAAAAAGAACTTGAAGAACAAATATTTCTCATTGATACTGAAAGTGATCTTGATGCAAAAAAGGAAGCCAAATCAATCTACAACAAAATATTGGTTGAAATTGAAATACTCGTGCAAAGAATAAATAATGAACTAATAGCTCTTGACTCTCCATACTTTGGAAAAATCATATTCAATCCATCAGATTCAAGAACAGGCAAACCAATAATCATGTATATTGGGAAATTTGCATTACTAGATAATGATACACACATTCCACTAATAACAGACTGGAGATCCCCGATAGCAAATCTCTACTACCAAAACTCTGGACCTAAGAAAAATGTTTCCTTTGAAGCTCCTGTTGGAATTAGACAAGGAGACTTAGAACAGAAAAGACAGTTTCAGATATCCAGAGCACGAATAAATGGAATATATGATGCAAAATCAGGAAATGTAGCAGCAGATGAATTTCTTCTCTCGCAACTTAATCAAAGACTTGGTAAAAAACTTCAAGATATTGTTTCTACAATACAAACTCAACAAAACGATATCATTAGAGAGCAGCTTTACAAACCAGTACTAATACAGGGTGTTGCGGGTAGTGGTAAAACAACAATTCTTCTACATAGATTGGCATACCTCTTCTACACCTACAAAAATGAAATACGTGCAGAGAATTCCCTAATCATAGCTCCAAATCAAATGTTCATAGACTATGTCTCTGACGTATTACCAAGTTTAGGAATACATTCTGTTGATACTCAAACATATCTGTTCTGGGGCAAGAAGATTTTAGGTTGGGATAGATACTACACAGTATCTGCAGAAAAAGAAGATTTGGATATCAAGCAGTTTAAAGGTTCCATAAAGTTCTTGAAAATTTTAGACACCTACTTCAATGATTTTGAAGCTACGCTTTTAGCAAATATACCCTACTCCAGAAAAGACATAATTGAGAAAAGATATCTAGAACTAAAAGCACAGTTTTCGAATATTGACATGTACGAGAGAGTTGATTTAGCCATAGAGTATGCATTTGCACAGAAACAGTTTAAACAGGTTAGGACTGGAACATTAGATAGGAACTATGAGTATGACCAAAACAAGAAGAGGGAAATACTTACTTACTTCAAGAACAGTTGTAATATATATTCTCTCTACAAAAATCTCTTTAAAACAGATCTTGTATCAAAAGATACAGCTAAATATACACTGAGTGGATTAACACAAAAAGGTAGACTACATACATACAGGGTGGAAGATCTTGCCCCTATGGTATATCTACATCAGAAAATGTTTGGAACAAAGAATATTGAAAGAGAGTATGTGATGATTGATGAAGCCCAAGATATGAGTTATGTGCAATTGAATACACTTCTGAAGATAGCTAAGAATGGGAATATGACGATAGCGGGAGATTTAGCACAATCCATAATTCCTCCATTCTACATAGATGATTGGGATGTTTTGATTAAGATGATTAAGAATGTTTTGCAGAAAGATACCCAATACTATCAATTGAACAGATGTTACAGAACTACTATTGAGATTGTTGATTTTGCAAACAATATTTTTAAAGAAAGATTTCCTAAATCATACAAATTACCAGAGGCAGTTCTTAGACATGGAGATGATGTTAAGGTTTTGGAATATGATACGGATGTTGTTAATTTGAAAAAAGAGGATATTAAGGAATTGGTATTGATTATGAAAGAGCAGTTTACAAAGGGTGCAGTTACATGTGCATTGCTTTGTAGAGATCGTAATCATGCAGATAGGTTGTTTACACTGTTTAAAGAGTATGAGGATGTTATAGATAGGAGAGTTATTAGTTATGATGAGAATGATTATCATAGTGGATTGCTTGTATTACCTATTGAGAATGCAAAAGGATTGGAATTTGATACAGTTATTTTTGCAGATTTGAATTCTAAATATTATGGAGAGGATTTACTTAGTATTAAACTTTTGTATGTAGGTATTACAAGAGCTTTACATAGGGTATTTGTTGTTAGTAAGAAGGGGGATAAACAGACCATGCTTCTAAAAGATTTGACAAGAACAAATTAGAAAATATACATTAATAAAAATGTAGGAGATCTTTAACACATATCCTACATGGCCATTTATTACGAATATGTGTTGTCCGGAACGAACCTGTACAAAAGTTCTTTTGCTTTCCGGATTGGATAATTTTTTCCAATTCATAATTATATAAATTATTATAATTATCTAAGATGAGAAAATCTTGCTCAGCTTAGTGATTATTGCCGTAGTTGCAGGGGCAACGATTGCTGCTACACGAGCTTTCTTCACTAGCCAAGATGTGTTAGGTACTAACACATTATCATCCGGCACCCTTTCCTTGGATCTAAATGGTGCTGAGACAAAAATAATTGGGCTTGGAAATGTCACTGGACTTGTTCCAGGAATGTCTACTCCAGAGGGCACAATTATTGTAAATAATGTTGGTACAGAGAACTTTGCTTGGGTTGGCAAATTCCTCCTAAGTGGTGACTCTCAATTGCCGAAAATCATTTACATCAAAGATATGAAGATGGAATTCCTGAAACCAGATACTACAACTTGGGAACCATCAGATCATTTCATTAAAGATGGTAAAGGATACGGATCATGGCCAACTTACTATAACAGTTTAGCAGCATCCGATCCACTTGGGGTAATATCATTAAAAACCTGGAATGAAAATTACTCTGGTATGATACCTCCTTATCCATTCTTTGAAGGAGCTTTAAAACCAGGGTACCAGTACAAGCTAACCTTCACTTTGGCAATGCATACTTCTGCAACAAACACCTATATGGGCAGAACAATGGGACTTGGTTTCCAAGCCAATGCAACACAAATAAATGCTGAGGCAGTAGCAGATATGATATCCGGACTAATAGGGGCAACTTACCCTGCAAGTTCTGTTGATATGACTTGGTTGAACGCTCAAATCGCAAAACAAGTTCTTTAATTCGTTATACATTCTCAACCCTGGTTAACCAAGTAACCAGGGTTCGAGGTGAATCTTATTAAAAACACTATGGCACAGAAAAAGAAAAATTTGATGAATTTACTAAAAAATTTTTTATTTTTCATTGTTATAGTCTTCTTAATAGCTTTCATAGCTATAATTTTACTGATGAAGTTCAATACAAACAGCAACCTAAATTTCTTCACAGTTCTCTCTGGTTCAATGGAACCACAAATTCCTTCTGGTAGCCTAATTCTCACAAGAGTGGAAAATGAGTACAATATAAATGATGTGATTACATTCGTACCAACTCCAGAAACTCAGGTTCCGATAACACACAGAATTATTAACATCGAAAGAAAGAATGACGAAGTAATATACTACTCAAAAGGAGATGCAAATAACGCTCCAGATAATATTCCTGTGACAAAAAATCAGATTTTGGGAAAGATCATATTTACTATACCTTTTCTTGGAAAACTTTTCGCTTATGCAAAGACCCAAACCGGATTTATTTTGCTTGTGATTCTACCGGCTTGTGTAATAATCATTTCCGAAATTGTCTCTATGAAGAAGGAAATAACTATTTTAAAAAAGAATAATGAAAAAACTCTTTCTTAAAATTCTCGCTATCTATACCCTAATCTTGTTACCACAGGTACCATTCAGTATTGCCTTTCTGTTAGATGAAGAAATTTTGGATACCAGTTTAATTACCACAGGAACGTGGGCTCAAGAATCAGTGATAATTAACGAAGTTATGTGGATGGGATCTTCCGTATCTGATCGCGACGAATGGATAGAATTAAGAAATCTTTCGAATCAAGAGGTTGATATATCCCACTGGAAGCTGTACGGGGCAGTTGCAGTATATAATGGTCATCTCGAAATCCCAGCAAAGCAGTCAATTGCTCCTAATGGCCTTTATTTAATTGCTAACAAATACGAAACTGACAAAACTAGCAACCTTAACACACAAGTCAATCTACGATCAACAAGCATTAATCTAGATGACAACTACTTCATAAATGGCCCTCTAATACTCAAAAATCGAAATAATATGGAAATTGATCGCACTCCAGTTCAAACAACATGGCCAGCAGGATTAAATGCGGAAACAAAACATTCAATGCAACGAGACCCTGAACTCAATTGGTACTCTTGTACCAATCTATTATGTGCGTCTGTAACATTCTGGGATATCGTCAGCCAGGACTATGGAACTCCAGGGGCTGAGAACCTCTAATCCTTGTCCCAAAGCCATTTCTGTGATATAATAGTAGTATGAAAATATTAATACTGCTTTTAGCAATAACCAATCTACTCATATCTCCTCTCTTACTTAAAGAGAATGAAATAGAAGTAGATACATCTGAAGATATCCTCTCTGAAGGTATTTCTGATCCTTCATATATAACAGAGGTCAAATAATCCAAAAAGTTTTTGTCATACTCTCTTTTTTAAGCTAGAATAAACAATGCTTAAAAAGAAAATTGCAAGAACAATATCCGAAATATCAAATGGATTCCTAACCATGATACTAACTCCACTCATTGGAGTCATATCATCTACACTAACTACAAAAGACAAACTCATATACTCCCTAACATACCTCCTCATACCCATCCTACCCTACCTACTACTAAAAAAACTTGGAAAGATTACAGATTACGAATTCACAAAAAGAGAAGAAAGACCCCCATACTTCATAACAGTAACACTACTCTTCGGTATAACATACCTAGTACTGAAAGAAACAGGTATACAAATTTTAACCAACATATCACTCAATGTGTTCCTGGTATCAGGAATCATAACTCTCATAACCTTCTTCTGGAAAATATCTGGTCATATGACCTACTCAACCATCCTCTTCGCAACACTAATCTACATATTCAATCAACCATTACTCCTTCTACTCTTCCTCTTCTCCCCTTTCATTGCTTGGTCTAGAATAGTGTTAGAAAAACACACACTTTCTCAAGTAACTTGGGGAACATTACTTCCTCTCACTATTTCCATTCTCATTTATTGGGGTTTTTGATAGAATACAGAAATATGAACCTTACAATAACAGAATTAAGAGAAAAACTACTCAAAAAAGAAATATCTGCAACAGAAATAGTAAATTACTACCTAAAACGGATTTCAGAACTTGATTCCAAACTAAACTCCTACATAACTGTAAACAGTGAAGAATCACTAGAAAAAGCAAAACTCTTCGACAACAACTTCAACAAATACAAAGACAGAAAACTAGCAGGAATCCCTGTATCAGCCAAAGACGTCTTCTCAACAAAAAACATACTAACAACCTGTGCTTCACACATACTAGATGGATACAAACCTGTATACAATGCAACAGTAATACAAAAGATACTCAACCAAGAAGCAATACTCCTTGGAAAAACAAATCTAGATCAATTCTGTCATGGATCTGGTACTGCAACATCCTACTACGGACCCTCTAGAAACCCCTGGAACACACAAATGCTTCCTGGAGGATCAAGTGGTGGTTCTGCCGCTGCATTAGCTGCAGATCTCTGTACAGCAACCCTGGGGACCGAAACAGCAGGCTCCCTAAGACTACCTGCTTCCTGGTGTGGACTAGTTGGCCTGAAACCAACATATGGAAGAGTATCTAGATATGGTGTACTTGCCATGGGTTCATCCTTGGATTGTCCGGGTCCAATATCAAAATCAGTCGAAGACAGTGCATATATGTTAGAGATCATAGCTGGACATGACATCAATGATTTCACTTCATCTGAATCAAAAGTTCCTGAATACAGTAAGAATTTAGATATTTCAAAAATCAAATCTCTCAAACTAGCACTTCCAAAAGAATATCTTGAACTAGAACTTGAAGGTGGAGTTAGAAAAAACTTTCTAAACAGCATCCAAATCCTCAAAGATATGGGAGTAAATATAGAGGAAGTAAGCATACTAGATCCTGCATTCGCAATTGCGGTATATACCATAACTTGTAGAAGTGAAGTCTCTTCCAATCTTGCAAGATATGATGGAACAAGGTTTGGATTAGAGGGTAGTAAAAATGGAAACATCAAAGAGTACTATGAATCTACAAGAGGTGAAGGTTTTGGACCAGAACCAAAAAGAAGAGTAATGACAGGAACATTCTCCCTCTCTGCTGGGTATGCAGATGAATACTTTAGGAAATCAGAACAGGTTAGACAGCTCATCAAAGAAGATTTAGACAAAGTACTTTCGAAGTACGACGCTATCGTAGCACCCACCACTCCATCTGTAGCATTAACAGACAAAGATGCAGAAAATCCTCTCTTCGGAGAACTAGCAGATGTCCTTGCAGAAGGAAGTTCTGAAGCTGGTTTACCTGGTATAACGATACCTTCTGGTTTAAGTAACAACATGCCTACAGGAATACAGTTCATTGGTAGATATTTTGATGAACAAACAATTCTCAATCTTGCATATGCATTAGAGAAACAGGTAGGCAGATTGATATTAGATACAGGTAAGATATAATTGGGGAATGAATGTAACTAAAATACTCTCCATCATCGGCATTATCATCGGTATCTCATTACTCTCTCTGTATTTCTTTCTCCTTCAAACAAAACCATCTGATATCCCAAACAGTGGAAACACTATTATTCAAAACACAGATACAGAAGAAAAGGTTGATGAATCAGTACAGGAGAAAGAAGAAGAAATAGTTCCAGAATATATTCTTCTTGAATCTGGTTGGATACCAAATTGGGCTTTTGATCTTGGTTTTGAAAGCCTAAAACAAAACAAAGAAATCGTCTCTACTGTTAATCCAGTACTCTACACCATCAACAAAGAAGGTAAACTTGAATCAAGAGGTATACCTAAAAGTAAAATACAGGAACTAATAACATACTCCAAAGCAAACAATATCAGAGTAATACCTACCATAGGGTCATACAATGAAGGAAGTATAGATGCTTTGTTGAAAGATTCTACAAATATACAGAGAAATATTTCAGATATATTGAAAGAGATAGAGATATATAATTTCGATGGTATTGATTTAGACTTTGAAATAATCAATGAAAACAGCAAAGAGAAATATATTGGATATATTACTTTACTCAAAACCAACCTATCTGAGAAAAACAAACTACTCTCATTAACACTCTTTGCCCAATGGAATGATGCTAAATATACAGATCATGAATCAACTAGAAAAGTTCAAGATTATGAATATCTTGGGAATATAGCTGATGAAGTAAGAATAATGGCATACGACTACACAAGAGCAACATCAAAAAAACCAGGGCCCATTGGTCCACTTGATTGGATAGAGGATATTCTTGAATATGCAACTTCGAAAATTCCTAAAGAGAAAATATGGCTAGGAGTCCATCTGTATAGTTATGAATGGGTAGGTACAAGAACAGAGGCATTAACAAATGTTAGTGTACAAAAGCTAATTTCCAAAGAAAACATAGCCTCAACATACAAGAAAGATATTGGAGAGGGATATGCTAAATTTTCCTGTGTAAACAGTACAACAACATGCCAAATATATTTTCAAACAAAACAGGGGATACAGGATAGAAGAGAAATTGCTAAAAGATTTCAGATAGCAGGGATATCCTACTGGAGATTAGGCGGAGAGTTAGATTTACTTAGATAGTACTAAGGTTGTAATACTCCTTCAGTACTACCATTCACAGATATCACTACACTTTTAACAGTATCAAACTGTTTTAATGTATTTTCAATCTGAGATCTTACTCTAGAAACAAGACATGAACCACCAGCAACTTCATTCAGTTTCTCATTTAAATCAACATATGCTACCCCTTCAGAAATTTTCAAAGAGTTAATACTTACACCCTCAGGAAGAGAGGTAAAATACCCTGCTGTTTTTTCATCTGCTATTGGACCAAGAAAAAGCTGTTCTAGTGAAGCCCTACCTACTCCCAATGTTTCAGGAATACTTCTTGTAACAGAGTATGTATCTTCACAATTTAAAGCTGAGGGATCACTCTTGCTATTTCCAAAATATACTTTAACAGAGATATCCTCCGTTATGACAGCACAGGTCTTGCTAAATGTAACAGGGATTGAGAAAGAATCATCGTTCTCTGGTAAATCAGAAGGATTATCTTTTTTCAATACAATATTTCCACTACCTACGCATCCAGAATCACACTTTATCTTTGAGTAAAAAGAAATATCTCCCTCCTTCGTCCATTCTTCTTCTGTTAAAGCTTGAGTCTCTAAAACGGTCTTTCCATCTACAACAATACTTACAGGGAAAGAACCTTCAAAGAACCATTGATTTGATATCTTTCCAGAAAGTTCAAATTCACAACCAACTTCAGTATTAGGTTGAGGATATGTTAATTCCAAGGGTATACCTTTTTCGGTTTTCAATGAGGTATCTTCAGGAAATTTTTCTCGAAGAAAGTAATATCCTACTCCAAGAGTAAGGATGAAGAGAAGAAGGATTACTAAGAGCTTTTGACTCATATGTATATATATTCTAAGTTATTAGGATATTATACAACTTTTTTATACTAGTTTCCTTTCAAATCAATTAACTCCTAATCTTGGAAATCCAGATAATTAAAAATCTTCAAGGCGGTCTCTCGAACAAATGAATCTTCTGTCTCCTGGAGGATTCTTACCTCGTAGAGATACTCCGGCGTTGCAAAAATTGTGTAAGAGTATTCTGACAGACCTTCTTTAACCGTCAAATCAATTACTTCTTTACTCCACCTAGAAGTTTTTTCAAAAGACACTAGGAAATATTCTGCAGCTTCCAAGCTCATTTCCTTTGACACATCATCATACGCATTGTATTTGGCAATTCCATTCTTTAAATTCTCTAAAAGAGTATCATTATTAAGCTTCGCTATATTAGGGATACAGGTAACAGAAATTGCAGCTGGTATATATCCACTCCCCCCCTCCTCTGCAGGGGCAAACATCATAGTCTCTTGCTCATGAGAATCACTATTCCAAGTTTCTAACTTTGACAACATATGGGGATATACGCCCCCATGAGGGAATTGCCAAAAACTTCCATCGGTTGGGTCAACATATGGATTTGAACGAGGAGGCACAGGAAAACTAACTGAACATTCCTCCGCCAACTTGTATTCCCAGCCGGAGGGAAGAGATTCTTTCTTTTCTTCGGTATCAATTGGTAGATCTATTTCATTTTCATCTACATCTGAATTCTGTATTGATTGCTTCCCAAGGTAAAAGCCAACAGCACCAGACACAAAAATAGCAATAATTAATAACAGGAGAACAATTAAATTGAAACGTTTGGATTCGGTCTTAGTGAGATTTGGTAATGGTTCAGAATTGGGAATTTGTTGATCCAGCATGGCATCGGCAGTATAACAAATTATTCGAATATGAGGCGCCTGGGACTCGGACCCAGCACCTACTGCTTAAAAGGCAGTTGCTCTAACCGGATGAGCTAGCGCCCCACATATATAACTTGCGATTATACCTTTAGGAGAATTTGTTTTCAAGGATATTCCAATCAATCTTCTCAATCCAAAACCTTGTAATATCACCAACATTCTCATTCAACATCCTCAATTCATCGAAATTCATCCACCACTCTTTTTCTGATTCGTTCCTGTCAGGATGAAGTTCTTCACCCTTCCAAAGAGCAATATAGAATTTCGTGTATTCGGTTTGACTCTCAAATCTGAAAATATGGGTATCCAACTCATGGAACTCTTCTCCTTCAAAACCTAACTCCTCTTGAAAGCCCCGAGCAACTGCATCGGTTAGAGACTCTCCTGACAAAACATGCTCCCCAAGAAAACAACTCTTTCCCCCATCAAACTTCTTAGTAGTAGATCTCTTCGTCATCAAAACTCTCTTCGTCTTAGCATCATACAAAGTAAAATGCACGGCTGGGTGGATTAAACTTTTGTTCCTGTGACATTCAGAGCGTACCCTGTTACCAATCACATTGCCTTGCTCATCAACAATATCGACAATCTCTGTATCACTCATAGCTTTTTTCTTAAAAATTTAGGAACAGGATTAAAACTCCTCCTATGTATCTCACAAGCCCCATACTCCTTCAAAGCTTCAATATGTTTCTTAGTACCATATCCAACATGTGACTCAAAACCATATTCAGGATATTTTTTAGCATAATCATACATAATCCTGTCTCTTGTAACCTTTGCCAAAACTGATGCAGCAGAAATACTGTAATGTTGTAAATCTCCTGCTTTAATCTTCACCATCTTGTATTTAGGAATAGTAAGGATATTCTCCCCATCCGCTATAATGTAGTCAACCTTCGAATCCAATTTTCTTTCAACAATATCCAAAGCTATACTCATAGCTTCTAAAACTGCCTTCTGTATACCCATACGATCAATATCTTTCGCACTAACAATACCCACCCCAAAGGCTGTAGAAAGTTCTTGAATCTTTTCAAAAGATAACTCTCTCTGTTTCTCTGTCATCTTCTTACTATCTCTAACCTCGGGAACAACCTGATTCCCATTCAATATCACAACTGCACCAGCTACAACAGGCCCTGCCAAGGGACCCCTTCCTGCTTCATCCAGCCCTACAACATAATGGAAACCTTCACTCCATAATTTCTTCTCTAGTTCTGTATCTGGATATATCATATGTATATATGTTAGCATATATGATATGAAAAAGATTTTTCTAACCCTTCTCTGCATCTTCTGTCTTTACCTTCCAACATCTACTGTTCTTGCTCAAACAGAAACCAAAGAACCAACTTCTGTTACAATTGAGGAAAGCACAGAGACACAGCAGAATGAAACAGAAGAGAATCAACCTCAAGTTACTGAGACTAATACCGAATCCAAATATTCTTTCTCAACAATTCTTCTAGCTATACTTGCACCCTGTCTGTTAATAGTGATTACATATTTTCTTCTTCGCTTTTTTAAATTCTAAATATTTAATTTTACTTTTACAAAACATATGAGAAATGAAGACCCTATGGCCTTTTTCAAAGGAATGCTCTTCGGGGCAGTCGCAGGAGCCGTTGCTGGCTTACTTCTAGCTCCCAAATCAGGGAGGGAGACTAGAGAGGATATCAAGAAGCTTGCCGTTGATATGCAGGAAAAAGCAGTCGATATATATGAGGATGCGAAAAAAGAATTAAGAAAGAAGATTGCTGCAGTTAAGACAGCAGGAGAATTAGTTGATGAGACAAAGTACAGAGTATTGGTCAGACAGGTTGTAAATGAATACAAGAAAGATGCTAAAGTAACAGCTTCTGTTGCAGAGAAACTAGGAGAACAGCTTAAAGCTGATTGGGTACTAGTAAAAAAGGAATTGATGAAGTAGTAAAGGATTAAGAGAGGTGCCAAGAAGCATAGTGGTTAGACCACATATCAAGGCACCCCCCTGTCCTTTTTCCAAGAGAGAGAGTGAAACTTACTCGGTGGGCATTTCAAACTTACCGAGTTCGAGACCACTACAGGATGTGAATTTACTCACAAGAACTCCTGCGTCCCGAATTCGGACTAAATCAGGCCATTCTGCCCATGAAAATGGACCTGAGTGGATACCAGCAATGATGATGAAGTCTCCAGTCGGCGGGGCCGAGAGGAAGTACTGACCATCAACCATGGTAGCTGGTATATACACATCCCGATAGATTACAGAGAATTCCTCTGGGCTAAACATATACACCCTTTGGATTTCCCACCACGGGAAGAGCCAACCGTCGATTTCGCAACTCCACGTCCAGGAGCACTTGTCCACAAGTGTCCACATGATATGAAGGTTCCCAGCATCTGGATGAGTCATGAACTCGACTGTGAAGTCGGAGCCACAAGCTTCATCGCAGGCAGGGGTGTACGGAATGGCGGGAGGTACGTACGGTGGTTTTGGAGGTTTAGGTGTTTCTGGTTCAACACACAAAGGGTCATCGGCCAACAATGTTGGATCCTACTCACAGACCTCAGGGTCTGGTTCAACACACAAAGGGTCATCGGCCAACAATGTTGGATCCCATTCACAAACCTCTGGATCTGGAGGTACGGTGACTAACCTAAACGATGCGTGGGAGAGATCTTGAATCTTCCCATTCTGATTGGTGACACTGCTCGTTACCGTAGCGCTTCCTGTCGGTGGATTTACATTCCCATACACGACAGTCGTGGATGCCTTGTAGCATGTTTCAGCCACCAAGTATCCAGCGGGAGCGTTGAAGGTATACGACGTACCAGACAAACCGTCCACTTTAGTCCAATCACCTCCTGAAGGACAAGTATCTTGCCCACCTCCATTGGCAAGAACGGTTGATGTGCCGACTGCCGCAAGGGCGAACAGAAAAACCAGAAATACTGCAAGAACTTTCTTCATTTTTCCCATCCTTTTCTCTCTCTTGTTAAAGAACACCGTATTATACTAATTTTTGAGAAGCACCTCAATAACTATGGGATTAAATATTGTTTTTACAATCTGGCAAAAATACCATATTCCTAGTAAAATATTCATATGCGAGAGTAGTTCAGTTGGTAGAATGTCTGCTTCCCAAGTAGAAGGTCGCGGGTTCGAATCCCGTCTCTCGCTCCATAATATATAGTTAAAGCAAAATGACAGACCCTATTCTAGATCCATCAGAAAATCCTTTCAAAGAAACCTTAATTGTAAGAACAGAGGATACAGAATATCCATGTTTAGAGTATGACCCAACAAAGAAAACCTTGATTGTATTGATTGGTGGATCTGGTTCTGGTAAAGATACAATTATGGACGCCATCCTTGAACAAGGTAATGCTATCCATGTACAAACAGCAACATCAAGAAACATTCGTAAAGGGGAAGATCCAAACAAATATCTTTGGATGAGAAAGCAGAGAGAGGGAGAAGACTTTGAAGAATACAAAAAGAATCTCTTACGAGAGTATGACCTAGTAGAACAAGACCCCCATGATGGAAGTGTTTACGGTTTACCAAGATTAAATATTGAAAAAGCTCTAGCAAATATTGAAGATACCAGATTCCCAATATTGAGGATGGAGATAAAGGGAGCGAAACGTGTACAAGAAATCTTTGGTGAAGATTACAATGTTGTGGTGATTGGTATAAAGCCAGAGGATGAAAAAGAATTCGAAACCGCTATTAGAACAAGACAACAGGACGATCCATTACCGGAAGAAGAAATCCGAACTCGTGTAATTGAGGCTTCACAGAAACAGAAACTTAACGATTCCTTTGCACATTTCACAATAGTGAATAGTAGAAAACCAGGAGGTTTGGAGAGATCAGTAAATTCTCTAGCATATTTACTTAGAACACTTGCTGGTACAAATTAATATTCTTGTTAAAAAAGCGACTCTTTGTTACAATAACGTTACAATGCTGATGTAGCTCAGTCGGTAGAGCATTCCCTTCGTAAGGGACAGGTCGATGGTTCGAGGCCATCCATCAGCTTACCTTGATATATGAAAACACCAAAATACAAATTAACAAATCTAATACTCAACTACATAGTTAGATATGAATTAGCTATTAATGAGATTAAATATCACCCTCTTCCTGAAAAATATCAAACAACATTAAGCGAGAAACTTGGAGCAGAGGACACAGAACATCTCGCAGAACTCATATCCTACCCTCTTGGATACAACAAAGCACTCCTCATAGAGAGAGGACAAGAAATGCCATCTCAAAAGAAGGCTTTTAAGATATTTACAAATTTCCGTAATGCTAAAGATTTCGTCAAATCATATGACAACAGCAATGCCTTAAAACCCTCAATGGATTTAGCAACCCACCTAAACAAGTTAGTTATGAAAGGGCTGGTTGATGATTGGGATATTGGAAAACTCAGATCCTTTTCAGAAAAACCAAATGAAATATATGATACCTGGTACAAAAAAAGAGACTTCTATCCAAACCTAGAACCTGTAGCACATTTCAACGAGATATTCGAATGGATACAAAATGGAAAAGATAGTAATCACAGGCTAATAAAAATTGGAGTATTGCTTTACGAATTCATAGACAAAGCACCATTTGCTTGTGGTAATCAAATTACAACCATTCTAATACTAGAAATGTTAACTAAGAAATATGGATACAATCCTGACAATATCCTTCCTCTTTTTAAGGCCATAGATAATATATCCGAGGATATACTTGCAGCATTTAAAATCTCTAAGAGTAATCTAGATTTAACAACTTTCCTTGAGGCATTTCTGTACACACTCTCACTGTGTGCGATAGATGTATCTAGAGAAATAACCATCACACATAAAAACAAGGTAAAAAAACAAGGCTCACTTGAGCTTCAACTAAATCCCAGACAGATTAAACTCCTCGACTATCTTGCAATTAATCAAAAAGTTACCAGAAACAAAGTTACAAGAATGATGGGTGTCTCATTCATGACCTCATACAGAGACTTACAAGATATGTTAGAGAAAAACTATTTGAAACAGAAAGGGAAAGGAAGAGGAACATACTATGTACTTAGTAAGGAAATGGTACCAGATACTGATGAAATCTTGGTGGAAGAAATTGAATAACGTAGTTAAAATTGATAATATATCCTCATGTCTGAAAGCGAAAAATATGATGTAATAATTGGATTAGAGATACATATTCAAACTAACACCAAATCCAAGATGTTCTGTTCCTGCCCTACTGGATATTTTCAGAAAGAACCAAACACCCATGTTTGTCCTGTATGTTTAGGACTCCCTGGAGCTCTTCCTGTACCAAACAAGAGAGCTATTGAGTTATGTATTTTAATGGGATTAGCAACCAATTGTGATATCGACAAGGAGATATACTTTGACAGAAAACACTATTTCTACCCAGATCTTCCAAAAGGATATCAGATAAGTCAGTACAAACGAGCTATTTGTACAGATGGATATATAGATTTAAAGAATGGGAACAGAGTAGAGATAGAGAGAATACATCAGGAGGAAGATGTCGCAAAATCAACACACCATTCCGAGAACAACAAAGAATACTCACTAATTGATTACAACAAATCGGGAGTCCCATTAATCGAGATTGTAACCAAACCTTGTATTAAGAGTGCACAGGAAGCAAAAGAATTTGCAACGAAGATAAGGCAGATAAGTAGATATTTGAATATATCCTTCGCAGATATGGAAAAAGGACAAATGCGATGTGAACCAAATATCTCAGTCCAAGAGAAAGGAAAATGGGAATACAAAGATGGAAAAATTTTGCCAATTGGTGATTACAAATTAAACAGTAAAGTCGAGGTTAAGAACATTGGCTCAATAACCGCAGTGGAGAAAGCAATTGAGTATGAAGTTAAGAGATTGGTTGATGATATTGAGAATGGAAAAGAGATAATTCAACAAACACGAGGATGGAATGCTGAGAAAGGTGTTACAGAATTTCAGAGAAGTAAAGAAACTGCAGACGATTACAGATATATGCCGGAACCAGACATCTTAGTCATAGATGTTACTGAAGAGGATATTGAAAGAATATCTTCTGAAATAGTAGAACTTCCAGATGAAAAAACTGAAAGATATATATCCTCTTGGGGAATATCAGAATATTCAGCAGAAGTTATCTCATCTACAAAGGAGAATGCAACATATTTTGAAAATTTACAAAAAGTCCTAAGTCCAAAACTCGGAGAGAAAGATGCTGCAATAGAAGCATCAAATTGGTTAATGGGAACTCTCTACTCCATATCAAATGAGAAAGGTATCACTGTCTCTGAAATGGATATAGATATTACAGAGCTTGCCCTTCTCATACTTTCCTTCAAGGAAGGTATCTTTACAAAGAATAAAGCAGAAGAACTTCTTAGAGAGTGTATTGAGAATGGAAAAGATATAACTGCAGAGATAGAGAATTTGAAACAAGCAAAGAACGATACCTCTGGAGATATAGATAATATTGTAGAGGAATGTATTGTGCAAAATCCAAAAGCTGTCGAAGATTACAAATCTGGGAAAGATGCATCAATAGGATTTCTAGTTGGTAAGATTATGCAAGCTACAAAGGGAACAGCAAATCCAAATGAAGTAAGAAATATATTAATAGAGAAATTAAAAAGATGAAAATAGATGTAAAACACATAGCTGATCTATCAAGAATTACTCTCTCAGAGGAAGAATTGAAACAGTTCACTCCACAAATGGAAACAATACTTGAGTCAGTAGAGATATTAACAACCGTTAATACGGATTCTGTTCAACCAATGAAGAAACACATACCTCTTGAGAAATTAAGAGATGATGTTTCCAGGGAAGGGCTTACACAGGAAGAAGTTCTAAAAAATGCAAAATATACAGAACAAGGTTATGTAAAAATCTATGGTAAGATTTTTGGAGATATCGAAGAGAGTTAATCAAAGTCTATCCAAATTCATCATAATTTAGTAGAATGTATAGCTATTTTATGCCGAGATGGTGAAATTGGCAGACACGCTTGCCTTAGGAGCAAGTGGGAGTAATTTCCCTTGGAGGTTCGAGTCCTCTTCTCGGCATATATATTTAAACAGAAGAACATGATTAAAAACCTAATTAGACCTTTTCAAGAAGTACTATTAGAAAGAAAGCTATGTGTTGGGTGTACAAATCCACTTGATCAGGCAAAAAAGATGGGAAATCTCTCTGATAACAGATTCATAGTACAGTGTAGATGTAAAAGGAGATATGTTTTTGACAAAGAAATCGGTCTGTTCCAAAGAGCATCCCTTGCAGAAGAACAACAGATACTGAGAGAGATTGCAAAGAGAAAGTAACTTCACAAAATACTCCAATTATAGTAGAATCTTTCAGTTATGCCGCTATCGTCTAGTGGTCTAGGACAACAGGTTTTCATCCTGTAAACCGGGGTTCGATTCCCCGTAGCGGTAATTGTGTCAAAGAATTGCATATTCCCCAAATTTCGATTAGTATTATTAAGTGTATATTTACTTTAACTGCCAATCATAATGTACGAACAAGAACAAACTGTAAAAACTACTCAGACAGAGAAAATCTCCTCCATTTTCTCTTCCATAAGTCAGTTCATTCTCTCTTTTCTTGAAACGGTTGTAGTAGCATTAGTAATCTCCGTTGTCCTCTACCTCTTCATAATGACCCCTCACGAGGTTGTGGGGAACTCAATGCATCCTACATACAAGAATGGGGAGTATTTAATGGCCAACAAAATATCATATCGAATTGGAGAGCCACAGAGAGGTGATGTGATCATATTTAAATATTCTGAAACTCAAGACTTCATCAAACGCGTAATTGGATTACCAGGAGACACAGTAATGTTGAAAGATGGACATATATATATAAATGATAAAATCCTTGACGAATCTGGATATCTTAGTGATTCTGTATATACAAATGGTGGTAATTTCCTAAAAGAAGGAGAAAGTAAAACAGTTCCTGATGGTCAATATTTTGTTTGTGGAGATAACAGACCACATAGTTCAGATTCAAGAGAATTCGGTCCAATTAAGACAGAAGATATCAAAGGAAAGGCCTGGATTGTGTATTTTCCTTTCTCTGAGTTCCGAATTGTACAACATGAGACATATACAAATACAGAGTAGATATGTTGTGTGAAACATGCTAAAGTAGAAATATGGAAATATTTGTCATTGCAAATCAAAAAGGAGGCGTAGGCAAAACTACTACAGTTATGAATTTAGGTGCGAGCTTAGCACTTAAGAGAAAAAAGGTCCTACTAATCGATTTAGATCCACAATCAAATCTTTCCTCTGGTTTAGGATTTACACAGCAATTTGACAAACAAAGTTGGAATTCCCAAGACGAAGCACCTTACAAAAGCATATACAATGTTCTGGTTGATGGGGAGAAAATCTCCTCTGTTTTTGTTTCCACCAGCACCCCTAACCTATTCTTAGTACCATCCCATCTCTCATTAGCTGGAGCAGAGATTGAAATGGTAAATATGCTAAGCCGTGAGTCTCTGCTGAAGAAAGCCATAGCTGAGTTCAAAGAAGATTTTGACTACGTCATAATAGATTGCCCACCATCACTTGGACTTTTAACAATTAATGCACTTTGTGCTGCTAACAAACTACTCATACCTATACAGTGTGAATACTTTGCTCTTGAAGGTCTTGGACAGCTCATAGAGACAACAAAACTCGTAAAAGGTATAAATCCAAACTTAGTCATAGGTGGTGTAATTTTAACAATGTATGATAGTAGAACGAAGCTTTCCGAAAGTGTTGTGAATGATGTGAAGGATTTTTTCCAAGATCTTGCATTTAATTCCATTGTACCTAGAAATGTCCGCCTTTCTGAAGCACCATCATACGGGAAGACAATCTTCCAATATGATGAGAAATCTACAGGTGCTTTAGCATACAAACAGTTAGCAAAGGAATTTATTCAAAGATTTAAAGTTTAAATTTAATACAAATAAATATGGCAGAGCAAGCAAGATTGGGAAAAGGTTTAGCAGCATTAATCAATTCTAATGAGATAGATAACTCAAGTAGTGCATTCGTTGAGAATTTTGACATAAACAGTATAGATGCAAATCCATACCAACCAAGAATGCATATAGATCCTGAAGAATTGATACAGATTGCAGATACAATTAGAGAGCATGGAATAATACAACCTCTCATCATTACAAAAGACAAAAATTCTGATCGATACTTCTTAATAGCTGGTGAAAGGAGACTTAGGGCAGCACAACTTGCAGGTCTAAGAAGTGTCCCTGTTGTACTGAAAGATAGCTCTCCTCAAGAGATGCTTGAGATAGCAATTATTGAAAATGTACAAAGAAAAGATTTAAACCCTCTTGAAGAAGCATATGCCTACAAACAGATGCAGGATGAGTTTGGTATCTCACAAGATGATATAGCTAGAAAAGTTGGATACAGTAGAGTTGCAATAACAAACAAGATTAGGCTATTAGCAATTCCAGAGGAGATTAAAGAAGATATTTTGAATGAAAACCTTAGTGAAGGCCATGCTAGAGCATTACTTGGAATCAAAGATACTACCTCCATGATTGCAGCTGCAGACCTCATAATCAAAAGAGGTATGAGTGTGAGAGAGACAGAAGCACTCGTAAGAAAAATAAACTATGGAAAGGGATCTACCACACGTTCCTGGAAGAAAACAGATAATGAAACAGAGAAATATTCAACAGAATTAAGCAAGAAACTAGGTTACACAGCACATATTACAAAGATGACCAAGGGAGGGAAAGTCGTAATTAGATACAATACAAGAGCTGAATTACAAGAATTAATGCAAAAGCTTCTTTAGAAACCTTTTACTTCTTGTCTTAATTTCTCATATACCAATACAGAAGCAGTAGCGCTTACATTAAGAGAGCCTATACCTTCACGCATTGGTAAGGAAATATTGGCATCTACCCTTTCAAGCATACCTGGAGAGATTCCAACATCTTCAGCTCCTAAAACAAATGCCACAGGACCTCTCAAATCAACATCGTAATAGTTCTGACCCTCCATATGTACTGCATACACCTTAATATCATTCTCTTTGAGAGTTTTAAGGGCATTAAAAAGATTCATCTCCACTAAAGGAACTCTTTCAGCTGCTCCCATTGAAATACGAATAGTCTCATCTGAAATTAAACCTTTATCTTGAGGATTGATTATTATGCCATTAACACCAGAAGCAAAAGCTGTTCTCATAACCGCAGCAATATTCTGGGAATATTTAAGATTATCCAAAATCAAAAAGAATGGAATCTTTCTCTCTTCATAAATCTTGTCTAGAAGTTCTTTTAAATTCCAATCATTATTTGAAACCATATATCCTATTAGACTCTCTGAAGAGGAAGTTCGTAATTTCCTATTTAAAGCACGTCTTGAAACTTTGAGGATTGGAACCCTATTCTTAGAAGCTAATTCAAAAATCTCTCTACTCTTCTCATCTTTAAAAGCATTACTAGCGGCATATATCTTGTCAAACTCTCTGCCTTCTTTAAGAAGCTCTAAAAGAGCATTCTTACTCTCAATCTGTATGAATTTGGATTTAGACATAATACTACTTTGATTCTACCACATCTACATAGTATTGATTTCTCTTGAATGAAGTCATTCTTCGAAATTTCACAACACCATCTTTCTTAGCGTGTATAGCAAAGGTTTTACCCATATATGTGTTTACTCCTGGGTGATATACAGATCCATTCTGTTTAATAATAATATTCCCAGCAGTTACCATTTCACCTGCATATTTCTTTACACCTAATCTCTTACCAGCAACATTACCATGATTTGATGTTGTGCCAGCTGCTGCAACATGTGACATTTCATTATTAAATCAACTTAAATCTAGAACTTACGTTCTGTTTAGAATAAAAATATTCCTTGTGATGATACTATTTTTACGACTCCACTTCAAGTCCCTTCCTCCTGAGTAGTATGTATTTAAAACCTCCCACCTATTTGTTAATAATTCTCTAACACCGAAAGTCTTCCATCCACTCTTAGTTTTGTATGAAGGGATAATTATGACCACCTTTATACCTCTCTTCTCTATCTTCTCGTCTATGAGTTTGAAGAGTGCTTTGTAAAGAGACTTAACTTCATTTAAGAGCTTTTCTGCATTAATATCTGCCAATTCTCGCTTCTGAGCAGCTCCCATAAATGGTTCACACACAATTCCTGAGATATCCGTATTCTTTAATCTCTTTACAATCTCATGGTCTGGCTGTTTTACATCCAATCTAAAAGCTTCATAGAAGATATCATCAATCAACCCCTCCTTATCAAGCCATTTGATATTCTCCTCAGTATGATGTACAGCATTGCTATCTATATCTGATGCCAAGAAGTTAAACCCTAAGACAGCCGCTTCCATAGGTATTGTTCCAGAACCACAAAACGGATCCCATAATATTCCGCCATTTAAACCCGTAAAATTAACCATCATACGAGCCAACTTAGGGGGTAGAACTCCCATTTCAATATCAGTATATGGCCTGTCTAAATCTCTCTGGGCAAATTCCTCTACATTCTGAATTAATACTGTATTTCCATAGATCTCTTCCTTACCATTATTCAAAATACATAGTTCAAAACCCTTCCTTAATATATGGTTGTACTGAATTTGGCCATAATTCAATGATTTCTCATTTTTATTTGGAGCTATGAATCTCGACGATATCCCATACTCTTTTAAACCCTCTTTTATACTATTTCCAAGCTTCTTCTGAGAAAGATTACTCTCTATACCCAATACAGTAATACCAAAAACAACTTTTCCTTCGTGAGTTGTAAAACCTGTCAAAAATGAATCTAAATCATCAATGATTTCACCATATCTAATGAAGCCACCCAATCTTTTAAAAATCTTCTCAAGAATTTCAGGGTTTACATCATTACTCTTAACTAAGAAAATCTCTGGCGAGAATCTATGAACTATATCTTTCTTTAGATGAAAAGATTCGAACGTAGTAAGTAGTTCAGTATACGAAAGGTCTGGAAAAGATCCAGCCTCAAAGAAATATTGCTTAGACATTATGATATTTTCTTAACAAGTACTTTTGTTAAATCAGCTCTATACCCATACCTTCGTCTACTTCGAGATTTTGCTTTGTATATCAATCCCTTAATCTTGTCACCTTTAAATTGTGAAGTAATCTCTAATTTAACAACTGCACCATCTACCAAAGGTTTTCCGATTTGAATTTTCTCACCATCAGCAACAAGTAATACATCCTTGATCTCAAGTTTGTCACCCTTGTTACCTGAAAGTTTGTTAACTTCATACTCTTTACCTTCAGAAACTTTTAATTGAACACCAGCAAGCTTAATAACGGCAAATTTTGAACCTGATTCAACTACCTCTTTGGTTTCAATCTTCTTTTCTACTTTTTTAGTTGTCTTTTTCTCTGTAGCCATAGGTAAGGATTTTAAGTTAATAACGGTAAAAAGTCAATGAGATATTACTCATATATATTTAAAATCTCTGTTGTCTTTACATTTAGTTTTCTTTCAACAACATTATGAACATTCTGTACCAATCCCAAAGCAACCAAGGACATTATTGTAGAGCTTCCTCCAACACTCATAAACGGTAACGGTATACCTGTTGCCGGTATTGTACCAAGGTTTGTTCCAATATTTATGAAAATCTGTAAGAGAAATGCTAAACCTACACCTAGAGACAGAAGCGAAAGTAAAGGATTAGTTACTGTACGAATAGATTTAAAAAGACAAATGACAATGATAACACCATACACCATAATGAGGAAAAGACTCCCGACCAGACCAAACTCCTCAGCGTACGAGGCAAAGATGAAGTCTGTTTCGTGTTCTGGTAAGAAATTCCGTTTACTTTGAGTTCCATTGCCAAACCCTTTACCAAAGATCTGTCCAGAACCAATGGCAATACGAGACTGATTAACATTAAAACCGATATCACTTTCAGTACCTGTTGGATCCAAGAATGCCTCTATACGATCTTTTTGATAGTCCTTTAGAACATGTTGCCAGATATTTGAAAACACAACCCCTATTAAAAGCCCTGAAAGGAGCGTAGAGATGAGCAATATTCTCCAGCTATCTCTGGCATAGTATATGAAAATGGAAAGTATTGATGCAGGAATTAATAACAGATACCACAGAGGATTTAGTAGGACAGCCGAAAGCAAGAATGATCCTGCAATCAACGACAGTATTATTAAAAGAAGAATGTTTCGAAAAGGATTACTTAATCCCATGAAAGAGATTAATCCCCATATCGAAAGAAGTAGTATGGCAATACTTCCATTTGGTTGAAGATATACCAATATTGCCATTGGTAAAACCAGTATGAAGGAAAGAAGCAAGAGTAACCATTGATTATACTTGTCTTTAAAGGAAACAATGGCTGCAGTAATTAGGATAACTGTAACTTTTGCAACTTCCGAAGCCTGTAATTGAAAGCCTCCAATTACTAACCACCTTTTTACATTATTTATAGTTGGAGCAAAGAGTAAGGTCGCAACAAGTAAAGCTACAGTTACGATGTATATAATTAATAATACTTGCCAATATTTCAAATAATTTAGTTCTAATTTTGATATTAGAAAATACAAAATAAAACCTATCAAGAGAAAAAGTAACTGCTTGTATACTGTTTGCAAATCACCTAAACCTCCTGTTGGTAATATCTTCGTGGAGACGAGATTAACAATCCCTATTATAGAAATGATTATCGTGGAAGAAAGTAGAAACCAATCAATATGGTACACACTAGATTCTTTCTTCGAGAATATATTCATAACTGATTATACCAATTAACGGTATTAGTTTTGGTTAGGTTTCCTCATAAATGCTGGGACATCCAAAGGATCCTCTGCGAGAATATCCTTTTTAGGAGTAAGATCAATTATATCTTCCTCATGATCCAATTCAGAATCATCTTCGAAAGAATCTAACTCCTTAGGTTCTCTAGCAATAACAGGTTCTTCTACTGGTTGTCTTTCTGCTCTATCTTGGATATCGAATCCAAATGTTCTTACATTTGTAGGAGCATCACTTTTTTGCTGTTTTGTATATATTTGCCTATTTTCATCAAAACCGGTAGCAACTATCGTTATTGTAATCTCATCACCTGCATTTGGATCAATCTGTGCACCGAATTTAATGTTCGCTGAAGGATCTACTGCTTCCTTAATTAACTCTGATACAAGACTAATTTCAGGCAATGTTAAGTTTGAACCAACAACATTGTAGAGTACACCTGTTGCTCCCTCTATGGACATATCCAAAAGAGGACTGGTAGTTGCTGCTCTTGCCGCTTCTTCAGCTCTGTTCTCACCTGTTGCTCTACCTATACCCATAAGTGCTGTACCTGCATTTTGCATAACGGATTTAGCGTCATTAAAGTCAGCATTGATATATCCCGTCTGACTAATGAGGTTAGAAATACTTTTAACTCCCTCAGCCAGTACAGAATCTACTTTCTTCATAGCATCTATAAAGGAAAGTTTCTCATTCTCACTTACAATCTCTAACAATCTTTGATTTGGGACTACAATTAATGTGTCAACCTTGTCTCTCAATGCTGCAATTCCTTCTTCTGCAACTTCTCTTCTTTTGTTTCCTTCAAAGTCAAAAGGTTTTGTAACAACTGCTACTGTCAAAGCACCCATATTTCTTGCAACTCCAGCTATTATTGGAGCAGCTCCTGTACCAGTACCACCACCCATACCAGCAGTTATGAAGACCATATTCGCACCTTCCAAAAGCTCCTGAATCTGATCTAAACTCTCCTCTGCAGCCTGAGCTCCCATCTCAAAATTTCCACCAACTCCCAATCCATGAGTTAACTCCTCTCCCAACTGCAAAGTTACTGCAGCTTGAGACATCTTAAGTGCTTGAGCATCTGTATTAAAAGCCATGAAATCAACGCCAGGGATATCATAATCCGTGATCATTGTATTAATTGCATTACACCCACCACCACCAACTCCTACCACCTTTATTTTTGCCACGGGATCGACATTTGTAGTAACTAACATAGGAACAAACGACTTAAATTAATTTATTTAAGGCAGTAAGGATTTAAACCAATCTTTAATCTTTCCAAAAGCTCCACCAATCTCCATCTTGTTCTTCTCAGAACCTTTAGGAATATCACCATCATCATCCATCGCATGTTTAATCAAACCTTGAACACAAGCGTAAGCAGGATCTGAAATCTCCTCCGTCATACCTGTAAGGCCTGAAGGGTAACCTACTCTTGCCGCAACACCAAATACACACTGCGTAAATTTCGTAATATCTTGAAGAAGACTTGTACCACCAGTAAGAACAACCCCTGCTGGCATAGCTATATCATATCCAGCTTTTGAAACATTCTGCTTTGCCATCTCCAAAATTTCCTCACATCTGGCTTCTACAATCTTCTTTAACATATCTTTTGAAACCTTCTTGTCTATTCCAATTACACTCAAATCCAACTCTTCTGTTTTCACTTTCTTCTCCTTAGGTTCATCTTTCTTTCTCAGTAATGCAGGTGTCGAATCCAAATCTTTCCCTTTTGTTGGAGTACACTTGTTATCTAAAATATCTGCCATATTCACCTTTATCTTCTCTGCATCCTCAAGTGAAACTTGCAGTCCAATAGCTATATCACTGGTCAAGTTATATCCACCCAAAGGAATTGAACCACTGTAAACGATAGAGCCCTCTTGGAAAATCGCGATACCTGTTGTCCCAGCACCAATATCTAACAAAGTCACACCTAATTCTTTTTCTGTATCTGTTAAAACTGCAAGAGATGAAGCCCAAGCAGTGAAAATAACATCGTAAACATTAGACCCTATCTGTTCTACACATTTACGAATATTCTGCCAGTAAGAATTTGGTGCTGTAATTATGTGAGTCTCAACTTCCAATCTTCCTCCACTCATCCCTATTGGATACTTAATTCCTCCCTGATTATCTACTACAAATTCTCTTGGAATTATATGTATTGGATTAAGATTATCTGGCAAAGACAGTGTCCTTGCATTTTCTATTGCCCTGTACGTGTCGTCTATTGTTATCTCTGAACCCGCAACTGCCACAACCCCTTTGTTATTTAAGCTGGTAACCTGCTCTCCATTTATTGAAACATACACATCGGAAACAGTAACACCAGCCATTCTCTCTGCGGCAGTAACACTCTCAGAAATAGCATTAGTCGCATCATCAATATTCACCACAACACCTTTTTTGATACCCTTGCTGGGATGAGAACAAACACCTATAACCATGGGGGCTTTATTATCTTCTACAGATGATATTACAGTCGTAATTTTCGAGGAACCTACATCAATTGCTGTTATTATTTTTCTTGCCATAGTATTTTAGGGCAGTAATTTTACTTAAAATTATTATATACAAAAATTCTAATCTCTCAAGCTTCTAAGAATAATATAATCAAAATTATATATATTATCAAGCATGTTATCAATTCTTCATCACTGGTCTCTCGAATCTCAAATCTAATGACTTAAAATCAAGATCATCACCTCTAATTTTACCCATCACAACAACTAATCTCTCTAACTGAACATCCAAGTCCGAAGAGAAAGTAAACACGAAAAGCTTACCCTCCTCTGTACCTACCTTAAGAATATTCTCTCTAAAAGATATATTCTTCAAAACATAATTGTACATCTCTAGCGATTTCACAACTTTGTATATATCTTCCATAACCAATAATTTCTTTTTACTGTTATCAAGTTCCGAGATATCAACATCTGAGGAAAGAAAATATGCTAAAGATAATTCTTCCGATCTACTTTTACAGCAACTTGACTCATCCTCTTTGCACAGCTCTTCTAAAACATAACCTCTATCTGAAAGTAAGAAACAATTTCCCCCTTTTAATTCAGCAATCATTTTAGGAGAGAAAAGCTTTACAAAGAAAACCAACCTATTAGGGACAACCTTCTCCACCCTAACAGAATTAACATATGGAATTTCATTTGCCATATCCCTTGCAAGCTTCGTAGAATCAAATTTAAAGAAATTCAATCCTAAGACATTCTTCTCAATATAGCTTGTAATCATTACAGAAATCTTTTCTTCAATCTCAGATCCTTGACTGTCATACACTTCATAGTTCTTGATATTCCAGAGACCAATTAGCAAAGATAGAAATAGTAGCAATAAGAAGGAAAACAGAAGAACATATCTCCGAATAAAAACAATTATTCTAAACCTAGATATTTTCTCAAATAGATGAGTATTCTTTTTTTTCGTAACAACAGCATCTACATCCATAGAATAGATATTAACATTGAGAACAGGAAAAAGAAACAAACATGGAGCGAGAGACGGGGGTCGAACCCGCGACCTACACATTGGCAATGTGTCGTTCTAGCCAACTGAACTACTCTCGCATATGCCGAGACCCAGGCTCGAACTGGGGACCCTCTGTTCTTCAGACAGATGCTCTACCAACTGAGCTATCTCGGCATTCCAAGTACTGAAAATGATATCAAATATATTATTTGTTATCAACCAATTGTTTAAGGATACTCTTTTTGAAGCTATCAAAATCATTAATATATCGTGTGTCCTCTGAGATTTTTTTGTAATTCCACTTCTTTCCCTCAAAATTTTTCATACACTCTCTAAAATCAGATATATTCCAATTATCAAAAAACATACCATTCTTTCCCTCTTTCACTATTTCTAAACTTCCACCACCACGAAAAGCAATAACTGGTGTTCCCGCAGATATAGCTTCACAAGGAAAGATACCATACTCCTCAATTCCGGGAACAATATACCCTTTTGCTTTTGCCATAATTTTCCATTTCTCTTCATCAGTAATCCAACCCAAAAATTCGATGTTCTTAAAACGAGAATATTTTTTCTCCAATCTTTTACGCAGAGATCCATTCCCCAAAACTTTCAGTTTACATCCCAATTCTGCAGCACAAGACAGAAGAAACTCTCCTTCTTTGTTAGGTTCAAAAGGAGCACCAGAGATATAATAGTCATTTCTCTTCAGATATATTTTTCCTTTGTATTTCTCTACAGGAGGATGTATTACTGCATCAACTTTCCTATCCCAGTATTTCTCAATTCTTTCCTTTGAAATATTTGAATTCGCAATAATATGATCTGGTCGCGAAGATGCTACAACATCCCAGACTCGCATACCAACTAAACAGAAATCAACAAATGCTTGTTTCAGTCTAGAAAAGCCAACAACTCTCGAATATCTCGATCTTAAATCCCAAGCATATCTCATTGGGGAATGAATATATGCAACATGCAAACAGTTAAGCGGAGAAATTATCCCATGAGTAACAGAGGAGCTAGAAGATATTACTAAGTCATACTGGGGAAAATCAAATTTCTCAACAAAGAAAGGCCACAGGTTAAAAGTATATCTGTATACTTTTTTGATGAAAGGGATACCATTTAAACGAGAAAAAAATATCCTATGTGAATTCAGGTTATCGGATAGAGACTTCTTCTCTCCAAACAAAGCGAATATATCAGCATCTGGGAAAATCTTAGCGAAAGAATCAAGAACTCTATTTGCCCCCGCCATACTCCAAAGAGATTCTGTGACCAATGCTACTCTGTATCTGTTCTTACTTTTCACCATCATATACTATTACAGTTCCATTCTTTTTTCTGAAAATACCAGGTCTAGTGAAAACCATAAAGACACCGAAAAGGACAAGAACAAGTCCAGTAAATACTATATATCTATCTATTGGTATTGCAGTATCTATATTGCTTGGATCTAAAATATTCTTCCCTATAACGAAAGTTACTGCCTGTGGTTTAGTTTTTAATATATTCGTAGGAGGACTACCATCCTTCATCATCAATGTATCAAAGACTCCATTATCTCCACCATACTCCCAATCAAATACTGTGCTACCCTCCTTTAAGACTTTAAATGTAAGCCTAGCTAAAATATCGGGTTTCACTCCTGTTTTGTACAGAGTACCGCTTCCAGATTGTGTAAAACCTGAAAGCATAATCACACCATTCTCATTATCTAAAGTAGATTCATCATTTGGCCATTGTGTGAACAAAGTATTATTTCTTTCTGCCTTAGTAAGTTGCAATACCTTTGGGTCAAAAAGTATGACAAATTTCGCAGAGGTAATCTCCTGGCCTGCAGTATCTATTAATACATCCACAATGAAACCCTGACTCTGATTTATGACCTGTCCTCCTTTTGGATAGAAGGAGAAAGTTGGTTCTGCTGCAAAAATATTCGAAGGATTTGATACTAAAATCATCAAGAACAGAAATAGTAGTGTTGGTAATACTTTTTTAAGATACACCTTGTTTTATAGCTAGATATATAATATTTTAGGATAACAAATTATATGGAATCTTTAAAGCTATTAATAATAGGAATTGTACAAGGAGTTACAGAACTACTCCCAATCTCTAGTAGTGGCCACATTCTAATCTTTTCAGAGATACTAAATATCTCCTCATCATCGTTAATCCTTACCTTTTTCCATGTAGGAACAACTTTAGCAATATTACTTTTTTTTAGAGAGAAGATCTTTAAAGAAATTCTTAAGAAAGAAAGAATTACTTTTCTAATTAAGATAATAATATCTAGTATCCCAGCTGCACTGATTGGAGCACTATTTGAAGATTTCATTTCTGAGAAATTAAGAGCTATTCCCATTACAGCAATATCGCTCATAGTAGTAGGAATCGCTATGATAATTATTGAAAGGAAATCGAAGAAGGAAACAGAGATCGAAGAGGTTACTTGGAAACAATCACTATTAATGGGAGTAAGTCAAACATTTGCTCTAATCCCCGGAGTTTCAAGATCAGGAATAACAACACTTACAGGAATACTCACAGGATTAAACAAATATATTGCTTTGGAATATTCACTGATTCTTGGAATCCCTATTCTACTTGGAGGATTTGTTTGGGAAACACTTAAACTCTTTTTTAAAGATGGCCAAGCTATTGAATTTACAACACAAAATATATTCACTGGATTAATAATACTTTTAGTTCCGTTCTGCGTTGGATACTTAGCACTTCATTTACTTAAGAAATTCAAAAAGAGTAACTGGTTAACAGCATTTGGTATTTACAGAATTATACTTGGCGTATTTCTTTTGCTAATCTCACTATAACAAAGGTCGTAGATCAACACCTGTCATATTTGCAGGGATATCCTCTCCTAACAAACCGATTACTGTTGGCGCAACATCAGCAAGCAAACCTGTAGCCCTAGCTTTTGGACCTGTACCCACTCTATGTAATGGAACTCCTGCTTTTGTCCCTATCTCATTTATATTAGTCAATATTGTTAACGGCACTGGATTATTCGTGTGAGCGATATCAACCTCTTTTGTTGTTCTGTTAATCATAGTCTCACAATTTCCATGGTCTGCAGTAATGACCACCGCTCCACCAGCTGCCAATGTTTCCTTTGCTATCTCCGCAGTACAGGCATCAACAATCTCGTTTGCCCTAACAGTTGCCTTGAAATCTCCAGTATGACCCAACATATCAGGGTTTGCAAAATTTAGAAGAAGAAAGTGGTATGGATTTTCTTGCATCTTTTTAATCCTTGCAACAGTTTCAGATGTAATTATCTCCGCACTCATAGCAGGCACTTGAGCATAATCAGCAACCCTTGGAGAAGGTATATTGAAAAAAACCTCTCCTGGATGTGCAAGCTCAATACCACCATTAAAGAAGTATGTAACATGCATATATTTCTCTGTCTCAGAGATATGTATCTGTCGTTTACCAGTTTCAGAGAGATGCTCTGCAAGAGATTTTTTAACTGGCAAAGGAGGGAACAAGACATTAGCAGTAAGGCCTTCCTCATAACCAGTCATTGTTGCAAAGTACAAATCCTTTGGGAAATTCCTTCGGATGAAATGTGGAAAATCCTTTAGAACAAACGCCTTAGTCAATTGCCTTGAACGGTCTTCTCTAAAATTCCAAAAAAGTACAGCGTCACCATCCTTCACAGGACCTATTGGAACACCTTGCCCAGAGAGAGCAACCCTAGGTTTAAAATACTGATCATCTTCTCCATTGGCATATGCTCTTTGAAGAACCTCTACAGGATCAATAAAAGTTTCATCAGAGAAACCCAACATTGCATCATATGCTAGCTTAGTCCTCTCCCACCTGCTATCACGATCCATTCCATAAAATCTACCCATCATTGAAGCTATCTTACCGATACCCAATTCTGCTAGCTTAGCTTTCAACTTATTCACATACAGATATCCCTCCTTTGGAGTTGTATCTCTACCATCTAACATAATATGTATATATGGATCTATACCGTTTGCCTTACACAAGTCCAATATGGAAAAAAGGTGCTTAATATGACCATGAACACCAGCAGGACTTAAGACGCCAGTCAAATGCAATCTTGTACCCCTCTTTCGAATGAGAGAGAACATCTCCTTTATTACAGGATTGGACCCCAATTCATCACCACTAATAGCATCATTTATCCTTGGCAGTGTTTGATACACAACCTGACCTGCTCCTAAATTAAGATGTCCTACCTCAGAGTTACCTGATTCCTCATTTGGCAATCCAACATGAGTCCCAGCTGCATGTAACAATGTAGAACGCCCATATGTCCAAGCAGTATCAAGAAATGGAGTCTTTGCTGCCAAGATAGCATTACCTTCAGTATCTGGATATACACCGAACCCATCTAAGACTATCAAAGTGACAAATTTACGAACATCTAATACGTTCTGAAATCCACTCTCTCTGTCAATATTGTCGTCTTTTTTAAAAAGTCTAAACATCTTTTACTAGCTATTATCAATTACCTTAACTATAATATACTGTATGAATGATTTACGCAAAAAAGATGTCCTCGATCTTCAAAATGATATTCAAGAGACAGTAAAAAGCCTTGATTTAGGAAACAAGAAATCGGAATTAATCCTTCTAGAGAACGAAAGTATACAAGATACTTTTTGGAACAACAGAAACAAAGCACAACAGGTGATGAACCGAATATCATTGCTTAGAGATGAAATCCTGACAGCAGAGAACCTGGTAAAAGATATAGATTCTTTGCTTGAGCTTTTCAATTCAATTGAAAAAGAAACCGATCAGAATTCCCTCATAACAGAATTCCAATCTCTCCGAGAACAGCTAGATAGATTCTCTTTGAGAAAATTTCTCTCTGGGAAATATGATTCTAACAAAGCAATTCTTTCAATACACTCCGGACAGGGAGGAACCGAATCAAATGACTGGGTAGAAATGCTCTACCGTATGTATACTATGTATTTTGACAAACAGAATTGGAAATATACAGTGCAAGAGATAATCAAGGGAAATGAGGCAGGCATTTCCACAGTCACAATATACGTTGATGAACCTATGTCTTTCGGTATGCTGAAGAAAGAGCACGGTGCACATAGATTAGTAAGAATTTCACCATTCAATTCCCAAGGTCTAAGGCAAACTACATTCGCAGGTGTAGAAATTCTCCCATACATTGAGGATTCGGATAACGAATTAGAAATACCTCCCAAAGATATACTTTTTAAAGCAGTTAAAGCAAGTGGACCAGGAGGACAAAATGTAAACAAAACATCATCTGCCGTACAAATCACACACATTCCTACAGGAATATCAGTGCAGTCATCAGATCAAAGAAGTCAGGCCCAGAACAGAGAAAATGCAATGAAAATATTGAAAGCAAAACTATGGAGAATCAAAGAGGAGAAACAGTTACAAAATATTGAAGATATTAAGGGGGAGTACAAGGTCGCAGGTTGGGGAAATCAAATCAGGAATTACATATTACATCCATACAAGCTTGTCAAAGATCTCCGTACAAATATAGAATCAAACAATCCTGAGCACATACTGGATGGTAACATAGAAGAGCTAGTTGAAGCAGAGATTAGAATGAAGTAATATATACAAGTACCTAATATTTCTAAAACTGCCATGTTACTTTTTGATAAAGTTACAAAAAAATACGACCAAGACATTACTGCTTTAGAAGATGTATATTTCAATATAGATAAGGGTGAATTCTCCTTCTTAGTTGGTCCATCAGGGGCTGGTAAAACAACCTTAATGAGATTACTCATAAGAGAAGAGTTACCCACATCAGGAGACATATTCTTTGATGAAATAAATGTTCCCAAAATTCCTAGACAATTACTACCACAATATCGTCAAAAACTCGGAATCGTTTTTCAGGATATGAAATTGCTTCAATCAAAAAATCTACAAGAGAATATCGCCTTTGCATTAGAGATACTTGGTAAAGAAACAAAGGAAATCAAAGAAACAACAGAGTACCTACTAGAGCTAGTCAAACTTCAAGATAGAAGATTCCTTTTCCCCCATCAGCTATCTGGAGGGGAACAGCAAAGAGGAGCAATTGCTAGAGCGTTAGCAAATAATCCAGAGCTATTAGTAGCAGACGAACCTACTGGAAATCTTGATCCTGATAATGCTTTTGATGTTCTTACAATATTAAGAAATATTAACAAGGCAGGTACCACAGTTATGGTAATTAGTCATGACAAAGATATAGTGAATGAAATGAAAACACGAGTCATACGAATGGAAAAAGGTAAGGTCATATCTGACAACAAGGGAGATTATGACACTATTAAAAAACCAAAAGCTCCAACACATATCAAACCAAAGAAAGAGGAGAAGAAAGATACAGAGGATGTAAAAGAGAGTAAGAAGGAACTAGAGATAGATGAAAGGATTAAAGATCTCGAACCAAGTATATTGAAGAAGTTTGTAGATGCAAAGATAAATACTCTTGAACTGATCTTTAATCTAACAGAAAGCGATCTTAAGAATTTGAAGATAACGAAAAAGGAACAAGAAATCTTAGAAGCATTTGTAAAAGATTATTTAACTAAATCTAAATAACTATTATGGCCACTACAGAAAAAATATTTGATACAGCTAAAAAGAATATACAAAGAAATAGATGGCTATCCATCTCAACAGTTTTTGTATCAACCATAGTCATAGCAATATCATCATTCTTCATAAGTTTGGCAATAATGGGGCAGAAAGCTGTGAGTTACTATGAAATGAAGGCACAGGTAATTATATTCTTCAAGAAAGATGCACCAGAGGCAGATATATTAAGTTTCAGAGACAAGATTTTCAATCCCGAATTAATTGAGAATATAAAATATATATCTAAAGAAGATGCCCTCTTAATATATCAAGAGGATTTCGCAGATAATCCAGATCTACTCTCAACTGTTACAGCAGATTCCCTACCACCAAGCTTAGAGATAAGAGCAAAGGATGTAGATTCCCTCCTTTCTGTTATAGAGAATATCAATCAGGAGAAAACAACAAATGCATATATAGATGAGGTTATGTATTTTAAAGATGTTGTAGAGAATTTGAAAACTCTTTCAAGAATCATAGGAATCGGTTCAGCCCTACTCATCTCTGGGTTACTTTTAATAACTTTCTCTTTAATCAGAATTACTATTGGTTTCAATATCAATTCTCACAAAGAAGAGATTCAAATTATGCATTTGGTTGGTAGTTCTGACAAATTCATAAAACTACCCTTCATCCTTGAAGGATGTTTCTACGGAATTGCTGGAGGACTTTTGGCCTCTTTAATACTCATAATTCCTTGGTACTCTGTATTGTATTACACTCAAAATACTGATTTTGCATACTGGTTTAACCAAGTACTTGCTGATTTTAATTTAGATTTCCTAAGACCAATAAATATTGCATTCTTACTAATCTACCTCCTGATACATATGTTAATAGGAGGTGTTCTTGGTATGGTTAGTAGTTTAAGTGCAGTAAAAAGGTATTTAGAATGAAAAGAATAAAGATAGTCTTGACAATCATATTCGTTCTCTTTGCAACTGTAATTGCGTTTGGATATATACATAGAAATAACATTGCGTATGCAGCCACCGAATGCCCCTCTACTATGGATCCTAATTCACAAGCATGTGTAGACTATCTGTATAACGAATTAGCAAAACTTCAAAAGGAAAGTAAGAACATACGTAATGAACTTAAAGAAGAAGAGTATCAACAGTTATCTCTAAGTGAAAAAATTTCATACATGCAAAAACAGATAGCAGATACTGAGAAAGTGATTAAGTCGCTTGAAGTAGATATCGCAGCACATGATGTAGAGATTAAACTTTTAGAGAAGAGTATTTTAGAAAAAGAAGATAATATATCCCTTCTTCGACAAGAGGCAGATGTTTTAGAGAAAACTGTAAGTAAGAGAGTCTCAGAATCTTACAAATACTCTTTCGTCGGACCATTCGAAGTTTTTATGGATGTAACGAATCTTTCAACTGTTTTAAGAAAAACCAAATACCTAGCAGTAACCAGAACTCAGGATAGAGAGGCTATTGAATCGTTTGCAAGTACAATGAGTCAACTAAAAGATGAGGAGGTCATACTCGCCAAAGAAAAGTCTGATCTACAATTAAAAAGGAACTCTATGGAAGAGAACAAAGTTGAATTAGCAGGAGAAAGGACGAAACTTAATAGTCAAAAAGCAGAGCAAGATAGCCTTTTAGCCCAATCAAAAAGAAGAGAAGCAGACTACAGAGCTCAGCTTTCGGCAATCAACAGATCTATGGGTGCCCTTGACGACAAAATATCTGACATAGTCGTCAAACTGTATGCACAAGGTATGTTAAAGAATGGTACAAAGGTAAGCGCTGGACAGTACATAGGTTTTCAAGGACATACTGGTTGTTCATATGGCTCACATTTACACTTTGATATACGAAACAGATATGATGTGCGACAGAATCCAAGCAACTATTTAAGTGGTGGAATTGAATACCAAATGATAAAATCAAAAGTATATATATCCCCTCTACAAGACGCTATTTTAACACAGAGGTATTACACATATCATCGAGCTTGGGATATGCGTAGTACATCACAAGGGAATCAGGATTGGAGTAAGACATATACTGTTCCTAAAGGCATCTGTACCGATGCTGATCGATTAATATCACAGTACGGCCCAACTGCATATCTTATGGGAGAGGGAGCCCCTGTAAAGGCCATTGCTAAAGGTACTGTATATTACGGAACAATCATTCCTAACGGAGTTAATGGAAGCAAGTATCCAGCCAAATACGCTCTACTCATTCATGATGATGGTAACAAATCTTTCTACCTTCATCTAAAGTAACCCACTTTATTCTTCCTTCATATTTTGCTAAACTACTCTTAATAATTTAATACCATATATAAATGGCAGTAGCTAAAAAAAGTTCTACAAAAAAGAAACCTGCACCCCAGAAAGTAGAGAAAAAAGCCCCTACTAAGACAAAGGTCAAGTTTGTAATAAAGAAACCAGATTTTTCTAAATTTAAAACATTCAACTACAAACCTATTCTAAAAATAATAGGGATGATTGTAATAATAGTTGGAGCATTTGCGGTTGTAGATCTCACTGTTCAATACCTAAACAATGACTACAGTGTAGCAGTAGTAAATGGATCAAGAATCTCAAAGGCAAAATGGCATGACAGATTAGAGGCTGCATACGGTGGAGCTGTTGCACAGGAGTTGATAGAGGATCAGATATTGATGATGGAAGCTAGAAAAGCAAAGGTATCTGTAAATAAAGATGAGATAGATAAGAAAATCGAAGAAATTAGAGTAAGTATTGGTGGGGAAGAGATGCTTCAATCTGCATTAGTTGCAAATAACATTACAATGGGAGAACTTAGAGATCAGATTGAATTAGATCTACTCTATACTAAGATCTTAACTCCTACATTGGAGTATACAGATGAGGATGTTAAAGATTTCTTCAATCAATATAGTGATGTAATTTTCCCAGATGAAACAGAAGCTTTGGATGAAGGAGAGAAATTAGATTTTGAAGCAAACAAAGAAAAGACTGAAGAAATATATATACAACAGCAGGTTCAAACTAAGAAAACATCATGGTTAACTGAGAAGAAAGCTGAGTACAAGATACAAGATAACTCTACAGCAAAGCCTAAGTATGGATTCTTAACAACAACCTCAAACATAATTAGTAACTTACTTGAGAGTCTTACAAAGAAAGACTAATTAGCTGAATTAGGATGTTAAAAAAAAGGAGGTCTTAGACCTCCTTTTTCATTCTATATACCCTCTTTAGGTTCCACTAATCCATAACCACCATTTTTCCTCCTGTAAAGCATAGAAATCTTACCACTCTTCTTACTTCTAAAGAGATATTGATCATATCCAGCCATTTCCATTCTCTCGATAGCTTCACCCTCTTCCAAAGGAGACATATCTTCCACTATCTTTCTCTTCCCTATCTTAGGAGTGTAATCAACATAATCATCTACCTCGTCCTCTTCTACAAATGCTTCTAATTCGGATTCCGCTTCTAAAACCTTCCACGGCTTCTCTCCAATCCAAACTTCCTTCATATCACTATACCTACTCAACCTACGACCTAAGACCTCTACTGCAGTATCGATATTTACATACATATCAGAACCTGTCTCCTCAACCCTAATCAAAGTCTCTGGTAATTTAACATTAATATCTACTCTAAAATCATAATCAACTCCTTTTGTGAATCTACTCTGTTTGAAGAAAACTTCTATAGAGGTAGCTTGATTCAACAAAGATTCCTTCTTAGATAGCTTCTCAACTACATACTTCTTAAGAGGTTCTGTAGGATCCATACCAACGAACGATATCCTAATATCTTTCTCTAACATAGTGGAATATACTCAATTTATATATATTAATATACCATATGATTTTAGGTTGCAGAATTAAATCAAGGAATATATAATAGGTCTGTTATTCCGCGATAGCTCAATGGTAGAGCAAACGGCTGTTAACCGTTCGGTTCCAGGTTCGAGTCCTGGTCGCGGAGTTTCTACATCCCCCCACTAAACACATGCAAACTATCACAGGCAAAATATACAAAGAAATATTTACATTACTTGAGAAAAATCCCAATGGTTTACGTTGGTCTGAGTTACTATCTCAAATACAACAATCTGACTCTACTCTGCATCCCAAAACAATTAATGGATGCGTTTGGAAGTTATTAGAAAAATTCCCAGATCAAGTATACAAACCAGAAAAGGGAATCTTTCGTTTAACAAAATACAGAAACAATTGACTCTAATCTTAATCAGAGTTACAATTCAACTATGAGTAAAAATCCCTTCTACAATGCTTTGGCAGCAATCATATACATCTTAACAATAGTGTTGGCAATAAATTCAATTTCAGACTTAGAAACAAATGAATATCCGCTATCTCTTGTAACCCCTGTACTCGTCCTCTCTCTCTTCACACTCTCAGCAGCGGTAATGGGATACCTGTTCTGCTTCCAGCCTCTTAGACTATACCTTGATGGTAAAAAAGAAGAAGCAGTAAAACTATTTCTTAAAACAGTAGCAATATTTGCAATAATTCCATTAACAATATTCCTGCTGTACTTCTTCAAAATAATACCTTAAATTATTACTTCTTTGGAACTTCTTCTTTCTTTCGAAGTAAAAACTTCACAAAGAGAAATATACTTGTAGAAAGTAACACAGCCATATCATCAATCAAACCGATACCAGAGGCCAAATCCCCTGGAATCAAATCAATCGGAGATATGATATATATGAAAGAGAATAGTAAAATCCAATTCTCCTTAAAAAATTCTTTAAGTTTTTCCATGTTTGATAATACCACAAAAAACCTGCTTTAAATAAAACATATATTAAGGTAAGATAACAATATGGAAATACCAGGTGGCGCATTAATAGGACAAAGTGAATTCGGAAATTCAGAGTTAAAAGATATTCAACGACATCTTCTTACACTCACCAATGCACCCCCATATGAAGTACCATATCTTTACGATGAAGAATTCCTCACAGAACTAAAGCAAGTACCCAATTATGAAACACTTGTCACAGAGAGTGTAAAACATACAAGGGGAGAACAAAGTGATCCCAATTCTGTTTTGGTTTTTAGAAGAACTCTTCCACAAACAACAGGTATTAAACCTGAAAAACATTGGTGTTTTGAATATCTACAAGTTCGAAATGGTCTAAGACAAGAAATACAAGGCCAACACAGAGAGAACACAAGAATCTATGTCTCAACAATTGGTATTTTAGAAGATATCACCAAGCAACCAGTAGCTATTGGAGGACTCACTGATGGAGAACTACAGATTTCTGATGGGCCGTTAGATTTAGAAAAGGCTTCTCTTTTTAGTATTAAGATAGAATGAAAGAGATAAAAAATACAAAACCAAAATCTTCACTACTACTTCTCTGTCTTGTAATTGGTTTCATACTAGGTATTCTTGTCTCCAGATATATACTATTTGCACCAAGCCAAACCAACGAAGAATCTCCTTACAAATATATAAACCCAATACTAACTTCAGGACAAAATAAGGCCCTTCCTTTGACAACATTGGATACACTACAAGGAGAACTTCAAGGCTATGCGGATAAGGAAAAAACAAGAGCCAGAATCTCAATATATTTTAAATACTTAAATAGTGGTGCTTGGTTTGGAATCAATGAGAACTATGAATATGCACCCGCTAGCCTTTTCAAAGTTCCCATAATGATTGTAAATTACAAATTGGAGGAGCTACATCCTGGACACCTAGCAAAAAAAGCTGTTTACAAAGATGAAGGATATCATGGACTAGTTCAGGATATTCCTCCTGCCAACAGGCTAGCAGAAGATAAAGAGTACACCCTTGATGAATTAATCAATCAGCTAATAAAGTACTCTGACAACTCTGTCATACCCTACCTTGAAGAAGAAGCTCAATATTATGAACTTGAAGATATATATCTAGAATTAGGATTACCAAATCCATATGTTCTAGGTGATGTCAAAGATATCATGACACCAAGAGAGTATTCTACATTTTTTAGGATTTTGTATAACGCTTCCTACCTAAACAATGAGCTCTCCGAAAAAGCATTGCAATTGTTAAGCAGTACACATTACGACGAAGGACTTGCAGCTGGAATTCCATCATCAGTTGAGATAGCAAACAAATTTGGCGAGAGAGAAAAGATCGTAGATGGTACAACTGTTCAACAACTACATGATTGTGGCATCATATACAATCCAAAATCACCATATCTTCTCTGTGTAATGACGGAAGGACAGGATATTAATACCCTGAAGGAGATCATTTCTGAGATTTCGAGTATTACGTATTTGAGATTAAAGGAACATAATAGGTAAAAGAGTTGTGGTATACTAATCACGATAATCTAATCCAGTCATACTATGAAGAACGATTTACTAACCAGATTGAACAAAATCAGAGAAGAAGTAGCCAAGAACTACAAAGTTATGCCCAAATTAGTCGAATTACAAGCAGAGGCAAAGAAAGCCTTTGATGAACAGATTAATCATTTGCTCCAAGAAAACAAATTAATCAGGAAGATAAAAGTTCCTAAATTTAATCTCCCTATATGGGTACACAAAGGGAAAAAGATCAGAATTCCAATTAACTGGAGGTATCTAATTAGTACCCCCTTTATATACGGAATGATCATTCCTTCTTTAATCTGGCACAGTGCCATTGAGCTCTACCATCAAATCTGTTTTAGATTGTATGGAATCCCTTTGGTAGATTTCAGAGAGTATTTCATATATGACAGAAAATTACTCTCTATGCTAAATATTTTTGAAAAGATTAATTGTATTTACTGTAGTTATGTAAACAATCTCATACGATACAGTGCAGAGATTGGAGGGAGAACTGAAAGATACTGGTGTCCCATTAAATATTACAGAAGAATTAACAATGCACACTCTCAGTATTCCAAGTTTGTTGATGGAGAGAATATCGAAGAAATGAGAGAACAGTGGGAAGAGCTTAGAGATTTCTCTGATTTAACAACAGATCAACCATCAAAATCTAACTCTTAGGCTTCTTCCCTTTGGAGAATATTTTTACAAGGAAGAGAACAAAGGCAATCAGAAGTAGAGCTACGAAAATCATCCCTCCGATTGTTAAAACCTTTTTTATGAGAATTGTATAGGGTGTATACTCACCACGTAACTCTGGAAGTATAATTGATTGAAATATATTAGGAATAAACCCTTCAGCGAAAACAATCGTTCTGTTAAAAAGCAGCAAGACATATGAAATTAAGAATATTAATACAGTCCTCATACTAAAGTTTTTTTCCCAACTCTTTACCCCATTCAATGGCCCTCTCCATTTCTCCATCAAACAAAGGACCCTCTTTGCCTTTTACAAAGAAAACTTTTGGATCTACAAGTTTACTCCCCCCTTTGTCTACCAACCTTCCAAGAATCTTCAAAGCAGCATCTCCATGGAAAAAAACCTTCATTCTAGTATCAAAAGAGGTCACTTTAATATTTTTCAATTGACTTCCACTAAATGCATCTAACCATTGATTCATACCCTCTAAAGGACGCCACCCCTGAATTGGGCTTCCTACCACAAGAAGCTTCATACTCTTCAAATATTCTTTCTTGAATTTTGATATATGCAATGCCTTTGTTCCCAAACCTTCTGCAATAGCTTCTGCTATCTTAGCTGTATTACCATATGCAGAATCATATACTACTAATGTTTTCATATCATATTTTAACACATCCGAAAATTCATTATCAATTATATATAGTAATCACTCTCAACTAGCGATATACTGTAATGTATGAAAGAAAATCTTCTCAAATTCCTCGGTGGAGTTATTGGAATAATACTAGTTTTTCTTCTAATTAAGTGGGGTATGAGTATCCAGAAGAGACATGAAGAGAAGTACCCTTGGAGAGCCTCTATATATACAGAAACAACTGTGTTAGATTCAAAAGATTTTAAAGATATTGACTCCTGCAGAGAGTGGGTAGAGCAGAAAAGGAAAGATTTGGATTCTGCATACGAAGATTGGGATTACGATTGTGGATACAAATGTAAGATTACAGATCAAAAGATTGAATCCGGAAAAAGAATAAATGAATATGAGTGTGAAGAATTAACAAAATAGATAGAACTGGTACAAAACAGAAGATATATCTGATATCATAAAATCAATGGAAAAAAGTATCCCATTAAAAAAGTTGCTCCCATATATACTTGCAGCATTAATCATTCTCCCTATTCTAATCACCATTTTCTTTCAGAACTTCAAAATTGTTACAATCTTAAAAGAGAAACCATCTGAAACCATAGTGGCAAATATCTCAAGTACCTCAGCTCAGATATATACCAAAACTGTGGATCCAAATATATATCGCCTCTACTACAAAAAGACATCAGATACCGGTTTGTTCAGAAATGCTGATGATATTAAGATATATAGAGATAATCTTTCTGACAAAAAACTCTATGTTCTTACCTTAGACAATCTTGAACCCGGATCGGAGTATCAATTTAAAATAGAATCGCAAAATAATACTTGGGAAGAAGGTTTTCTCTTTACTACAAAAAATATTGCAAATGAGATAGCACTCCCTAATATTGAAACTGGGAATGGTACTGAGCAATCCTTTGTGCTTCTTACAAATTCCAACAATGAAAAAATTATGCTCGATACCCAATATCATGGGACTTGGGCTTTTGATAATAAAAATGAAGCATATACTTCAACAGAATATGCAAACTATACTTCTAAAAATGACCTACAGGTAAAATTGAACAATTTAATAGCCAAGCCTGCCTACGCTGAATCTGGAGCAAATTGTAAAATGGGAATTAATGTTAGCAATTTTCCTTTAGCTCCATCTAAAGCAAAAGTGGTAGATATAATTGGGAGATGGGTTGGATCCTGTCCAAAAGGAGGATATGGAAATGAATGCTATGAGGATGTGTACTGCAAAGCTATGGCTGCAGGAGTCAAACCTGGCTTTGTATTTGCAATATGGTCTAATGAATCAGGAGGAAGTAACTATGCATATTCTCCAAATGTAGAGGACTTCGGTATCCACGCGAGTACTTTCCCAAAGAGAGATTTTACAGCACAGATAGAGCGTTTCCTTTCAGTGCAAGCTGCAGGAGGAGGTAGCTCTTACATATCAGCTTGTAACAAAAGTGCTGGATATAATGAATTAAGTCAATGGGGTGCACGATTCTGGCAAGGAGATTGTCAAACCCCACAAGGCTTGGAGAAAGGTTTAGAATATATTACTCAGATAGGAACTATATACAATTGGTATACAAATTCAACTCTTACATTTCCTTTCTCAGCTTCAGGTGGAGCTAGCTGTAGCTATTCCTCTGCATATACCAACACTGCATACAACAGCTGTACTGCACAAGGAACTCCTACGAATCCAACAAATCCGACTGATCCTACAAATCCAACCGAACCCATTCCCCCTGGAGGAGATGGTGTCAAGAAATGGCTCCCTGTAACAGGAACTATGGGGGGCAAAAAGATATCTCCAGAAGTTGATAGATATTGTACAGACCCTGATGGCTGTATATGTATTTGGAAATACAATATTAAGCCTGGAGAAACAACCAAGAACGCTAGCAATGGATACACCTGTACACCGGATATGAAAGTTATCAAAACAGTCAAAAGCTGTTGTCAGACCAAAGATGGTCTTTCTTTCATCTGGCCATATGAGTGTAAAGGAGAAATTCTAAAAGATATTCCTGAAAGTAGTTGTAAAGCAACAGAATCAGAGATCAAGTTTACCAAAGGTATAAATTTCCTTGAAGCATTAACCATTCTTAACAAAGAAGAATCTCCCATAGATACAGCAAAAGGTTTAATTCAGCACACAAACAACAGAATAATTGCCGTTGGCCTTCTAAGAAATGATGTATGGGGAAAGATTCTCAAAGTAGAGAAAGGAGAAATAAAAGGTGAGGACTTTAACTTAGATCCAGGGGAAACATACCTCGTTATAGCAAAAGAGGATGTAGTCATTCCAATTCAAGGTTTTAAGTCTGAAACAACCTTAGATATGAAAACATTAAAAGGATGGAATTTGGTACCTGTTTCGTTGTTAAAATCTGCTTCTAACAGTACAAAAAGTATTCTCCAAAATACAACATATACATATATTAATCAGATTGCACAATGGCAAGAGAAACAGAGTCTTTTCAAATACACTTTAAGAGATAAAAGTAATCAGATATATGGTGATGATTTAAGAATTTCAGATAGTAAAGGCATCTTCGTAAGAATACCCCAATAGAAATAACTATACAATATTGACAGCCCTAGCACTCAGTGTTATCATTTGCTAACTATCTAAATTATTATTTTTACACATATGAAAATAATTAAAAGAGATGAAAACAGAAGGTCATATCCTTCAATCTATTCTCCTTTTAGATCTGTATTTGATGATTTCTTCACCCCAACAATCTGGGATGATACATTTGTAACTCAACCTACTCTCTCATCAATAGCTGCAGACATCTGGGAAGAGAAGGAGAATATCTTTGTGAAGATGGCTCTACCAGGAGTTAAAAAAGAAGATATTAAAATAACTATTAACGAGGACAATATAACGATATCAGGGCAGACAAAGAAAGAGGAAGAAAAAGATAAAGAGAAGAAATACTACTTCAGAAGTATGGAGAGCTCATTTGAGCAATCATTTAATCTCCCAACCAAAATAAATCCCGACTCTGTAGAAGCAGAATTTAAGGATGGAGTTCTAGAGGTAAAACTTCCAAAGGCTGATGAGGTCAAGCCAAGAGAGATAGAGATAAAATAAGTGAATGACCTGTAATATTACTAAAGGGGTTCATTATTTGAGCCCCTTTTTGTATAATGCAACATGCTTGAAACAGAAACATATACAACAGAGATCGAACAAAGGGAGATGCACCCTCTTGTTTCTACATCTTTGGGAATAATTGGATATAGACTTTCCACTCTCCCACAAACTCCAATGTATGATGAATATCGTGCAAGCATGTTAACAAACATAGCAATACTTGAACAAGCAGAGCCCTCTACGTTAGCAAGAAAAATGATTGGTCCATTGAGTGAAGCTCTCTTCTTTACGGCTTGTAGAGAGAATCTCCAGGCCGAAATATCCATATCCACTGCACAAGAAGATATGCAAGGTGTTGATTTCTTCCTTGGGTCAGCAAAAAGGAGAATTGATGTAACAACCAATCCTGGGAAATACTCTTCTAAAATGTTTAAGACAGACAAAACAACAATAATACTTCCTCCGAGGAGAGATTTAATAAAGGGTATCCTTTTAGAAGGCGAAGACTTCGATACTCGACAATATTTACGAGACATCTTCGAACTCAACATGGAGATTCTCAACAACAGATATCCCCAGTACCAAATATTAATAGCAACAAGAGCGAAAAAGAGGAACAGTTTCAATGAAGTAGCTTCCAGAGGTTACAAGAGAAGAAACCTTCATAGCAATCCAACAGGACACAGAGACAAGGTATATATGAAAGAGGCACAATACAGAGAAGTGATTAATGTCCTCTCCATCCTAAGGAATTTCCCTACCTAGCATTCCGTAATAGTTTCATTAGCAAATCACCCTGAGATTCAGTTGCTAACCTAACCTTCAGATCCTTTTCCATATATATTGGTACAACTTGTGTTTGAATATGCTTACCCTCATAGAAATAATGAGATAGTACCAACCCTTGCCTCGTCCCTATCCATATATTCTGATCAAAGAAAAGATTCCCCAATCCATAGAAAATAACTCCATCCTTGTATAATTCGAATGTCTGTGGTTGATGAGCCTGAGTCCCAACAACAATATCTGCACCCATATCGATAGCTTTCTTGAAAACACCCTTCTGATCAGGAGAGCTCAATGGTTTGTAACATATTGGAAAGATAACATCAGAAGATGGATAACTGTAACACTCCTGAAATTGGAAATCCACTATCACAATATCTGCATTCTTTCTCGCTGTTTCAATATCACTCTGCATTTTTTCTTCAGAAAAAGAATTTGCCCCAGATCTTTCATCTCCTGCCAAGGCCAAAGTCTTTAGCATAGTATCGTAATAGTTATACCCCATGAATGCTATCTTCGTACCTTTAACCTCTTCATAAAGGATTTTAGAAGCATCTACATCGTTTAGACCACCACCAAAATAGCGCATACCTAAATCAGTATAGATCTTAATACTCTCTTTGCTATATTTACTACCAAAATCATTATTATGATTTCCAGTCAGTTCAACAATATCAACACCACTCTTCTTCAACACATCAATATATTCCGGTCTAGAACAAAATCGCATACCTGAATACACCTTACACCCTGGTACAAAAGAAACCTCGTTAGAAACATGAGTCAAATCAGCATTAGCTAAAAACTCCCCTATCTCATCAGCAGGATATGTAGTACTTTTTAGAGAATCCATTTTCAATGCTAATCCACGAGAGATTGCAACAACACCACTCATGTTTACCTTAACTAATTTCTCTCTATTAAATTTTGAATCTGTAGAACCAACATTCTTCTTAACAACATCTACTATGAATAGATCTTCTGAATTCTTCAGCTTAGCAAAAAAAGAAATAGGAATACTTCCATTTTCATCATCTAAGAAATTTCTTGAATCAACATCTAAAATCTTCATATCAACATCCAGATCATCAAATTCCACCAACGCTATATTCTTGTCACTCTCAGCAAGTTTTTCTACCAACTGCTCCTTAGATTCTAAAATCTCAATATTAACAGAATACTGACCCTCCAAATATTTCTCATACTTTGAATCTAGCATAAAAAGATTGAACTTTTTAAGAGAATCTTTAGACACATCACCCTCCAAAGAGTACAGATGTGCTACTGGAATGAAATTCTTACTAAAGAGTTCAATCATTCCCTCTTCTTTGTTCTTTGATAGTAAGATATCTGATTTCTTCTCAACAAATTCAAACCTATTAACATCTCCTAACTTTAATTCTCCCAAACCATCAACAACCATATCTCGGATATCGGAAGGTACCGAGTCATCAAAAGCGAAAGTGTAAGTATCATAGACAACAATATTCTTTTTTGTAAAAAGTACATACTTCAAAGCAGCGCTGAAATTTCCTTTCTCAATGAACATCAAAGCTATAATTGTAAACAGAAAAGAAAAGAGTAAAAGTCTCTTCCAAGATATTCGAATCCCTTTCTTTTGCCTTGAGAATTGTCTTTCTGAAACTCTGATATTCAGCATACATCTATACTACCACAACACCATCTTCATATCCCACTAGGCATACTATGGGCCAAATATGGTATAATATATATTGTATTACTTAATATTATTAAAAGTAATTTGAAATACAACCTATTAATGACAACTAGAAAAAGCTTTGCTTTGATATCAGGGCTTCTCTTTGCCGGTATGGTTGCCAACAGTATATCCCAGAGAATACCTGTACAAATAGTACAAGCAAATCAAACAGACAATGTTAATGAAGCAAGCTTAGAACTTCCATCTGTACGTATCTTGGAAGAGATCTCTGCAGAGAAGAAAGAAGCTCCTAAATATGCTCCAAATCCTAAGAAAGTCAGAGCCATCAGAACATACCTCTCCTCTAGGAATGCACCTTTAGCAGAATATGCTGAGGAATTTGTCAGAGCAGCTGATTACTATGAAATCGACTACCGATTGGTAGCTGCAATCTCCGTTATTGAATCAAATGGTGGTAAACACTGTTTCAAACAGTACAATGCATGGGGTTGGGGTAAAAAAGGCTTCTCAAGCTGGAAAGATGGTATATGGACAGTATCCAAAGGTCTAAGCAACTATTATGCTAGAGGTTTAAAAACTCCCAAACTCATCTCTAGATACTACTGTCCTCCTTCCGCAGATTCATGGGCTAACAAGGTTCAGTTTGTGATGAATCAAATCGGAAGATAACGAGATAGTATATACTAATATATGATTCCTAAAGTTACCAAACTTCAAAAATACAGTATAGCTTACCTATCTAAAAAGGAGCTGGATATATTAAAAGATGAGATTTTCAACAAAGAGATCTACAAAATCCAGTTAAACTCGAATCCTGTTATCTACGACTTAGGCTCACACATAGGTCTATCCATCCTTTACTTTAAGAACAAATATCCTAATTCAACAATCTACGCTTTCGAACCTAATCCAAACATATTTCCATTACTTCAAGAAAATATACAAAGGAATGGAATAATTGATGTACATCTATTTGAAGTTGCACTGAGTAAAAGAAAAACACACTCCACACTACATATTGATTCATCTGGAGAAGATGCATTCTCAACAGCAAGTTTTAAGAAAGACGCTTGGAATGGAAAGCAGAAAACTTTACCAATTGAAATTGAATCAGA
>CAIMEL010000025.1 GCA_903840015.1 uncultured bacterium
AATTTCCCTCCAGCATGAAGATTGGTCATTACAGTTTCCAGTGTTGAGACTTTTGTCTCAGGATGTATTTCTACTGGAATACCTCTACCATTATCCCTTATCGTAATTGAACCATCTGCATTGAGTGTTACATATATGTGAGTACAGAAGCCTGCGATGGCTTCGTCTACTGAGTTGTCTAAAATCTCTGTAAAGATATGGTGAAGTCCATGCGTATCAGTTGATCCAATGTACATAGCCGGTCTTCTTCTAACTGCTTCTAGCCCTTTGAGAACTTGAATATTGGATGCTTTGTAATCAGAATTCTTAACCATATTAATTCCAAGAAGTGTAAATTATTTCGGTCTCAAGTATCATATATTCTACCTTTTTTTATGCTCTATGTTAAGCTTTTATCTGTAATATCATGCTCTCCAGAACCAATCTCCTATTACAATTTGCAACTATTTTTTCTCTACTTCGTTGCAATACCTCGAGACGTGTCTTCTCCTTTTTCGAGCTCTCAATATTACCATTTTTAATATCGAATTCAAGCTTCTCCAGTAATTGATCTTCAAGATTTGCTATTAAATCAAGAGAAGAGTTCTTGTCAGTAGCGTACTCTTCTATGACAGCGAACTGCTCTATGGTATCCAAATTTAGAAAATCTTGGTCATTCGAGAGCTCTTTTTTCTGTCTAGTAGATTTGGAGTATATTATTTTACCTCTAGATCTTACTGTTGCTAAGAGATTTCTTTCATTGTCTACGCATAGTATGAAGACAGAATATTTTGATGCCTCTTCCAATGTCTTAAGTAAGGCGTTTTGTGCTTGTGGTGTAAGTTTCTCTGAGTTGAAGATTATGCCCACCTGCTTTGTTTCCTGAAAAGGTTTGTATCTCATTTGGGTTTGAAATTCCTTAACTTCTTCTATGCCTATGCTGTTTTTACCCTCTATATCTAAGATATGGATATCTGGAGAGCTTGTTATCTCCTTAGAGATGATCTCTCTTCCCCAAAGTTTGGATAATGTTTCGAAAAGAATCTCTTGAATTAAAGTATTTTGTTTCCCGACTAAGATGTATGTCATTTCTAAATTCTATCACATATATATTGTGGGGAATGTTGTTGACTACGGTTGGTGATTAGAATAAACTGTTATTAATTATGTATTAAGATAGATTTACTGCCCATGCCTGTAGGTACATCTTTGTTAAAACATCTTCAGAACAAAGGACTGATAGATGATGAGAATTCTAGAAAGGTTCTGGTTGAGAGAAGTCGATCTTCGAAGAGTGAGGAAGCTATACTAAAGGAATTAGGTGTTGTCCCCGAGATTGAAATTGCAAAGGCGAAGTCTGAAATTTTTGGAATACCGTTCATCGATCTGACAAAAATCAGTGTAGTTGAGAGTGTGGTTGCTGAGGTTCCCATTGATAATCTTGTTAAGTATCAAGCTGTTCCTTTTGAGAGAGGGCAAGATTTTGTAAAGATTGCGATGGAAGATCCTTTTGATGTGCAGGCTACTCAGGCTCTGGAGAGAAAGTATCCACCTGGTACACGAATTCAGGTACATATCACAACAAAGGAAGGCATTCGATCAATTCTTGACAGAAGAGTTGGCGACGTTATGAGTTCTGAAGTTACAGAAGCATTGGAAGATGTTGATGTTCCTGTTACAGATATTAGTGAAGATCCCACCCTATTCTCTAGCACAGATCTGTCATCTGCGCCTGTTGCTAGAATAGTTAATTCAATGTTGCAATATGCTGTTACTTCCAAAGCGTCAGACATCCATATTGAACCAATGGATAAAAGGGTGAGGGTTCGATTTAGAATCCATGGTGTAATGACAGAGAGACTCACTCTTCCTAAGAGTTTGAATCCTGCCATAGTATCAAGGATCAAAATTCTTTCGAACTTGAAGATAGATGAAAAAAGAGTCCCACAGGATGGTCGATTCCCAATTAAGATAGGAAATACAAAGATAGATCTCCGTGTTTCGGTTATGCCTACGATTCAGGGAGAGAAGGTGGTAATGAGGTTGCTAGAATCTGAAACTACGGATATTACTCTTGAAAGTACCGGATTAAGAGGGAATGCATACAAGATATATTTAGATGCATTAAGTGTAACTAACGGTATCGTTTTGATTACTGGTCCAAC